>NZ_JBDIWI010000001.1:717500-1040000 GCF_039638325.1 Gluconobacter sp. OJA | reverse complement strand
GCTGGCGGCACCACCAAGGGTCCTCGCCCGCTGAAGCCAGCTCTCAACCTGCCGCGCCATGGAATAAAGATGGTGTTCTTCTCCATCCTGGCAGCCAACACTGTAAACATACCCGTTCAGACGAATGGAAACCTGCCCCATGGCTCATTCTCCCTTTCGTTCAAGAATTCCGCGGATACGCACACATAAAGCATCGATGTTTGCGACAATCTCTGGCAGGTCGGGAGCTGAGCGCGCCTCGCGCTCACGCTCTTCCCGCATTCGGGCCTGCTGCTCCATCGCGGTGGCAATTCGTCCCACCGCTTCCTCAAGACGATCAATAGTCCTATCGTCCTGCAGAGATCCTGTCTGCTCGCTCAAAACGCGCTCTTTCCGTTCATGCCATCACTATGCCGAATACTATGACCGACACATCTCATCCTAGACTACCTGCTCAGGAAAGACCCGAACCCTACATCAGGTCAAGCGCTGCACCTTCTCTGATGCTGCCAGTTTTCACTATTTCTTCTTGCCCTGAAATGACCAGACTTAGAGCACAGCACCCTAAGCCCTTTCTGGCACTCTCCCCTGACGGCGCAGGAAACAGCTTCGGAATTCCCTGGTGGCTGGATGTGGTGCAGGAGCAAAAGGCTTTTTCCATTCTGGATTGTGGCGCCTCCGCAGCTTTGGCGCGCATGACACTCCTGGCGGGGATTGGATGGGTTGTTTGCCAAGCGTCTCCGCAGCAAATGAGAGCCTTGAAGTCAGACAAACTCCATGAAACGCGGGTCCTTACGGCCCGCCCTTCCCCTACCTCATGGCGACGCTAGCCCGCCGCGCGTGAATCTGCGAAACTCTGCTCATGATACCTTGCGATCTTTATCCCGTTCTGCCCTCCACATTCGAAACAGCCGCAATGCTTGATGCATTGCCGGGGCTACTCGCACGCCCCGAGGTTACGGCACTGCGTTTTCCAGCAGCCCACAGCCTCGACAAAAAGCAGCTTTCCAAATTCGTGAGTCTGCTTCACGAGCATGACGTCGCCCTGATGTTGGATGTGGCGGATGTAACGGTTTCTATCTCGCCAGATTTTTTAAAAGTGGCTGATGGTATCCACGCGCCGTCAGCAGACAGCCTGCCTGCCCTACGCAAAATAGCAGGAGAGAACATCCAGATTGGATGCTTCTGCCAAAGCCGGGATGAAGCGATGCAGGCTGGAGAAAGCGGCGCGGACTACATCGCCTTCCCTTCAGAACATGCAGACATGATTAAGTGGTGGACGTCCGTAATGGAACTTCCTGCTGTGGCCGAAAACATTGTATCGGCCGAAGCTGCACGGACCGCCAGAGATTCTGCTGCTGACTTCCTTGCCATCCCTCTGAAGCTGGATGGCAGTGATCAGGACACTGTCATCCAGTTTTTAGGCGCGCTCGGTACCTGAGAAGGTGGCGCGCCCTTCTTGGATTCAGTGAGAAACAGGAAGCAGCGCGTCCCGCATGAAATACAGAACACCATTGGACTGCGGCAGCGAATGGCTCCACAGATGAGCCACCTGCCCGGCGGGATTATTCAGGAAAATTTCGCCAGTCCGCGCGTCAATATGGACGCTGATGATATCTCCATACAACGTCTTGAGACCAATACCCTGACTATGGTTTTTGGCAATTGCCTTGCGAATGGCTTTTTCGTCCCATTTTCCTGATGCGATCGTATAGCCCAGAATATGGGTCAACTGACCCTTCATCGCAGGGGCCATCAGCCCGCCAGGCCAGCGGGCCGAAAGTTTTTCCATAGCCTCATTTGGAATGGCGAAAACAGTATAAGGGCCCGGTCCCGTGATCCAGGGCACCAGACCAACATGCCGGATCGCAGCCGTATAGTCGGCCAGTTCCACGGACGCAGCGATATTTTCGTCCAGTGGACGATCATCATACGACGGGGATGCAGGCCGGTGATAAGCGACCGGCGTGCTCGGCTCATTATTCTTGGGCTTTTCGAACGCATCGGCGACCGTGTCAGGCATGTAAGACATGGACGTCTTTGCCTTTGTCTCGAAACTGTCCTGATAATTATGCGACCAGTCCGTCCCATGACATCCTGCCAGAGCTAACCCCAGCAGGGCCACTGCGCCCGAACGAAGACCCGAGAACCGGGTCAAAGCGCCGGGGGCAGAGGAAAAACCGAATCGCACATGCATGTCTGGTCACACCGTCTTAATAAAGAGGACGCAGAACCATAGACGAGGAAACCGGGTTCAGCACCCGTCCCCGCGCATGGTCCATCCCACGACGTGACCGCTTACCAGTTCAAACGTCGTCTGACAGCTTGTGTTGTAATAGGTCGCGGGGAAACCGCCACCCCAGCCGCCGCCGTAGCCACCATAGCCGGGTCCACCCCAGCCACCGCCCCAGCCGCCGCCCCAGCCACCATAGCCGCCGCCCCAGCCGCCCCAACCCCAGCCGCCGCCACCGGAATACTGGGTCTGGTTGTCGATATAGGCTAGGAACGAGTGACCTTCTGCCTGGTAATCCTTGGTCGGCACGCCAAACTGGCGAATGACGTCCACTTCAGACTTCCCGACCATCGAATCGAGAACCTTGCGCTGCTGCAGGGTAGGAACCTCACAGGCGGAAAGAGCCAGAAGAGCGACGACGGAAAGCAGCTTTGCCTTTTTCATTTTCTTTGTCCCCGGCTGGGTGACCAGCACAGATATGTTTCTTCGTGAGACGTTCTAGCCCGTTTGGAGATAGAAACGGATTAAAAGTCCTGCAAGTTTCAAAACGGCTATGCCAACCACAAAATGTCACGGATTGCAGGCGCACCCGTCGCGAGCATGACAAGGCGGTCAAACCCCAGCGCAATACCAGAACATGATGGCATATCTGGCAATGCCGTCAAAAAAGCTTCATCAAGCGGCCAGTCCTGATCGGGCGAAATGTCGAGTCTTCGTTGCCGATCTGTAGCGAAACGTTCGCGCTGCTCCACAGGATCCGTCAATTCTTCGAACGCGTTCGCCAGTTCGATCCCACCAATATACAGTTCAAACCGTAAGGCTGCCCTCGCGTCCGACGGATCTTTGCGGGCAAGAGCTGCCTGCTCTGCAGGCCAGTGCGTCAGGAAAGTAGGCCTTTCACGACCGATAACAGGCTCGACACGCTCCAGAAGCAGGCGAAAAAAGAGATCTTCCCAGGTCTCACCGTTTCTGAGCACCGCGCCCGCCTGTGTCGCCAGAGCTTCTGCATTTCCGGCTGTCGCCAGAAGATCTGCACCTACATATCGCGCAAAAGCATCCTGCATTGTCAGACGTTCGAACGGCAGAGACAGCGGGATTAGTCTTTCATCCCTATAGATCTGTTCCGGCAAAAGAGCCCTGACGTAAGCCTCCGTCTCATCCATCAGGCCGGCAAGATCAGCTTCAGGCGCATACCATTCCAGCATCGTGAATTCCGGAACATGCGTGGAGCTACTTTCTCCATTGCGCCACACCCGGGCGAGCTGGAAGATCGGTAGCCCCGTGGCCGCTACAATTCGTTTCATCGCAAATTCGGGGCTGGTATGCAGGAACCGTGCTTCGCGACCTCCATCAGGCTGCTCCAGTTCTGTCCGGAAGCAGCGAAGATGCACTTCTTCCCCCGGAACCGGAACCGCGTAAGGCGTTTCCACATCCAGATAACCACGATCATCGAAAAATTTTCGCGTAGCCTGCACCATCGCAGCCCGGCGCCTGAGCAACGGCAGGCGTTCAGCAATCCGGTCATGATCGGATGAGGAATGGGTCATAAGGGAAGAGTTCCTGTTGCAACACACAGCCAGCCAGCGTTAGAGCCACCACATGCACGATATGGTCAAGACCACGAACAAGCGGCATGTGCTGCGCACACCATCTGATCTCATTCAGGCAGGTCTAGCTCCGGAAGCCGACAGAGCGACCCTTGATGCTGTCAGCAGCCACTTTGCGACAGCTATTCCACCTGCGTTCCAAGCACTGATTGAAACCTCAGACGACCCTATCGGAAAGCAGGTCATCCCTGACATCCGGGAACTGACCACGCAGCCCTATGAAACCGTTGATCCGATTGGGGATGATGCGCTGTCCCCCGTCAAAGGGATCGTACATCGTTACGAAGACCGTGCGCTTCTGAAGCCCCTGTTGATCTGCCCACTTTACTGCCGTTTCTGTTTTCGGCGGGAGCATGTTGGCCCCGATGGTGGCCTTCTGACAGATAAAGAGCTTGAGACTGCGCTTGACTGGGTTCGGGCGCATCCCGCCATCCGCGAGATCATCCTGACGGGCGGTGATCCTCTGATGCTGGCGCCGCGCCGACTGAGGCATATCGTTCAGTCCCTCTCGGCGATTCCGCATATCGAGACCATCCGTATTCATTCCCGTATTCCCGTAGCAGACCCGGCCCGCATTACACCGGACCTGTTGGATGCCATGGAAACAGATCGCGCCATGTGGGTCGTTGCGCACATCAATCACGCACGGGAAATGACAGAAGAGGCCCGCAAGGCAGTTCGCGCCATTCTTTCGCGCGCCATTCCGGTTCTGTCCCAGTCTGTTCTTTTAAGGGGGGTGAACGATACGGAAGCCTCTCTGGAGGCGCTTTTGCGCGCTCTCGTGACGGCACGTATCAAGCCTTATTACCTACATCACCTCGACGCGGCACCGGGAACCAGTCACTTTCAGGTTCCCGTTGAAGAAGGGCGGGCTTTGCTGGGCCGCCTTCGTGGACGCGTCACGGGCTTGGCATGGCCGACATATGTTCTCGATATCCCCTATGGCAAAGGGAAAGTCCCACTGGGGCCGGATTACCTGTTGCCTGGAGAGAAGGGCAAAGTCCGTACACCTCAAGGAGAAATTGCGGATTTTGAAGGTTAGGGCCTATCGCTCAGGTCATCGAAATCCTGGCCTGCTTCAGCCTCGGACGTTAACTGTCTAAATCACAGACAGGCTCGCTCAATACGATAGAGCGTTGCCCAACGGCGAATTTTGGAGCTGCTTACCCAACGAACTGGGACGCAGCCCCGAGCACCAGCTTTACCCTTCCGTCTTCGGAAACAGATGCGTCGCATGCGTGACGGCGCCACCCGCACGGATAGCCGCTGCCACCAGAGCAATCTCTGAAAGCTGAGCGTCTGTTGCCCCTGCCTCACGCGCAGCCTTGGCATGAAGTTCGATGCAATACGGGCACTGCGTGGTCAGCGCGACAGCAACCGCAGCGAGCTGCTTGGTCAGGGCGCTGACAGTTCCGTCTTCAAATGCAGCGCGATCAAACTGCCAGAAAGCGTCCATCCCCTTGCTGGCGTTCGCTTCGAGATGGGAAATACGGGAAAGATTTTTCATGTCGTACATGAGAGCAAGCCCCTGAGTTATCCGTCCCCGCCTGCACGACAGGGCCATTGCGAGCATGAACCCCTCTCACTTTTCCTCCAAGAGCGACATCCTTCACACTTTCCTGAGTTATTCGGCCCACTCAGGCCGCCTTGCGCCTTGCCGAAATCCCCTTCACGGCGCTAGAAGCCCACAAGACGTGATAAGAAACCCACTATTGCAGGGTCAGGACAACACATGAAGCAACAAGCCAACCTTATCCGCGCCGGTCAGGTCATCGAGCACGATGGCCGTCGCTGGACGGTTCTCAAGCAGCAGATCATCACCCCGGGTAAGGGTGGCGCGTTTATTCAGGTTGAAATGCGTGACCTGAAGACGGGCAACAAGACGAACGAGCGCTGGCGCACCGCAGACACCGTTGAGCGCCTGATTACGGAAGACAAGGACTTCACCTATTCCTACATGGACGGTGAAAACATTGTTCTGATGGACCCGGAAACATTCGAGCAGGTTATCCTGCCAACCGATATCCTGGGTGACCAGCTTCCGTTCCTGCAGGACAACATGGAACTGAGCGTCAAGCTTGTGGAAGGCGACGCCGTTGGCGTGACCCTGCCGCCGCATGTCACGCTCGAAATCACCGAAGCGGATCCGGTCGTGAAAGGCCAGACGGCCTCATCGTCCTACAAGCCAGCCATGCTCGCCAATGGCGTGAAGACCATGGTTCCTCCTTTCATTGAAGCTGGCGAGCGCATCGTTGTCCGTACGGATGATGCGTCCTACGTCGAGCGCGCCAAGGACTGATCATGCGTCTTTCCCCGCACATGGCCGTCATGCAGAACGCAGCGCAGAAGGCCGCACGCCGCCTGCTCCGCGATTTTGCAGAGGTCGAGCAGCTTCAGGTCAGCATCAAGGGTCCGGGAGACTTCGTGTCCCAGGCCGACCTGCGTGCAGAAACCATCATCCGCGAAGAACTCGCCCGCGCACGTCCAGGCTATGCCTTCCTCATGGAAGAATCAGGCCCCTCGGGCGGGGATAACTGGACGTGGCGCTGGATTGTCGATCCGCTGGACGGCACGACGAACTTCCTGCACGGCATTCCGCACTGGGCCATTTCCATTGGCCTTCAGCGTCGCCTGCCGGATGGCACGGTCGAACTGGTCTCCGGGCTGGTTTACAATCCTGCTGCCAACGAAATGTTCTGGGCTGAGAAAGGCATCGGCGCATTCCTGAACGAGCGCCGCCTGCGCGTTTCCGCACGACGGAACATGCAGGAAGCCGTGTTCGCCACAGGTATTCCGTTCGCAAAGGTCCCCAGCAGCAAACGCCTGCCTTTCGCACGCGTTCTAGGTGCTCTCATGCCGCAGGTTGCAGGCATCCGTCGCTTCGGCGCCGCTGCCCTTGATCTCGCATGGGTCGCAGCTGGCCGTTACGAAGGTTACTGGGAATTTGGCATCAAGCCATGGGACTGCGCAGCAGGCCTGCTGATCGTTCGGGAAGCTGGTGGCCACGCCACTGATCCGGACGGACAGGAGCTTCATGACCTCGACGACGACGTCAATGTTGTCGCCGGAAATGCCCAGCTTCATGGCACTCTACGCGGTATCGTGCATGAGGCTTTGAACCGGGAGTAAGCAGAAGTCTCTCCTGCCCCATTGCGGGAGGATGGAACGCTCGGTTAGGATCGGTCCCCTATGTACAGGCCGATCCTAACCTCCCTCTCAGTGGCGGCCGTTCTGGCCTGCCTTCAGCCTTCTGGGGCGCATGCCCAGGTCACCAGCAATCTGGATGATCTTCCCAGTGGCAAACCGACTGCCGTTGCAAAACCTGCAGTCCCTTCCCAAACCACGCATCGAGCCGCAGCGACGCCTTCTCCATCGCGGAGTACGGCTCCGCACAGCGCGTCTGCACCTACAGGTACAGGCAAAACGACGGTTCCTGCCGTTCCCGCTGCACCGCCGCCACCTGTTGTGCTGCCGCCGCCTTTCGTCCCCATTCAGACGCATGCGCCAGCTCCACCGGTTGATATCAAGGCCGTTGCTGATGCGAAGAGCAGCACGACAGCTCTGCCAGAGGGTGGACTGCGCGTGATTTTCGCGCCGTCGAGTTCAGATCTCACCGATGAGAGCCTCAAGGCCCTTACGGCCTATGGCGCCTCGCTCAAGGATCAGCCTGAAAAACGTATCATCCTGACAGCCTATGCCACTGTGCCAGGTGATGACATTTCAATGCCAAGGCGCATTTCCCTTGCACGAGCACTGGCTGTACGCTCCATTTTCATCAATGCTGGCGTTGCAACCACGCGTCTGTATCCCCGCGCCATGGGACGTCCGGACAAGGGCGATGCCAATCCGGC
The DNA here is from genome assembly GCF_039638325.1 of Gluconobacter sp. OJA. NCBI lineage: Bacteria > Pseudomonadati > Pseudomonadota > Alphaproteobacteria > Acetobacterales > Acetobacteraceae > Gluconobacter > Gluconobacter sp. OJA. Next base: position 1,032,330 of record NZ_JBDIWI010000001.1, on the reverse strand, counting down.
TGACCGTCTCGATATCGTCACTGAGCAAAATCCGCCGCCCTCCGATTCCGCAACCCCGGCAAACGGCACGCCATAAGCCAGGAAAGACCCGCCGTGACCCGTCCCACCACCTTCCTTCTGCGTATGGGCGTCTTTCTCGCCGCCGTTGCGCTTCTCGCAGCGTCTATGGCCAAGACGCTCCTGAACGCCTTCAATGCCAACCCGAAGCTGGATGCCGTCATTCTGGGCGTTCTGATTTTGGGAATTATCTGGAACCTGCGCGTTGTCCAGCGGCTCATGCCGGAAGTTCGCTGGGTGGAAATGCTCCGCCAGCCCCGCGCAGGGCTTGCAGCTCCAAACCCGCCCAAACTGCTCGCCCCAATGGCGAGCATGCTGGCCGCACGCAGTCGCACGGACCGCCTGACCCTCTCGACCCAGACAACCCAGGCCATGCTGGACAGTCTCTCGTCCCGATTGGATGAGAGCCGCGAAATTTCGCGTTATATGACGCAGTTGCTGATTTTCCTGGGACTTCTCGGCACGTTCTACGGTCTGCTTCTGACCGTGAGTTCCATTGCTTCTGTGATCGGTGGAATGTCAGCGGGTAACGGCGATCTCGACGCCATGTTCAACCAGCTCAAGACAGGCCTTGCCGGTCCACTGGCGGGCATGTCGACCGCATTCTCGGGTTCCATGTTCGGCCTGGCAGGAGCGCTGGTTCTTGGCTTCCTGGATCTGACAGCCGGTCAGGCACAAAGCCGCTTCTTCAATGAGCTGGAAGAATGGCTTGCGGGTGTTACACGCGTCAGCGGCGGCACAAGCATTGAGAGCGACGGGGCTCCGATCCCAGCCTATGTGCAGGCCCTTCTCGAGCAGACAGCGGAAAATCTTGAAACGCTTCAGAATGCCGTTTCCCGCAGTGAAGAAGCCCGCGTGCGGGAGGTTCAGTTGCTGGATAGCCTGCAGGAGCGTCTGCGCGGCATGACTGAACTCCTGAAAGCCAATCAGCAGATCATGACCCGCACGGCTGAGACGAATGCAGCCCTCGTTCCGCTCCTTCGCCAGATGGGTGAAGAGGGTCAACCGGGCTCGCAAGGCACGCCGCTTCTTCGGATTGAGAGCCATCTTTCCCGTCTCGTTGAAGAACTGCATCAAGGTCGCGCCCAAACCGTCGGTGAAATTCGCAATGACCTGCGCGTTCTCGCGCGGACCATCGCTGCGGCCTCCGGCACCGCAAACGGCACTTCCAGCAGGCAGGACTGACCATGGCCCGGCGCAGACGCGGACCCAACAACGCCCTGGATGCCTGGCCCGGCTATGTGGACGCTCTATCCACACTGCTGATGGTCGTCACGTTCGTTCTTCTGGTCTTTGTGGTTGGACAACAGTTTTTGTCCGTCGCCCTGATGCGACGCGAGCACACGCTGGACGCTTTGCAGAAGCAGTTGGCTGAGCTGTCACACATGCTCTCCATGACGGAAGACAAGAACAAATCCCTGAATGCGACGGTCGCCAGCCTGGCCAATGACAAGCAGAAGAACGAAGACCAGCTCAAGGCTTTGGCCGGACAGATGGCTCTTCTGAACGGCCAGCTTCAGTCCAAAGATCAGGCCCTTGCCTCTGCTGACAGCGCAAGCCAGCAGCAGAACAGCAAAATCTCGGACCTACAGGCTCAGATCGAGGAGCTGACACGCCAGCTTCAGGCCATCAGTAATGCCCTCGATATCGAGAAAAAGAACGAGCAGGCCAAAGACACGCAGATTCAGGATCTTGGAAACAAGCTGAACGTCGCGTTGGCGGACAAAGTGAACCAGCTCAAACGGTATCGCTCGGAATTCTTTGGCCGCCTGCGTGATATCCTGAAGAACCAGAAGGGCGTGAATGTCGTAGGAGACCGGTTTGTCTTTCAGTCAGAAATTCTTTTCCCTCAGGGCAGCGCTGATCTGACCACTGAAGGCAAAAAAGAAATCACCACTCTGGCAAAGACGTTCAAACAGGTGTCTTCAACCATTCCCGCAGATATCCCATGGATTCTGCGCATTGACGGCCATGCAGACAGACAGCCTATTCACAGCGCTTTTCCGAGCAACTGGGAGCTGTCCTCTGAACGAGCCATCACTGTTGTGAAACTTCTGATTGCCGAAGGTGTGGACCCGCATCATCTGGCAGCAACAGGGTTTGCAGACTTCCAGCCGCTTGACGCGGCCAGCACCCCAGCGGCATACGCCCGCAACCGCAGGATCGAGTTCCGTCTGACGGATCGCTGATTCCCCTTGCCTGCCTTTTCACGAAGGCAGGCTTTTCCGCAGGTCTGCTGACATTCCTGCGATAATCCCGTATGTAACCTGCCATGACCGAAACCCCGCTCTCCCTCATTCGCAATTTCTCGATCATTGCGCATATCGACCACGGTAAATCGACGCTTGCAGACCGCCTGATCCAGGCCTGTGGCGCTCTCACGGCCCGTGAGATGAAAGCTCAGGTCCTCGATTCGATGGAGCTGGAGCAGGAGCGCGGCATTACCATCAAGGCACAGACGGTTCGCCTGACGTACCCGGCCAAAGATGGGAACATCTATACGCTGAACCTCATGGACACGCCGGGCCACGTTGACTTTGCATATGAAGTCAGTCGCTCGCTTGCCGCCTGTGAGGGGTCACTGCTGGTTGTGGATGCGTCCCAAGGCGTGGAAGCACAGACACTGGCAAACGTTTATCAGGCGATCGACGCGAACCACGAAATCGTGCCAGTTCTGAACAAGATCGACCTTCCGGCAGCCGAGCCGGAGCGTGTTCGCACGCAGATCGAAGAAGTCATTGGCATCCCGGCAGACGACGCTGTGGAAATCAGCGCCAAAACCGGCATCAACATCGAAGGCGTCCTTGAAGCACTTGTAACGCGTCTGCCTGCGCCGAAGGGTGACCGTTCAGCACCGCTTCAGGCTCTTCTGGTGGATAGCTGGTACGATGCTTATCTCGGCGTCATCATTCTGATTCGCGTCATGAATGGCACCGTCAAGCGCGGCGACCGCATTCGTATGATGCAGGCCGGATCGACCTATCACGTTGATCAGGTTGGTGTGTTCCTTCCCAAGATGACCAACGTTGATGAGCTTGGCCCAGGTGAGATGGGCTTCATTAATGCAGCCATCAAAACCGTTGCGGACGTCGCGGTCGGTGACACTATTACCCTGGATCGCAAGCCGGCCGAAAAGGCGCTTGCAGGCTTCAAGCCTTCCATCCCTGTGGTGTGGTGCGGCCTCTTCCCGATCGACGCCGACGACTTCGAAAAGCTGCGTGACAGCCTCGGTAAGCTGCGCCTGAACGATGCATCTTTCCACTTCGAGGCGGAAAGCTCTGCCGCTCTTGGTTTCGGCTTCCGCTGCGGCTTCCTCGGACTACTTCATCTGGAGATCATCCAGGAACGCCTCTCCCGCGAATTCAATCTGGATCTGATCGCCACCGCGCCGTCTGTCGTCTATCGCATGACGCTGACGAACGGCACGAAGGAAGAACTGCATAATCCTGCAGACATGCCCGATCCCGCCCAAATCGAAACCATTGAAGAGCCCTGGATCAAGGCTACGATCATGGTTCAGGATGAATATCTGGGTTCCGTGCTGACACTCTGTTCAGAACGTCGCGGTATTCAGGTCGATCTCACGTATGTCGGCAACCGTGCGATGGCCGTCTATCGTCTTCCGCTCAATGAAGTTGTGTTTGACTTCTATGATCGTCTGAAATCCCTGACCCGCGGATATGCGTCCTTCGACTATCAGGTTGATGGATACGAAGAGAGCGACCTGGTCCGCATTTCCATTCTGGTCAATCATGAGCCAGTGGATGCGCTGTCCTTCGTTGCTCACCGCACCGTGGCAGAGACACGTGGTCGTGCCATTTGCGGCAAGCTCAAGGATCTGATCCCCAAGCAGCTCTTCAAGATCGCTATTCAGGCCGCTATCGGCTCCAAGGTCATCGCCCGTGAAACCATTGGCGCGCTCTCCAAGGACGTGACGGCAAAATGCTATGGTGGTGACATCTCCCGTAAGCGCAAACTTCTGGACAAGCAGAAAGAAGGCAAGAAACGGATGAGACAGTTTGGTAAGGTCGAAATTCCGCAGAGTGCCTTCCTTGCAGCCCTCAAAATGGATTAACCCAGCCTTATGCCCAAAACAGCCGCTGTCCTGTTCGTCCATAACGAGGCCGACAACATCGGCTGGTGGCTAAGTCACCATGCCACGATTGGGTTCTCAACACTGATCGTCTGCGACGATCATTCAACTGACGGCACCTGGACTCTTCTTTCCAATGCCGCTTCATTTTACGACATTCGTCTTCAACGATCGGACAAGACCATCCCCGATCGTCTGGAGCGCCAGACAGCCTTTCAAAAGGCTGTTTTTGAACATGGGCGCACCGAATTCGATTGGATGATGATTCTTGCCGCAGACGAATATCTGCATCTTGAACAGGCCTCGTCTCTTGAAGAGTTTCTGGGTTCGGCAAATGGACAGCCCATTCCGGTAAACTGGTGTCTGTTTGGTTCCAATGGCCATGAAACACCGTCGCCCTTTGCCCCGAGCCAAGCCTTCACACATCACGCACTGCTTGAGACTGCGGACCACAGGGTCACGCGAACGCTTTTACCGGCTGACCGGTTCGAAAGCGCTTTTCCGGACCCTTTCGGACATATCAGTTCTCATCCTGACTGGTCTCAGGCACGCGTTCTTCATTACGCAGCAGGCGATCGCCAGAGCTTTTTCCAACGCGGTTCAAGTGAAACGCCAGAAGAGGCCTGGAAACATTTTGATCGCAATGATGCATTAGAAACAGGACCGCAGCGTTGGCTACCGGAAACGCGCCGAATTGCCGCTGCGCTTGTTCAGTCAGGTTTGACCGATCTTTACTGGCGCCTTCGCCAAACTGTGGTCCAGCATGACGAAAATACATTGGAAAAGCTTGGTCTCAGTGCCTCCGCGCTTTCTGCGGAAGATGACGGCACGTTTCCTGATTTTCAATTTTACGCGTTCAGTGAGACACAACCGTTCGTACTGGACCTTCACACAGAGCAACTCATTGCCCTTCCAGCGACTGATCTGGACCCTACCCGGCATGTCCGGATGATCCTTGCTGTCGAGGCCAGTTCAGTCTCGCCATATCCTGCATTTCTTTTTCCTGAACGCCCCTGCCAGGCGCCGTGCCTGACCATCACAGGCTCTCCATCACTTCTCGCAGCTGTTCCCTTACGTTTCCGCCCAGAAGACCAGAGTATGGCTTCTGCAATCACGGGGCAGAGTGTCAATCTTGAAACCCCTGATTCCACGCTACTTCCCCAGGAAGCCACGTCCGAGCTTTACGCACGCCTCACGGCTTTAATGGTGCTGAGCCAGGGCGGACACACACTGGAAGCGCTGCTTCGGGGCATTGAAAGACTTCCTGCCCCTGATGCAACTGCACTGGGGTGTGCAATTGCCATGCTCTCTCCCACAGAGGCAGAACAGTTGGCCGTCACATTCCCAGGGCTCGTTCCGTTGAGCGTCCGGCCCGTCAGTCCGTAACAGCTGCCTTCCGAAACAGATCAAACGTTGCCGTCACACCATCCATGACTGCAGCCCGATAAGTCGCATCCCCGGTGGAAAGTCGCTCACGCAGCATCTGAAGGAACGCGGGCCAGCCACCCTTTTCATGCGCTGCTGACAAATATTCCCGGGGTAGCCCTTCCCCCACATGCGCTGACAGCATCTTGCCGCCAAGGCGAGATCCTTCCAGCACATAGAGAGCACCCAGAGCACCTCCCGCTCCCGTTGGGGGATGCCAATCCAGCGCTGGGGGCAGTGAGTGGCCAAGAGTCTGTAGGTCGCGTTGCAAAAGATCAGTGCGACCGCTCCATGCTGGTAAATCATGCTGCGTGGCAAGCCACTGCTCCACAGCAGGCAACACCTTCGCATGGGCCTGCAGAAACGCCCCATAAGACGTTGGATCTGACAGATTGAAACGTGAATACGCCTGATCGACCCGTTCATGCACAGTGCGACTGACCTGACGCAAGGCTGTCAGGGGATCATGTTCGGCTCTGATATCGTTCACGGTTTCACTCATTTTCCACGCTCTTCGTGTCTTCAGGCGCAACTGGGTCGGCTGCAAATCGTATTCATACCAATGCAGTCATATTTCTTCTTCGGCCAGATTTTTCGTGATGTGGAGTTTCAATGATGAGTGATGCCTCGTCCCAAAAGGTTCGTCGCAAGCATCCTGTTCTAAAAGTAGCAGGCGGCTTTTTGGGCGCTCTCGCCATTGCCATCATCGTTCTGGTGCTTGTCTGGCAGTGGGACTGGTTCGTCCCGCTCATCAATCGCAAAGCCTCGGCGGCACTGCATCGCCCGGTCAGCATTGCTCATCTGCACGTTTCACCTGGCCTGCGCACCAGCGTCACGGTCGATGATCTGAAAATTTCCCAGCCCGAAGGCTTTGAAAAAGAAAAGGCCGACTTTGCGTCTGCCAAATCCCTGACAGTGAAAGTGGATGTCTGGCGCTATTTGACCGGACGTGGCCTTTTTATCCCGGTAATCCGCATGGATACGCCGAGAGGGGACATCATTTCCCTGATGAACGGCCGTAATAATTATACGTTCGGCGACACATCCAAAGATAACCAATCGGCCTCATCCTCAAGCACAACAACGCTACCGGATCTCGGCGAAATCGACATCCAGAATGCGGACATTCATCTGGCACTTGCTCAGTTGAAAACGGATATGCATGTGCTTGTTCACACGACACCGGCTCAGGCCAACCAAAAAGGAAACGTCGTCGTTGATCTCAAGGGGCGCTACGCTCAGGCACCAATCAACGGGCATATTGTTGGTGGGGCTCTTCTCTCGCTCACCAAGCCTGCTGAACCGTATCCCATTGATGGGCGCATCGCTAATGGCCCAACTTACGTAACCCTCAAGGGAACGGTCGACGACCCGCTTCACTTCAAGGGAACAAAGCTCGCCCTTCACTTCGCGGGCCCAGACATGTCTTTGCTTTATGGACTGACGGGTGTTCCTGTGCCGCACACTCCGGCCTACAGCATCACGGGCAACCTCGGATATTCCGAAAATGCCATTCGTTTCCAGAAATTTGAAGGGAAGATGGGATCGTCTGACATTGGTGGAGACATCAACGTCAATCCCCACCTGAATCCACCTTTCGTTGAGGCTGCCCTACACTCGCGCTCAGTCGACCTGGCGGATCTGGGAGGATTCATCGGAGCAAAAACAGGCGAGGCAAAGAAAACCGCTCCTCCAAGCAAAAGCGTGCTGCCCGATCAGAAAATCAATGTTCCCAAGCTGAATGCTGTGAATGCACACGTGACCTATCACGGTGATCATATCCGCAACGAAAACCTACCGCTGGACAATATTGATACGGAGTTCGAGGTCAAAGACGGCGCCATTGATCTTAAACATCTGACTTTTGCGACAGGATCTGGGAAAATCAGCGCCGCTGCGACCCTGGAACCAACGAAGAATGAGCAGTTCCGGACCAAGTTTCGTCTTGATGTTTCTCGTCTCCCCCTCTCTCAGATCATGAAAGCAACAGACACCTTCAAAGGTGAAGGAACGATCGGTGGCCATGTCACGCTGACATCAACAGGAAATTCTGTCGCATCGCTGGTCGCGAACGGAGATGGCGGAACCACACTTGTGCTGGACCGGGGCGGAGACGTTACGGCTCTTCTCCCGGATCTGCTGGGGCTAAAGCTGGGATCAGCAGTTTTGTCCGCTCTTGGAATTCCAAACCGATCGAGACTTGAATGTCTTGTCGCTGATATGCCGCTGGACAGCGGCATTCTGAAAACCAAGTCTCTACTGCTCCAGACAGAAACCACCCGCACGACCGGAACGGGAACAGTCAATTTCCACAACGATACTCTCGACTATGCTGTCACCACCCGCTCAATTCACCCGCAGATCCTCTCTCTTCCAGGCGCAGTGCATATTTTTGGCCCTCTCAGCGGACCCAATATTCTGCCCGGCGCAGAACTGGTAGGGCGTGTTGCAGCGTCCGTAGGCCTTGGTGTTCTCTTCCCGCCTGCTGCGCTCATCCCAACCATTCAGTTGGGTGTTGGGGAAGGCTCAGCCTGTGAACGTGCCGTACGGGAAGCCAACACGAACCCGGCTGCCGGCATTGCGCCAGGCGGGACGACAGGAGGTGGAGCAAGCAGTGTGCCACATCCGTCAAAAGCGGCATCTTCTGGCAAGCCTGCGAAGCGCCTGACACCCGCTCAGGTCAAAAAAGCATGGGCTCAAAAAACGAACCCGAAATGAAAAATCACCAAGGCCCCATGGCGGAATGAACTTTTTTCACTATAGCTGAGCAAAATTTTCATTCCCGCCGGAGTGCCTGATCGTTGCTGTCCACACTCGACCGCTGGTTTCATATTTCCGCCCGCGGCTCCACCGTTCCGCGTGAGATCATCGCTGGCCTGACGGTTTTCGGGGCCATGGCCTATATCGTCGCTGTCAATCCAGCCATTCTGTCGGCGGCGGGACTGGATCGCCACGACATGGTCATGACCACGATTGCAGGAGCAGTTGCTGGCACACTGCTCATGGCTTTGTGGGCGAGACTGCCAATCGCTCTAGCTCCGGCCATGAGCAGCAACGTTCTGTTCGCGCAGGTTGTCGTTCAGCAGGCCCATGTGAGCCCACGGACCGCCTTTACAGTCGTGCTTTTCAGCGGTCTGTGCTTCACAGCACTTTCTCTCAGCCAGATACGCCAGCGCATTATCCGCGGGTTTCCGCCTTCAATTGTCCTGGGCATTCAAGTCGCTCTGGGCGCTTTCATCGCACGCATCGGCCTCACTACCAGTGGTATTGCCGTCCCTACGGCTCAAGGGCTGACGTTCGGTTCTCTGAGTGATCCGTCCGTTATTCTCAGCCTAGCCGGCGTGCTTCTCTGTGCCGTTCTCGTGGTTCTGAGAGTACCCGCCGGGCTTCTTCTGGCGATTCTGACACTGACCGTGGCAGGCCTGTTCATCCATACTGATAAGGGCGCAATCACGACCCTGCCCACGCATATGGTGGACTGGCCGCATTATCCCACCAATCTGTTTCTTCCTTTTGATTTTGCCGGTTTTTTCTCCCACCTCGGCCTTCTGATTCCCATCACGCTCTACTTCCTCATCAGTGATTTTTTTGATGCGACGGCAACGATGATGAGTGTTGCCCATCGTGCAGGTCTGGACGGAACGCCCGAGAAACCGGCGCTGGATCATCGTGCTTTTGCATCTGATGGCGCAGCCAGCATCATTGGGGCCAGCCTCGGGACGTGTACGGTTTCAGCTTATGTCGAAAGCCTCGCAGGTGTCGAAGCTGGAGGCCGAACTGGCCTGAGCGCCTTGATCGTCGCCCTGCTTTTCGCAGCTTCTTCCATTTTCTGGCCACTGATTACAGCTATCCCGGCTATCGCGACGGCGCCTGTTCTGGTTCTGGTCGGACTCAATATACTTGGCAGCCTCCACCGCGTGGCCTCCAATCCGTCCGATGCTATTCCGCCCCTCACGATGCTGCTCATCGCCGGGATCACCGGAAATTTCATGCTCAGCCTGTCCTGCGGCTTGCTGCTTTATACGGGATTGGCCCTCGCATTACGGGACTTCAAACGCCTTACGCCAATTGTGCTCGGCCTCGATGCTGCGTTTCTTTTCTATATGGTTCTGCAAAGCCACATGGGCAGCTAACAAACTTTGACCGCTCAGTTTTAAGCGTTTCTTAAGGGGAGATAGAACACTATCTCCCCATGAACGCAGCCCCACACATCTTCATTGCGACACCCTGCTTTGGGGGAACAGTTACCCAGGCATACATGCAGTCCATTATCAGCTGCATGAGTGAAGCACCTTCTCACAATATTCGCCTGACGCTCTCGACACTAGGAAGCGACGCCTTGATTACACGGGCACGTAATACGCTTCTTCACCAGTTCATAACCCAAACAGACGCTACACACCTGTTATTTGCAGACAGTGACATTGGTTTTTCGTTTGCAGATATTCAAGCACTTCTAAACGCCGACAAGCCGGTTATCGGCGGAGCCTACCCGCTCAAATCTCACTACTGGGACCATAATACCCAGCGGTTCATGGGCAAAGGCGAACCCCCGGAGAGCGCCAGCCTACGCTATGTTGGCGACTGCTCTGCGCTGTATGACACTTCACCGCCAGCCGAAATTGCTTCCGTTTCTTACATCGGAACTGGCTTCATGCTGCTGACGCGCTCCACAATCAGCCAGATGATGAGCGCCTATCCCGAGACCGAATATGCTCGCATCGATGCTCAACAGAGTGGCCATCCCACCGATCCTTCGATCCCAAAGAATCCTTTTGCCTTGTTCGACTGCATGATTGACCCGGAGACGAGGACATATCTCTCCGAAGACTTCGCGTTTTGTCGTCGATGGCTCAAAATCGGCGGAAGCGTCTGGCTTCATCGGGGACTGCGCCTGTCCCACACTGGTCCTGCGACATTCCAGGGCAATCCCCAAAACAGGATTTTCGCGCTTCGTTAAATACCCATAAAAATCAGATTAAATAATTGGCATATTCAGCTACGCCACTATTCGGTCATAATATACCGATTTAAGGTAAACCTGCGATGTCGGGAGCGTGATGCATACAGGTCCCCGGCATCGCTCTCGCTTTAAGCCTGAACGGCTCTCCTGAAATAATCGACATTGGCCGTAGGGTCTGCCGCGCCAAGCGGGGTGTTGTAATGCACCTTGTGATATCGGCTTAAGGCAAACGGATCTTGCGGAGCAGGCAGTGCTTCCCGAACACGGTAAAACCGGATTCGCGCCATCGCACAGGCATATCGTAAATTACTGACCATCTGCGCACTGCGTGGCAGATCATGAGCCAGCATGTTTTCCAGAATGCCAGCATATGGCTGGCCAACCGGGAAACGTAAAAAGTTAGCCCAGCAATCGTCGTGGGTTGCAGGTTCCATTTGCCACAGCCCCAACGCTGGCCCTCCCCCAATCTGCTTTACATAGGCTCCTCTGCTCTCAGCCAATGCCGTGCCCGTCAGAAGATTAACGGCTGCTGTCCCGCCCAGTCCGAGCGCTGCAAGAGCTGGCTCCACCACCAGATGCTTGAGTTGTCCGACATCAAGACCCTCCATGATTCGTCCCCTCAATGCGTGCTGAGAGACAGAGCGAAATGCACCATCCCAGTTCCGAGGATGGATGTTGCCAGCGTCACTATCGCCGTCAAAACAGCCCGGCCACCGATCAGACGGTCCAGCTTTCCATTCACAATCCTGTTACCATTATCGACTTTGGTCTCCAGGGATTTCATCTGATCCCGCAAAGAACTGATTTCCTGCCGCATCTCCGTACGCAGTTGTTCGTACCGATCTGACAACCCCCCAGCGACTGTTTCCAGTCGAAGAACACGGTCTTCCAAAATACGGATCGTGTAAGCCCGATGCTCATTTCCCTCGGAAGACGGCGACCTTTCAGAGATCTGTTTTTCCATGTGTTCCTCAAAAACAAAAAAAGCGCCCCGAAGGACGCTTTGTGGCATTGAGCCATAGTTATAGAAAAACCGTGCTATTCCGGCAATGGGAAATCCGTTACTTGGCCCACGGCACGGCGCAGGGCATAACAGACGTCATGACGATACCTCCGACGGAGACCCTGCTGGACCTGCGCGGTCTTGCCTGCCCCATGCCCGTTCTCAAGGCGAACCGCGCCCTGCGTGACATGGCGCCCGGAACGCGCCTCCGTATTCTGGCAACGGATCGCGCTTCAGTGGCGGATTTCCAGTCTTATTGCCGCGAAACAGGCCATGCGATGGTGGCATTCACAGAGAGCGCTGGCGTTCTTTCATTTGTCATCCGCAGGCGTGCAGAAACGCAACCCTCCTGAGGAAACTCCCCCGTTCCCAAGCACAGGGCTGGCAAAACCTGTCATCTGGCTGTAATCCCTCGCTACCTTGTTTCCCAAAGCGTGTCTTGAGGCTTTCCATGCCCGAACCCATTGATGCCATGTCTTTCGAAGATGCCCTCTCCGAGCTGGAGCGGATCGTCCGTGGCCTTGAAGGCGGACAGATGAAGCTTGAAGACGCCATTTCTGCCTATGAACGCGGTGCCGCCCTACGCAAGCACTGCGATGCAAAGCTGGGAGAGGCCGAGATGCGTGTGCGCGCCATTGTCCAGAACGATGACGGCAGCACAGGCACGGAGCCTCTTGCCGATACCGGAGAGACCGGCCGATGAGTGCCACCACGCCCACCTCCCTCAAGGAGGCTCTCGCCCACGCCTGCACGGACATCGAAGCAACAATCGACGCCGTGCTCCCGATGGTGCCGGGTGACGAATCCATTCTTCTTGAAGCCATGCGCTACGCTGCCCTTGGTGGCGGAAAGCGTCTTCGTGGCTTTCTGGCCGTAGAAGTTGCGTCTCTATTTGGTGCAGACCGCAAGGCTGCGCTGCGCGTTGCGGCGTCAGTCGAACTGCTGCACGCATATTCTCTTGTGCATGATGATCTCCCGTCCATGGATGACGATGATCTCCGTCGTGGGCGTCCCTCCACGCACCGTCAGTTTGACGAAGCCATTGCCATTCTTGCCGGCGACGCTCTTCAGACGCGGGCTTTCGAGATCCTTCTTGAGGATGAAACGTCTTCCGACGCCACCATCCGCTCCAACCTCGCACTGGCCCTGGCTCGTGCCTCAGGCGCAGCGGGAATGGTTGGTGGCCAGGTCATCGATATCCGGGGTGAAGGCCGTGCCCTCCCTCTGGATGAAGTCCGTCGCCTACATGCCCTGAAAACAGGTGCCCTGATCCGCTATGCAGCCGAATCAGGAGCGATTCTGGCTGGTGTGACGGATGATCGCCGGGACGCCATCGTCGCCTACGGCCAGAATCTTGGAACAGCCTTTCAGGTTGCAGACGATGTTCTGGACACGACCGCAAGCGCCGAGGAACTCGGCAAAACTGCTGGCAAGGACGAAGCCAGCGGCAAATCCACTTATGTCTCCCTGCTTGGCATTGACGGAGCCCGCGCCGAGGCCCGCCGCCTGAGCGATCAGGCCCGGGAGGCCCTTTCATCTTTCGGCGCACAGGCCGCGGCCCTCAGGGCTCTTGCAGACTACGTCGTCGAGCGCAGGAACTGATTTCATGAGCAACCCGTCTTCCACGATTCCTACATACGGCCGCTATCCAGTTTTGGACCGCGTGACCCTGCCGTCAGATATGCGGAATCTTTCCGTCGATCAGCTTAAGCAGCTTGCCGACGAACTGCGCTCCGAAACGGTTGACGCCGTTTCCACAACCGGCGGCCACCTTGGCGCCTCTCTTGGTGTCGTCGAACTGACCGTTGCGCTACACGCCGTATTCAACACCCCGGATGACCGTATCATCTGGGATGTTGGCCATCAGGCTTACCCGCACAAGATCCTGACAGGCCGTCGTGATCGGATCCGTACCCTGCGTCAGCCGGAAGGCCTGTCCGGCTTCACCCGCCGCGCAGAAAGCGAATACGACCCGTTCGGTGCCGCTCATTCGTCCACGTCCATTTCTGCCGGTCTTGGCATGGCTGTGGCCCATCATCTGCGCGCGGAAGAAGATCCGAGCTACCATGAGCGCAACGTGATTGCGGTCATTGGTGACGGCTCTATCTCCGCTGGCATGGCCTACGAAGCCATGAACAACGCCGCTGTTGCAGGTCCGGGCGCGAACCGCCTGATCGTGGTGCTGAACGACAACGAAATGTCGATCGCACCGCCTGTCGGTTCGATGTCGAACTACCTGTCCCGCCTGATGTCTTCGCGCCAGTTCTTCGGTCTGCGTGACTTGGCTGGCAAGGTTGCCAAGCGCCTGCCCGGCAAGATCGAGCGGACGGCCAAACGCGCTGAAGAATATGCCCGTGGCATGATCACAGGTGGCACGCTGTTTGAAGAGCTGGGTTTCTACTATGTCGGCCCGGTTGACGGCCATGACATGAACCAGCTCGTCCCCATCCTGCGCAACCTGCGCGATGCGGACGATCAAGGCCCGATCCTGCTCCACATCATCACGGAAAAAGGCCGCGGCTATAAGCCCGCCGAAGCTGCGGGCGACAAATATCACGCTGTCAGCAAATTCAATGTGGTGACAGGCGAGCAGAAGAAGGCTCCGGCTGGACCGCCAAGCTACACGTCGATTTTCAGTCGCGAACTCCTGCGTCGCGCAAAGACAGACGACAAGCTTGTTACCATCACGGCAGCCATGCCTTCCGGCACCGGTCTTACAGCTTTCGCCAAGGCTTATCCGGACCGCTTCTTTGACGTCGGCATTGCCGAACAGCACGCCGTCACCTTTGCGGCAGGCATTGCGTCCGAAGGCCTGCGTCCATTCTGCGCCATTTACTCCACGTTCCTACAGCGCGCCTATGATCAGGTCGTGCACGACGTGGCGCTTCAGAACCTTCCTGTCCGCTTCGCCATCGACCGCGCTGGTCTGGTCGGTGCTGATGGCGCGACGCATGCCGGGTCTTTCGACCTGAACTACCTGTGCTGCCTACCAAACATGGTCGTGATGGCACCGTCGGACGAAATCGAGCTGCTGCACGCTACGGCAACGGCTTGCGAATACGACGCTGGCCCGATTGCTTTCCGTTACCCTCGTGGCAGCGGCATCGGCCTCGACCTTCCGGAAAAGGGCGAAGTGCAGGAGATCGGCAAGGGCCGCATCGTTCGCGAAGCACGTCAGGCACCCGGCGCCCGCGCAGGTGTCGCCATCCTGTCGCTCGGTACACGTCTGCACGAATCTCTGCGCGCAGCGGACCAGCTGGCCGCTCAGGGCGTTCCGGTCACGGTAGCAGATGCCCGCTTCGCCAAGCCGATCGATACGAAGCTCGTTGATGATCTGGTCAGCCAGCATGAAGTTCTCATCACCCTTGAAGAAGGTGCGATTGGCGGCTTCAGCAGCCTGGTTGTGCAGCACCTTGCAGAAACCGGTCTGCTGGATACGGTGAAATTCCGTCCACTAGCTCTCCCGGACAGGTACATCGATCATAATGCCCCTGACGTTCAGTATGACGAAGCTGGCCTGACAGCTCCGCATATCGTTCGTACGGCAGCAGCCGCACTGGGCGTCGAAGTCGTCCAGCAGTCTGCCTGAGACATGGCCAAACGCCGCGCAGACCAGCTCCTCGTTGATCGGGGGCTGGTTGACAGCCGAACTCGTGCCCAGTCCCTCATTATGGCAGGTCTTGCCTATACGGGGGATCGGCGCATCGCCAAGGCTGGAGACCAGCTTCCAGAGGATGCCCCCCTGTCCCTCAAAGGGCAGGATCATCCCTGGGTATCTCGCGGCGGCCTAAAACTCATTCACGGCATCGAGCATTTCGGGCTAGACCCCAAAGGTCGTATTGCCATTGATGTCGGTGCCTCAACGGGCGGATTTACGGATGTCCTTCTCACGCACGGCGCGACGAAAGTTTATGCCGTTGATGTCGGGCACGGTCAGCTTGCTTGGAAAATCCGCTCTGATGAACGCGTCGTGGTCATGGAAAAGACGAACGCGCGCGCGCTCACAGCGGAACAGATTCCTGAACGCGCAGGCATCGTCGTTTGCGACGCCAGCTTTATCAGCCTTAAGACCGTGCTGGCCGCCGCGCTTAAGCTAACAACCCCGGATGCCTGGGCAATCGCTCTGATCAAGCCGCAATTTGAAGCCGGGCGAAACGAAGTCGGCGCAAAGGGCGTGGTACGGGACCCCGCCGTTCACGAACGCGTCTGTGCCGAAATCTATGAGTGGCTTTCGGCCACTCCAGGGTGGGAAGTTCTGGGCGTTGAAGCCAGTCCCATTACCGGCCCCGAAGGCAATCGGGAATTTCTCATTGCCGCTCGTCGTAATGGCCCGCTGGAAGATCCAGACGCAGCTTGAACGCCTCAAGACGACGTTTGAAAACATCTGCGTCGCCTCGAGCATGGGCCAACACCAATGCCCCCTGAATGCCACTGACGATTTCCTCAGACAGATCAACAGCGTCGCTTTTCGAGCGCCCCTGCCGCTGGAGCGCCTGAGACAGACTTTCCTGCCAGCGCAGAAAATAGTTTCTAATCTGCATAGCAAACGATGTGTCTACGCTCAGGGCCAGCAACCCCATCAGACAGATTCTCTGACCTGACCTAAAGTACTGCTCAGTACCTTCGAACATTGCTGTTAGGCCGACCTTGGGGTCTTCTTCCGTTTCTAGAGGACTAAAAATTTCAGCATCGAACCACTGCTGGATATGCTCCAGGACTTCAGCAGCCATCTGCTTCTTCCCTTCCGGAAAGAAATTGTAGAGGCTGCCTTTTCCCAGCCCGGTCGCAGCTGTGAAGCGACTGAGAGACGCCCCCTCGTACCCATACTGACGAAATACCTCAGCGATATTTTGTAAGATGGCAGTACGGCTACGGCCGCCTGATCCCGTCATAGCCCCAAATCACTCAGTCCAGGATGTCCCTCAGGTCGAACCTTGCCTTCCCAGTAGAACAGGCGTTGAGCGTCCTTGATTGGCACATCATTGATGCTAGCATGCCGCTCTGCCATCAGGCCTGCCTCGTCAAAACCCCAGTTTTCATTCCCGTGCGATCGCCACCATTGGCCCTGCCCATCTCGCCACTCATAAACAAAGCGGACGGCGATCCGGTTCTCGTGAAATGCCCAAAGCTCCTTAATCAGCCGATACTCACGCTCCTTCTCCCATTTTCTCGTCAGGAATGCCTTAATTTCAGACCGTCCGTGAACAAACTGATCCCGGTTTCGCCAACGACTGTCGGCCGTATAGGCCAGCGCAACTGTCTCCGGATCTTGACGGTTCCAGGCATCTTCAGCCGCTCGAACTTTCTGAAGAGCGGTGTCCCGCGTGAATGGGGGCACAGGCGAACGCGTTTGCATGTCGTACCTTTCAGAACCAAAGAAGAAACCATATTTTGTACCGAATGGTACAAAGAGTCTAATCTTTCTTGCACCACCTCACTTTCCCTTGGAAATCTGCGCCCTCCCCGTGCTATGGCTCCGCCGCCATGACCGCTTTGAAACATCCCGACACCCTCCCCCGTATCAATTCCATCGCTTCAGATGATCTGAATGAGGCGGAGCGCGAACGCATTCGCGCAAAGTCCGCCCTGTTCGCCCCACCTGAGGCACGATTGGAAGACGGACGGCGTGATCTGGTCGGAATGTCACGCGAAGAGCTGGCAACCCTGATGACGGAAATTGGCGAAAAGCCTTTCCGCGCAAAACAGATCTGGCACTGGATCTACCATCAGGGTGCCACCGACTTCTCGAAGATGAGCACAATCGCCAAACCCCTTCAGGCGAAACTTGCAGACCACTTCATCGTCGGCCGCCCGACGACAACGACGGAACAGACGTCGGTGGATGCAACGCGGAAATTTCTTTTCCGCTTTCGCGACGGTCAGGAAGCTGAAACAGTTTATATTCCTGATCGTAAGGAAGACCGTGGCGCTGTCTGCATTTCGTCGCAGGTCGGATGTACGCTCTCCTGCACGTTCTGCCACACAGGGACGCAGAAGCTCGTTCGCAACCTCGGCCCAGCAGAAATTGTCGGACAGTTCATGGCGGCACGAGACAGTTACAATGAGTGGCCTAGCCCAAGCGCGGACATGCCACGCTTTCTCTCCACCATCGTTCTGATGGGAATGGGTGAACCACTCTACAACTACGACAACGTCGCCAAAGCCATGCGCATCGTCATGGATGGAGAAGGCATTGCCCTCTCCAGGCGCCGCATCACGCTGTCCACGTCAGGCGTCGTGCCGATGATGGATCGCTGTGGTGAAGAACTGGGCGTAGGCCTCGCTATTTCCCTGCATGCGGTCACGAACGAACTGCGCGATCAGATTGTCCCTCTGAACCGCAAGTACCCGATCGAGGAACTGATGGCGGCCTGCAAGCGTTATCCTGCAGCATCCAACTCCCGTCGCATCACCTTCGAATACATCATGCTGCGCGGTGTGAATGACAGCGAAGCCGACGCGAGGGAGCTGGTGCGCCTGATCAAGGACCTGTCGGCGAAAGTGAACCTTATTCCTTTCAATCCGTGGCCAGGATCAGAGTTCCGTCCCTCCACAAAAGAGCAGCTCGCAAAGTTTGCAAAGATCGTGATGGATGCAGGATTTGCAGCCCCGATCCGTACACCGCGTGGCCAGGACATTCTTGCAGCCTGCGGACAGCTCAAAACCGAAAGTGAGCGTCAGCGCAAAAGCGTCTGACGCCCGGTTTCCCTCACGGACGCGGGATGCTAGAAACGCCTTCCGAACGAACACCATTAAGGACCACGCAGTTATGAGCGCCCATCAGGACGTCAAGAAAGTCGTTCTCGCCTATTCCGGCGGGCTGGACACTTCGGTCATCCTTCGATGGCTCCAGAAGACCTATAACTGCGAGGTCGTGACCTTTACGGCTGACCTTGGTCAGGGCGAAGAGCTGGAGCCGGCCCGCAAGAAGGCCGAGATGTTCGGCGTGAAGGAAATCTTCGTCGAGGATCTGCGCGAGACCTTCGTGAAGGACTACGTCTTCCCGATGTTCCGCGCGAACACGGTTTATGAAGGCCAGTACCTCCTTGGTACGTCCATCGCCCGTCCGCTGATCGCCAAGCGTCAGATCGAAATCGCCGAAGCTGTTGGTGCAGATGCCGTGGCGCATGGCGCAACCGGCAAGGGCAACGATCAGGTCCGTTTCGAACTTGGCTACTATGCCCTGAAGCCGGACGTGAAAGTCATTTCCCCATGGCGCGAATGGGAACTAACATCCCGGACGAAGCTGCTGGAATTCGCTGAAGAAAACCAGATCCCCGTTACGAAGGACAAGCGCGGGGAGGCTCCGTTCTCCGTTGACGCTAACCTTCTGCACTCCTCGTCCGAAGGCAAGTTGCTCGAAGATCCGGCTGTCGCGCCTGACGAAATCGTCTTCCAGCGCACCATCTCCCCGGAAGCCGCGCCGGACAAGGCTACGGAAATCAGCATCGACTTCGTGAATGGTGACCCAGTTGCCATCAACGGCGTTGCGATGACCCCGGCAACACTGCTGACACGCCTGAACGAACTAGGCCGCGACAACGGCATCGGCCGTCTGGACATCGTGGAGAACCGCTTTGTGGGCATGAAGTCCCGCGGCATTTACGAAACGCCAGGTGGCACGATCCTGCTGGCCGCTCATCGATCCATCGAGAGTATCACGCTGGATCGTGAAGCTGCCCACCTCAAGGACAGCATCATGCCCCGCTATGCGGAGCTGATCTATAACGGTTTCTGGTTCTCCCCAGAGCGCCGGATGCTTCAGGCTCTGATTGATGCCAGCCAGCATTCCGTCAACGGCCGTGTCCGCATGAAACTCTATAAGGGCAATGTCGTTTGCGTCGGACGCGAAAGCCCGAACAGCCTGTATGATACCCGCGTCGTGACATTTGAAGATGACGAGGGCGCGTATAACCAGCAGGACGCACAGGGCTTTATCAAGCTCAATGCCCTGCGCCTGCGTCTGGGTGGTCAGATTGGCCGCCGCGGCGGGGCACTCTAAGTACAAACCAGTAGCGGGGGACCATGACCAGCCTGTTTCGCCTTACATCAGCCTTGACCCTTTGCGGCGCACTCCTTGCAGGATGCGCCGGACACAAGGAAGACGCGCCAGAACTGACGCCCGAACAGTTCATGGCGAAGGTCCAGGCGGAACCGGGTGTCAAAACCCTCCCGGATGGCCTGAGCTACAAGGTTCTGAAGTCCGGCCCCAAAGATGGTGAAAGCCCACATCGTGGCTCCACCATCATGGTGATCTATGAAGGACGCCTGCCAGACGGCGGAATTTTTGACAGCTCTGACCAGCATGGCAGCGGTGCCTACATGGAAATGCCGCTGGATGGCCTGGTTGATGGCTGGCTCGAAGCTCTGCCAATGATGCACGTTGGCGATGAATGGATGCTCTATCTTCCAGCCAAGCTAGGCTACGGGAAGCGCTCCATGGGCATCATTCCGCCCAACAGCCCACTCATCTTCAAGCTCCAGCTTCTGGGCGTCAATAACGGACAGCAGTAAGTCCTGCTGTTTCACTTCAGCTCTGCCAGAGACGCCTCAGGGCATCTCTGGCAGGCACCAGTGCTCATCGCACCGCGCTTCATAAAGCTCCTGATCTCCCGTTTCGAGAAGATGCCCAGTCTCATGTGTCTTGGCAGTCCACTGGGCTGGCTGATTGCAGACATGGCACCGAGCTTCCAGATGAATAATTTCATCGGCGAACTGCATGAGCCTCGATACAATTTCAAACGGCTTCTGGCGATAATCACTATCCAGGCCGCCGACAGTGACAGTTGCTCCGCGCAATCGGGCCGACTGTAACTCTGCAACGATATCTCCCTCGTAATGAGGTGAGACCATGAACTGCACTTCATCCAGAACAATGTGTGAATAGTTTTCGGAATGAGACGGCCAGCGCCGCACGGAACGCGCTGCGAAATGTGAGCCATCCCGACTGACCAGTTCTGCACCGTCACGCGTATCGAATCCCGGCTTCAGTGCCAGAACGCGTTCATCCGCAGACGCAGCCTTGATCAGATGCGAAGATTTTCCTGCAAACATTGGCCCCACATACAGTACCAGACGTCCCTTGCCGCTCATGCTTTCTCCTTCTGATGCGCCCATGAGCCCTATCGGGACGGTTTTGCCAAGAGCCACCCTTGCTGAACGCACTATGAAAATGCGACAAACCTTCTGTGATCAGATTAGACCCAGCAATCCGGCTTCCCCTGTTTATTGCCATTTTCATGGCAATTGTCTTTGTGGTTGGCCATGCGTGGGAAAATCGTGAACAGGCTCCTCGAGAATATTCGAACGAGTGCAGTATCTGCCATCATGGTGGCCATGGGCAGGTGCGAGCCGTTGCTCCAATCTTCGGGCGGGTTGGGCATATTGCCCTGACTCCGGAAGGCCATCGCTACATTATCCACGTGCTGCTGAACGGTCTTGACGGACCGATCACAGCGGGTGGCGCTCCTTACAACAGTTCCATGCCATCATTTCATCGCCTTTCAGATGATGAAATTGCACGGATCCTGACATTTGTTGGAGGGAAAGAAATGGCCGCAGGGGGCCCAACATTCACGGCTGCCGAGATAGCTGAAGAGCGCAAACATCCGCTGTCACCTCAGGAAGTTCTGCTTGAACGCCAGAAACTGGAACAGCAGTCCCCTCTCCCATGAAACGGATTGCTTTTCTTGGTTGTCTCGCACTTGCCTGCTGCGGGAAGAAACCGGCTGGCCAGGCCGTTTATGGGCCCAACTGCGGTATCTGCCACCATGGCGGAAGTGGAATGCCTGGGGAAACACCGCCCCTCGTAGGCCGAGTGGATTTCATCGCCCAAACACCTGAGGGTCGCCACTATCTCGCGAATGTTCTTCTGAATGGCCTCCGTGGCAGTTTCACCACTCAGGGCTATCGCTATAACTATTCCATGCCCGCATATCGTGATCGCCTCACTGACCAGCAAATTGCTGATACCCTGAACTGGCTGATTGCACGCGGCAATATCAAGCCTTCCCCCACCATCACGCCAGCCGAGGTCGCCAGTGCACGTGCACAGCAGGGTGACCCGGCAGCGAGTTATCAAGAACGACAGCTCCTAGAGCAGAAGCAGCCGCTTCCCTGAGAGCATGACCTTTCCCCAAAGCTGAAGACAGATCCATCATGCAGCGTGTATTTTCCGGCATTCAGCCAACTGGCATTCCTCATCTGGGTAACTACCTGGGTGCACTCCGCAACTGGGCGGCCATGCAGGCAGACCATGATTGTGTCTTCTGCCTCGTGGACATGCACTCCATCACGATGCCCTGGAATCCGGAAGACCTGCGTCGTCAGACGCTTGGCTCAGCAGCCTGCCTTCTGGCAACCGGCATTGAACCGACACGCCTTTACAACCAGTCTGCCGTCAGCGCCCATGCGAGACTGGGATGGATTTTCAATTGTGTTTCCCGCCTCGGCTGGTTGAACCGGATGACACAGTTTAAAGACAAGGCTGGCAAGAACCGCGAGAACCACTCAGCGGGCCTCTATGTCTATCCGAACCTCATGGCTGCGGACATTCTGGCGTTCCACGCTACCCGCGTCCCCGTCGGTGATGATCAGAAGCAGCATATTGAGCTGGCCAATGACATCGCCCAGAAGTTCAACCATGATATGGGTACGGAGTTCTTCCCCCAGATCGAAGCGTTCATCCCGCCAGCAGCAGCCCGCGTGATGAGCCTGCGCGACGGCACGAAGAAAATGTCCAAGTCGGACCCCTCCGAGCAGAGCCGCATTGTCCTGACAGATACCCCAGACGAAATCGCTCTGAAGATTCGCCGTGCCAAGACAGATTCCGATGCGCTGCCAAGCGACGTTGAGGGGCTGGGAGACCGTGCGGAAGCCCGCAATCTGGTAGCTATTTACGCGGCGATGTCAGACGAGACGATGTCTGACGTTCTGGCGCGTTTCGGTGGACAGGGCTTTGGCCCGTTCAAAAACGCTCTGGCCGATCTGCTCGTAGAAAAACTTGGGCCAGTTGCGACCGAAACAGCCCGCCTGATGCAGAACGAAGACCACATCATCTCTGTCCTGCGCGCAGGCGCCGACCGAGCCCGTGAAATTTCCGAGCCAATCGTGCAGGAAGCAGAGCGACTGGTCGGCTTTATTCGCTGATTTTTTTCTTCTTGGACGAGCGGGACACCGGCTCGTCCAAAAGATCCATAATTTCCGCAGCAGCTGCATCCGCAGGCGTACCCACAGCGGGAGAGAGCTTTTCCAGCACCTCTTCAAATGCCATCTGTTGCTTCTTTGCTGCTGCCGGATCATCAAGCAGCTTTGAAACCATATCTGCCAGCTTCTCAGGCGTGCAGTTCTCCTGCAACATTTCTGGCACGACTTCACGTCCTGCCAGCAGATTGACCATGGCGACGTATGGCACCTTGATCATCCGACGCGCCATCATCGCCGTTAGCGGATTCACCCGATACGTCACCACCATCGGCACATTGCCCATGGCAAGCTCAAGCGTGGACGTCCCCGACTTTGTCAGAGCGCACTGAGCCGCTGCAAACGCGTCGTGCTTATCATGAATATCAGTCACGATATGCGGCTGTACGGGCCATTTACGAATAAGGTTGCGCACGGTCGGCGCAATGACCGGAGCAACCGGTATCACCGGGCAGATGTCCGGATGCTTCTTACGCAGAATGTCCAGCATCTTGCGAAAAACTGGCAACAGCTTCGGAACTTCAGAACGCCGGCTTCCTGGCATCAAAATCAGGACGGGTGCCGTTTCAGGAATATTATGCCGCGTCCGAAAACGTGCAGCGTTTCCCTGTCTCACACCCGACTGCAACACCGGATGCCCGACGAACCGCGCTTCCAGCCCTCTCTGCGCAAACCATTCAGGCTCAAACGGTAAAAGGCAGAGCAACCGATCCCAGAGCCCGGGGAATTCCTTGACGCGATTTTCGCGCCAGGCCCAGACCTGCGGTGCAACGTAATGGACGCGCTTGAAGCCAGAATTTTCAATTTTCTGAAGAAGTCGAAGTGCGAAACCTGGGCTGTCTATTGTGACAACCAGATCAGGCTTACGAAGCTCGATATCTTGAACAGCTTCCAGAAGCCGCTGCCGCAAATGCCTGACCCTCGGCAAGACTTCCACAAGCCCCATGACAGCCAGATCACTCATCGGGAACAGGCTGTGAAGCCCAAGGGCTTCCATGCGGCCACCCCCGACTCCGGCAAACACCAGCGTCGGGTCCTGCGCATGAAGCGCCAGCATGAGACGTGCACCAATCACGTCTCCACTGGCTTCCCCCGCCAGAATCCAAATCACGCGCCCATGCTGGGGCGTGGGAGCCCCCGGCTGGAAGGCCCTATTGCCCGGCTGATGCGCCAGTTCGGATTCTGGAAGAGAGTTCATCGGCGCAACGTAGCTCCTGTTGCCTTGAGAACCGCAGCTTCCACCGATTTGGAAAGCGCTTCAAGGCCGACATCCGTCAGACTTTCGGTCTGCGGCTGTAGGACAACCTCAACACCGAGAGAACGATGTCCTTCCGGCAGGCTACCACCTTCAAAGACGTCAAAGAGGCGAACATCCTGAATCAGGTTCCGGTCGGCCATACGAACGGCCTTGAGAACAGCCTGCGCCTCAACATCCGGCCCAGCAAGGAACGCAAAGTCACGACGCACTGGCTGTAGCGCTGAGAGCGCAGGAGGCGTCTTCTTTTTAGCCTTAGGCTGAGGGATACGATCCAGATACAGCTCGAACGCCACGACAGTCCCAGTCAAACCAAGCGCGCGTGCCGTTCGAGGATGCAGTTCACCAAAGCTGCCCAGAACCAGCTTAGGCCCCTGCCGTACCTGACCTGACCGACCCGGATGATAAAAGCCCGGAGCATCTGCCGTGACAGACAAAGAAGCTTCCGGAACACCGAGCGCCGTCAGCGCGGCCGTCAGATCCGCCTTGGCGTCCCAGAGCGTTGCTTCCTGCGCAGCCTGACCGGGTTCACGAGCCGTCAATCCGCCTCGCAAGCCAGAAACACGCAGGTGCTGACCTTCGAAATCAAAACATGGACCGATTTCAAACAATGCGCCTTCACCAGAAAGCCCCAGACCACGCGCCAGATTACGGCCGAGTGCACGCGCCAGATTGACGAGCGGCGTCGGGCGCAACTGATCAAGATCCATAGCGATAGGGTTCAGCAGACGTTGCGTTTCGGGCACGTCACCGAACAGAACCGCGTCTTCATGAGCGACGAAAGAGAAACCAACCGTTTCCATCATTCCACGGGCTGCACAGATACGACGCATTAGCGCTGCACGCGCCTGAAGAGGCGTGACTGCCGGAGCCGCGACCATGGCCAACTGAGGAAGTGGCACAGCCGGCACCGCATCCAGCCCATAAAGGCGCAATACTTCCTCTATGAGGTCACATTCCGCTTCCATGCGCGGAACATTCGCTGCTGCCTTTGCCGCAACGTCCTCATCAAGTGTCACGGCCTGAGCCAGAACCTGACCGGACGCAACGTCATTTCTCCAGGACGGCACTGCGAAGGTCGCCTGATCGTCTTTCCGCTCAACAACCTCGAAGCCCAGATGCTCTAGAGAACGCACAGCATCATCCGCAGGGATATTAATACCACCCAGCGTTTCCAGGCGCTCAAAACGCAGCGTAGCCGTGCGTTTCCAGTTAGGCAGGTCGCCAGCTTCCGTAATTTCGCTTGGCTCGCCACCGCAAAGGTCACGGATCATGATGGTGGCTGCTTCGAGCCCAGTTCGCACCAGTGCCGGATCAACACCGCGCTCAAAACGCTGACGCGCATCTGTGTGGATCGCCAGACGACGGCCCGTCAACGCAATACGAACAGCATCGAACAAAGCGGATTCAACAAACACGTCCGTCGTGTTCTCATCCACACCGCTCTGCTGCCCCCCCATGATGCCTGCAAGCGACTGCACACCAGCATCGTCAACAATCACCATATCGTCCGTGCCAAGGACGTATTCGTTGCCATCCAGAGCCGTGAAGGTCTCCCGTGCGGCATGCGTGACGGTCAGTGTATTTCCGGAAAGTTTCGCAACATCAAAGACATGAAGCGGACGGCCAAGGTCGAATGTGAAGTAGTTTGTGACGTCAACCAACTTCGAAATCGGCTTAAGCCCCACGGCCTTCAGGCGGCGCTGTAGCCAGTCCGGGCTGGGACCATTCTTCACGCCACGAATGACGCGACCCACGGCATAAGAGCAATCCGGATGCGCAATTTTCCAGTTGATGGCGGGCTCGAAATCACCCTCAACTGCTTCCGTCAGCCATGGCTTGAGATGACCGATGCCAGCTGCAGCCAGATCACGCGCAATACCGCGAATGCTCAGCGCATCGCCACGGTTTGGTGTAATAGCGATTTCAATGACCGGATCATCAAGCTCGGCGTAAGTCGCATAAGCCTCGCCGATCGGAGCCGTTTCCGGCAGCTCGGCAATACCGTTGCTCTCCTCACCAAGACCCAGCTCACGCAGGGAACACAGCATACCGCCGCTTTCCTCGCCGCGGATCTTGCCCTTTTTGATGGTGATATCCAGCCCCGGAACATACGTCCCCGGAGGCGCAAAAATCACATGGAGACCAGCCCGTGCATTCGGTGCACCGCACACGACCTGCAAATCTTCATAACCCGCACCAGCAGCGACGCGGCAAAGCTGAAGACGGTCCGCATCCGGATGGCGATGTGCTTCCAGAATTTTGGCCGTTCTAAAACCTGCCAGCTTCTCGGCGGGGTTTTCAACGCTCTCAACTTCAAGACCGATGCCGTTCAGACGGGCACAGATCTCTTCGCAAGATGCTGTAAAATCAAGATGTTCACGCAGCCAGGAGAGAGAGAACTTCATGTCACACGCCCTCCGTCAGCGTTGCGGGAGAAAAAGCGGAAAAACCATAGTGGCGGAGCCAGCGCAGGTCGCTCTCATAGAAGGACCGAAGATCCGGAATACCGTTCTTGAGCATGGCCAGACGCTCGACGCCCATACCGAACGCAAAGCCCTGCCACTCGGCCGGATCGAGGCCGCAATTTGCCAAAACGCGCGGATGCACCATGCCGGACCCGAGCACTTCCAGCCAGTCGGACCCACCGCCAATCTCGCCCGTGGCTTTTGACCAGCCGATATCCACTTCCATGGAGGGCTCGGTAAACGGGAAATACGATGCACGGAAACGCACAGGCAAATTAGGCTTGTCGAAATAGACGCGCAGGAACTCGATCAGGCAGCCTTTGAGGTGCCCAAGAGTAATATTGCGGTCAATGACCAGACCTTCGCACTGATGGAACATCGGGGAATGGGTCGCGTCATGATCGGCACGATAGGTGCGGCCAGGAGCAATGATGCGGATGGGCGGTTTCTGCCCCAGCATCGTCCGGATCTGCACGCCAGACGTCTGGGTCCGCAGAACGCGTGGCTCGTTAGTGCCTGACTTGGGCGGCAGATAGAAAGTATCGTGTTCAGTCCGGGCCGGATGATGGTCGGGCGTATTGAGAGCCGAAAAATTATGCCACTGGCTTTCAACATCAGGCCCTTCCGCAACGGAAAAACCCATGGCGCCAAAGATGGCTGTCATTTCTTCAATGGTACGGCTGATCGGATGAATGGCGCCTGTCACCACAGAAGGGGCAGGCATCGTGATATCTACCCGTTCGGCTTTCAGGCGTTCCTGCAGCGCTTCTTCTTCGATTTCCCGCCCGCGATCTTCGATCACCTTGGTCAATTCATCCCGCAGGCGGTTCAAGGCCTGCCCGCGCAGTTTGCGCTCTTCGGGATCAAGTTTGCCAAGCTGCTTCAGGAGCCCGGTCAAGGCACCGGACTTCCCCAGTGTTCCAACGCGAACGGCATCCCATTGCGCGCGGTTCTGAGCAGCGCCCAGCGCAGCAAGAGTTTCATTCTTCAGCGTGTCGAGATCGTCAGCCATACCGCCCATCGCTTACAGTACAAATACAAAACGGGCCGCCCTGATAACAGGACGGCCCGCCAGTCACCAGCCCCCACGAGTGGGGATCAGGTCTGAATAGCTCAGGCTGCGAGAGCGGCCTGTGCCTTCTTGACGATTTCTGCGAAAGCAGCTGCGTCGTCGAAAGCAATGGCAGCAAGGACCTTACGGTCGATCTCGATGCCAGCCTTGTCCAGGCCATTGATGAACTTGCTGTACGTCAGACCGTGCTCACGGACAGCAGCGTTGATACGCTGGATCCACAGAGCGCGGAAATCACGCTTCTTGTTGCGACGGTCGCGATACGCATAGCGCAGCGCCTTCTCAACGCGCTCGAGAGCAATACGGTAGTTCGTAGACGAACGGCCGCGGTAACCCTTGGCGAGATCGAGAACTTTCTTGTGACGGGCGTGCGTCGTTACGCCCCGCTTAACACGTGCCATGTACCTTAATCTCCCTTAGAGCCCGTAGGGCGCCCACTGCTTGATGGTCTTTGCGTCCATATCCGTCATGGTCTGAGGACCACGGTTGGTGCGCTTCATCTTCTGCGGGCGGTTGATAAGGCCGTGGCGCTTGTTGCCTGGGCCGCACATTACCTTGCCGGTCGCGGTGATCTTGAACCGCTTCTTGACCGACGACTTCGTCTTCATCTTGGGCATTTCGGTCTCCCTCGCCGTAAACGATTGGTCCCACCGGAGCGGGACTCTGCACGGCCGGGCATGCCACTTATGGCCCGGACGCGTACACGGAGCGGCTGCCTTATCCCATCGGACTGATTCCGCCAAGAACTTTATTTTCTTTAACGCGCAAGCAAAAGACACCCCTTTGTTCAAGTCACGTCACTGTGATCTCGCTCACAGTGACGTGAGCAACATGAACCATCTGACATCTTGATTCTTAACGCGCTTCTATGTGTTTGTCCGAAGGTCAAGTGCTGCACCAAATAACAGCTCTAGGAACATCATGAGCACATCATCCCGGCCAGGGCTCTGGGCCCTGATCACGGCCGCGGTCTTCGCGCTTTGCGGCGCGATCCTTACCGTGGGCGGCGCATGGGCCGTTTCCCTCGGCGGCCCCCTGTATTATCTCCTCCTCGGCATCGCACTTCTTGCGACTGCCTTCCTCGCATGGCGCCGTAACCCGGCCACACTGTGGCTCTTTGCTGCTGTAGTGTTCGCGACGGTCGTATGGGAACTCTCCGTGGTCGGTCTCGACCTCTGGGCGCTGGTTCCCCGCTCCGACATCGTGATCATTCTTGGCATCTGGCTGCTGATCCCGTTCGTGTCCCGCCAGATCGGCGGCACACGCGCATCTGTCCTTCCCCTGGCAGGCTCCGTCGGTCTCGCCGTACTGGTGCTTGCTGCCGGTCTTTTCACAGACCCGCACGACATCAGCGGCAACCTGCCAACAGAGCTGACCAACGCAGCACCGGTTGACGCAGATAACGTTCCAGACAGCGAGTGGCACGCCTATGGCCGCACGCAGGCTGGCGATCGCTGGTCTCCGCTGAAGCAGATTAACTCATCCAACGTTCAGAACCTCAAGGTGGCATGGCACATCCACACCAAGGATCTGATGGGACCGAATGATCCGGGCGAAGCAACCAACGAAGTCACGCCGATCGAATTCGACAACACGCTGTATCTGTGCTCGCTGCACCAGAAGCTATGGGCTGTTGATGCCGCAACGGGTCACGTCAAATGGACGTTCGATCCGCATCTGCAGATCAACCCAGGCTTCCAGCATCTGACGTGCCGTGGCGTGAGCTTCCACCAGACACCGGCGGATGCCACGGACAGCGATGGCAATCCGGCTCCAACCGATTGCGCCAAGCGTATCGTGCTGCCCGTCAATGACGGCCGCCTTGTCGAAGTAGATGCTGAAACCGGGCAGAAGTGCTCTGGCTTCGGAAACGACGGTGAACTGGATCTGCGCCTGCCGAACCAGCCTTACACCACGCCGGGCATGTATGAACCGACGTCTCCGCCGGTCATCACCGACAAGCTGATCATTGCCAACAGCGCCATCACCGATAACGGCTCCATCAAGCAGGCATCGGGCGCAACGCAGGCATTTGACGTTTACACCGGCAAGCGCGTGTGGGTGTTTGACGCATCCAACCCTGACCCGAACCAGATGCCAGACCCGGATCATCCGGTCTTCCATCCGAACTCTCCAAACTCCTGGATCGTGTCGTCCTACGACAAGAACCTGAACCTCGTTTACATCCCAATGGGTGTAGGCACGCCGGATCAGTGGGGCGGTTACCGCACCAAGGAATCCGAGCGCTTTGCTCCGGGTATCGTCGCGCTGAACGCAGAGACGGGTAAGCTGACCTGGTATTACCAGACCGTTCACCATGACCTGTGGGACATGGACGCCCCGTCCCAGCCGAGCCTCGTAGACATCACGTCGAAAGACGGCACGATTGTTCCGTCCATCTACGTTCCGACGAAGACTGGCGACATTTTCGTTCTTGACCGTCGTACGGGCAAGGAAGTCGTCCCGGCTCCGGAAACACCGGTTCCTGGTGGTGCCGCACCGGGCGATCACACCAGCCCAACGCAGCCGATGTCTCAGCTGAGTCTGCGTCCGAAGGCAGCCCTCTCGGATTCCGATATCTGGGGTGGCACGATCTTCGACCAGATGTTCTGCAGCATCTACTTCCACTCCCTTCGCTATGAAGGTCCGTTCACGCCGCCGTCACTCCAGGGATCTCTGATCTTCCCAGGCGACCTTGGCATGTTCGAATGGGGTGGTCTGGCTGTCGATCCGCAGCGTCAGGTGGCCTTTGCCAACCCGATCTCGCTGCCGTTCGTTTCCCGTCTGGTACCCCGTGGTCCGGGTAACCCGCTATGGCCGGAACCGAACGCAAAGGGCTCTGGTGGCGAAACCGGTCTGCAGCCGAACTACGGCATCCCCTATGCTGTTGATCTGCATCCGTTCATGGACCCGGTCCTGCTGCCGCTTGGCATCAAGATGCCTTGCCGTACGCCGCCTTGGGGTTATGTGGCCGGTATCGATCTGCGCACCAACAAGGTGGTCTGGCAGCATCGTAACGGTACGCTCCGTGACTCCATGCACGGCAGCTCCCTGCCCATCCCGCTGCCTCCGATCAAGATCGGCGTCCCGAGCCTCGGCGGCCCGCTCTCTACGGCTGGCAACGTTGGCTTCCTGACAGGCACGATGGACTACTACATCCGTGCCTACGACCTGACGACAGGTAAGACCCTGTGGCAGGATCGCCTCCCAGCCGGCGCACAAGCCACGCCAATGACCTACGCGGTCAATGGAAAGCAGTTCGTTGTCACTTATGCTGGTGGCCACAACTCCTTCCCGACCGTCATGGGCGACGACCTGATTGCTTACAGCCTTGCTGATCAGAAGTGATCATTGAGTAAGCCATTGGTTATCGAGAAAAAGGGGTACCTTCGGGTGCCCCTTTTTTTGGCTTCAAGTCCGGGCAAAAGCTTTCTAAGCTCTCGTTACGTTATGAAATATATTCCATAAAGTAAGGGCATCATGCATTTTTCTCGATCTGGAATGGCTCTGGCCATCTTTGGCCTCATCGTCGTCGCTCCGTCTCCAGCCCACAGCGATGATACTGCTTCCGTAATGGCGGTGCTGGATCCGAGCCATCACGGGCGTCTCATCTATCCGCCTGCTGAACTTGAACTGCGGCACTCGGGATCGGCGCATATTGTCTGCGTCATCACAAAGGACGGTCAGCCCCAGAGCTGCGAAACTTCAGCGAGCGCACCCGATTTCGCACTTGCAGCGGAAGCCTATGCCTATTCTTCCAAGTTTCTTCCGGCATACCAGGACAGCAAACCCATTGAAGGCCGCTGGGAAAAGACCATTCCCTTCGAGGCTCATGGAACAGCAACTCTCCCCGTCGTGGATCATGAGCACAGTCCACGCCCCTACTATCCAGACTTTGCGAACGACAGGAATATTACAGGAAGAGTAGCCGTCACCTGTCAGGTTGATACCGCAGGCATCGCGCATGACTGTACGGCCAGCCCGGGGCCCGAAATTTTACGACGGGCATCGCTCGCCTATTTCACGCTGGCCAGATACCTTCCGGCTATGAAAGACGGGCAGCCCATCTCCGCTCCCTATCATGGGAACATAAACTGGGAATCAGACGCGAAAGACCGGAATGACGGGTTCCGCTGAAACCTTGTGTCTGTAGGCCAGTCCATTCCATAATCAGCGTCGAAAGCCCTGTCGGTTCAGGGCAAAAACTGCACAGAGGCTACGCATGACCCTTCGCAAATTTGCTCTTCTTGCCTTCGCTACCGTCGCTTTCGGCGGCCAGTTCGCACATGCCAAGTCTCAGCCCTGCCGGGACGCCAAAGGCAAATTCACCAAGTGTGAAGCCCCAAAGAAGCCGAAGGCCTGCCGTGATGCCAAAGGCAAGTTCACCAAGTGTGATGTAACAGCCCCACAAGTTGCTCAGTCGGCTCACTAAGCTCAAACAAAAAAAGCCCCTGTCAGCGTCTGCTGACAGGGGCTTTTTTAAATACTGAGATCGTTAGGCAGCAGCACGCTTGAGGATCGCCTGAGCCATTGCCTCAACACCATTCCCACGGTTCGTGGACAGTGCTTTGACCAGTCCCATATCATGCAAAAAGACCGGGCTCGTCTGAAGGATCTCTTCACGGCTTCGTCCTGAATACACTCTCAGCAAGAGGGCTACCAATCCCTGAACAATGGCCGCATCTGAAGCGCCAGCAAAGAAGAGCTTACCATCACGGTCTTCCGCTTCGAGCCAGACCTGGCTTTGACACCCCGGAACACGGTGGACATCGTCCTGCCATTCCGAAGGGAAAGCCGGAAGTTTGCGGCCCATTTCAATAATATACTGATACCGCTCCATCCAATCGTCGAACATCGCCAGTTCGGCTTCAATTTCCTCGATGGCAGCGGTCGCCGTCTCTTCCTGAGGGGCAAGAAAGGCATCACTCACAAAAAACGTCTCCGTCACAGGATAAAGCGGCTCAAATCACCCTTGCGGGCAAGCGGCGCCACCCTGTCACGAACATCCTCTGCCGTCACCCTCACGGTCTCGCCTTTCCGGTCAGATGCAGAAAATGAGACGTCCTCCAGCAGCTTTTCCAGAACTGTTGCCAAACGGCGGGCCCCAATGTTTTCAACCCGCTCGTTAATATCAGCCGCCAGTTCCGCCAAAGCATCCACGGCATCGTCACCGAATTCCAGCGTCACACCTTCCGTACCCAGCAGACTCACATACTGCTTCAGAAGCGAATGCTCAGGCTCCAACAGAATACGCTTCAGATCGTCCCTGCTCAGGCCAGCCAACTCCACACGAATAGGCAGACGCCCCTGCAATTCCGGCAGAAGGTCTGAAGGCTTGGCAATGTGAAAAGCTCCGGACGCGATAAACAGGATATGGTCCGTCTTCACCGAGCCATACTTCGTGCTGACGGTCGTCCCCTCAATCAGCGGAAGAAGGTCACGCTGCACGCCTTCACGAGAGACATCTCCGCTGCGCGTTCCATGTTCAGATGTCGCGCAGACCTTGTCGATTTCATCCAGGAATACGATGCCATGGTTCTGGGTGTGCTCAATCGCTTCACGCGTCAGGGCTTCGTCATCCAGAAGTTTGTCAGCTTCCTCACGGATTAACTGCTCACGGGCCACCGAAACCTTCAGTTTCTTGCGTGAAGGCATCCGGTTCATGAACCCCTTCATCATATCGTTGAAACTGATGACCTGCCCTGGCTGGAGCCCTGGAATATCGCCGCTATCCTTACCGCGCTGTGGATCAGGCGCAATCTGGATTTCAATTTCCTTGTCTTCCAAAGCACCATCTCGCAGCATCTGGCGAAACTTTACCTTGGTGTCGGCTGTCGCCCCTTCGCCAACCAGCGCATCAACAAGCCGGGTTTCAGCCGCCGCTTCAGCTTTCTCCTGCACATCTTTGCGGCGCCCATCCCGCAGCATGGTCAGAGACACCTCAACGAGATCCCGAACAATACTATCCACGTCCCGCCCAACGTAGCCAACTTCCGTAAACTTGGTCGCTTCCACTTTCAGGAACGGAGACTGCGCCAGCTTGGCCAGTCGACGGGCGATCTCTGTCTTGCCGCAACCCGTGGGGCCGATCATGAGAATGTTCTTGGGAACAACCTCATCCTTCAAACCGTCAGGAAGCTGGGACCGGCGCCAGCGATTACGCATCGCGATGGCAACTGCACGTTTTGCGTCGGACTGGCCAACAATAAAGCGATCAAGCTCGGATACGATTTCGTGGGGGGCAAAATTTGGAACAGACATCTCAGGAGGCCTCCCCGCCTAATGTTTCCAGCGTCACGGAATAGTTCGTGTAAACGCAGATATCACCGGCAATTTTCATGGACCGACGCGCGATTTCGTCCGCACTCAGACCGTCCACCGTCATCAATGCCCGCGCTGCAGACAGTGCGTAATTTCCGCCGGAGCCAATGGCCACAATGCCATCCTCTGGCTCCAGCACATCGCCATTTCCGGTCAGGGTGAAAGAGCGATCTGCGTCAGCCACCAGCATCATGGCTTCCAGGCGCCGCAGATAGCGGTCCGTGCGCCAGTCTTTCGCCAGTTCGACGCAGGCCCGCTCAAGCTGCCCTGGATACCGCTCAAGTTTCGCTTCAAGCCGTTCCAGCAGGGTAAAGGCGTCAGCCGTGGCACCAGCAAAACCCGCCAGGATATTGCTGTGAGGTCCAATTCGCCGAACCTTGCGAGCATTACCCTTGATAACGGTCTGCCCGAGGGAGACCTGGCCGTCCCCCGCCATGGCCACCCGGCCATCGCGACGGACACAAAGAATGGTCGTGCCATGCCAGCCGACCGGATCGTGGGGAGTGATTTGGTAAGACATCACTCAAAAAGATGGTGCGGATATAGCGCCTGACAAGAGGACCTCTCCCGTCAGGTTATATTGCCCCCTGCATCAACCGCTTGATCGCATCCTGAAGCCCTTTTTGTGTAAAGGGCTTGGGCAACGGCGCATTTTCAGACTGCGCATCTGTGTGCCCACTGATAAACAGCACTTTCAGCTCAGGCATTTTGTCCATCAGAATGGCTGCGCAGGTTGGGCCATCATGATCAGGCATACGCATATCAATCACAGCCAGATCGAATGGACCATTTTCGTCTGTCAGGGTCAGAGCTTCCGCCAGAGACGACGCAGCGGCTACATTATGCCCGTCATGGCGAAGGAAACCCTCCGTCACCATACGAACCGGCGCCTCATCATCGACGACCAATACCTTCAGGAAATGAGGTTTCTCATCGTCCGCCACCCGATCTGCCACGACATCGCTTCGGACGACAGGAAGCAGCAATGTCATACACGTCCCCTTGCCAGGCGTGCTGTCCACAACGATCTCACCATAACTGCGGCTCAGGAAGCCATACACACTGGAAAGGCCCAGCCCTGTTCCGCGCCCGACGTCCTTGGTGGTGAAGAATGGATCGAAAATCCGCTTCATCACCTCAGGTGACATGCCCTCACCCTCATCAACCACATCAATGGCCACCGCACGATCCAGACAGCATTCCGGAGGTAGGGTTTTGAACTTCTGCCCCACTACACGCGCCGACACCGATACTGTCCCACCCTGCGTCATGGCATCCCGAGCATTCACACAGAGATTCAGAAGCGCCATTTCGAGCTGATCCTGATCTGACCAGACAGCGGGAAAGTCAGCAGGCATATCCTCAAGCGACAGCTTGCAGGCCACACTTCTTTCGCCACTTCGGCGCTTGAGACTTTGAACCAGAAGCGCTTCAAGCCCCGGCAGAAGATCCTGCAACGCTACCGGTGCCAAGCGTGCCTCACGTGGGCGTCCAAACTGAAGTAACCGCCGTGTCAGCACAGCACCACGCTGCGCAGATTCCATAGCGTTCTTCACCAGAGCACTGGATGTCTCATCCAGGTCCACCATGTCTTCCAGCAATTCCAGGGACCCGGAGATGGCAGCGAGAAGATTGTTGAAATCGTGCGCAATTCCCCCGGCTAATGTGCCCAGGGACTGAAGCTTGTCCGCCTGCCGCAGACGGCTTTCCATCAGCACTCGCTGCGTAACGTCCCGGTCCATGCTGACCTGCCATCGGTCTTCCGTCGGAACTCCCTGCGGCCAGGCCAATGAAAGGCGGCTCAATTCGTGCCAGCGCTGAACGGTTCCTCCGTCATGATCTGACAGAACTTCAGCAACCAGCCGCTCTTCCTGCCCCGTGCTACGAACATCGTCACGCATTTGCTGAACATCAGCACGCAGCACTTCCGGGAAATGCATCAGTTCGTCGTTCAGATCCTGTGCAGCCTCATCGCGCACGTTACTGCGAATACAGCGCCCCTGAGCATCCGAAAAAACAAGCCCCATCGGAAGGGCATCCATCAGGCCCCGCAAAAGAGCCTGTTCCGTCTGCAGCGCCCGTTGGGCAATACAATGCTGCGTCACTTCCCCAACCAAAGATCGAAGCGCGTCCGAATCCCAGGGTTTGTGCACGTAAGCCTGCACCTGTCCAAGGTTCAGGGCAGACACCACAGCATCCAGATCCGCATAGCCCGTCAGCAGAATACTGCGCGCATCCGAAAACTCGCGCGCGCGCATCAAAAGCTGATCCCCTGTCAGTCCAGGCATCCGCTGATCGGAGATAATGGTGGCGACATCCGGATGCGCCCGCAAAAGCTCCAGAGCTCTCAGCGGGTCCGTCGTTGCAAGAATTTCGTACTGGTCTTCCAGCAGATCTTCCAGGGCAACGAGGATTTCTTCTTCGTCATCCACCAGCAAAATACGGGGACGTACTGGCCCCTTCACACTCCACACACTCATACGGAACGCCCCGTTGCCACCGGTCCATCTTCCGTCATTGTGACGGGAAGGCTGAGTCGGAAACACGCCCCTATTCCGCGGCCATCCGGCAAATGGGCATCTGTGATTTCGATAATGCCATCATGGGCTTCCATCACACTATAAGCGATCGCAAGCCCCAACCCCGTGCCTGTTCCAACCGGCTTGGTTGTGAAGAACGGATCAAACACCCTGTTTCGCAGTTCCATCGGCAAACCCGGACCGTCATCGCTTATCGTCATGTCATACCGGCCATTTTCAAGACGGGACTTGATCACAATACGCCCCTGCACCGGGCCGCCCTCAGGCGAGATATCCGCCAATGCATCGGCCGCATTGGAAATAATGTTCATAACCACCTGATTCAGAAACGCAGGCTGACAGACCAAATGCGCCGGAGCCTGCAAATCCTTTTCAATTTTAATGTCTTGGCCAAGCTTATGTCCCAGCAAAGCCAATGCTGTCTCAAGCGCACCAGGAACATCGACTGTCTGGAATGAGCTTTCATCCAGCCGGGAAAATCGCCGGAGACTCAAAACGAGATTCTGAATCCGCTGCAACCCGAGTTTCATGGATTCCAGACGTGAAATCCCCTTCTGCATGAGCGGCGCCCCATCCTCCGGGCTTCCCAGCGTCTGAAGGCGTTTCAACGTCCGCTCCACTGTATCGGCATGAGCAATCGTGAAGGCTAGCGGATTGTTAATCTCATGAGCGATACCCGCCACCAGTTCACCCAGCGACGCCATCTTGGCAGTCTGCACGAGTTTCGACTGCGCCTGAATCAACTGTTCGTTTGTGCGCGCCAATTCCATATTGGCCTGCGCAAGAGCTTCAGCCATTTCGGCCTTCGCCCTTGCCGCTTCCAAAGTAAGCGCATTCTGCTGCCGCTCAATTTCCTGCTGTCGGAACTCATCCT
The DNA here is from genome assembly GCF_039638325.1 of Gluconobacter sp. OJA. Lineage (NCBI taxonomy): Bacteria > Pseudomonadati > Pseudomonadota > Alphaproteobacteria > Acetobacterales > Acetobacteraceae > Gluconobacter > Gluconobacter sp. OJA. The sequence goes on along the minus strand of NZ_JBDIWI010000001.1, from coordinate 995,057 downwards.
GCGCCATGCGTCTCTGCGCCAGCGTCCTGATCCGCATGGCGAGGGCTTCTATGGCAATGTCGCTGGGAACCAAATCGTCAATGCCGGCCTCGAAGAATTCACCCGAAGATTGCCTCCGGAAGCGTGAAGCCTCCACAATGCCAAGCGTTCGAAACGGAATTCCACCAGCTTCCAGCACAGCCTGACGCCGCGCATCCAGAAGACGGCAGAACTTGAGATCTTCATCCCCGCTCCCCAGTTCCAGCACCAGGCAGTCCGGGCCGTCTGCGCCGCGCAACCATCCACCATCAATCAGATCGTCTGAACGCTCGATGGACGTGACCGTATGCCCATCACGCCAGAGCAGCTCCCCCAACGTTGTCTCGGGTGCATCTTCGGTAATCTCTTCGTCGTCCTCCTCTTCACGGGGAGAATTGACGATGACAATTCTTGCCCGACGAAAGCGAGAGGCTTCATCCACCTGAAGAAGCTCCGGTCCTTCCCGAAGCAAAGCCCGCATCCGCAACACCAGCAGGTCAGGATGAGCGGATTTGGAAATATAGGCGTCTGCCCCACTTTCCAGCCCCTCTCGCTCACCACCGGGAAAAGCATCTTCCGTCAGCATCAGGATCGGGATGGTGCGTGTCAGGGCATCCAGCCTCAAACGCCGCGCCAACTGCCCACCCGTCATACCGGGCAGCTCAGAGCACACGACCACAAGGTCAGGCATCAGATCCTCAACCGTTCCCAAAGCAGCTTCACCGCTGCCGAGACAGGTGACGGTGAAGCCTTCCTTTAGAAGAACACGCCAGATCCGCTGGGCATGAGCGTCATCCGGCTCCACGAGCAGAACACGTGCGGTCTCTGTGGCTCCGAGCGGAGCTTTAAGATCAGAAGGCAGCATGAGAATGACGGAATGTTTGCATTAACGGCCTCTTGCAGCTAGTCCGAAGCTGATGTTCGTCCGATTTCCAAGGGGCGAAGATAACTCCCGTTACCGGATCAGTGGAAGCCGTATCTCATGGACATTCAGCCCTCGCGCAACCTGACGGATCGCCTGCTCAACTCCCGCAGCGGGGAAAGCGGCCCTCTTTCAACCGGCGCGCTGATCCGGACGGGCATCTGGTCCATCTGCTATTTCGCCTTCTACTTTGCCCAACAGGTCGCAGAGCTTCTCGCTCCGCTTCTCCTGATTCTTGGTCTGGGCTGGTACATCCTGCCGCACATCGTGAACGCCATTACGACGAGTGCTGCAAGCGCTGACCCGCAGGCGAAAGACATCATGAACCATGTGGCGGGCACCCTGCCGACCCATCTTCAAATCGGCAGTCACCTGCTAACCCCAGGCTCCCTCATGTTCGACGGCTTTCTCCTGATGGGACTTGCCGCAATTGGAGCGACCCTGTCCGCACTGGCTGCTCGCAACATGTAAACCCTAGGCTCAGGGAGTAAGGACATGGCCGATACCCGGCAATAAAGTCACTAGCTCTCCAGCCTTCCAGTGCCACAGTGCAGCCACGCCTCCGCCGACCACCACGAGGCTGAGCCCCCACGCGGCACTCCAAGTCCCCAGACTTCCAATCATTTTCGTCCCGACAGTCTCGGGTTTACCCAGACCGCGCGTTACTGTCCGGGAATGTAGAACAAACGCATGTTTCGCAGCGTCCCGTGCTTCGGACGCGCTCAATCCAACAGGATAAGACTGTGATATTTCAGGGCTTGAAGGCTTTTCAGTCTCAGCCTTGAGCAAGGACAAGTCATCAGGCGGACTTTGTGCAAGCTCCGGCTCGTGCGCCTCTTGTAAAGGCCAGCTATCCCCACAGTTCGCGCAACGCAGCCGCCGCGCCTGCTCCAAAAGTGCATCAGGCACTTCAAAAACAGCATGACAGTGGGGACATTCAACACGCATCACGGTATCCTTCAAAAATCAGACCGTACCGGCCTCGGTCTGACCTCAACTGGGTTGCCCATATGACGAGGTTGTCGTTAATAAATGGTTAATACGCCTGCAACACCTTTGATCGTTTTCATATGATCCGCCTGCGCGATGTCTCCCTGAAACCTGCTGGCGTTGGGCAGCCTGTTCTGCACGGCATGACCCTGACAATCCCTCAGGGAGAATTCCGCTGGCTTCTCGGGCCATCAGGCGCAGGCAAATCCAGCCTTCTCAAGCTTCTGACACTCGGGGCAAAACCCGCCTCTGGCCAAATGGATATTCTCAACACCCCAGTCACGGGCGCCAGCCGAAGCACCCTCCGGAACCTGAGAAGACGCATCGGGTTCGTCCCGCAGGATTACCGCCTGATCGGGGAGTGGAATGTTTTTGACAACGTCGCCCTCCCGTTGCGTCTGCGCGGGCGCTCCGAACGCGATATTCGACAGGAGGTTTTTGCCGTCCTGGACTGGCTGGATGTCTCCCCGCACGCCCATTCCCGGCCAACCACTCTTTCCGGGGGCGAACAGCAGCGTGTTGCTATTGCACGCGCCCTGATCGGACGCCCCGACATCCTTCTCGCCGATGAACCAACAAACGCTCTTGAGGATTCTCAGGCCAGACGCCTTCTTGCAACGTTCCAGGAACTGATTGATCTGGGAACAACCGTGATTGTCGCGACGCATAACGAAGGTCTCGTGCGCGATGCTCCCGCCCCATCCATCATGCTCCGTGATGGCACGCTCGATCCGCATGCAAATGAGGCGATAGCGTGAGCCGCCGCGTCTCTCCCGGTCTGCGCTCAGGCAGCCTCCCTCTGCTTGTTGCTCTCATGACCCTGCTGGCAGGCTTGGCTCTTGCTGGTTTGACCGGTGTTCAAGCGCTTGCAGACGGCTGGGCGCAGGCGGCCCGAAGTGCTGCAACGATCGAAATCCCGACGGACATTCCAAACGCCTCAGATCGCACGGACGCACTCATTCATGCTCTCAAAGCCTTGCCAGGCGTTACCAACCTGCAAAAGCTTTCCACAGACAAGGTGCAGGATCTACTGGCGCCCTGGCTTGGCCAGCCTACGGATTCACGGAAAGGCTTGCCGGGGCTCTCACTGCCCACCGTCCTCATCGTCGCCCACACGCCTGACGCTAACCTAAGCTCCACTGTTCATGAGACGCTACCCGAAGCCATTGTTCAGGAAGACATGCAGTGGGGCCAGAGGCTTGAACATTTGGGCACAAGCCTCGTCGGATGCGCCTGGCTTGCCGTTATCCTGATCGCAGCGATTGCCGTTTTATCCATAGGCATCACTGTGCGGCGCTCTGTCGCTGCCCAGAAACGGGCTGTGGAGATCGTGCACTCTCTTGGCGCAGGGGACTTTACAATTTCCAGCCATATTGCCGGTCGGGCTGCACTCCTCAGCTTTATGGGCGGCGTGGCTGGCCTCGTCCTCCTCACGCCACTGACAACCTCCCTTGCCACAACCCTCGCCCCCTTCACGCATCAGGCCACCGTCCCAAGCACCTTTCCGACCACACTGGATGGCTGGTGGACAACACTCCGCATTTTACCTCTCAGCCTCCTGAAAGAGCTCGGTGCCCTGCCCGTCATTGCGGCTCTTCTGGGATGGATCACAGCCCAGGGCGTTGTGCTCGTGTGGCTTCGTCGATTGCCGTGAAGGCCTTTCTTTCCTCGCTGTTTCTTATTGCCGTGCTCTGGTCGGCTGGCTTCGTCTGGTTCATCCACGATTCCCGGCAGCCACCGCATGTTGCCACTGTCTGCGATGGCATCGTCACCCTCACGGGCGGCCAATCCCGTATCGAAACCTCCCTCACCCTTCTCAAGGGCGGATATGGCCAGCTTCTACTGATTTCTGGCGTCGGGCCCCATGTTACACTCGATCAACTTGTGCGCCTTCAGAACCAGACGCTTTCCAGCGATCTGGCCAGCCGTGTCACTTTGGGCCGCCGTGCCGTTAGCACGATTGGCAATGCTTATGAGACCACGACGTGGGCCAGAGATCACAAGATGCATAGCCTGCTGGTCGTTACCGCTGGCTACCACATTCGCCGCGCCATTATAGAGCTCAGCCGGACTGCCCCAGATCTGGAACTCGTGCCTTATCCGGTTCTCCCGCCAGCTCTGGAAGCGCCACTGTCCCGCCAGACCCTGCACTTACTAATCCGGGAATATTTCAAACTTCTAGGCGCAGAACTAAGTAATCTGACGGGCCTGCCAGACGGCAAGATTGGCCTTACGCCTCACTAAGGCCCCTTGTACAACCGCAGCTTTTCTGGTGAGCAGACAAAATTATGAGCATTCTTCGCGGCCTGCTGTTCAATCTTTATTTCCTGATCCTCACAGTCATCATGGGCCTCGGTGCAATCCCGATCCGCCTCATGAAGCGACAGGATCTGGCACTCTCCTACGCCAAACTCTGGTCCAGAGCGGTGCTCTTCGGATTTGCACAGCTTTGCTTCGTGAAAATCGAAGTTCATGGTCGGGATAATATTCCTGCAGGCCCAAGCCTCATTGCATCCCAGCATCAGTCCTTCTTCGATGGCTTCGTGTGGATGAATCTGGTTCTCCTCCCGACCTACATCATCAAGGCGGAACTGACTAAAATACCCCTCGTCGGCCCCATGCTTGTTCTGAGCGGCATGATCCCTGTGGAACGAAGCGCTGGATCGAAAGCCCTGCGGACCATGATGAAAGACAGCGCACGCGCTCACGCATCTGACCGACAGATTATTATCTTCCCTGAAGGCACGCGCACTCTCCCCGGAGAGCGCCACCCCATCCAGCCCGGCATTATTGCTTTAGCCCGACAGGCTAATGTTCCTGTCGTGCCGGTCGCCACCAATTCCGGCCTCTTCTGGGACCGATCTCCCTGGCGGAAAAAACCTGGTGTTTTGAAGGTCGTCATCGGCGCGCCACTCCCCTCCACAGAGGGACGCAACGGCTTCACGACCGCGCTGAACGAAGCATGGGATGAACTGTGCGCAACCCATGAGTTACCGCGCAATACTGTGGATAACTCTGTGGAGCTTCAGAGAGTTTAACAGCCGCCGGAACAGAAGGAGTTTTGAGGCCAGAGGCTTCGGGCGAATCTCAAGAAACCCGACGGTTTCCATGCGTAGCTAAAAAACCCTGTTTTTCTGCGGTTTTCAGCTATTCCCTGACTTCAATGTGCCCAGATCGCCTTCCATAGACTCGGCTGTCAAACAATGACTGCACGCGGAATGCTGTTTTGGGGATAAAATACCGTCCATCGAACCAGCTTCTTTATCCCGTTACACAAAGACAGGCCCAGTGAACCCAGTTTCCAATACTGCCCGTTACCTGAAAATCACGCTTGTCATCTTCTGTTTCATTACAGTTGTGGCAGCTGCAGATACCGCCCTGTGGCATCACGTCACCACCAGAATGCAGGCACAAATTGAAAACGAAGTCGCGAACCTGAAAGCTACGGGATGGTCTGTAGAAACTGGAGAAGTTCGTCGTGGAGGCTGGCCTTTCGGAGCATGGATCGACATCCAGAAACCCCAGCTCAGCCATAAAAATTTTCCTGCCCAACCATTTGAAGCTGGTTGGGCAGGTGAGACTTTCAGGCTTGGCGGACCATGGACGGAAATCGTCAGAAAAGGCCTCACCGTCTCCCTTCCCGGTCGTCAGGTTGCGCGCATTATCACTTCTTCGGCCAGAGCAACCATTCTCACAGAAGCTTTGAGACTGCACATCTCAGAGGACGGAACCGTGATGTTCCATGCTCCTTCTGCCCAAGTCGCCGTCGCAATGGACCTTGTGGATCAGACAGTCGCGCTGTCCCGCCCTTCTGGACGCATCCTCATCCAACCCCAAGCCCCAGCGGGAGCCACACGCCTCGGACTGGATGTGTTGTCTTCCACTCTCAGCACATCATTTTTGAACGCTGCCAAATATCCGCTGCACAACGCTCATCTCGTGGTAGCTCTCACAACGTCCAGCACACATCCTGAAAGTCCACTTTTTAGTCCTGAAGGCTATGAGCGCCTACTTGTGCAGACAGCATCATTTTCGATGGGGTCGGAAGCGACTTCTGCACATCTTTCCTTTTCCGGTGAACTGACATACCCAGCGCTCAACGGTCACCTTACCCTGTCGCTTCTGAACTGGCATGATGCCGCCGAAAAAATCCTGAATATTCCGCGCCTTCAGTCCTCGCTTGCTCCAGACACGCGCGTCTTCCTTGAGCGCATTCTGCACGCAACGCCCTCATCCGGACTGGCAGAAAGTCATCCTGTTGTCGCAGAAGTTTCCGTCGTGAACGGTCATGCTGCACCTGCTCTCGAACAACTTTTGCAAACAATCTCCACACAAAAAATTGACGCGTCACATTTGCGCGAGTAGACGCAGGGAATGTTTTGATTTTTGTCAAAACCATGGCGCGGAAAGAAAACTATTCCCGTGCTGCGGCTTTCAAGATTCAGATCCGGGTCATGTGTGCAGTGCGGTGCGCATGATCTCAGCTCATTCCTGACTTCTAGGGTGCGAGCGTAGCTGACGGGTCCATGCGGACCGGTTCTGCGGTCCGCCTCCCAAGCAGAAGGCACCATCGCAATGTTTGGCCTGTCGGCTTTATTTCTCGCGCGATTTCAGTTCGCGTTTACAGTCGGGTTTCACATCGTATTCCCGGCATTCTCGATCGGGCTTGCTGCCTATCTCGCCGTTCTTGAAGGCCTCTGGCTCAAGACGGGACGCAGCGCCTATCTGGATCTCTTCAAATACTGGCTGAAAATCTTCTCCGTCGTATTCGCGATGGGCGTGGTTTCCGGTCTGGTCATGTCCTACGAATTCGGCACCAACTGGTCCCAGTTCTCGCAGAAGGCTGGCCCCATCCTCGGCCCAATGCTGGCCTACGAAGTGATGACGGCCTTCTTCCTCGAAGCCGGCTTCCTTGGCGTCATGATGTTTGGCCTGAACCGCGTGGGCAAAGGCCTACACTTTGGCGCCACTTGCATGGTCTCGATCGGCACGCTGATCTCTATGACGTGGATTCTCGCCTCCAACTCCTGGATGCAGACGCCGCAGGGCTACATCATTGATGAAGCGACAGGTCGCTTCCTGCCAGGCAACTGGTGGCAGATCATTTTCAACCCGTCCTTCCCATTCCGCCTCGTGCACATGGGACTGGCAGCGTTCCTGTCCGTCGCGTTCATCGTGGCTGGCGTGGCTGGCTGGCACCTGCTGAAGGCCCGTCGTGAAGGGCGTCAGGCGTCCGAACAGGTCCGCCTGATGTTCTCCATGGCCATGTGGATGGCCGCGATCGTTGCTCCGGTCCAGTTCCTGGCGGGTGACACGCAGGGTCTGAACACGCTGGAATACCAGCCAGCCAAGATCGCCGCGATGGAAGGCGACTGGGACTCTGAAGGCCGTGCGCCGGAAATCCTGTTCGGTATTCCGGACATGGAAAACGAGACGACGCACTACAAGGTCCAGATTCCGCTCCTCGGCTCCCTGATCCTGACGCACAGCCTCGATGGCAAGGTGCCGGGCCTCAAGGACTACCCGAAGGATCTGCGCCCGTATTCGCCGCTGCTGTTCTTCTCCTTCCGCATCATGATCGCGCTTGGCTCGCTCATGGTTCTGGTTGGTCTGTGGTCTCTCTTCCTGCGCTGGAAGGGCAGCCTTTACAGCAACGCGATGCTCCATCGTGTCGCTCTGTGGATGTCCCCGGCAGGCTTCATCGCCCTGCTGTGTGGCTGGATCACGACTGAGGTCGGCCGTCAGCCATACACGGTCTATGGCCTCCTGAAGACCTCCGACAGTGTCTCCCAGATCGCTCTGCCGAGCATGGCGACGTCGATGGTTGCCTTCGTGATTGTGTACTTTGTGGTCTTTGCAGGTGGCATCACCATTCTTCTGCGCAGCTTCGCAGAAGAGCCTCACTCTGGTGAGGAAGGTCCGTCCGAGCACGAGCCGCAGATGTCCGCTGGTACCACGCAGGTCTCACATCACCCCCACAATGCTGGTCTGGCGGAGTAAGCGATCATGACCGAATCCGCCGCTTTCTGGCTTCCCGTGGTCTGGGCCGTTCTCGCGGCCTCAGCCATCTTCCTCTACGTCATCCTTGATGGCTTTGACCTCGGCATCGGTGTCCTGTTCCTCAAGGAACGGGATCACGATCACCGCAACGTCATGGTCAACACGGTCGCCCCTGTCTGGGACGGCAACGAAACCTGGATGATCTTCGGCGGCGCCGCACTCTACGGTGTCTTCCCGGTCGCCTACGGCACGATTCTTCCCGCGCTGTACCTGCCCATCCTGTTCATGCTGCTGGCTCTCATCCTGCGCGGTGTCTCCTTCGAGTTCCGCTTCAAGATGAAGTCTCCCGGTTCACAGCTGTTCTGGGATGCATCCTTCTGCGGTGGCTCCATCGTTGCAGCATTCATGCAGGGTGTGATCCTCGGGACGCTGGTGCAGGGCATTCCCGTCCAGAACAACGTGTTCGTCGGAACCTCGCTGGACTGGCTGACGCCGTTTGCACTGTTCTGTGGTGCCGCCGTCACAATCGGCTACGCACTTCTGGGCTCCACGTGGCTCATCTGGCGCTGTGAAGGCGAACTGCAGGATACGATGCGTCGTGTTTCCTACGGCCTTGCCGGCCTGATGCTGCTGACGATCGTCGCTGTATCTGTCTGGACGCCACAGCTTCACACCACCTACATGCAGCATTGGCTGGAATGGCCACAGCTTGCTCTGGTCCTGCCGGTTCCCGTCGCTGTCGTAGCTGTGGCTGGCGCGCTGTTCCTGGGCCTGCGCAACCGCAAGTCCCACCTGCTGCCGTTCATCTCGACACTGGGTCTGTTCTTCCTGTGTTTCTCCGGCCTCGGGATCAACGTGTGGCCGTATATCGTGCCGCCGACCATCACGATCTGGCAGGCCTCTTCACCACCAAGCAGTCAGGCTTTCGTCCTGTTCGGTGCGATGTTCCTGCTGCCAGTCATCCTCGGCTACACGATTTATTCCTACTACGTGTTCCGTGGAAAAGTGACGAACGAGCATCACTACCACTGACCTTCAGGGAGTTCGCGCCATGAGAATCGAGTACGGAAAGCCCAACCAGAAAACCGGCACTGTCGCCTGGATGAAACGGGTGGGATGGTTCGTACTCTTCTGGCTCAGCGGTGTCCTCGTCGTTGGCGTGGGCGCTGAACTCCTCAAGAGGATCATCTTCGGCGGCCATCACTAACCGAGGCCTCCCAAAGAAAAACCCCGCCCCTGAAAGGCGGGGTTTTTTCATGCCGTCAGAAGGTATCTTTCTGCCGACGCAAGTCCGCAAACTGCGCCACATCGGACGCTCGCAGAAATGGATTCGTGGCCCGCTCCGTTCCCAGAGAGACTGGCAATGTCGGTCTCCCCGCTTCCAGAAGCGTTTCCACTTCCGCTGCCCGCGCTTTCAGAGCCTGATTGTCTGGATCGACATGCAATGCGAAAGCGATGTTCGAGCGGGTGTACTCATGTCCGGCACAAACCAGCGTGTTATCAGGCAGCGCATCATAACGATGGAGACTCCGATACAGTTCTTCTGCTGTCCCCTCCAGCAGGCGCCCACATCCAACACTGAACAGCACATCACCACAGAACAACGCAGGCACTTCAGGCACAACATAGGAAAGATGCCCGACAGCGTGTCCCGGCGTTAGAAGAACGTCCACTTTGGTGGATCCGATATAAAAGCTGTCACCATCTTCAAGGCCACGATCCAGCTTGGGGAGCCATTCCTGTTTCTGGGATGGGCCGAACACTTTCGCGCCATATCGTTCGCGAAGGGCTTCCACCCCTCCCGTGTGATCCGCGTGGTGATGCGTCAGAAGAATCAGATCGAGACGCCCTTCTCCCAACACGTCCATGACTGGGCCAGCTTCGCCTGGGTCCACGACAGCCCGCGTCCCGTCTTCTGCTTTCAAAAGCCAGACATAATTGTCTGACAAAACCGGAATGGACTGAATATCAAGTGACATGACAGTTCCCCTGAACTGAGCTTGCTGGTTAGATACTTCCATGCTGACGCGCCTGACACGCACCCGTTCTGAAGATGCTGCCGCTTTCTATCAAAGCTGGGCAGGCCAACGCACAGCCAGCCTCCTCAACCGAAGATTGAACAGCCTCCTGCCAGACCTCCGGGCGCGTCGACTGCTCGGGATAGGGTACCCCGGCCCCTATCTTCCTGCCACAGCGGGGTGCGCAATTTCTGCACGTTTGCAGCATCCCCAGACCCAGCGCCCATTTCACCACATCGGTCAGGACTGCCTGATTGATAGCGGGCGTCTGCCTTTCGATGACCTGTCGATGGATACGGTGCTGGTCGTTCATGGACTGGAGTTTACCCGCTCAGCAGCAGACTTTCTCCGCGCCGCCTGGAAAGTCATGACAGATGACGGCTACCTGATTCTCGTCGTGCCAAACCGCTCCGGCTACTGGGCCCATACGGATGCAACACCCTTTGGTCACGGCGTCCCCTTCAGCACCAGACAACTGACGCGACTGCTGGAGCAGGGACTGTTCCAAATCGAACACCATACTGGCGCCCTCATGACGCCCCCTGCTCTGCTGTCGCGCCTTTCAGGCACACTTCCAGAACGCGTTGGAAAAATGATCCGCTACCCCTGCGCGGGCGTCCATATCGTGGTGGCTCGCAAGAACGTCTATGCAGGCCTTCCCCTGATGGACGAAAAAGCGCGTGTGACCGTCCCCAGACAGGTTGCAGAACCTGCCTGAAAAACGCCTTCTTTGTGGCGAATTCTTGACCCTAGCTTCCTGTGCCGTAAGAGTGCGTTCCATGTCGTTGATCCAGTCCCTCAAACTTGTCCTGTCGCCGCCGCATCGCGCTGCGACTCCCTTCCTCGCTGCAGGTGCCTTCGTTGGCATCATCGGCCGCCTGACGCCCTGGCGGTTCACGCGTCTCATCGGAAAGGCTGGCATCGCATTTTCTGCCTTCTGCCTGTACTTCTTCCGGGACCCGAAGCGCACACCACCACCGGGATCAGATCTCGTACTGGCGTCTGCAGATGGCCGTGTAACGTCAGTCTCCCTCGTTGCTCCACCGGCAGCGCTTGAAATGGGCACAACTCCGGTCTGGCGCGTCTCGACGTTCCTGTCCGTGCTGGATGTGCACATCAACCGCATGCCTGCAGCCGGTCAGGTCACGAAGATTGCCTATCATGCGGGCAAGTTCCTGAACGCCAGCCTCGACAAGGCCTCAGAGCATAACGAACGCAACGAAATCCGCCTGACCCTTCCCGATGGCCGCAATATCGGCGTCGTGCAGATCGCAGGCCTGATTGCGCGCCGCATCCTCTGCTTCGTTGAAGAAGGCGAGCACCTGGAAGCTGGTGAACGCTTCGGTCTGATCCGTTTTGGCTCCCGCACAGACGTGTATCTGCCGCCGGGGGTTGAGCCGATCGTTGTTGAAGGCCAGACCATGATCGGGGGCGAAACCGTCCTGGCGAAGCTCTGAGCCAGAACGCGCCAATGACCATTCCCGAGACGGCTGAACCCAACCGTCCTGCCAGACGCCGCCGCATTCGTCGCCGACTGCGCCGCATGGGACGCACCCCCCGCACACGCGTGCGGGGACCGTCCTTTAACCGGCTGATTCCCAACATCCTGACCATGCTCGGCCTGTGTGCCGGGTTGAGCGGGATGCGCTTTGCGCTGGAACACCAGTTTGCACACGCAGCGGTCGCTCTCCTGATCGCAGCCTGCATTGATGGACTGGACGGCCGGATTGCACGCCTTCTGCGCGGCACAACGCGTTTTGGCGCCGAATTCGACAGTCTGTCAGATTTCGTATGCTTCGGTGTCGCACCGTCGTTCGTGCTGCTGATCTGGTGCCTTGAAGATGCCGGGCGCTATGCCTTTGTCCCCTGCATCATGTTCACGGTCTGCATGGCCCTTCGTCTGGCACGCTTTAACGCAAGCCTGGATGACGATGACAAGCCGGATTACTCCGCCAACTTCTTTACCGGCGTTCCAGCCCCTGCTGGCGCAGGTATTGTTCTGTTCCCCGTATTCCTGGGCCTTGAGGCAGACAGGATGCATGCCGAAGGCCTCGCAGCTTTCGCCCGTGCACCCATCGTCTCGGCAGTCTGCCTGATCCTGACAGGTCTGCTGCTGGTCTCGACGCTGCCGGTCTGGTCTTTCAAGAATTTCAAGGTTCCGGCCCGCTATGTTCTGCCGCTCATGCTGGGAACGGGCCTCTATGCGGCCGTTCTCGTTGCAGACCCGTGGGGCGCACTAGCCGCCGCCGGACTGTTCTATGTCGCAATACTGCCCTTTTCCCGCCGGTCTTATCACCGGCTGAAACGGGCCGCTGAAGACATGTCCGAAACGGTTGAAGAAGAAGCAATCTGAACAAAAAAAAGCCGCCGGAATGACCGGCGGCTTTTTTTATGTCTCCAAATGGCTGGAAGCAGTCTTCCAGCCATTCGGAAAATACTTATTCCGTGACATCCCAAAGCCATGCTGCACCGCGGACGCCAGAGCTGTCACCATGCAGGTTCTTGACGATTGGCGTTGTGCAGACCGGCGTAATAACGTGCTTGCTCAGGAGCGGCGGAACACGCTCATACAGCGACGCCAGATTGGAAATTCCGCCTCCGAGAACGATCACGTCCGGATCAAGGAAGTTGATCGCGAGGGAACAGGCGCGTGCAAAGCGCTCCATGTAAAGGTTCAGTGCGCGGATGGCAGCTTGGTCGCCGTTTGCAGCAGCATCTTCGATGCCAGCCGTGTTGCGGTTACCAGGCCCCTTCCAGTCAGCAGCCAAAGCGGGACCGGAAAGATAGCGCTCCATGCAGCCTTTGTTTCCGCAGAAGCAAGGACGCGGCTCACCATCGTCAGGGAGCGGCCAGGGAAGCGGCAGATGCCCCCATTCACCAGCAATATGGTGGCGGCCCTCAAGCACACGGCCGTTATTGACAATGCCAGCGCCCATGCCCGTTCCGACAATAATACCGAAAACAGTCTGTGCACCTTTGGCTGCACCATCGGCCGCCTCAGACAACGCAAAGCAGTTTGCATCGTTCTCTGTGCGAACAGGGCGGGACAGAGCCGATTCCAGATCCATGCCGAAAGGCTGATCGTTCAGCCAGGTCGCGTTGGCGTTCTTGATCAGCCCCGTCTCCGGAGAAATCGATCCTGGAATGCCAATACCCAGCGTGGACGTGCTCTGACCGGCAGACACGCGGTGGCTGGGAACAGCCCCCAGACGATGATCCACACTCGTCACGAGATCACGGATCGCAAGAACCGCTTCCGGATAAACACCTGGATTAGGAATTCGCTCACGCAGGACAAGGTCGCCCTGACGATTAAGAACTGCGATCTCGATCTTGGTTCCACCGAGATCAATACCAAGGCGATAGTCAGCCATCTCATGCCCTGTGTTGTTTGGCGGCCGTCTGAAAAGAGAGCCTGAAAACAGATTAACGCACTGTATGCGCTCGTCTGATTGAACGTGAAAGCCTCTGTCGGCAAGTCATCCGATCACAAAAAATCAATGTTTCTGTTTTTGTAGGATCGAGTGCTGGTCAAACTCCGCCATTCATCTCTCAGCGAGACGCTGAAGACCCACAAGAATGTCCTGGGGAGACGGAGGACATCCTGGAATAGCCTGGCGGACCGGCGTGAGCGCTTTCAAGCCTCCCAAAGTGGCATAATTCGGCCCGAACATTCCGCCATCAACAGCGCAGGCCCCTACAGCCACCAGACTTTTTCCAGTCGGCATCGCATTCCAGACCCGCTCAAGCATCTGAACACAGGCCCTGCCCATCGGACCCGTAACCAACAGCCAGTCTGCATCTGCCGGATCGGTAACGCGTGCGAAGCCATATTGCTCAAGAGCGAAAGCACTGCCGCATAAACTCTCCATTTCCATGGCGCAGCCTTCACATCCTCCGGTCTCCAATACGTACAATTTGATCGTATCAGGACGGACAGACGTGCCTTTGTCAGCGGATACTCTCCACCGCGAGACATTCAGGAAAGCATGCAACACACTGAGTGGGCCCATAGTCTGCAACGCTGTCACATTGCCACTCCAGACGGGGCCAGAGCCAGAGACTTCAGCCCGGCGCTCAAACGCTCTGGAGCCTCTCCCTGCAAAACGCGACACAGAACGGGCAGCAAAGAGACAGCCGGGTCTCGGGCATGGACAGACTCAATCTTCCCATTCTTCAGGCGGACCCAGTACCAGACGTCACCTCTCGCCCCTTCAGCCGCGCCAATGCCTTCCTGCGTGGCTTCAGGTGCGGGCTCGTCATCATCCATGCCGATGCTCCCCAAAATCCGCTTGATTAAAGCCAGAGAATCCCGGATTTCCGTCAAACGCAGCGCATCGCGGGCCGCCGCATCGCCATCGCTGGAGCCTGTTGCCCGCAAAGCATCCAGCCGCATACCGACTTCCCTGCGACGCACATCCAGACTTCGACCTGAAGCCCGACCGACTAGACCACCTACTGCAAATTCACGTGCCTGCGCGGGCGCCAAAACAGCCAGTCCCTTCAAACGGGGTGCAAATACGGATTGCAGTTCGCGCAGTTGCGCCATGCGGGAATACATGACTTCCAGAACAGCTTGAGCCAGCGGAACGATTTCCAAACCAGACCGCACACCCTCGCACGTAATCACGTCCGTCAGTCGGCGCGGTACGCCCTGCTCTGCACAAACAGCGGCAATAGCCTCCCGCGCATGCTCGCAGTATGTTGCCAGCAGTCCCGCACCCACGGCACGTGCTGTTCTCGCCATATCGAAGAGGTGGACGGAAATTCGCTCGATTTCGAGAAGGATCATCCAGGCATCCCGCGTCCCTGGACCCGGCTGCAACCCGCGCGCTTGGGCAACAGCCCGGCAAAACGCCATTGGGTGAGCGACAAAACCCCCAGCGGTCATACGGGAAACCAGCGGAAGTGCCTCTTCAGGCGACAATCCAACCATGCGTTGCAACACACCGCGATGAGCCAGCCCGGCATCGACGGACAGCCCTTGCACTGCGCCGCGCACCACATCGAAAGAGAGTTCGAGCGGACCGCTCAATCCTGTTGTTTCCGCGCGCAGGCGACTACGGCCCGCAGGCAAGGGCATAGCCTGCCCTCCAGGCCCCGGCCGTGAGGACAGCGGCCATGTCGTTTCCCAGAAACCATCATCAAGGGCAGGACGACCATCTCCGCAGGCACTCATGGCCTCAACGCCCCAGAGATCATAGGCTACGCGTTCCCCCCACTCCGCCGCAGGGAAACGTGAAGATGGCGCCAGATAACGACGATCTTCCACCGCCGTACTGGTCATCAGAGGGCAATCGCCGTCCAGCAACAGCACGTAAACACGCTGCTCATCCGCCCAGCAGGACAACAGTGACAAAGCTCTGCCGGGGGCAGTCAGCATCGCTTCCCATTGCTCGGAATCAAGATGGTAATGCGCCAGCGCAACCCGCTCACCACTTCGGATGATGCGTTCCATGCTCATCATGGGCGCCACCCAGGTGCTGGATGCCATGCCAGAAGGAGCGGCCCGCAAAGACCGACAAGCAAAAGAACAGCTTCAACGGCCGGAACAATGCCACCCTTGAGACTAAGACCGGACGGCATCAGCCCGGCCAGACGAACCTGCCTCAACCCGGGAAGTAGACAAACGATCATCAGCACAAGGAGCAACGGCTCAAGAGAACGACCGATCGCCAACAAAGCGCAAAAGACCGGCCATGGCGCTACGCCAGCAGCAACCATCTCGTATCGACGCCCATCATTCTGACGCTCCAGAACAGCCAACCCAACAGACGCCACTAAAAGAAGGACAATTGCACTTCCTTCACCAACTGCCGCGGCAATCGCACCCAGCGAGGACAGAATGGGCAAGAAGACACCGCGACCTCGGGACTGGCCTGCCATACGCATGATCAGTGTCCCGAACCCAGCTACCAGCACCAGAATATGAACGAGCGGGTGTCCGTCCAGTCGCAACATCAGCAGAATGGCTGCAAACCTCAGACCCGTATCAAGCAGCACGGCATCAGGTTCCGGAACGGGAGACGGCCCCAGACCGGCCATCATGCACAACCCGACTGTCAGCAGAACTGGCCCCAGAGGAGACTGATCCATCGACAGCAGGGATGCCCCAAGCACTCCCAGAATAACTCCACCGAGACGTGACCTTGCCATATCCCAGACAATGGCAGCCTTCTGCGCGCCCCGGCCCTCGCGCCACGCCCAGAGAACCGTTCCTGCGCCACACAGCACCGTAACGGCGAAAGCTGAATGAACATTCAGGGCCATCAAAGCGCATCCGGTCACCAGAAAAGGCAGAATGCGTCCAACCCGGTCTCCCGCAGGCGGCAAAAGAAGCGGCATGACTGCAACCACGCAGGAGCACGCGGCGGCGAGCGCATCCGCACCCGGCATCAGCCAAACCGCAACGGGGGTCATGAGAGCACCAGCAATCGCAAACGTGCGACTGCTGACAGCCTGTCGACCGGGAGGCGTCATGAGTAGCAGAAAAGCGGCCAGAAGCGGCCAGACTGTCACAGCGAACAGAGTTCCAACGGGAGCAAGTGGATGCATCAGTTTTCCTCCACCCGCCGCCAGGCAAGGCGTGGCAACAGTGTCATCCCCAGTGCGCCCAGAACACCCCATAGCGCTACAGCCGCAGCAAAGAACGGCCACGACTGAAGAACACACGCCATGACAATCAGTCCGTCAGCAGCCATCAGCAGCCCTGTAAACTGCACAAGGGCTGGGCCGAAAGCCGCGCCACAAAGGCCTACCAAAACGGCTCCCGCTCCCAACACAGGCGCCAAACCAAGACTCGCACCTGAGAGGCCAAGTGCCAGCAGCAGAAGCAACGCACCGACCACAGGCAGCACAGCACCGCGATCTGGCACATGACCAGCGAACCGCCTGAGCCATATCCAGGCACCAATATTCAGACCGATTAATGCGATCGAGGTAAGCAGCGCCAAAAGCCCTCCACAGACTGTCGCCCCTGCAAAAGCACATACCAGACCGTAAAGTGGCAGGCCTCGTCCATCTCGCCCCAGCCCGGCAAGCGCCAGCAGCAGGAGCATGCCAAATCCGACAATCATGTCGCAAACCTCCCGGCGAGCGCGAGCAGAAGCGCCACGCCGGCAAATAGCGCCGTCAGTCGTTCACTGCGTTCCTGTGCGGTGAGCCTCAGTCCAATAAGCACGACCACCACAAGAGCAAGTCGACCCAACAGCCCACCCAATCCAACAAACCAGCCCGTCACATCGCTTCCACCCAGACCAACCGTGATGGGCAGAGCGAGATCAGCCAACAGCAGAAGCCAGGCCGCATTCAAAACTTCCGCAACATTCCGCGACATCTCACGAGCCTGACGGCTTTTTTCGCCGTCCAGACGCTGGATCATATCGTCTTCACGCAGGGGCGGGCAGGAAATTGCCAACGCCAATGCGCATGCGCCCAGCGCGCCTTCCAGCCCTGGTGCTGGCTCAATGTGCAACATGGCACATAAGCCCCCCAGACCATCCGCGCCCGGTGCCGCAAGCGCAATCAAGGCTTCCGTCAGGCAGAGCACCAGAACGGCAGGGAGAACCCGCCGCCATTCTTCCCTTTGCTGTGGAACGCCTAACATGAGGCGACCGGCCAGCAGCAAAAGGCCGATCAGCAGAGGATTGGCGAGAGAAACAAATGCCCCGCCCGTCGTCACGGCAGGCAGAACAACAAAGATCAACAATGCGATAGCCAGAACGAGCGCCAGTCTCGGTGCGACAGGCTGCCTTAAGACAACGCCCCAGAAGAGGATTGCCCTGCGCATCTGACGCTGAGGCCCGCAAATGGCTTCGCCATTTATCCAGCGAGGCAACTCCGCCAGCGCCCACGCCATGACAGGTGCCAGAGCCAGAAGAATAAAAAGCTGAAACAACGTCTGGGCGACAGCCCATAGACCGGTCATCATCATGCCGTCAGACCCAGAACCACCAGAACAAGCGCAAGCAGCACAAGCCAGAGCCCCACCGCCATCTGCCGCATATCTGGCATTTGACCGCTCTTAAGCGCTGCCAGTGCCTGAAGACGGATCCGACCACCGACAATCAAACGACGCATGATCCAGGGCAGAGCCGGAGGCTCTTCGAAGAGTCCTGTCTCTGATCGGCCAGTCTGCGTCCCCGGAAGCAGTAAGTTCGCGATCGCCTTTTCAAGACCGCGCTCCGTGCGCCACGATTTTACAAAGAACAGCCACATCACACTGAGAATTAACATCAAAGCTGGCACCTTGAGGTGCGCACCGTCTCCGCCGCCCAAAGACCAGAACGGCCAGACCCACTCTCCCTCGACGTGATGAAGCACGGGACTGAACACGCCAAACACTGCCACCGGCAGCAGCAGCGCGCCCAGAATAACCCCGCAGACCGCACCAGCTGGACCGATAGGCAAAACACCCGTGTCGGGCCGACGCCCCACAGTCAAAACATCAAACAGTGAAATCAGGCCAATCAGAAGCGCCACAAGCACTCCAATCACGCTCCAGCCCTGCACACCGGCAGCCAGCCCCAGCGCAGCGTGAATTCCCAGCCACAACACAAGAAACCCCGGCAGGGGTGGAAACGGCAGACGCAACGTCACGAGGACTGGCATCAGTCTCAGCGCCGGAACGGACAGCGTTATCAGGGTGAGATCCAGCAACAGGCTTTCAAGCGCAATCCGCGCGCCTGTTCCCATGCCCTCATCCTGCGCTGCAATCAGAAGCGTTGCCAGAATGACAGGCCGGACCAGTCCCAGATCGCCCGGGGAAATTCCCCAGAACACGCTGCGCCCCAAAACGAGCAAAACAAGAGCAGCCAGTCCCGCTGCACAGCCAATAGGGACGACGGCCCCCGCATGCCAGACAAGCGCAACGGCAAGAACAGACGACAACGCCGGAAACAGCGCACCCTCACGCGTAAAGAGCGCAGGCCAGAACAGCACCGGAAAGAGAGAAAGAAGCGCCAACGTACTGTCTGGCATCAACGTCGAGCATATGAGAGCTGGCAGCGCCCACCATACCGGGCACGCTTTGCGCTCCTGCGTCATCAGCACGCCAATCGCTACAGCAACAGCCGGAGCAGACGTCAACAATACAGCCGCAAGAGCTGCCGGAAGGGCAAAGCGCCCCCGGCCAACACGGCTTTCCCGGTCTGTCTTAAGAGCAGTAGGAAACGTCAATGCCGCGAGGCAAAGAGAGACCGGATCAGTATGAAACAGGGCAGAAAAAGTGAGCAGGGTACGGTCCGGTCCAGAGTGGGAACGGGCCGTATCAGATCATGCCCGTCAGATCATGGCGAGAGATACCTTGCGTTGCGGCGGAGGGAAAGCATGATCCAGAACTTTCAGGTCCTCTTCGGTGAGGCTGATTTCCAAACTGGCAACATTGGAGAGGAGATGCTTTGGAGAGCCAGCCTTGGGAATAGCCATGACATTTTCCCGACGCATCACCCAAGCGAGTGCAATCTGAGCAGGGTCAGCCGGGCCAGCAGACGTCTCATGTCTCCCTGCGATCTCGGCAAGAGCGGGGTGCTGGAGAAGGTCACCGCCCTGCCCCAGCGGAGAATAAGCCATCGTCACAGTGCCGGTCGAAAGATCATGATCCAGCAGATCAAACTCTGTTCCGCGATGCTCCAGACTGTAAAGAACCTGATTGACCTTACAGGATCCTGAAAGCGCCTCGATTTCTTCCATGTCATCAACATCGAAATTCGAAACACCCCATCCCCGGATCAGCCCGTCTGTCTGAAGGTCTTCAAACGCCCGAATGGTCTCTTCCAGTGGCGTACCACCCCGCCAGTGCAGCAGATACATGTCCAGCCAGTCCGTATCCAGACGGTCCAGCGAACGCCGACAGGCCCGGCGCACGCCGTCATAAGACGCGTTGGACGGGAGAACCTTGCTGACGAGATAAACATCATCCCGCACATCCGCGATGGCTTCCCCAACCAGCTTTTCAGACCGGCCGTTTCCATACATTTCCGCTGTGTCGATAACCCGCAAACCGGCTTCCAGACCCGTGCGCAAACTCTCGATTTCCAAAGCGCGGCGATCTGCACTGTCTCCGACATTCCATGTCCCCATTCCCAATGCAGGAACGGTGGTGCCGTTGCGGAGCGTAACGGTTTTCATAAGGCGTCTCCCGGGAAGAACTCTGTCACACAACGACATACCCCCGAAGATGTTCCGCCTGAACCTCAGCCGGACTTCTTCCAGCCCCGCTCCTGCTGCTGCCAGTACACAAGAGTATGGCCAGCCGCTTTCAAGGCTACCCATCTTTGACGGGCCCTCTGGACGCTCGCGGGGTCACGCCCATCGAACAGGTCAAAAATTCTTGTGAACGGAGAAAAATCGTCTTCTCCAGCGCCGTCAATCCGGAACAGGAACTTTGCGCCATTCGGCACATCAGCTCCTTCTGTCAGCCAGATTGGCTGCCAGGACGCATGACCCATTTTCGCAGTGCCATGCGGAAGCCACACGGGATCGCGGGACGCCCAGAGTGCGGCATCCAGAGCCGTGACGGACGCTGCATCAGGGCAACGGACCAAGGCCCGCTCCCCGACATCCAGCGTCTTCCCCAGAAGCGCAGGCAACGCCTCTTCCAGAGGCGTCCGCGTCAGATGATAAAATCCGACATCCACTCTCAGGCACGGGCCTCATGAGACTGTACGAACTGGTTCAGAAGACGAACCCCAAACCCAGTTGCACCCTTTGGAGCCGTTGGGGACGCCGTCGTCTTCCATGTCGTGCCGGCAATATCCAGATGCGCCCAGACAGTCTCACCAACGAAGCGCTTCAGGAACTCAGCCGCCAGAATGGCACTCCCCGGACGGCCACCAATGTTCTTCATATCAGCAATGTCAGAGTCGATCTGGCGGTTGTAGGCCTCGCCCATCGGCATCCGCCACAGACCTTCGCCAACCTGCTTTCCAGCTTCGAACAGACCGGAAGCCAGCACGTCGTCATTGCTGAACAAACCTGCGTTTTCCGTTCCAAGGCTCACCACGATCGCACCGGTCAATGTGGCCAGATCGACCATCAGCTTCGGCTTGAAACGATCCTTTGTGTAGGCAAGCACATCTGCCAGAACCAGACGACCTTCGGCATCCGTGTTCAGCACTTCAATGGTCTGGCCGCTATAGCTCGTCACAATATCGCCCGGACGCTGGGCCCGGTCAGACACCATGTTTTCCACCAGTCCGACAACACCGATCGCATTCACAGGAGCCTTGCGGCGCGCCAGTGCGCTCATGAGGCCGATCACCGTGGCAGCACCGCCCATGTCGGTCTTCATCTCGTCCATGCCGGCAGCAGGCTTGATCGAAATTCCACCGCTATCAAACGTTACGCCCTTGCCGATGAAGGCCAGAGGGGCCTCATCACCACCGCCATTATGACGGACAATTACCGTGCGGGGCTTGTTCGCACTTCCCTGTGCCACACCCAGAAGGGCACCAAAGCCCAATTCCTGCATGGCGGCTTCATCGAGAACTTCCACTTCAAGACCCGTCTCACGGAGCGCTTCGATCCGCGCTGTGAACGTTTCCGGAGACAGAATGTTGGCGGGTTCGCTGATAAGGTCACGGGTCAGAAACACACCGCGAGATACGGCATCCAGAGCCGTCCAGCGCGCTTCAGCGGCGGCAACATCCGAAGCCACGACCGTCAAAGCCTTCAGAACCGGCCTCTCGGAAGACTTCTTCGTGCGATACAGAGCAAAGTCGTAACGAGCCAGACGCGCACCCAACGCAGCTTCTGGTGCAAATTCTGCAATATCTGCCGTCAGGGCGAGAACCGCATCAGCCACGCCATCGAGCGCTTTAGCCGCTGAGCCACCAGCATTTTCAACAGCAACCGACCCGACAGCCGAGCCATCCTTAGCCGCACACCCCACCAGAACAACCTGAGACAGCCCCGCAGATGGCGCCGTCAGCACAACTGTCTGCCCAACTTCGCCCTTGAAACCCTTGAAAGACGCAGCACGGCTCAATGCACCAGCCGTCGCGTCATCGAGTGTCTTGAAGGTGCTGTCTTCAAAGGTCGCCTTCCCATGCCCAATCAGGGCAACGGCCTGTGGCTGGGCGTCGTTCAGCGCTGGAAGCGAACCAAAAGAAATATCGAGCATATCGCACCTTTTGCATGGCAGAACCATTTCAGTGCTCCCGTTATCGGGAACAGCGTGCTTCCACACAAGAGGGGAGCAGTTCGATGAGCACAACGGAGACGTCACATGTCACTGCGTTCCGGCTTCATTTCCGCTGCAATCATCGCCTCATTGGCGTGCTCTGCTCCGCATGCAACAGCGCACGCGGCCTCCGGGCAAATCAGCCAGCTCTCACTCCTGCCCCTGCATGACGGACTGAACACTTTCGAAAGCCCACTCGGACCGTTCTCCGTTTTCCAGGCATGGCGGGACAACGGAAATGCGTGGGGGTATCACATGTATGTTCTGACGACCGTCATCGACAAAAGAACCAGCGTCATTGGCATCGAAGGATCCGCAGAGACACCCGATCACTCATTTGAAGACCATCTGAGAGATTCACCTCATACGGGTGAGGACGCGTTGACCACTATTCAGTTCGCTCATGGCGAACTGGATGGAAAACCCGCGACTCTCCTGTTCGAGGCCATTCGAAACCCAAAAGACGGCCCTGTAACCTCTCGTGGCCCAACCATCATTTACATTTACAGCCTTGTCGCATCAGATGGCGTTCCCGGATGGACACCGCTCTATTTTCATTTTGTCAAAAAGATCGCAGTCCCGGGCACATTCTGTAGCTCCGATATCGCAATGAAAGTCGTTACAGGCCTGCCCCTGTCCGCCGATGCGGGGCCGCCCTCCTCTCCAGATGGATGCTTCCCGTAATCACGACGTGACATCTCTCGCATCAGCACATGACGAAACGCCTTTCATGAAGTAGCCTTGCAGGCATGACCTCAGCCCCCCTCCATACGGTCTCCCCAGACGATGACCGCGCCCTGCTGTCCCTCGCATTCCGTCTGGCCTCGGAAGCAGCGGACATCATCAACGAAATCCGTGCCCGAGGCTTCCTCACGGAAGTCAAGAAAGACGCCTCTCCGGTTACGGAGGCAGATCGCGCCTCTGAAGACCACATCCTACGTGGCCTGCGCACCGCGTGTCCGTCGCTCGCTGCAATCGGGGAAGAGGAAATGTCCGCGGGGATTGAGGTTACAGCCGGGCACGCCTACTGGCTGGTGGACCCACTGGACGGAACCCGTGGTTTCTCGTCCGGCGGCAAGGACTTCACCGTCAATATAGGCCTGATCCGTGGAGACAGACCCGCTTTGGGCGTGGTCGCACTTCCAGGATACGGACTGATCTACAGCGGGGGCATAGGGCTCGGCGCGCATCGTTTCGATGGCACGACCAATACCCCTATCCACACGGCCAAACCTTCTGCTGAAGGGCTACGCGTTCTGGCGTCCAGCCATCATGGGAATACCGAGCTTCTTGAGCGGTGGCTCGCCGGACGGAAAGTCGCGTCCATCGACAAGCTGGCCTCCTCCGTAAAATTCATGCGCGTTGCAGAAGGCGCTGCGGATTTTTATCCCCGTTTCGGCCCAACAATGGAGTGGGACACCGCCGCCCCGCAGGCCATTCTCGAAGCCGCAGGGGGGAGCCTACTGGATGAAAACGGCCAGCCCTTGCGTTACGGTAAGCCCGACCGCCTGAACTCTTCATTTTACTGCACCGGAGGCGCTTCGTGAGCGAGACCCTTAACACGGAATGCCTGACTGCTGACACAAACGGAATCCGCCGCGCTGCAGAGCTTCTGAAGGCCGGTAAGCTCGTCGCCTTCGGAACCGAGACCGTTTATGGCCTGGGGGCGCTCGCATCGTCGGACACCGCAGTCGCGCGTATTTTTGCAGCCAAGGGACGTCCCCGCTTCAATCCCCTCATCAGCCATCTGGCAGATGCAGAAAGCGCCTTTGCACAGGCAGATCTGCATGGGCGGATCAAAGACATGGCGTATGCGCTGGCCGACAAGTTCTGGCCGGGCCCCCTGACGATGGTCCTGCCCCGCGGATCACACTCCACTGTTTCGGACCTGGCCGCCGCTGGCCTGAATACGCTAGCCCTTCGCGTCCCTAGAGGCAAAACGGCTCTTGCCCTCCTCCGTGAGGTTGGCGCCCCCATCGCAGCGCCATCTGCGAATATTTCCGGGACTGTCAGCCCGTCAGACGCCTCGCATGTTCTGCGGTCTCTGGATGGACGGATTGATGCCATTCTGGATTCTGGTCCGTGCTCCGTCGGAGTAGAAAGTACCGTTCTGGATCTCACACGCGATACACCTGTCCTGCTCAGACCGGGTGGCGTGACGCTGGAAGAACTGACGGCTCTCTGTGGCCCAATCCAGCATCCGGACGATTTTGCCGAAGCGCTTCCCTCTTCCCCTGGCAGGCTGGCATCGCATTATGCGCCTTCGCTGCCAGTCCGCCTTGACGCCTATGACGTCCGCCCCAACGAAGCACTGCTGGCCTTTGGCCCGGCGCTTTCCAATGCTGGCTTGACGTGGAATCTGAGTGAAACCGGGAATCTGGAAGAGGCGGCGGCGCGCCTGTTTGCAGGGTTGCGCTTCCTGGACGCAGAAGGCACCAAACGCGGACTGACATGCATCGCGGCACAGCCCATTCCCCGTCAGGGCCTTGGGCTTGCAATTCGTGATCGTCTGCGGCGTGCGGCTGAACCACGTCCACTTTCTCAAGCTCTTGGCTGACACATGGCTGAGAACCGCTTCGACCCCAAAGATATCAAAATTCTTTCCGATATTCTCGCGCTGGTTCTCGCAGAGCCGTCTGGTTCTGCCCAAAATGCGCTCGAAGCACTCCGTCTCCGTGCCAAACGCAATAATCTGTCAGGCGGCGCACTCAAAAACCTTTTCGCAAGCCTTGCTGCCGACACCGGACGCCAAAACGCAGCCGATCGGGAAAAACAGTTCCGCCAAAGAATTTCCGAGCTTGAGCGTGAACTGCGCCAAGCCCAGGGTCACCTCCGGTCCGCTCAGGGCGCCCTCAGTCATACGCAGATGGAGAGCCGAGCTCTCATGACCGAGATCGCGACACAGCGTGCCCAGCGCCCATGGCGTTACATTACAATTGCCTTTGGGATCAGCGCGGGGCTATTGCTTGGGATCGCGACAAGCCAGTTCTACCATAGCCTGACAGACCGGCCTCCGATTGACCGATCAGTCTACTTTCGCTGATACCGTTTTGTTTTTTTGCCTTTCTCCCGTCACAGGCTAAGGATAGATGAAGGGCCATGGCCTCTTCCCCCGGCGCTGCAAAGCGACATCTGCTGCCCCTTCTTGACCGATACGTTCTCCGCCAGCTTGTCATCGCCCTTCTGGCGCTGACAGGAGGAGCCGTAGCGCTCATCTGGCTGACACAATCGCTGCATTTTGTATCGATGATTGTTCAGCATGGGCTGTCGCTGCGCGTCTTCCTGCAGCTTACCTCCCTGATGTTGCCGTCCTTTGTGGCTGTCATTCTGCCGATCACAACCTTCCTCGTGATCCTCTTTACCTATCAGCGAATGTCCGGCGACCGGGAAATGACCGTCATGCGCGCCGCTGGCCGTTCCCCCCTGGAACTGGCACGCCCTGGCCTGATCTGCGCAGGAGCCTGCGTGGGACTGTGCTACGTTTTGACGCTCTGGCTGGCTCCGGTGTCCTATCACGCCTTCCATCGATACGAATTCCAGATCCGCAATCAGATGGCGGCCTTCCTGCTTCAGGATGGTGTTTTCACAAAGGTCTCGGGAGACATGACCGTGTATGTCCGCTCCCGGGATTCCAACGGGCTGCTGCACGGTGTTCTGGTGGAAGATGATCGCGATCCGGATGCCCATACGACCGTTCTGGCCGAACGAGGCACGATCGTAACCGTCAACGACAAGCCTCGCGTCGTCCTTTACAATGGCTCTCGTGAAGAAATTGACCGGCATACAGGGCGACTGAACGTACTGACATTTGGCCGCAACACGATTGATCTAACGTCGTCCCGCCAGAACAACCATGAAGAGCGGGACGCATCGGAAATGCCATTGCACGATCTATTCCACCCGGATCCAAACGAGGTGTCCGAGCGTGACAGGGGCAAATTTGCGGTCGAAGGGTGGCATCGCCTGACTGCGCCACTGACTGTGCTATCCTTCGCCATGATCGGGCTTGTGGCTGTTCTTCGGGGGACGTTCTCCAGGCACGGAAATATCACCCGTCCTCTGATCGCCATTCTGACAGTCGTGGGGCTTCTCGCACTTTCACTCATGCTCCAGAATTTTGCTGGCAGAAATCTTGCTCTTGTTCCCCTGCTCTGGGTTGCAGCCCTTCTTCCAAGCATCATCTGTGCAGCTCTTCTGTTCGCCGAGCAGTGGACCGGAACCACGCGCCAGACTGGACGCCCCTCATGAAATCCACCACTGACGGGTATCGCAGTTGGTTTTCCACGCTCATCCACACCCTGAGACCACAGGAAGCAGAAGTCGGGTTTTCTACGACCCTGGCGATCTACATCGCACGTCATTTCACGTTAAATACGCTGTCGATGGTTCTGGCTCTGACAGGGCTTGTGTCCCTGTTTGACTTCATTGATCTGCTCAGGCGCGCCGCAACCCGACCCAATGTGCCCACCAGCCTCATTCTTGAAATCGCAGGACTGCACATTCCGTATTACGTCATTTACGTGCTGCCGTTTGGTATCCTGCTTGGTGGAATTGTCTGCTTTTCCCGCCTGACACGGTCGTCCGAACTCATTGTCGCCAGAGCCGCAGGGATCTCTGCCTGGCAGTTTCTTGCCAGCCCTCTCTCCTGCGCCCTCCTGATCGGTCTGTTCACAACCACCGGCATCTCAGCGCTTTCCTCGTCGATGTATCGGCAGGCGGAGCTTCTGGATCAGTCTTATCTTCGAACGGGTGGCGGCGTTCTCACACTCAAGGGTGGCGAACTCTGGCTCAGGCAGGCCGACGATGGACTGATCCCACACGGCGTCGCCATTCTCCACGCCCAGAACGTCAAACTTGCGCAGGATACGCTCGATGTCTCCGGCGTGACCATTTTCCGCCTGGATGAGCGGGACCGGCTGATCGTCCGCGTCGAAGCGCCAACCGGAACACTCGCCCATCAGCAGTGGAGCCTGAATGATTCGTCTCTGCTGCATCCGGATCATCTGCCGGAAAAAATCGGAACCCTGAGCCTTCCGTCCGATCTTACGGTCAGTCGCATTCAGGAAAGTTTTGCATCGCCCGATACGCTATCGGTCTTTGCTCTACCCAGCTTTATCTCCCTTCTGGAGCGATCCGGTTTCCCTTCAATTCGGCACAGGTTACATTTCCAATCGCTTCTGGCTCTTCCCATCCTTGCTGGTACAATGGCATTGGTGTCCGCAGGGTTTTCGATGCGTCCCGCACGACGCGGCGGAGTGGCCCGGATGCTGGGATCGGGAATTGCGGCAGGCTTTGCGCTTTTCACGATCTCGAAAGTGGCTGAACAGTTTGGTGAATCTGGCGCTTTGCCGCCGGTTCTTGCCGCATGGGCGCCCACGGGCGCAGGGCTCTGCCTTGCGGTCGCGCTTTTGCTGCATATGGAGGATGGTTGATGTCGGTGCCCCGGTGGCTCCCAAAACGCGCCCGCAGATGCGTCTCTCTTGCAGGCGTCGCCCTGACGGGAACTGCGCTCGTGGCGCCGCAGGACATGTTTGCCAATACGATGCAGCGCGACAATTCGCATATCATCGTCATTGGCAAGCCGACGTCCGAGCATGACCCTCTCACCTATCTGGCTGACAGCGAAAGCTACGCAAAGAACGGTCTCGTCACATGGGAAGGCAATGTCCGCATCTGGCAGGGCGACCACGCTCTCCGTGCCGACAAGATCACCTATGACCGGAACACCGGCGTTCTGGCAGCGCGCGGCCATGTCGCCATCATGGAACCAGACGGCAGCACCACGTATGCCGCCTATATGGAATTCAGCCATGGCATGCATGACGGCATCGGCACGTCCATCTACATGCAGATGCAGGACAATGCGAAGCTGGCCGGTAACGGCATGCGTCGCACCAATGGTCTGATCAATGATCTCTCACATGCCGTTTATACGGCGTGCAAGATCTGCGAAACAAACCCTGACGCTCCGCCATTCTGGCAGTTCCAGGCCTATGGCGCGACGCAGGATGCCCAGCACAAGCGTATCGAGTTCAACCATGCCTGGTTGAAAATGCTTGGTCTTCCAGTGTTCTATTTTCCGTTCTTCTCAATGTCCGACCCTTCGGTCAAACGACAGAGCGGCTTCCTGATGGCCGGTATCAGCCCGCATGACCGCTATCTTGGAACGTATTTTACACTTCCATATTTCTGGGCCATTGACGACAGTCAGGACCTCACCGTTCGTGGACTGGTCTCCACAAAGACCGGCCCGGAAATCACCAGCGAATATCGCCGCCGTTTCAACTTTGGCACGCTGGATATCACGGCTGGTGGCGCATACGACACCAACCGAGAAAGCCGCTACGTCAATACGTTCGGAAACAACGTCAACTCTTCAGGCGAATACGGCCTTCAGGGTTACGTGTTCGGTCAGGGCAATTTCGCGATCAACAAACATTGGCAGGCGGGCATTAACGTCAATCTGGCGACGTCTGCCAACTACATGCGAGATTACCGCGTCCCTGGTTACGGTCAGGAATCGCTTAACTCGAACGTCTATCTTGAAGGCTACGGCGTAGGCGCCTACGCCCGCCTCGACGCACAGGCCTATCAGGGCCTGAACCAGGGCGTCATTCAGAACTCCGAGCTGCCGTGGGCACTGCCGCGCTTCACCTACGCTTATCAGGGCCAGCCTGATGCGCTGGGTGGGCGTTTCAGCATGAACACCACAGACTTTGACGTGTACCGTACAAAGGGCGTGTCTGATCAGCGTGGCCAGCTTCAGATGCAGTGGGACCGTCCGTTCCATAACAGTCTGGGCCAGCAGTGGCTTGTAACGGCACGGTTGGACTCAAACGTCTATCGGGCCACTCGCCTCGCACAGCAGCCGACCTATTACGCAGTTGGCGGCACAAAAATCACAGGGCAGGTTCTGCCAACCATTGCCGTCAAGATGAACTGGCCGTTCCTGCGGTCCTTCGCTCGCGGACGTGGCACGCAGGTTCTTGAGCCAATTGTTCAGCTGATTGCCGCGCCTAACACCGGCAACTCCGCCAACAGCAATATGCCGAATGAAGACAGCCTGACGTACGAATTCACCGATACAACCATGTTCTCCCTGAACCGCTATGCCGGTACAGATCGCCTCGATGGCGGACTGCGCGGCAATATCGGCGTTCATCAGAGCTGGACGTGGAACGGCCATTCCATCGACATGCTGGTGGGTGAAAGCATCCAGGAGCACATCACAAAGAACCGCATTCCGTATTCCGGCCTGGATCATCATCTTTCGGACCCGGTTGGCCGTGTGCGCTTTACACCCAACAAGTACCTCGATGTAACGGCCCGCGGTCGTTACAATCCATGGACGCATCAGGTGGACTACGGCGAAGGCCTGTTCAGCGCCGGCATCCCGGCTTTGCGCTTCAGTGCCGGCTACCTCTATGCCCCGGTGACACCGTATTATTATTACGCCACCAACTATCGTGAGAGCGGCGTAAACTCGCCCTATCTTGTCAAGACAAACGAAATTACGGGCAGTGTCTCTACCCACTGGCGCCAGTATCATGCGTCAGGCTTCTTCCGTCGCAGTCTGTCCCGGAAACAGTTCGTCGCAAATGGCGGGGATATTGGGTATTCCAACGACTGCTTCGGGCTGGATATCATGTATATCAAACAGTACACACGGATCGGCGGCGAGCAGCGGAACACCACGGTGATGTTCAACTTCACGTTCAAAACGATCGGCACTTTCGGAATTAACGGCTGAGCATGTCCAAGACCCATCGCATCGCATCTACTGCCCTGGTTGCCCTGCTGGCCTTCTCTGCGGCGGCTCCAACCGCTGTGGCGCATGCTGCACCCGCCCACAAGAGTGCTCCCAAAAAGGAGCAGGCACCCGCAGCGAAACCGCCTGAAGACCAGATCCTGGCTGTTATCAATGGTCAGGTGCTGACCCAGCGTGATGTGGATAACCGCGCCAAGCTGTTCGTGCTTTCCACCGGCCTGCCCGTCAGCCCGGATGTCATGAACCGCATGCGCGGCCAGATCATTCACCAGTTGATCGAAGAACGCCTAAAAACTCAGGAAATGCTCAAGCGACACATCAATGTCGAGCCTGAGCAGATTGCCGGAGCCATCAGCAACATCGAACAGCGCAACGGCATGCCCAAAAATGCCCTGCGTGACCGTCTGGCATCCGATGGCGTTTCCCTGACAACGCTGATCGATCAGATCCGTGTGCAGATTGGCTGGATGCAGGTGCTTCGTGAACAGTTGGGCGAAGGCGGCCGCATTACTGCCACCCAGATCGCACAACGTGAACAGGCCCTTCAGGCTGAACAGGGTCGCGCGCAGTACATGATGAGCGAAATTTTCGTTCCTGTTGCTGACCCACGCCACGATGAAAACGAACTCACGTTCACACGCACCATCATCTCCCAGCTTCGCGAAGGCGCGCCCTTCCCGATTGTTGCCGCACAGTTCTCGCAGGCACAGTCTGCGCTCGACGGCGGCTCCATGGGCTGGGTGCAGGAAGACAACCTTGACCCACAGGTCGTAAATGTCGTGCGACAAATGCCAATTGGTGCCATTTCCAACCCGATCCAGGTTGCTGGCGGCTTCGTCATTGCAACAGTTCAGGCCAAACGTGTCGTCGGCAAACAGATGGGCACGCTCGTGGCTCTGCGTCAGGCCTTCTTCCCGTTTGATGCGCCGCTGAACCCACAGAACCCTACACCTCAGCAGCAGGCGGCTCTTCAGAAAGCGACGCACGCTGTTGAAACGATCCATAGCTGCGATGCTCTGGAAGCGCTTAACAAAGCCCAGGGTGAGAAGCGCCCCAGCAATCCCGGAACTCAGGTTCTGGAACGCCTGGCGCCCCAGATGCGCTCCATCATTGAGCCTCTGCCTATAAACAAGGTAAGCCACCCGCTGGTGTCCATGGATGGCATTGCCCTCCTGATGGTCTGTGACCGCCAGCAGAAAAATCTGGCACAGCAGACACCGGGGGAAATCGCCGATCAGCTCATGAATGAGCGCGTTGAGCAGGCGTCCCGTCAGCTCCAGCGGGATCTACAGCGCCGGTCCATCATCGATATCCGCCCAGCAGCGAAGCCGGCTCTCAACTGACGTGAGCCTTCCTTCTCTGAAAGAGTCCATCCAGGCTTACGGTCTGGATGCAAAAAAATCCCTCGGTCAGCACTTTCTTCTGGATCCCGGAATTTGTGCCCGGATCGTCGCCTTGGGTGGCGATCTGAAGGGGCGAAGCGTTGTTGAAATCGGACCTGGTCCTGGTGGCCTGACACGCGCTCTACTCGATAGTGCGGCAAGCCGTGTCGATGCTGTGGAAATTGACGAACGCGCGTGGCCGCTGCTCGAAGAGCTGGCCGGGCACTATCCGGATCGTCTGCATGTTATCCGGCAGGATGCCCTGAAACTGGATGCAGCGAGCCTTGCCCCCGCGCCCAGACAGATCATCGCTAACCTGCCTTATAATGTTGCCACGCCCCTTCTTGTTGGCTGGTTGAGACAGGCCCATTCGTGGGAACGCCTGTCTTTGATGTTCCAGCTTGAAGTTGCTGAACGCATCTGTGCTGAGCCAGATACGTCTGCTTACGGGCGGCTTGCTGTTCTGGCCCAGTGGTGCGCGTCCTGCTCCGTGGCTCTGCGTATTCCACCCGGGGCATTTTCCCCACCGCCCAAGGTTCACTCGGCCGTTGCGGTTCTCATTCCACATGCAGAGCAGCCCGCACCAGAGCTTTTCCGTGCGATGGAGCGCGTCACCGCTGCTGCGTTCGGGCAGCGCCGCAAGATGCTACGCTCATCTCTCAAATCGATTGGTGGGGAAGCACTTCTGGACGCTGCGGGTATCGAGCCCACACGCCGGGCTGAAACCCTGAGCGTTGCAGAATTTGGCCGCCTTGCAGAGCTGCATCTTGCCCGCTCCCGCGCCTGAGAACCTTCCCCGCTGTCATTGGGCCGCAACAGACCCCCTTCTTCGCCAGTACCATGACGAAGAGTGGGGTGTTCCGATCCGTGATAGCCGCGAGCTGTGGGAGACCCTCGTTCTGGAAAGCTTTCAGGCTGGCTTGTCTTGGGCAATTGTTCTGAAACGGCGCGAAGGATTTCGAAAAGCCTTTGCTAACTTTGACCCTGAAAAAGTAGCACTCTTTACGGAGCAGGATATCGATCGCCTTATGCAGGATCCCGGCATCATCCGGGCCCGTGCCAAGATCAAAGCCACCATAGGCAATGCACAAGCCTACCTCGCCATGAAGGAACAAGGCGAAGATTTCGCAGGTTTCATTGCCTCCCTGGTCCCGAATGCTCCGATTTATAATTCGACCGGAGCAGTCCTGGCGCAGTCGCCTCTTTCAGTAACTGTGTCTAAAGCTTTAAAAGCCCGAGGTTTTCGCTTCGTCGGGCCTGTCATCGTGTATGCCTGGATGCAGGCCGTGGGTCTGATCCACGATCATGACCCATCCTGCTTTCGCTACAACCCCCAAGTCTAAAAACTCAGACCGCACTTTTCGCACGCTCACTTTCAAACATGTAATCACGCGTCAAAGGCACAGCATCCACGGACCGTGTCAGCTGAAGCTGAAAATTCATGTGCCCTTGCACGCGGAACGCCAGCTCGCTCCCCACGAGATATAACTCGAACATCCGCACAAACCGTTCGTCATACAGATCAATGATTTTCTGTCTGTTGGCCTCAAAACGCTTGCGCCATTCTGCAATTGTCTTGGCATAGTGCAGACGCAGAACTTCGCAGTCCGTCATCCAAAGGCCAGTGCGCTCAACAGCAGCCAGCGTCTCGCTTAAAGACGGGGAATATCCACCCGGAAAGATGTATTTCTGAAGCCAGGCGTTAGTCGTTCCAGGCCCATCCGTTCGACCGATCGAGTGGATCAAAGCCACCCCATCCGGCTTCAGACATTCCTTGATTCCGCGAAAATAGCGCTCAAATTGCGGCTGCCCAACGTGCTCGAACATTCCGACTGACACGACACGATCGAACTCGTGGTGAACGTTGCGGTAGTCCATAAGCTCGAAACGGACCTGCCCTTCCAGCCCCTCGGCGCGCACCCGAGCCCGCGCTTCCTCCAACTGCTCCTTGGAAAGCGTAATACCGACAACCGTTGCGCCATATTCTTTTGCCAGTGTCAGTGCCAAACCGCCCCAACCACACCCAATATCCAGAACTTCCAGTCCCGGACGATTCAGATTCAACTTGGAGGCAATATGTCGCTTCTTCGCGATCTGAGCCTCCTCAAGCGTCATATCTTCACGCTGGAAATACGCGCAGGAGTACTGACGGTCCTTGTCCAGGAACAAGTCATAAAGGCGACCATTTAGATCATAATGATGCGCAACATTCCGGCATGCCCGCTTCAGGGAATTCAGCCCCTTGAAAGGTCGGAGAAGATAACGGAGTCGATCCTCGATCTCTTCAAAAACATGGCCACCTTGCGTGATGTTCGCCATCAGAACGATCATCAGCGTTTCAAGAGTGCATCCTTCCGGCGCAAGTTCGCCAGCCATGTACTCTTCGCCAAACGCCAACCCGGAATTAATAACCAGAGAACGCTCAGCCTGTTTTGTTTTGAGATGTAAGCCCGCTTCAACGCCGGGTAAGGCCCCACGATAGGTTTGTATCGTGCCGTCACTGAACGTGACTCGCAGCGTTCCGACCTGAATAAATTTTTTCAGAACGAAATCGAGAATGGGTTTCACGCCTGTCTCCCTCCTGTTCACGCGTCATGACAAGACATGACACAGTCTTCAGTTGCCTGACCGGGAGAGCAGACATCAAAAAACCCGGCGCGGGAATACCCGGCCGGGTTTTCTGTTGGCTATGCCAGCGAAATCAGCCTTCGGCTTCTTCCGTGACTGCAGCTTCAGCAGCAGCTTCTTCAGCTGCGTTCTCTGCCTGCAGTTCGCCGAGGATGTTGTCATCCTCTTCTTCCACGCCTACGGCTTCGCCGCGGGCCTGGCGCTCAGCTTCTTCAGCAGAACGTGCAACGTTGACTGTCAGCGGAATGGAAACTTCCGGGTGCAGGACGATGCGGGCTTCCGTCAGGCCAAGAGACTTGATCGGGTGAGCCAGAACAACCTGCTGACGAGCAACCGTAAGGCCAGCGTCCGTAGCAGCAACAGCGATATCACGCGTGCTGACGGAGCCGTACAGGTTGCCGCTGTCACTTGCCTGACGGATGATGACGACAGACAGGCTGTCCATACGTTCGGCAAGACGCTCAGCTTCTTCGCGCTTCTTGATGTTCAGCGCTTCAAGCTGGGCGCGCTCCGTGTCAAAGCGCTTGCGGTTTGCGGCCGTAGCACGCATCGCCTTGCCTTGCGGAAGCAGGAAGTTACGGGCGTAACCCGGCTTCACGGAAACAAGATCGCCCATCTGGCCGAGATGCTCGACCCGCTGGAGCAGGATCAGTGCGGTCTGGGACATGGTGCTCTCCTCAGCTTACGACGTAGGGGAGCAGGGCAAGGAAGCGGGCACGCTTGATAGCCTGCGCCAGCTCACGCTGCTTCTTGGCCGAAACAGCCGTGATACGGCTCGGCACGATCTTGCCACGCTCAGAGAGGAAGCGGCTCAGAAGACGCACGTCCTTGTAGTCGATCTTCGGCGCATTCGGGCCGGAGAACGGGCAGGACTTACGACGACGATAAAAAGGACGGCGTGCGCCGACAGCCGTGCGACGGGCTGCTGGGTTGACGTCGTTCACGTCGGTGGTGGTTGTATCGGACATGTTTCTTACTCCGCTCCAGCCGCCTCACGAGCATCGTCCTGCTCGCCGCGTGCACGGTATTCTTCACGGTCTTCGCTGCCACGACGCGGGCCGCCACGGCCGCTCTCGAAGCGACCAGCCGGCTTGGAGCCGCCACGGAAGCTACCACGGTCGCCGCGGTCATCATTCTTGCGAGCAAGAACCGGGGACGGAGTTTCGTCGATTTCGTCAACGCGAAGCGTCAGAACGCGAAGCACGTCTTCGTTCAGGCCGAGCTGACGCTCAACTTCACGAAGCGTATCCGGCGTGCAGTCGATACCGAGCAGGACGTAATGGCCCTTACGGTTCTTCTTGATGCGGTATGCGAGCGAACGGAGACCCCAGAATTCGCGCTTCTGGATGGAACCACCATTCTCGGTCAGCAGGGCTTCAATGGTCTCAACCAGGCTCTCGACCTGTGCCTGAGACACATCGTTACGTGCGATGAGCACGCTTTCGTACAGTGGCATGAAAACTCCCTTCGGATAAGGTCAACCCAACTGGTCCAGCCCGTGCCGGAGACAGTGCAATCTTTGGGGAAAGCGCGGGTATAGCCGGCGCGACGCCACATCGCCCGGCAGGGAAAGGCTGCATTAATCATGCAGCCTAACGGAAATCAAGGATAAACTCAGAGTCGACGCAGCTCTGCCGGGACATATTCGTCAGGAACGTTCCAGATTTCCTGAACAACATACTGAATTACAAACCCACATTTCTGATAATTGGTCAGAGCTCTGGGATGATCCAGTGTGCAGGTATTGACCCGCAATCGCCAGCACCCTGCCGCAAACGCCTGAGAAATCGCGGAATCCAGCAATGCCCGACCTAAGCCATGACCAATCGCTGCTGGCAGAAGTCCGAAGTACGCCAGATTGGCGTCTCCACCCTCTCTCAGATCCAGTTCGTAAAACCCGAGAGGCGTACCATCTGCCTGCCAGAGCACCATGAAGTAAACGTCAGGATCATGGACAATTTCAGCAAGTTTTTCGTCCGGCATCGGACGACGCATCCACCAGCAATATGCCTCACCGACTTCCCGGTAAAGCTTGCGGTATAGCGGCAATGCCGGAGGGAGAACTCTCTCAAGAGAGACGCCCTCTGGCAAAACCGGAGCTGGGCGGCTTGCCCTCGTCTCCAGAAAAGTCACACCCACCTCAAAACGGGTGGATGATCCCTGCGGATGAAGCCAGGCCGGCAGCATGACCCAGACGATCAGTTATCGTCGAGGAAGGAACGCAGCTTGCGGCTGCGGCTCGGGTGCTTGAGCTTGCGAAGAGCCTTTGCCTCGATCTGACGAATACGCTCACGCGTCACGTTGAACTGCTGGCCCACTTCCTCAAGGGTGTGGTCCGTGTTCATGCCAATACCAAAGCGCATCCGCAGAACGCGCTCTTCACGTGGCGTCAGGGATGCCAGAACGCGCGTGGTTGCTTCACGCAGGTTGGTCTGGATCGCGGCATCCAACGGAATAACAGCCGTCTTATCCTCGATGAAGTCACCAAGATGACTGTCTTCCTCGTCGCCAATCGGCGTTTCAAGGGAAATCGGCTCCTTGGCGATCTTCAGGACCTTCCGGACCTTCTCCAGCGGCATACCCAGCTTCTCAGCCAGCTCTTCCGGAGCAGGCTCGCGCCCGATCTCATGCAGCATCTGACGGGACGTCCGCACCAGCTTGTTGATCGTCTCGATCATGTGCACCGGAATACGGATCGTCTTCGCCTGATCGGCGATAGAACGCGTGATCGCCTGACGGATCCACCAGGTGGCATAGGTCGAGAACTTGTAACCACGACGGTACTCGAACTTGTCCACGGCCTTCATCAGACCGATGTTGCCTTCCTGAATCAGATCCAGGAACTGCAGACCACGGTTCGTGTACTTTTTGGCAATCGAGATCACGAGACGAAGGTTGGCCTCGATCATTTCCTTCTTGGCACGCGTGGAGTCACGCTCACCACGGGAAATGGTCGCATACACACGACGGAACTCCCCAACCGGCAGGCCAGTCTCGTGAGAAAGCGCCGCAAGATCAGCACGCATGGACCGGATCTGGTCCAGGTGCTTGGTCGTCAGCGTCTTCCAACCCTTACCGGGCAGAGTGCAGATAAAATCAACCCAGGTCGGGTCCATCTCGCGGTTACGATACTTCAGCAGGAAGTCGTCACGCGAAATCTTGCAGCCCTCAGCCAGACGCAGCAAGCGGCCTTCGAGGTTGTTCAGACGCTGAACATGCATCTTGATCTGCGCAACAAGCTCTTCAATCCGGTTGTTATGCAGGTGAACCTGCTCCACCAGACTGACCAGTTCATGGCGCAGTTCTTCGTAGATGTTCTCAGACTTGTCCGAGCTTTCCTCACCGGCCGTCAGAGCCTCCAGACGCTTGACCTGAAGCTGACGCAGCTTGTGATACAGCGGCTCAATGGCTTCGAAACGAGCCAGAATTTCTGGCTTCAGCTTCTCTTCCAGAGCAGACAGGGACAGGCCACTGCCTTCCTGCTGATCACCGTCGCCTTCTTCGGCATCGTCGTCCGTAGCGTCTTCGTCAGCCGCAGCTTCCTCGCCTTCCTCGCCCTCTTCGCCTTCAGGACCCGGACCGACAGCCTGACTGGCTTCCAGATCGACGATGTCACGGAGCAGCATTTCGCCGTCCTTGAGGCGTTCATGCCAGGAAATGATCGCGCGGATCGTCAGCGGGCTTTCGCAAAGCCCGCCAATCATCTCGTCACGCCCCGCTTCAATGCGCTTGGCGATCGCGATTTCGCCTTCGCGGGACAGGAGCTCTACAGACCCCATCTCACGCAGATACATCCGAACCGGATCATCCGTGCGGCTGGCAGCCTCGGCATCAATATTGCCGCCCTGAGGCTCGTCTGATTCCTCAGCTTCTTCCTTGGCTTCTTCCTGAGCCGGCTCAGCTTCGTCCTGTTCTTCGTTTTCCAGAACCTGAATGCCCATCTCTGACAGAGCTGCCATGACGTCTTCGATCTGCTCGGAGGACATCTGGTCCTGCGGCAGAACGGCGTTCAGCTCGTCAAAGGTAATATGGCCACGCTCACGCCCTTTGGCGATCAGCCGCTTCACGGCAGCGGATTGCGTATCAAGAAGAGTGGCATCCCCCTCCTGTTCCTGCGCGTTCCGATCCGTACCAGAGGCTGTTTTCGTCGCCATGCGTCTCTCCCTCAACTCCACCGAAAGCAAGCAATTCGGCAGCGTGCAGGTGGTCGATCCTGAGCCGTAAGTCAAGGTTTAGACGAAAAAGAAAGCAACTTCAGGGCAATAAAAAACGTTAGCCCCGGCCTTTTTCACCCTTCTTCTTCAACATCCTCACCTCGCCGCAGCGCTTCCAGAACCCTCATCCGCGCCAGCAGGCTTTCCGGAAAAGATGAGTCTCCGCCTCCCCCACCAGAATAGACCTGCATGATGGTTACCTGAATGTCATTGGCCACTTCGCGCTCGAAATTGCGAAAATTTACAAGCCCGTAAAAGTGCCACCAGCTCTCCACAACATCGATCTTGAGAACTTCATCCCTGTCTTTTCCGAGCCCCACTTCCCGAGGCATCGGACTTTCTGTCACGGCTGCCACGATATCCGTCAGCCCATGAGCCTCGATCCAGCGATGGCAGTTCTCTTCCGTCAGATCCTCGTCCTGACAACTCCAGTCCAAAAGGGCGGAGCGAATCCGATCCAGACCCACTGGGAGAGCCAGACTGCTATAGGCCTGCTCTACCTCCGGAAGAATATCCGGATAGCGCAGCAGCATCGCAGTCAGAATGTTGAGACGCTCCACACTCCCCTGCTCGATATGCCGCATCTCGCCAGGGGCCTGCGTTGAAAGAGGCAGCGGCGCTCCTTTCTTCTGGAACGGCTTTTTACTTCCACCACCGCGCCTGAAGCGCGCGAAAAACATATCCAGAAACGTACTGCGATACTCAGACGCAAGTGCCCGATCCGGGATCAGCTTTGACAGAGCAACAAGCTTCTCACGCAACGCCGCCCGCTGATCGGGACCGGGATCAACCATTCCCCCTGTCATCAACCCGAACAATTCAGTCGCCAGAGACGTCGCCCCAGACAGGGCTTCCTTCATGGCCGCAACGCCGCGTGTACGGATCAGACTGTCCGGGTCATCTTTAGGGTCCAGGCGACAGAACCTGAGCGTTCGTTCGGGAGAAAGCAGCGGAAGCGCGACTTCACAGACCCGCAAAGCGGCGCGGGCTCCTGCCGCATCACCATCCAGACACAGGATCGGAGAGGGCGTCATGCGCCACAGCAGATCGAGCTGCTCTTCGCCCAGCGCAGTCCCCAACGGCGCCACAGCACCGCCAAAGCCTGCCTGGTCCAGAGCAATGACATCCATATACCCTTCAACCACAACAAGCTCAGCGCCCTTGTGTACAGCCTCACGTGCCAGATCGAGGTTGTAGAGTGTGCGCCGCTTGGAGAAGAGCGCCGTTTCCGGACCATTGAGATATTTTGGTTGCCCGTCCCCCAGGGTGCGCGCGCCAAAAGAAATCAGCTTGCCGCGGCGATCCCGGATCGGAAACGTCACGCGATTGAAAAACAGTTCCCCTTTGGGCTGTCCCCGGTCATCCACGCGCAAAATGCCCGCCTGAACCAGCATTTCAGGCGTCACATCATGGGCGCGCAGTTCTTCAACCAGATGCCGCCCATCGCCAGACCACCCCAAACCAAACCGTTCGATAGTCGCGTCACTCAGTCCACGCCCACGCAGATAAGCAAGCCCTTCCCGTCCTTCCGGAAGGACGAGCCGACGCCGGTAACTGGCCTGAACCAGAGACAAGACATCGCCAAGAGATTTGACCTCCCGCGCACGCGCCTCACTTCGTGGGTCCTGCTTCGGAACTTCAAGGCCTGCTTCAGCGGCTAGTTGCTCAACAGCCTCAGGGAAACTCCGGCCGTCGCTCTGCATGACAAAGGAGATCGCATCGCCATGCGCGCCACAGCCAAAGCAATGAAAATGATCATCATAAACGTAGAAAGACGGCGTCTTTTCCCCGTGGAAAGGACAGCATGTCTTCCAGTTACGACCGGAGCGAACCAGCTTGTTGCGACGCCCGATCAGGGAGGCCAGCGGCGTTCGATTGCGGAGTTCGTCCAGAAAGGCGGCGTCGAATGCCATCGGGCAGCAGGAGCCTTTCAATCAGTTCCGTCGGAAGAGATGGCTCTTACAAGCCTGAGACAGGAAAATCTACTCTGGCTCGAATGGCGGGCACTTAAAGAAAAACAGAAAGGTTACTGGTCGTTTCCGAAACAATCGTAGCCGTTTTCCTGATCTGGAAACGATTACAATATGACAACTAAAAGAAATTTTTTTCTTTTGACACCCATCAATGGAAGAGGCGCAAATATAGCGTCAATATGGCAGTCGAACGAGGTGCAGGCCCCTGCATCCCTTTAGTGGGGTGGATGAG
The DNA here is from genome assembly GCF_039638325.1 of Gluconobacter sp. OJA. Taxonomy (NCBI): domain Bacteria; kingdom Pseudomonadati; phylum Pseudomonadota; class Alphaproteobacteria; order Acetobacterales; family Acetobacteraceae; genus Gluconobacter; species Gluconobacter sp. OJA. Next base: position 954,731 of record NZ_JBDIWI010000001.1, on the reverse strand, counting down.
TCGCGCCTTCACAAAAGATTAAAGACGCAGGATCTCAACCTATGACCGTAAAAATCACGGTACTAAAAGAACAGGACGAAGGCGGTGAACGTCGCGTCGCCCTGATCCCGCAGGTTGTCGAGCGCCTTAGCAGCCTCGGCGTCTCTTTCGCGATGGAAAACGGGGCCGGTGTCGCCTCTTCCTATCCGGATGAAACCTATAAAGACGTAACCCTTTCAACAGACCGGAAGGCTCTCCTCGGCGATGCAGACATTGTCCTCGCCGTTCAGCCTCCCACCATTGAAACCGTTCAGGCCATGAAGCCCGGCGCCATTCTGGTGTCCTTTATTTACGGCCGAAACCACCCTGATCTGGTCAAAGCCCTTCGGGACCAGAAAGTAACCTGCTTTGCAATGGAGCTGGTGCCCCGCATTTCCCGCGCACAGGCCATGGACGCCCTGTCCAGTCAGGCCACCCTCGCAGGCTATTACGCCGTTCTGCTCGGGTCCGTGCACATGACTAAGATCCTTCCCATGATGACCACGGCCGTCGGCTCCCTGCGGGCCGCACAGGTGCTGGTCATGGGACTTGGCGTCGCTGGCCTTCAGGCTCTTGCCACGGCCAAGCGCCTTGGTGCGGTCACGGAAGGTTATGACGTCCGCCCGGAAACACGCGAAGAAGCGCAGTCTCTCGGCGCCAAATTCGTCGATACCGGCGTGGATGGCACCGGCAAAGGCGGTTATGCCCGCGAACTGACAGACGAAGAAAAACAGACGGTTCGCAAGGTCATCAGCGACCACATCGCACGGGCTGACCTGATCGTCACGACAGCAGCCGTCCCCGGCAAAAAGGCTCCTCGCCTGATTGATGCCGAGCAGATCAAGGCTATGAAGCCCGGCTCCGTCATCATCGACCTCGGTGCAGAAGGTGGTGGCAACTGTGAAGGCACACAGGCTGGCCAGACCGTACAGGTCGGCCCGACCATGATCGTCGGCCCGGTCAATGTTCCGTCCATGCTCGCCCTTCAGGCCAGTGAACTTTACTCCAAAAACATCATGCATCTGCTCCAGCAGATCCTGACCAAGGACGGTCAGATCCAGCTGGATTTCACGGATGAAGTCATTTCCGGCACAGCCCTGACTCATGATGGCTACATCACGAACGAAGGCATCCGCACGGCCGTCGATCCGAATTCCCCGGCACCGCCCGCACCGCAACCCCCTGCCCCGGCTGCCGCCCCCGCCGCACCGGCACAGGCTTCAGGACAGGAGGCCGCACGATGATCACCGCAATGACCTTCATCATCGCGCTTTACATCTTCATGCTCGCGGCTTTCACGGGCTATGAGGTCATCAGCCGCGTACCCTCCATTCTGCACACACCGCTGATGTCCGGCTCGAACTTCGTGCACGGCATCGTGGTCGTGGGGGCGCTGACAGCCCTGTTCAACGCCTCATCCATCCTCGAACAGGTTGTTGGTTTCCTCGGCGTCATGATGGGTGCTGGCAACGTTGTCGGCGGTTACGTCGTGACAGACCGTATGCTGGCCATGTTCAAGCCCAGTGACAAAGCGGCTCCGCAGAAGGGAGCGCAGAAATGATCCTCCTCGAATATATCGTCGCTATCAGCGCCCTTATCGCCTCCGGCCTGCTGGTCTACGGCCTCAAGCGCATGTCCTCTCCCGTCACGGCCGTTTCCGGCATTGTGACGGCGGGTTGGGGTATGCTGTTCGTTACCGCAGCCAGCTTCCTCGGCATTTTCAGTGTTTCTGAAGCCGCAAAGCCGCATCTGGTCGTCAACGTCATTCTGGCCATCCTCGCCCTTGTCATCGGCGGTGGCTGGGCTGGCTGGAAAGGCCGCAGCGTTGCCATGACGGCCATGCCGCAGATGGTCGCCCTCTTCAACGGCATGGGTGGCGGTGCGGCCGCGGCTGTGTCCGTCATTGCCCTGACCGGCCCGAAAGAGACAGGCATCGTTCCGCTTCTCGTCACTGTCGCTGGTGGCCTGATCGGCAGCATGTCCCTGTCGGGTTCCATCATTGCCTGGGCCAAGCTCGATGGCCGGATGAACAAGCCGATCCGCTTCGGCGGCCAGCGTATCGTTAATGCTGCCGTCTTTATGCTCACCGTCCTGCTCGGCATCATGGCAGCCTTCCTGTACCATCAGGATGGCGGCGGTATCGCCACCCTGCTGTTCTTCATCGGCTCCCTGCTGGCTGGCATCTGCATGACGATCCCCATCGGCGGTGCTGACATGCCGGTCGTGATCTCGCTGTACAACGCCTTCACGGGTCTGGCTGTCGGTCTCGAAGGCTATGTCATGGCCGATCCGGCTCTGATGATCGCCGGTATGGTCGTGGGTTCCGCCGGTACACTGCTGACGGTCATGATGGCCAAGGGCATGAACCGTTCGATTGCCAACGTGCTGTTCAGCAACTTCGGTGAAGCCTCCGCTTCCACGGCAACAGGTCCCGAGAAAGAAGCCAAGTCCGTCGCTCCAAGCGATGCTGCCACGACGATGCGCTATGCTTCGTCTGTCATCATCGTGCCGGGTTACGGTCTGGCCGTCGCTCAGGCTCAGGGTAAGCTTTACGATTTCGTCAAGCAGCTTCAGGCCGCAGGCGTGGACGTCAAGTTCGCCATCCATCCGGTCGCCGGTCGTATGCCGGGCCATATGAACGTGCTGCTCGCCGAAGCCGGCGTCCCATACGACATGATCTATGACATGGAAGACATCAACGACAGCTTCGCTGACACGGATGTCGCCCTCATCATCGGCGCCAACGACGTGGTGAACCCATCCGCCCGGACGGACAAATCCTCCCCAATCTACGGCATGCCGATCCTGAATGCGGATCAGGCCCGTCAGGTCTTCGTCATCAAGCGTGGCATGGGCATGGGTTACTCCGCCGTTCAGAACCCGCTCTTCTTCCAGGACAACTGCGCCATGGTCTTCGGCGATGCGCAGGCCGTCCTCAGCAAGATGGTCGAAGCCGTAAAGGCTCTCGGCGCATCGTAAACCCTTCTCAAGGAGACACTCTCATGGCTGATACAATGCTAGCCGCCGTCGTCCGTGAGTTCGGGAAGCCTCTCTCTGTCGAGAGGCTTCCCATTCCCGAGATCCGGCCAAACCAGATCCTCGTGAAAGTCGATACCTGCGGCGTCTGCCACACCGACCTGCATGCCGCAGAGGGTGACTGGCCCGCAAAGCCGAACCCACCGTTCATTCCCGGCCATGAAGGCATCGGCCATATCGTGGCCGTTGGCAGTCAAGTCAGCCACGCCAAGATCGGCGACGTAGTCGGTGTACCCTGGCTCTATTCCGCCTGCGGGCACTGCGAACACTGCCTCGGCGGCTGGGAAACGCTGTGCAAAGAACAGGACGACACCGGTTACACGGTCAATGGGTGCTTCGCCGAATATGTCGTCGCAGATCCGAATTATGTCGCACATCTGCCCAGCAACATTGATGCCCTACAGGCTGCGCCCGTGCTTTGCGCTGGTCTGACCGTCTATAAGGGCCTGAAGATGACCGAGGCCCGCCCCGGTCAGTGGATGGCCATTTCGGGCGTCGGCGGCCTCGGTCAGATGGCCGTTCAATACGCGGTCGCCATGGGCATGAATGTCGTGGCTGTCGATATTGACGACGACAAGCTCGCCACAGCTACAAAGCTTGGCGCGGCTCTCACCGTCAATGCCAAGGATAAGGACCCGGCAGCCTTCATCCAACAGGAAGTTGGCGGTGCGCACGGTGCACTGGTTACGGCTGTGGGCCGCACGGCCTTCTCGCAGGCCATGGGTTATGCCCGTCGTGGCGGCACGATTGTTCTGAACGGCCTGCCACCCGGAGACTTCCCGGTTTCGATCTTTGATATGGTCATGAATGGCACGACCATTCGTGGCTCCATCGTAGGCACACGGCTGGACATGATCGAAGCCATGGATTTCTTCGCCCGTGGGAAAGTGAAATCCGTCGTCACAGCAGACAAGATCGAGAACATCAACACGATCTTCGACAACCTCAAGAACGGCCGCCTTCAGGGCCGCACGGTTCTGGATTTCCGGTCCTGAGACAGGACGCCTGAGACTTTAGAAAGCACACGCCATGTTTGCCATGCAGCTCCGCCAACACCACCAGCCTCTGGAATGGGTGGAGCTGCCAGACCCCGAACCCGGACCGGACGAAATCCGCATCCGCATCGGGGCCTGCGGCGTCTGCCGCACAGACCTGCATGTCGTGGACGGCGAACTCGCCAACCCCACTCTTCCCATCATTCCCGGACATGAAATCGTCGGGCGAATTGATAAACTCGGAAGCAATGTTACGAGCCTGAACGTTGGGGAACGGGTCGGCATCCCGTGGCTCGGCCATACCTGTGGGCATTGCTATTACTGCACGCACGGGATGGAAAATCTCTGCGACCATCCTCTTTTCACAGGCTTTACCCGCAATGGCGGCTACGCGACCATGACAGTCGCTGATGCAAAATATGCCTTTCCCATGGGTGACAAAGGGGAGGACAAGGATCTTGCTCCCCTGCTCTGCGCTGGCCTGATCGGCTGGCGCTGTCTCAGCAAAGCTGGAGACGGCAAAAAGATCGGCCTGTATGGCTTCGGAGCCGCCGCTCACATCATCATTCAGGTGCTCCGCTGGCAGGGACGCGAGGTTTATGCCTTCACATCCCCCGGAGACACAGAGAAGCAGACATTTGCCCGCTCCCTTGGCGCCGTTTGGGCAGGCGGTTCAGACGAACTCCCCCCCGAACCACTTGACGCAGTAATCCTGTTTGCGCCTGTCGGTGCTTTGGTTCCTGCCGGACTGAAAGCCGTCCGCAAGGGTGGAAAGGTCGTGTGTGGCGGCATCCACATGAGCCCGATCCCGTCCTTCTCATACGATACACTCTGGGAAGAACGTGAAATCGTCTCCGTTGCCAACCTGACCCGGCAGGACGGACTGGATTTTCTGAAACTGGCTCCTGAGATCGGCATCAAGGTAACGAATACGCCTTATGCCCTCAAAGATGCCAATCAGGCTCTGGATGACCTCCGCCACGGTCGTTTTGAGGGAGCCGCTGTTCTCATTCCATAAGCGGACATGATTGCTCTGCCCTCGCTCTTAACAACCCCACCGCCTAAGAAAGACATACTGTGTCACAATAAGGCGACAGGCACTTCATGCGTAAGACAGCTCTTCTCCTGATCGTCTTTCAATTCTGCGGGCATGCTCAAGCTGCGCCCTGGCAGACTTGCCTTCATGGAGCGGTCTCCGTTCCACTGGAGCACTATAATGCGCCCCCCTCCATGCTGGGCAGTATAGACGGGTTACCTGCCCTTTTTTTCCTTGCCCCACAGGCAAGCGATACTTTTGTTTTTGCCAATCACACTGTCACGTTTTCGGGCTCAGCTCCTGAAGATGCCGGATCAGAGACAGACGAAGCGACAGTATTCGTAAAAACGCTTTCAACCGTAAATATTGGTGCACTCACACTCAAAAATTATACTGCTTATGTGGTGGATTATTCAGTACCCAACACTATTACTCCGCCACTCCAGGTCGAATTAGGAGAGCACTTTCTCTCCCATATTTCCACCCTGATTGACCGCTCCTCTCGCAACGTCACGTTCTTTCGATACGACGATGAGAAATGTCCATCGATCGGAGATTTGCTCCCCGCGCCGACAACCAAACTGCACCTCTATCAAGACGGTTATCCACTCTCGAACACGGTTCTTGTTGAACTCAACGGCCATCCAGTTCGGATGAAAATCAACCTAAGCTCCAACCGAACCCTGATCCAGCAAGATACAGCCAGAGCAATAGGCATTGCGCCTGAGCCAAACACAGATGATCCAGTCCGCATCAATGCCAGCAATACAGTTGGTGGCTATCTTCATACGTTCGATACACTGAAAATCGGCCCGTTTCTGCTGTCTCACCCGAAGATCGTCATCGCTTCCACCATTGCCTATGACGAGTTAGGCACTGATGCTCTGAACCATTTCCATATCCTTCTGGACCCACCTCGTGCGGCCATCTGGTTCTCTCCCGCGTCAGACCCTTCTCTAACCAAAGAACCTCCGCTGCCGTGGACGCCCCTCCATATCCGGAAGTATCAGGCAACTGCTCATGATCAGGGCATCGCACCGAAAGATCCCGTTCATTCCGGGAATGATATGTTGAAGACAGCCGGGCCAGATCGATAATACTATTTCGAACAAGAAACATATCACCTGACCATAAGGGCTCGGCCGCCATGAGACGACTGTCCAAAACACTTCGAGCCGCCGTGCTCGCATCCGCGCTTGGCGCAGCATGCATCCCCAGCCACGGCCAGGCGCAAACTCTCCCGCCCCTGCAAAGTGTCTCCGTTTACGGTCAGCAGATCCGTTTCCTGGAAGCTGGTACGGGTCCGGACCTTGTGCTGGTCCATGGCCTCGGAAGCAGCGCCACAATGGACTGGGGGAAAGTCATCCCTGAACTGTCCCGGCATTATCATGTAATCGCCATGGATCAGCTCGGCTTTGGTGCTTCGGAAAAGCCGCTGATCGCCTACGGAATTCAGACATGGGTGGACATGCTGGATGGCTTCCTGAAAGCACGTCACATCACGCATTTCAAGCTCGCTGGAGAATCCCTCGGCGGCTGGATTGCGGGACTTTACACAATCGAAGCGGCACAGAATTCTTCCATGGCCATGCCCTTGCGCCTCATCCTGAGCGATGCCGCTGGCCACAAGTCCCTCATCGAGCACGGTCTTCCCCTGTTCGGGCCAGTTTCATTTTCTGGCATTCGCACGGGGCTAAGATGGCTGTTTTACAATAAAGCCCTCATTACAGATGAACTGGTTCAGGCAACATTCCAAACCCGACTGGCCGAAGGTGCGCAATACACGCAGGAGAGCTTCGCCAGAAACGCCAATGCGCCGGACACCTTTCTCGATGACAGCATGAAGGCCATTCATATTCCAACGCTCGTGATCTGGGGACAGAATGACCAGGTCATTCCACTGGCCGACGGCCACGATTTTGCTGCAAAAATTCCCGGCGCACATCTGACGGTCATTCCGCAATCCGGGCATGCCCCCAGCATTGAGCGACCCGAGGCTTTTCTTAAAGCCGTCGAGCCGTTCCTAGCAGCGAAGTAGTACCCGCCATCAGACCAGAGGGGCTGGAATCCCGTCCCTCTTGTCCTGCGCCTCAACATACATCCGCAATACAGCAGGGTATCGCGTGCGGGTTATTTTCTCCAGCATCGAAACTCCCCGCTCCACGTCTCCGGCTGAGATCGCATCATCCCAGTCCAGAGATAGCAGAACGATAATACTCTCGGGGCCTCGGGTCTCCGTCACAATCTCATTGATGCCGACAACACCGGGCAATTTCCGCGCTTCAGCGCGCACAAAGGCATCAATTTCCGGATTGCTCTCACCCACAAGAAGAGAGCGCGTCTCATTGGTCAGCAATGCTGCCACCACAACCAGAACGACACCAATCAGCAGAGATGCAATTCCGTCCAGAACGTGCAAACCTGTCACTACGGAAAGCACTGTAAACACCAGCGCAATCACCAGACTGACCAGCGCGGCCCCATCCTCAAACAGCACGACGAACAGGCCGGGATCGGCACTCCGGCGAATCATTCTCCACAATGAAACCCCCTCGCTACGTGGCAGGGATTTCACCGCAGCAATGAACCCATACCCTTCCATGCTGCCGGAAATTGCGAGAATGGCCACGTTCATCCACCATCCCGGAAAGACATGACCCAAGAGGTGCACCGGCTGCATTTCCGCCGGATGCATGACCTTCTCCCAGCCCTCATAAAGAGACGCGACGCCGCCACCTACGAACAGCGCGCCAGCTACAACCATCGTCCAGAAATACAGCTCACGATGGTAGCCCAGCGGATGCTCTTTTGTTGCCGGAGCCGCGGACCGCTTCATGCCCACCAACAACAGGATCTGGTTTCCGCAGTCCACAAAGGAATGAACCGTCTCAGCCAACATCGCAGCAGAGCCGGTTAGAAGGGCAGCCATACCTTTCACGCAGGCAATGCCGAAATTGACACCCAGCGCGATGAAAACGACTTTTGTTGAACCACCAGCAGACATGAAGCCCTCATTTCCGTAAGCAAAGGCCAGATTGGGGACCTCGGATAACCTAAGTCAAACTTTGCGGGCTTTCAGGGGTTCATGACCCCAACATAAAAAAGGCCGCCCACAAGGGACGGCCTTCTTCAAGCGACGATGCCTAGCCCGCTTCAGGCAGACAGACGTGCCTTCACAAGTGCACTGGCCTTGGCCGGGTCCAGATCGGCACCAAAACGCTCTTTCAGCGCTGCCATAACCTTGCCCATGTCCTTCATGCTTTCCGCACCTACAGCAGTGGCGGCTTCATCAATGGCAGACTTCAGAGTTGCCTCATTGAGTTCTGGCGGCAGGTAGGCCTTGATCGTCGCGATCTCACCTTCTTCCTTTTCCGCCAGTTCCGGACGGCCACCTTCACGATACATCGTTGCGGATTCAGTACGGGACTTGATCATGGAGCGCAGAGCAGAAATAATCTCTGCTTCCGTCACTTCCCCTGTCTTGGCGCGAGCAGCAACTTCAAGATCTTTCAGCTTCGCCGTGATACCACGGATCTGCGCCACCTTCTCAGACTGACCAGCCTTCATTGCTGTTTTGAGGTCATCCATGATCTGCGTGCGAAGCGACATGCGTCTTCTCCTGTTTGCGCGGGGCCTGAAAAGCCCCTGTTCAGTCAATGGCGGCAAAATCGCATAAAAGCCTCCCCCCAACAATGGAAAGCACAGCTCTTTCCAGCATCGTCACAAGGTGTAGGGAAGTTTTTTCCCATGCCATTCCACAGACACAAAAACTCATTGGGAAAAAACTTCCCATTTCCGGTTCGATCGCCTATCAGACGGGAAAATGAACGCGGAGCCAGGAACGGGCGACCATGGACATCGACAGAATCATTGAAAAAGCTGGCGGCGCGGAAGAAATCGCCGCGCTGGCTGGTGTCGGCCTTGAAGCCGTACGAAAGTGGCGTCAGTCGCGAACCGTGCCGACCAAGCACTGGCCCGCCCTACTGCGCGTTCCCGGAATCGAACTCCAGGACCTAACTTCCGCTGAAACCCCGCAAGAAAGAGAGACGGACGTGTCCAATTCCTGCCCTGCCGGCGCCAATGCCGCCCTTGTCCTTGCAGATGGCACGGTCCTGTGGGGCCGAGGCTTCGGCGCCCATACCGATGGCGCCGTCGGTGAACTCTGCTTCTCCACCGGCATGACCGGCTATCAGGAAACCCTGACAGACCCGTCTTTCGCTGGGCAGATCGTCACCTTCACCTTCCCGCATATTGGCAATGTCGGCACGAACACAGACGACAATGAAGCGCCAAAAATGGCTGCTCTTGGCGCCGTCGTGAAGGAAGACATCACCGCCCCGGCAAGCTGGCGCTCCACAGAGTCCCTCGATGGATGGCTGAAGCAGCACGGCCGCGCGGGCATCAGTGGCGTCGATACCCGTGCAGTTACACGCTCCCTGCGTGACAATGGCCCACAGACCGCCATTCTTTCCTTCCCGGCGAATGGTCGGATCGACACGGACAGCCTGCTAAACCGTGCGCGTCAGTGGCCTGGGCTCGAAGGCATGGATCTTGCCAAAGAGGTCACGCAGCCAAAGCGCGTCTGGACGGAAGGCGTGTGGGAAAGCACCCGCCCGGCCCGTACCGAGAACCGCCGCCGCGTGGTCGCCATGGACTACGGCGCCAAGGACAACATCCTGCGCTGCCTCGTGACCGCTGGTTGTGACGTCACGGTTCTGCCCGCGACCGCTACGGCTGAGGAAATTCTGGAACTGAAGCCCGAAGGCGTGTTCCTGTCCAATGGTCCAGGCGACCCGGCAGCGACCGGCACCTATGCCGTCCCGGCCATCAAGAGCGTTCTGGATGCCAACGTGCCAGTCTTCGGCATCTGCCTCGGCCATCAGCTTCTCGCACAGGCTCTGGGCGGCAAGACCTACAAGCTGGAGCGCGGCCATCGCGGCGCCAATCAGCCGGTCAAGGACGTCGAAACCGGCCGCGTGGAAATCACCAGCCAGAACCATGGCTTCGCAGTAGACGAAAAGTCCCTGCCCGCCGATGTAAAGGTGACGCATGTGAGCCTGTTCGACGGCTCCAACGAAGGCATCGCGTCCACCACGAAGGACGCCTTCTCCGTCCAGTACCACCCCGAGGCGAGCCCCGGCCCGTCCGACAGTTTCTATCTTTTCGAGCGTTTCGTCGCGGTCATGGACCGTCGCGCTAAAGCAGGAGCCTGAGCCATGCCAAAACGGACAGACATCTCGTCCATCCTGATCATCGGCGCTGGCCCGATCGTCATCGGACAGGCCTGCGAATTCGACTATTCCGGCGCACAGGCCTGCAAAGCCCTGCGTGAGGAAGGCTATCGCGTCATCCTCATCAACTCCAACCCAGCCACGATCATGACCGATCCTGGCCTGGCGGACGCGACCTATATCGAACCGATCACGCCGGAATTCGTCGAGCGCATCATCCTTAAGGAAAAGCCCGACGCCGTCCTGCCGACCATGGGTGGCCAGACAGCCCTGAACGCCGCCATGGCGCTCGACAAGTCCGGCTTCCTTAAGACGCACAATGTGGAACTGATCGGCGCAGACGCAGAGGTCATCGACCGTGCGGAAGATCGCCAGAAGTTCCGCGAGGCCATGGACGAGATCGGGATCGAAAGCCCGCGCAGCACCATCGCCCATACACTGGAAGAAGCCCGTGCAGCTCTGGGTGACGTCGGCCTCCCCGCCATTATTCGCCCGTCCTTCACCATGGGCGGCGCGGGTGGCGGCATCGCGTATAATCGCGAAGAGTTCGACCAGATCGTTGCAGGCGGCCTTGATGCCTCTCCCACAACGGAAGTGCTCATCGAAGAGTCTGTTCTGGGCTGGAAAGAGTACGAGATGGAAGTCGTCCGCGACACCGCGGATAACTGTATCATCATCTGCTCCATTGAAAACATCGACCCGATGGGCGTGCACACCGGTGACTCCATCACCGTCGCCCCGGCCCTGACGCTGACCGATAAGGAATATCAGCGCATGCGGGACGCCTCGATCGCGTGCCTACGCAAGATCGGCGTCGAGACTGGTGGCTCCAACGTGCAGTTCGGCGTTAATCCTGCCGATGGCCGTCTGGTCGTCATCGAAATGAACCCGCGCGTTTCCCGCTCGTCTGCCCTCGCCTCCAAGGCCACCGGCTTCCCGATCGCCAAGATCGCCGCCAAGCTGGCCGTTGGTTACACGCTGGACGAACTCAAGAACGACATCACCAAGACGACCCCGGCCTCCTTCGAGCCGACGATCGACTACGTTGTCGCTAAGATCCCCCGCTTCACGTTCGAGAAGTTCCCAGGCTCCCCGGCCCTGCTTTCCACGTCCATGAAGTCGGTCGGCGAGGCCATGTCCGTGGGCCGCTCCTTTGCCGAAGCGATCCAGAAGGGCTTTCGCTCCATGGAGACGGGCCTGATGGGTCTGGACCCGGTTGAAGCACCCGGCGATGGTTCGAAAGACGCCTATCTGGCTGCTCTTGCAGAACCACGCCCGGACCGCATTCTGATGGCCACGCAAGCCTTGCGCGCGGGCCTGACGGTCGAAGAGATCCAACAGGCCTGCAAGTTCGAGCCTTGGTTCCTGCGCCAGCTTGAAGACATCGTGTCTTCTGAGCAGGACGTGGAAAAGAACGGCCTGCCAAAAGACGCCTACGGCATGCGCCGCCTGAAAGCCCAAGGCTTCTCTGACGCCCAGCTTGCCCGCCTGTCAGGCCAGACCATTCCGGACGTCGCAGCGCAGCGCGAAGCTCTTGAAGTCGTGCCCGTCTATCGCCGCATCGATACCTGTGCCGCAGAGTTCGCTTCTGACACTCCGTATCTTTATTCCACCTATGAAGGCGGATATGGCACGCCGGAATGCGAAAGCTGCCCGACTAACCGCGACAAGATCATCATTCTGGGTGGCGGACCGAACCGGATTGGTCAGGGCATCGAGTTCGATTACTGCTGCGTTCATGCCGCTTACGCCCTGCGTGAAGCCGGTTTTGAAACAGTCATGGTCAACTGCAACCCGGAAACCGTTTCCACCGATTACGACACGTCCGACCGTCTGTACTTCGAACCTCTCACTGCGGAAGACGTCATTGCCCTGATCCGCACGGAAGCGAAGGGCGGCAAGGTTCTGGGCTGCATCGTTCAGTACGGTGGCCAGACGCCTCTCAAGCTGTCCCGTGCACTTGAAGAGGCAGGTATCCCGCTGCTCGGCACCCCGGCTGACGCTATTGATCGCGCGGAAGACCGTGAACGTTTCCAGACCATGCTACGCAAGCTGGGTCTTCGCCAGCCACGTAACGGCATTGCCCGCAATCCGGCAGAAGCCGAGAAAGTGGCCGAAGAGGTCGGATATCCGGTCGTTGCCCGTCCGTCCTACGTTCTGGGCGGCCGTGCGATGGAAATCGTCTATGATAACGCGGGCCTGAAGCATTACCTGAATACGGTTCTGCGCGCCGCCGGCCCCGAAGTTTCTACCGGTCCGGTCCTGCTCGATCATTACCTGAACGATGCCATCGAAGCCGATGTGGACTGCATTTCGGACGGCGAAAACGTCTATGTCGCCGGCGTCATGGAACACATTGAGGAAGCTGGTATCCATTCCGGTGACTCTGCCTGCTCCCTACCGCCCTACACGCTGTCTCCGGCACTGGTGACAGAACTTCGCGCACAGACGGAAGCCATGGCTCGTGAGCTTGGCATCCGCGGCCTGATGAACGTGCAGTACGCCATCAAGGACCAGGAAGTTTTCGTCCTTGAAGTGAACCCGCGCGCGTCTCGCACGGTGCCGTTTGTTGCCAAGGCAACAGGCGTTCCGGTTGCCAAGATCGGCGCTCGTGTGATGGCTGGCGCACGCCTGTCCGAGTTCCGTCTGGATGGCGGGGCGGTCTCCCCGCACGTTGCGGTCAAGGAAGCCGTCTTCCCGTTCCATCGCTTTGCAAACGCAGACACGATCCTCGGTCCGGAAATGCGCTCCACGGGTGAAGTCATGGGGCTGGATTCCAGCTTCGAGCGTGCCTTTGCGAAGTCTCAGCTCGCTGCCGGCGTAAAACTGCCACTGGCTGGAACGGTCTTCCTGTCCGTCCGTGACAGCGACAAGGGACATGTTCAGCCGCTAGCCCGCAAACTGGTTGAAATGGGGTTCACCGTTCTTGCAACCAGCGGAACAGCTTCACGCCTGGAAGCGGCTAACATTCCGGTCAAGCGCGTGAACAAGGTCATGCAGGGCCGTCCGAACTGCGTGGATGCCATCCGCTCGGGTGACGTTCAAATGGTCATCAACACCTCACAGGGCGGCCAGGCCGCACGTGACAGCTACGATATCCGTCGTGGCGCTCTGACCATGGGCATCCCGCACTACACCACGATTGCCGGTGCCCGTGCGGCAACCTACGCCATCGCGGTTCTTAAGGAAGGCGACCTCGGCGTCGCTCCGCTTCAGTCCTACTTCAAGGGCGAGTTCTAAGCCCTTCCAGCAAAGAAGCCCGTCAGAGCAATCTGGCGGGCTTCTTTGTATTCAATCGTTGGAATAGCGCAGCAGATCTCCCGGCTGACACTCCAGCACATGGCAGAGCGCCTCAAGCGTGGAAAACCGGATTGCCTTTGCCTTACCAGTCTTGAGAATTGAAAGATTGGCGAGAGTCAGGCCAACCTTCTCTGACAGCTCCGTAAGAGACATACCGCGCTCTTTCAGCAGTGCATCCAGACTGACCTGAACCGGCATTAAATGACCTCATCCATTTCGGACTGAAGCTGGGTTCCTAAATCAAAAAGCCACACGACAGCAAATAGGATGATCGCTTCAGGCACGTCTGACAGGAACTCAAAAAAGTATCCAAACCAATTCGCAAAACTCAACTCTGGCAAATTACAAACGTCATGGATGTAATTCGTTAAAGGAATAAGAAAATCATAAACAAACCCGAGAAATAAAATTTTATATGCTCTTTTCACATTCTCTTTTGTAAAAATTTTTCCCTGCATCAAGCTCACTAAAATTTCAGACAAAATTCTGAATATTACTTCCAAACAGGAGTAAACTATTACCACTTCGGCAATAAGTATAAAACTCCAGCATATATCTTCTTTTGTGTACCCAAGAGAGTTTTCCAAAGGGAAATGATCAAAAATTACAATAAAAATGATACCAAACGTAATCAGCCCGAAAAAGCCAATGGGAAGCCAAAGGAGCAGACGGAACAGCTTGAGCAGGGTCAATGCATATTCGATTTTTCTCTCTGTCCTGCCCTTACGCGCACCTGCAATCATTCCTACCCACCCTGACAATGAATTTATCGTTTTTCAATAATATGTTTCATTTCGTTTCGCTAGGGAATTTATTGCTTTTCGATAAACAAAAACGCGCCACCTTGCATAAACCCCCCTAAAATCCTATGTTGTCAGGCTGTTCATTCAATTTCAGTCACGCTTTTCCGAGGATTTCAGAGTGCAGAAGATCCCCATGACCGCAAAGGGACTGCAGCGTCTTGAAGACGAACTGCGTACCCTCAAGAGCGTTGACCGCCCTGCAGTCATTCGTGCCATCGCAGAAGCCCGCGAACATGGCGACCTTTCCGAAAACGCCGAATATCACGCCGCCCGAGACCGTCAGTCTTTCATCGAAGGTCGCGTACTTGAGCTGGAAAGCATTGTTTCCTCGGCAGAAGTTATTGATCCTTCGACCTTAACCGGCACGAAAGTACGTTTCGGCGCGCATATCGAAGTCGTTGACGAAGAGACGGACAAGGAAAACGCCTATCAGATCGTTGGCGTTCATGAAGCCGACATCAAGCAGGGCCTGATTTCAATCTCGTCCCCTTTGGCGAAGGCGCTGATTGGCAAAGATGTGGGCGACACCATCTCCGTTCCTGCTCCCGGCGGTGACCGCAGCTACGAGATCCTGAAAGTCACATACCGCTAATGTCTGACGTCCTGACGTCCGTCGCCACTGTTGTGACCCTCCTGGACATTGAAAACGCTCAGAAGCGTATTGCGTCCACGGTAGTTCGCACGCCGACGATTGCCTGCCCGGCCCTTTCCCGCCTGACAGGTGCCGAAATTACGCTCAAGCTTGAAAATCTTCAGGCTATCGGCTCGTTCAAGGAACGGGGAGCCGCCAACAAAATGGCGCTCCTGACGCCCGAGGAACGCGCCCGCGGTGTTATTACAGTCTCGGCAGGCAATCACGCACAGGGTGTGGCGCGTCAGGCCAGCCTCCTTGGCATTGATGCCACGATCGTCATGCCCCGCTTTACGCCAGCAACCAAAGTTGCAGCGACGCAGGCATGGGGAGCAAATGTTGTCCTCGCAGGCGACGATTTTGCTTCTGCATGCGTAACGGCGGAAGAAATTCAGAATAAAGAAGGCCGGGTCCTCGTCCATCCGTTCAATGACCCTGCCGTCATTGCGGGTCAGGGGACTGCTGCACTCGAACTTCTCGAAGATGCACCCGATATTGATACGGTCGTCGTCCCTGTCGGCGGCGGCGGCCTGATCGGTGGTTTTGCAACCGTCATGGCTGCACTTCGCCCAGATGTGGAAATCATTGGCGTGCAGGTCGAGGCTTATGCCTCTCTAGCCGCATTTCCGACGGAAGGTGGCGCCACTCTCGGTGGCTCGACAATTGCTGAAGGCATTGCCGTGACGCAGTTGGGCGATCATTGCCTCAGAGCATTTCGTCACCGGATTTCCAAAATTCTCGTAGTTAACGAGCTTCAGGTCGAAAGCGCCATCACGACGCTGGCGGAAAAAGCCAAGCAGGTCTGCGAAGGCGCTGGCGCGACGGGTCTGGCTGCTGTTCTGGCCAACCCTGAGATGTTCAAGGGCCGCAAGGTTGCCCTTCCCTTGTCGGGTGGCAACATCAATGCCCGTATTCTGGCCAATACAATCCTTCGCTCCCTCCTCCGGGACGGAAGAATTCTTCGCCTGATCTTCCAGATTCCCGACCGCCCCGGAATGCTGGCTGACATTTCCGCGCGTATTGGCAACTACGGTGGAAACATCATCGAGGTGTCCCATCATCGCCTTTTTGCCTCGCCGTCAGTTCAGACAGCCGAGCTGGTTGTGATGATCGAAGCCCGTGACACTCAGCACGCCACACAGATCGAAACGGATCTTGCCCGTCATTACATCGTTCGACGGGACTGAAACTGCACGCATTGTGTTCGACCTGGTCTTCCAGCGTCGAACACAATGCAACTGCAACCTAATTTCCGAAATTCAGACGCCTTCTACAATCACCACGTTGTAAGAAGCGGCCTTCCAGCGATGCTTCGCGACCGTTTGATAGGCTGGGCTGTCATACCAGGCCCGGGCAGCAGCAATATCCGGAAATTCGACAATAACGACACCATCTGGCTCGATACCTTCAAGCTTTTCCTGCTTTCCGTAGGCAGAAAGAATTTTGGCCGGATGCCCCTTGAAGGTCTCGCCAACACCATTTGAATAAGCCTCAAATTCGGCTGGGTCGGTCAATTTGTCACGAATGAAAATAGCGTAAGCGGTCATGGTACTTCATCTCCTGAACGGGGGTGATGCATAACCGGCCATAAAACGGCGGGATGTTCAGCACACAAGCGCGTGTGCTGAACATTTGAACCCGTTTAGCGCGTCCCGAAAAGACGATCGCCAGCGTCGCCCAGACCCGGGACGATGTATCCGTGTTCATCAAGCTTCTGGTCAACACAACACGTTACGATCTGCACATCGGGATGCAGCTTCGTCATGTAATCAATACCTTCCGGTGCCGCGAGCAGGCAGGCGAAAACTGGTGAAATCGCGCCCGCTTCCTTGACGCGCGCAACAGCTGCCGCGGCGGAATGCCCCGTGGCGAGCATCGGGTCCAGAACAATACATGTCCGCCCCGGAACGTCGCTTGGCATATTGAAATAATATTCGCTGACTTCCAGCGTTTCATGGTCGCGGCGCAGACCAATATGTCCCACACGCGCAGACGGAACCAGATCCAGCATTCCATCCAGAAGGCCGTTTCCTGCACGCAGAATGGAGACGAAGCAGAGCTTCTTGCCGTCCAGTTCCTCACCTTCCATTGGCCCGCTCGGGGCTTCGATATGGCGAGACGCCAGAGAAAGCCCGCGCGTCGCTTCATAGGCCAGAAGCAGACTGAGTTCACGGGTCAGCCGACGAAAGCCTGCTGTAGATGTATTCTTATCACGCAGACGGGTCAGCTTGTGGCGCACCAGCGGGTGGTCGAGAACGATAGGCGGCAGCGCCTGACTCATGCTTTTTCTCCTTCGGCCGGGCGAAAATCGAGTGCCAGACCGTTCATGCAATACCGTAACCCTGTAGGCGGTGGCCCATCAGGAAAAACATGCCCCAGATGCCCATGACAACCCGCACAGTGCACTTCCGTTCGAACCATTCCGTGGCTGACGTCCTGCGTCGTCCCGACACCGTTTTCCAAAGGCGCGAAAAAAGACGGCCAGCCACTTCCGCTTTCGTATTTCGTAGCGGATGAAAAAAGTTCACGCCCGCATCCTGCGCAGGCATAAATTCCAGCCCGCTTTTCATCATTCAGCGGGCTGGAACCGGGATATTCGGTGCCATGCTCGAGCAGGATACGGCGCTGTTCCGGCGTAAGGCCGACGCCACACCCCCCGCCATTGGTTCCCGAAACGGGACCGCAGCTTTGGGTCATGGTCAATCTCCAGAAAATCTGAGGTTTTCAGTCTTGGATATATGGAAGCCGCACGCCGCTTTGTCACGCATATCTGAGTGCAAGATATGAAACTTCCTGCCTCACCAGCCGTTTATGTTCGGCAACCCTGTTTCAGGAGGTAATGTCATGAGCTCCATTGAAGACAAGATCAAAGGCGCCACCAACAAGGTCGTCGGCAAGATCAAGGAAGAAGTTGGTCGCGTCACCGACGATGAAAAGCTTGAAGGTGAAGGCGTTGTCCAAAATCTAAAGGGACAGGCCCAGACCGCCAAGGGTGATGTCAAGGACGCCGTCAAAGGCGGCATCGACAAGATCTGACGCTCACGCGACTGTCATGTCACCTGCAACGCCCGCCATCTGGCGGGCGTTCGCATTTTGGAGGAGAGGTGGCATAATGCCCAACAGTCTTTTCCTCCTTAATGCGAGACAGGAAGTCCAATCATGTCCCATACCGCTTCTTCTCCACGCCGCCCCGTCATGCTTGTCATTCTGGACGGTTTCGGCTGGCGTGAAGAAAACTCCGATAACGCGGTAAGACTGGCAAACACCCCAACGTTTGACGGGCTTTGGGCGAATAACCCGCATGCTTTTCTTAAAACATGCGGAGAAGATGTCGGACTTCCTGAAGGCCAGATGGGAAACTCCGAAGTCGGCCACCTGAATATTGGTGCAGGCCGCGTCGTGATGCAGGAACTGCCTCGCATTTCCCGCAGTACCCGTGACGGCTCACTCGCCGAAAATACAGCCCTCAAAGAATATATTCATGCACTGAAGGTTTCAGGTGGAACCTGCCACCTGATGGGTCTCGTCTCGCCTGGCGGCGTTCATGCACACCAGGACCATATTCTGGCTCTCGCGAAAATCGTCAGCGCCGCAGGAGTGCCTGTCGCTCTACACATCTTCAGTGACGGCCGCGACACTCCCCCACGCTCCGGCGAGGAATTCATTTCAGCCCTCCTTCGAGATCTGTCAGAGACCGTACAGATTGCCACGATCAGTGGCCGCTACTATGCCATGGACCGCGATCGTCGTTGGGAGCGCGTCAAGCTGGCCGTGGATGCAATCCGTGATGGCCAAGGCCCCCATGCAGATAACGCCCTCTCTGTACTCAATGCCAGTTACGCGGAAGACAAGGGAGACGAGTTCGTCCTTCCAACCGTACTCGGACAGTATGGTGGCATGAAAGACGGCGACGGCATTCTCTCCTGTAATTTCCGTGCCGATCGTATCCGTCAGTTGCTGGACGTTCTCGTGGCTCCGGACTTTGATGGATACGACAGCGGTCGCCGCATCAAGTTTGCCGCCATTACCGGCATAACGCGTTACTCAGATCACCTGTCACCCTACATGACAGTCTTGTTCCCAAAAATTCCTTTGGAGGATCTTCTGGGTGAGGTCGTGGCCAAAGCTAACAAGACTCAGCTTCGTATGGCCGAAACTGAGAAATTCCCTCATGTCACATACTTCCTGAACGGTGGTCGTGAAGTTCAGCTTCCGGGCGAAGAACGCATTCTCGTGCCGTCTCCCAAGGTCGCTACCTACGACCTGCAACCAGAAATGTCCGCTCCCGAGCTGACAGATCGTGCCGTAGAAGCCATTGATTCCGGCCGCTTCGACATGATCATTCTGAACTTCGCAAACCCGGATATGGTTGGCCACACAGGCTCCCTGCCCGCTGCCATCAAGGCCTGCGAAACCGTTGATCAAGGGCTAGGCCGCATCAATGACGCACTTGTCCGCGCAGGTGGCACACTGATTGTCACCGCCGATCACGGAAACTGCGAAACCATGCGCGACCCTGAGACGGGCGGCGTTCATACGGCCCACACACTCAACGTCGTTCCGGTCATTCTGGCCCATGCTGATGGCAAAACGATTCACGACGGACGTCTGGCAGACCTGGCTCCGACGCTTCTGGCACTTCTGGGTCTTGCTCAGCCCCCAGCGATGACAGGCGTCTCCCTGCTTGAAAACGCCTGACCCAGCCGTCGTTCTGCCACTGGTTTTGGCGTTCTCGCCATTGCTGGTGGCCGCGACTGCGTCCACGCCTCATGGGCATCATACCACTGCCCACGCCCACCCGATGCATGCCCTGAGCGCGGGACAACAAGCACTGGCCCGAGCTCAGGCTGCCCGGAAAGCGCTTGAGACACAGCAGGCTCAGGAAGCCGCCACACTCCGTGCCAGACAGGCTGCTGCCGTTGCTGCACAGCAAAAGGCGCTGCAGGACAGCGCGCGAAAAGATGCATTGGCCGCTCAGACCCACACGGCCCAGACCGTGGTACAGACGACACGTTCCCGTATCGCGGCTTTGAATACCGAAATCGCAGATCTCACCAGTCGGCAAGCAACCGTGCGGCAGGATATCGCCCACGAAAACCAAGCGCTCCAACCGCTCCTGCCCGTTGCAGCGAGACTCTCGATAGCGCCCGATGCTGCTCTGCTAGCCTCCCCGAGGACTGCAACTGAGAGCATTACCGCACTTTCCATTTTAGGAGGTTTCTCCCGCCTGACCCAGCAGCGGGCTGCAAACTTGCAAACAAAGGAAGATGAGCTTCAGGAGATCGGGGCAACTCTGGAAGCCCGCCAGAAAGAGCTCGATGGCCTCCTTCAGTCACAAACGCATCAACGTGATATCGCGGCCGCCAGAACCCGGATTGCGGCCAAGCAGGAAAACGTGTCGGACCAGGCCGCACGCCGTGCGAAATCCGCAGTTGCCGAAGCGATGAAGGCGTCTGCGGACCTTTCCGCAGAAATCGACGCAATCGCCCGGCAGGAAGCTCAGGCCAAAGCAACACTGGAAGCCGAAGCCCGTGCGCTCGCAAAGAGCCATCAGATGGAACAGGCGCGCAAAGCCCGTGCTCAGGTCAAAGCTCTTTCCGCCGGGAATGGTGTTTCTTCCGGGAGCGGCCACGCACCTGTCACCGGGCGTATTGCGGTCCGGTGGGGACAGGATACGGAAGCAGGTCCGTCAACAGGCATCACCTATGCCGCTGCGCCTTCAGCCTCCGTTCAAGCTCCGTGCAGTGGCCGAATCGTCTTTTCCGGTCCGTTCCGCTCTTTTGGACAGATGTTGATTCTGGATTGCGGACAGAATTACCGCTTTGTTCTCTCTGGTCTGGGTTCACTGGGTGTTTCCAGCGGGCAAAGTGTCAGGAAAGCTGCCGCACTTGGGCAAATGCCGTCTGCTGAGGGGCTACTCTTTGTCCAGCTGCGCCACGGCGCCCAGATCGTCAGCCCTGCTCCGTTTCTGTGACCCTGTTTTCTGATAGGGCAGGACACTGTAAGATCACGTCTTAACATTTCGGCAACCCGTTTCGCGCTAGTTCACACACTGCAAGAGACGCCGGAAGCACGCCCGTTCCCGAGGATGGAGATCACATGAAGTTCCGTACTGGCCTGTTGCTGGGCACCGCCTTTCTGGCCGGACTGGCTGTCGGACCGGGCGCACTGCGTCTCGTCGGGTCCGCTGGCAGTTTCCCCACCGCCGCCATCGCTCGCGACGTCTCTCACGACAACAGCGCTGAAACCGTTCGCCTCCTGACCCTGCTCGGCACGGTTATGGATGTCGTGAAAGCCGAATACGTCCATCCCGTGACGGACAAAGACCTCATCAACAATGCCCTGGACGGCATGGTTGGCGAACTCGATCCCCACTCATCTTACATGACCGCCGCCCAGTTCAAGGACATGCAGACCGAGATTTCCGGCAAGTTCGGCGGTCTGGGCCTACAGGTTCAGGCTGAATCCGGCCATGTGCGCGTTGTCTCACCAATTGATGGCACGCCTGCCGCACGGGCTGGTATCCAGACTGGTGATTTCATCACCATGGTGGATCACAAGAGCATTGATGGCCTGACGCTTGATCAAGCTGTTCGCAAGATGCGCGGCGATCCGGGAACATCTATCAGCCTGACCGTGGTTCGCCCGAAAACGGGCAAGACACTCACGTTCGACATGAAGCGCGAAATCGTTCACGTCCAGATCGTACGGTCCGCTCTGTACGGCAGCACTGCGTATATTCGCCTGACAGAGTTCGACGATGATCTCGAAGGCGCAATGCATGCCGCTTTTGACAAGCTGAAAGCTGAAGCTGCCAAGAGTCCAGCCCACAAGCTGACAGGTATCATCCTTGATCTGCGGTCCAATCCGGGAGGCAAGCTCGATCAGGCTATTGCCGTCTCTGATGACTTCATCAAGGAGGGAGAAATCGTCTCCATCCGCGGGCGGCATGCTGAAAACAACCAGCGCTGGGATGCGCGCGGCACGGACATCACAAATGGCCTTCCGATTGTCGTTCTGACAAATGGTGGCTCTGCGTCTGCCAGTGAAATCGTGGCTGGAGCGCTGAAAGACCATCGTCGGGCTGTCATTCTGGGTGAAAAGACGTTCGGCAAGGGGTCTGTCCAAACGCTGATTCCTATCGGAGATCAGGGTGCCGTTCGCCTGACAACGGCGCGTTATTACACGCCATCTGGCCGCTCCATCCAGGGACTGGGCATCACGCCTGACATCCCCGTTGCGGAAACCAAGGACGATGACGCCTATGGTTATCGGGAAGCAGACCTGTCCCACATTCTGACCAATGTCGGTGGAAACCGGACAGCAGAAACGCTTCGGACTGATCTGCCCCCGATCTCAAAGTCTATTCCGAAAGCTCCGCCGGCAGACTGGCCGAAATTTGATCTGACCAAACCGGCAACGGACTTCCAACTGCAGCAGGCCATCAAGGTCGTCAACGCCATGGCTGGAATTTCCAATCCTGCACCGGCTGTAGAGCAGGCTACGGAAGTGAAAGCGCCTCCAGCAGACAAAAAGGCCGCCCCTGCACCGGCGCCGACGCACTAACCCGTAGAACGATACAGGACAGCCCAGACCGTGCAGAACCGTCCCGCTTCATCCCGCTCTGGGCTCTGGAGCCGCCTTCCCGTTATCGGGCGTCTTCTGATCGTGTTCTGGGGTGTCGTCCTGGTTGGTGGCACGTCAGCAGCCCTGATGCTTCGGCATCAGACACCTGCTGACGTGCCACCACAAAAAACCGAAACTGCTCTGGCGATACCGTCACACCCGCCAGAAAATACTGCTTCCGGTGAGAGGACATCCCCCCCGGCGACGCCGATAAATCAGAATTCCAAAACCGCTCTCAACGCAAATTCATCGGTCTCACCAATGCAACCTGCGTCAGCGATAAAAACGCCGGAAATGCCGCCCCCGATTGCGCAGACAGCCCATACCGATCTGGCAACAATTACAGCTTCAGGCAAAAGCGTTGTGGCCATCGTGCTCGAAGGTTTCGGGTATTCAGACGCCATGACATATGACGTCCTTTCCCGCATCCCTGAGCCTGTTGCTGTCGGTGTGTCACCCTATCTTGGCAATCTGACGGACGTCCTGTCCCGAGCACATGCTGCCCATCGCGAAACTTACGTCACACTCCCCATGCAAAGCGCTCATCCGGAGCAGGTTGACGAAGGCCCTCATGCGTTAGGCTATGGCAATTCGGAAGCGGAAGACCGACAGGAACTGGACTGGTGCCTCTCGCAGGCTAAAGGGGCCACAGGTCTAACCGATGCCGCCGAGGCCGGAGACAGCCAACCGGCAGACGGCTACGCAACTACGCCTGCATTTCAATCTCTGGCAGATACGATTTCCAGTCGTGGCTTTCTGTATATCAGCAGATCGTCGCAGGAAGACCGTCATATCCGGGGTATGACAGCGTCCACGTGGATCAATGGTGACACAGATGCCAAAACGCTTGACGCAAAGTTTGCAGTCCTAGTCCCAGACGGGGCCAAGCCCACCCATATTCTGTTGATGATGGGGCCGCTGACACCCGTCGCGATCGACCGCCTTGAAGCATGGTTGAAAAGCCCGGCGGCAGAGCGTTTCATTCTGGTCCCACCCTCCGCACTTGCCGATAACGGCACGACGGATCATCAGGCATCCATTCAGTCAACAAACATCCAGACGGCACCCCTATGACCGATTTTTCAGACCTGCCCTACCGCCCCAATGTTGGCGTGGCGTTGTTCAATCGTCATGGAGAGCTCTTCGTCGCCCGTCGCGCCGATCTTCCTGGAGACATCTGGCAATGCCCCCAGGGCGGTATTGATGACGGAGAAGACCCGCGAACTGCGGCCTTCCGTGAACTTGAAGAAGAAACTGGCTGCACGAAGGCGACACTGCTCGCAGAACGGCCGGACTGGCTGTCCTATG
Source organism: Gluconobacter sp. OJA (assembly GCF_039638325.1). NCBI lineage: Bacteria > Pseudomonadati > Pseudomonadota > Alphaproteobacteria > Acetobacterales > Acetobacteraceae > Gluconobacter > Gluconobacter sp. OJA. The sequence continues at coordinate 930,747 of NZ_JBDIWI010000001.1, read as the reverse complement.
ATCTTCCTGCTCCCCTGATTGGTCGCGCGCTAGGCGGAAAATTCAGAGGCCAGACACAGAAATGGTTCGTTCTCGGATTTGATGGGGAGGACGGGGATATCCGTCTGGATCTTCATCTCCCGCCCGAGTTCGATACATGGGAATGGATTGCCCCTGAGGATCTTCTTCAGCGCAATCTGGGGTTCAAGCGAGAGCTTTATGAAACGCTCCTGCCTGAACTCAAAAACCTCTATCAGGCCGCTTCAAGAGACTGGCTTCGGACCAGGCGGGCGTAGAGGCCGTTCTTCTTGAGCAGTTCAGCATGAGACCCAGATTCAACCGCTTTGCCTCCATCCATCACAACGATAACGTCGGCAGCCTGCACGGTTGAAAGTCGGTGCGCCACAATAACAGTGGTGCGACCTGTGCGAAGCGTACCGAGAGCTTCCTGAACACGAGATTCACTCTCGGAATCCAGCGCACTTGTTGCTTCGTCCAGCAACAGTACGCGCGGGTTACGCAGAAGAGCCCGCGCGAGAGCAACACGCTGTCGCTGTCCCCCTGAGAGGCGCCGCCCCCCCGGTCCAACACGCGTTTCCAGTCCATGAGGAAGGTTACCGAGAAAATCGACAGCCGCCATCCGACAGGCGTTCTCGACTTCTTCCCTGCTCGCATCCGGGCGGCCAATCCAGATATTCTCCATGAGCGACATATCGAAAAGCGTCGTGTCCTGACTGACATACGCAATCGCATCACGCAGGGACGATACACGCACGTCCCGGATATCTACGCCCTCCAGCAGAATACGCCCTGCCGTCACGTCATGCAGACGTGGGATCAGGGAGAGTGCAGTCGATTTTCCCGCACCACTAGGGCCCACCAGCGCAACTGTTTGCCCCGGCTGAACATCTAGGGTCAGACCGGCCAGTCCGACACGCCCATCTTCGTATTCGTAAGACGCCTCTTCAAAAACCAGATGCCCTGTCCCAGTTGGGACCGTTAGCGCGTCCGTCCGTTCGACAACCGCAGGAGGCTCATCAATCACTGCAAAGACACGAGACAGTCCGGCCAATCCTTCCTGCATCGCCGTATTGAGAGAGCCCAGAGCCCGGATTGGGCGCGCCGCGGTCAGCAGCGCTGTGATGAAAGCTGTGAAATCACCAAGCGTGGCGCCCCCCATGGCGGCACGCCACCCAGCGAAGCCCAGCACAACGGCAACCGCTGTACCACCCAGAACTTCCAGAACGGGATCGACGCGTGCACGTCCCTTCGCAATCCGCAGAAAAGCAGTGTGCAACAGATCCAGAGAATGATCGACGCGCTCGCTTTCCCGGCTTTCCATCCGGTAAATGCGCACCTGACGCGCCAAGGCAAAGCTTTCATTGAGGAGCGCAGAGGTCTCGCCAATCTGCTCCTGCATTCCCCCCGAAGCCCGACGAACCTTTTTACCAAGCTTCTGAATTGGCACTGCTGCGACGGGATAAAGCACCAGAGCAATCAGGCTGAGCTCCCAGTCAGCCCAGATCATGGCTGCGACAAGCCCGACCACAGTAACAGCGTCGCCCAGCGCATTCACGACCCGGACCATGGCCTCACGGATCGAAACAGCGTCTGTCGTGAAACGTGCGGCCCACTGAGCAGGCGCTTCGCGTTCAATGCGCGAAATGTCTGTTTGCAGAGCATGTGCAAACATCCGCGACTGAAGCCCACGGATAACAGTCAGTACCAGCCCCTGAACGGCAATTGTCTGCCCGTACTGGGACGCAGCCTTGAGGGTCGTCACAATCACAACGAGTGCCGGCACCTGGTAGAGAATGCGCGAGTCCTGAGCCGCAAACATGTCTACAGCGCGTTTGATCACCACTGGATAGAGCGCCGTCAGTCCTGCCATCAGAACCGTCAGCACAACTACGCTCACAATCTGGCGCACGTGATGACGCATTTCATCACGCCAGATCCGTCGAATCAGAATCTGGCTGTCTGTATCAAGGGCTGTCTTTCTGCTCATTCGAGGGGGTTTAGCAGGCCTCTGCAAAAGCACGAAACCGCGACGACACCATGTGCCTACTCTGACGCGTCGCCCATCTCATCCAGAAGATACGCCATGCATGCGTCTCGGCCCGGAAGGCACCCGTGGTTCATCCACCACAAACGCCCCTTAGCCAACCACTGCCCCATGCCTGGGCCTGGCATAATCCCGGCGTCTCTGGCCTCTTTGCCTCCAAGCGGGAACACAGGTTGCGGTTCCTGCGTCAGACGATCTCGCAGCCTGTTCCATTCAATACTTGGGACACCAATCAGCGCAGCCTGCAACAGCCAGCTTCTGTCCAGCAAAACGGGAAGGTTTTGTTCCACACGTGCCCGCCGGACATCGTCGGCAGACATTGCGGGTGCCAGATCTGGCCGATCAGAATCAAACAAACGTAGCCGGTCACGATCCGCATTGGAGAGTTTTAGACGCTTTGCCAACAATTCACCTTGCCCATGACCGAGCGCCGATAGCCGCAACACTGGATCTTCTGGCGCTTCACACATCAGAAGCCGCTGTAACAGGACCAGATTGGGTGCAGGGACAATCCGAGCCAAAAGTCCGACGTCCTGCACAGCCTGCAACGTTTCCTGCAACCTTGGCCCCGTCAGAATCCGCAGCAGCTCTGAAGCAATCCGTTCGGCAGACAAGCCATCAATCAGATCAAGCCGTTCCGCGATCGCCGTGCAGGCCTCATGATCCGGTGTTCCCCTGCCATAGCGCGCATCAAAGCGAAAAAATCTGAGCGCTCGCAGAGCATCTTCTTCAATGCGGCGCCCGGCGTTTCCAACAAATCGAACGTGATGGGCTTCAAGATCCTGGCTGCCCTGGAAATAGTCATGCAGCCGATCATGCCGATCCAGAGACATCGCGTTGATGGTAAAATCGCGGCGTGCGGCGTCTTCTTCCCAGCTTTCCGTCCAGGCAACAACAGCATGCCGACCATCTGTCTGCTCGTCACGCCGTAGGGTTGTAATTTCGTACGGCACACCCCGAATCACAGCCGTCACAGTGCCATGAGATAATCCGGTCGGAATAACCCGGACTCCATCAGCCTTTAGAATGTCCTGTACGATTTCGGGAGGCTCCGGCGTTGCCATATCCAGATCGTGTACGGAGACGCCGCGCAGCAGATCTCTGACGGACCCGCCAACCAAGCGTGCCTCTGGCAGGAGCCTCCACAACACATCCAGACCACTCCGGTCGTCCAGACGGGCCAAAAGTCCGGATGTATCCGTCATGGTTGGCGGGATAACGGGAAGAAACAGTCCTGACTCCAGACGCCCAGACACGGCTTGCCCTCAACATGGCCCTGCACGGCAAGAGCCGCGAGCTCAAAATGGACGGATCGGCTGATTCGCGCCTGGATCGGGAAATCACCTTCCCCGTTTCTCACATGAACGTAAGGAATGGCTCCACACTCATCGAGCGGACGATCCCAGTCACACGCGATAGGGTGTTCCGGCCCCACGCAAACGAGTTCGTCCATATTAGTGCGGAAACAGAGCGTCTGGTGGCGCCCACAACTTCCCCGAAAGTCCATTTCAACGGCGATGTAGGGGACGTCCTCGACCTGAATAACCCCGCTTTCCATGGGCGTTTTCAGCCAGTACGTGCCTTCGCTATCGCGTGTCAGCATGGACGAAAACATGCAAAGCATCGCCTTGCGCGTCACGGGAGACCCCCGATACAGCCAGGTGCCATCCCGACGAATCAGAAATGGAATTTTCCGGACACCGGTAGCCGGTGCTGGAGCCGCATCAGCAGATCCCGTCGCGGGAAAAACGTCAGATGGGGAGACATCCCGACAATCATGAGCGCTCAATTTTCCCTCCGGTTAAAATGAAAACTTCTCTTCTCACACCAAGTTGGGTGCAATCGAGCCTTGATGAAACCCCCACACCTGTCAGACTGGTGATATGAGCGAGCAGCATTATTCTACCGGCGCCTCCGCCGGAACCCTCCGGGGCGAAGCAGATGTGGCCGAGGCCGATCGTCTGGCCCCTGTTCTCCGCGATGTCCACACAGCTATCGGCAGTATCGTGCTGGGACAAGACCGGGTGATCGAGCAGGTTCTCGTCACGATCCTGTCTGGCGGTCACGCACTTCTGATGGGTGCGCCGGGCCTCGGCAAAACCCTTCTCGTCAATACGGCCTCGCGCGTACTGGGACTGGATGCCACGCGTATCCAGTTTACGCCTGATCTGATGCCGTCAGACATCACGGGTGCTGAAATCCTGGATCAGGACGTCAACGGACAGCGGGCGTTCCGATTCCTTCCTGGTCCAATCTTCGGACAACTTGTGCTGGCGGATGAAATCAACCGCGCAAGCCCCCGCACGCAGTCAGCCCTGTTGCAGGCCATGGCAGAACACCGCGTAACGCAGGGTGGCAAGGATTACATTCTTCCAAGCCCCTTCCACGTTCTCGCAACACAAAACCCGATCGAGCAGGAAGGCACCTACCCGCTGCCAGAAGCCCAGCTCGATCGATTCATGCTTCGCATTCCGCTGGATTTCCCAAATCGGGACGCAGAGCGCCAGATGCTCCTGCAAACAACGGGCGCCACAACGGCACAGGCACCGACGCTTCTGAACGCCGAATCCCTTCTGGCAGCGCAGGCCCTCGTTCGTCGGCTTCCTGTTGGCGATAAAATCGTTGACGCAATCCTGAGCCTGACGCGCGCCCTTCGCCCAGAAGACCCGTCTGCTTCTTCCGAAGTGCGGGATGCAGTGTCTTTCGGCCCAGGTCCTCGCGCCGCGCAGGCCCTGATGATTGCGACCCGCGCCCGCGCCCTGCTGAATGGCCGTCTTGCCCCCAGCCTGGACGATGTCATCGCGCTGGCAGAACCCGTCCTCTCACACCGTATCGGTCTTGGCTTCGGTGCGCGGGCCTCCGGCGTAACAGTCGAAGCCCTGATCCGCGCACAGGCTCAAACGATTCTCTGACCCCTGTGAAAAGTCCGATTGAAACGCTCCGAGGCCTGTTCTCTTCCCAGAACAGGCACTCTCCCGCCTCTCTCACGGCACCAGCCGAGCGGCTCGCCCTGCCGGCTCTGCTGCTTCAGGCCGAAAAGATTGCAGCCAGCCTTCAGGCCGGCACACATGGCCGCAGACGTTCCGGGAGTGGAGAAGATTTCTGGCAGTTCCGCCCCTATCACTCTCGGGAACCGGCAACGGCCATTGACTGGCGGCAGTCCGCGCGCTCTCCCATCGAAAACACGTTCTGGGTGCGGGAACGGGAGCGGGAAAACGCCCAGTCTCTGCTCGTGTGGTGCGATCCCTCCGCATCCATGGACTGGCGGTCTTCCAACCAGCTCCCCACCAAACGGGAGCGTGCTCAGCTCTGTACACTGGCACTAGCCGGTGCGGCTCTCCGCGGTGGTGAACGGGCAGGCCTTCTGACAGGGCCAGAAGCCGGACGCGTTTTTGGTGGAGCTCAGGTGCTCAGCCGACTTGGCGAAGCTCTCCTTCACTCTTCGACGGGTGAACCAGAACTTCCTCCCCTGAATGCGCTGTCACCTCAGACAAATCTGGTTCTCATCAGTGACTTTCTTTGGGAAGAAGACCGGATCGAAGCCGTTCTCAAGCATTGTGCCAGTCGGCCTGTCCGCGTCCATCTGCTCTGCATTCTGGATCCCGGCGAGCGTTCCCTTAACCAGACAGGACGAATCCGCTTTTCCGGTCTGGAGGGCGGTGTTCTGACCCTTCCCGCCGTGGAAAGTCTCAATTCAGCTTATGAACACGCGGTCTCAGCGCATCTGGATGCGTTGAAAGCAAGTGCAGCAAATTTGCATGCCGACTGCATTGTGCATGAAACATCGCAGGACCCGCTCCCTGCGCTGCTGGCACTTCACCTCGCCATGGGAAGCGGACGATGATTTTTCTCTCGCCTCTTCTTCTGCTTGGTCTGCTGGCACTTCCAGCGCTGTGGTGGCTTGTCCGCGCGAGACCTCCGGCCCCGCAGGAAAAGTCCTTTCCATCGCTGCTGCTGCTCCGCCGCTTGACGGCGCAGCGAGAGGATGCAGCCCGTTCGCCTCTGTGGCTCCTGATTTTGCGGATTGCCGCAGTTGCACTGGTTATTTTCGGCCTTTCCCGTCCCGTCCTCATTCCACACAGTTCTGGGAAGACTAACGGTCCTGTCCTCATTGTTATGGATGACGGATGGGCCGCAATCCCGCACTGGAATGAACGCGTTGCAGCGGCTCTTTCCCTTGGACAATCAGCTCTCCGCAGCGGAAACCCGGTAACACTTGTTCGTGCAGCCCGCTCCCCCGATGGGGCGATGCCGGAGCCTTTCGTCACGAGAGACAGCCACGCTCTTTCGGAACGTCTTGAGCACATGCGCCCTCAGCCCTGGCCGGTTGATCGCGCAGGGCTGGCTGACGAGCTTGGCCATATGGATCTGTCGGACCAACATATTACTCTGCTGTCTGACGGGGTCGCCGCCCCTCATGACGAAGCTCTGCAAAACGCCCTGAGCAAAGCAGAAGCCGTGCAGGATATGCGCTGGAACCCCTGCGATGTTCTACGCCTGAGTGCCAATCAGGAGGCAAACGGCACTCTTCATGCGAAGGTCGAAGGGTTTTCCTGCCCCAGCCGGACAGTTACGGTTCGTGCCGTTGCGGGGAATGGCGGGACCTTGGCAGCGTATCCGGTTCAGGTTGGCGAAGACAAAATACTTCCGCTACCTGCGCTGCTTCGCAATCAGCTGGATCATTTCGCTGTAGAAGGCCTGGCAGGCCCAGCGACAACAGTACTGAGAGGAGACGTCGGGCATCGTCGCCCTGTTGGTCTCCTTCAGACGCCCGGCGACAACACACCGCTCATTGGTTCAGCATTCTTCCTTAACCATGCGCTCGATACACTCTCGGAACGCCGAACCGGTGACGCGAGCGCTCTGCTCGGTTCGTCACTTTCCGTTTTGGTGGCCACCGATGGATCCCTGTCTGGCGACCAGACCCGCAACCGCGTTCTGGAGTGGGTCCGCCATGGTGGAATGCTTATCCGCTTTGCTGGGCCGGGCCTTGCAGCCGCTCAGTCTTCGCAACAGGATAACGCGACCGACGACGCACCGGATGCTCTGCTGCCCGTTCCCCTGATGAGCGGTATGCGCCAGCTTGGGGGGCCGATGTCCTGGGGCAAGCCTCAGGCTCTGGAAACTTTCCCTGCCACGTCGCCTTTTGCTGACCTCGCCATTCCGCCAGACGTGACAGTCTCACGACAGGTTCTTGCGAAGCCGGAAACGGGTTTGCAGGATCACGTCTGGGCCGCCTTGGCAGACGGGACGCCGCTGGTCACGGCACGGTCGGAAGGCAATGGAGAAATTGTCCTGTTCCACATCACAGCCTCTCCTGACTGGTCCAATCTTCCCATTTCCGGCCTGTTTCCACAGATGCTGGAGCGTCTGATCGAGCGCTCCGCAGGCGTGACTGGCACGAGCCCCAACGATCTCGCCCCTTGGCGCACGCTGGACAGTACCGGCGGCCTCACGATGCCTTCCGCAGCAGCCAGATCCGTCAAAGCTAATGCTCTTGCCACCACAGAAGTCAGCGTCACACACCCAGCAGGGCTCTATGGTCCCGCCCACGGAACACGCCCACTGAACCTGTCAGACCACGCCCCCCCTCTTCGGGAAGAGGCGCTCATGGGAACGCAGCTTACGCCCGAAGGCGCGTCACCAGACCGGCCGCTTGGCCCATGGCTTCTGGCCACCGGGCTGCTGGTCCTCCTTGTTGATTTTGCATTGTCCCTGCGACGGCGTGGCCTACTTGGCCCTCTGTGTGGTGCACTTGTGGTACTTTCGTTCCAACAGGCCCAGGCTCAGCAACCAGTCCCCTCAGCACTCCCAACAACGGTGCCGCAGGCCGCATTGGAGACCCGGCTGGCTTACGTCGTCACGGGCAATGACGATGTGGATACAGCCTCCCGGGAGGGACTTCAGGGGTTGTCTGACTATACAAGTGCCCGAAGCTCTGCCCTTCTTGGGCACCCTGACGGTGTTGTTCCCGGGAAAGATGATCTGGCGTTTTATCCGCTCATCTACTGGCCCATTACAGCAGATGCACAACCGGATGCCGCTCGCACCAAAGCCCTGAACGCCTTCATGGATCACGGCGGGATTTTGCTCATTGATCAGCAGGGCGCCGGCACGGATATGGATGCAGGATCAGGAGGTGCCGTGAGAGCCGCTCTGAAGCGCGTCACGGACGGACTGACCATTCCTCCTCTTGCCAAACTCACGGACAAGCACGTTCTGGGGCACACGTTCTATCTACTCCACAGCGGCTTCCCGGGGCGCGTCAATGGTCAGCCCGTTTATGTGGCTCGTAACGGAGATGAAGCGAACGATGATGTCAGCCCCGTCATCATCGGCAACGGAGACTGGGCCCACGCATGGGCTGTCGATGCGTCCGGCAACCACCCTTACGCCGTTCTCCCCGGTGGCGATGATCAGCGCACACAAGCCTATCGTTTTGGTGTCAACATGGTGCTCTACGCCCTGACCGGAAACTACAAGAGCGATCAGGCCCATTACCCGGAAATGCTCCATCGTCTGGGGCAGGACAATCCTGACACGCAAAGCCCCTCCGTCGGCACAGACGAAGACGAGGAGGACGCACCATGACGTTCGACCTTGCCCCCATGCTTCCACTTTGGCTTCTGGCTACTGTGGGCGCACTCATTATTCTAGGCGCCCTTTACGGTCTGGTGCGTGGTGCACGCGGGATGGTCTGGCGTGCGTTAGCCGTTCTGATGCTTCTGGGCTGGATGGCTGGACCGCGCTCCCTGCACCCGGTTCTTCGACCTGTTCCACAGGATGCCCTCCTGATCGTGGATCATTCTCCGTCCATGCAGGTAGGGCAACGTGCATCTCTCGCAGATCAGACAGCCAATCAGATCACGCAGGACGCAACGCACCTGCCGGGCCTGACACTTCATCGCATTGATGTGCCGGGAGGCTCCGGCCACGGAACGTGCCTGTTTGACGCGATGGATCACGCGGATCTTCCGCAAGGTCGTTTTGCCGGAGCCATCGTTGTCACGGATGGCATGGATCATGACGTCCCATCACGGCTTCCAACTCGCTTTCAGGGCCCGAACGGACAGAGACTACCGCTTCATCTGGTTCTGGCGGCAAGGGGAGAAGAAACGGACCGTCGTCTGCGAATTTTGAGCACTCCGCCGTATGCCATTGTCGGCCAGAACGCGACCATTCGCCTTCAAGTCGACGATCTGGGAACGCCTGCCCCCGCGACAACAACCCTGACCGTCCGTGCGGGAGACGCTCCTGCAACAACTCGCACAATCCAAACAGGCCAGCCGCAGGATATTACCGTCCCTGTCCAGCATCCCGGTGAAACACTGGTTGGCCTCTCCGTCTCAGCCCTCCCGGGCGAGGCCTCTACTCTGAACAACAACGACGTCATTCGCATTCGCGGTGTTCGGGACCGGCTGCGCGTTCTGCTGGTTTCTGGCGTCCCGAACCAGAGTGAGCGTGTTTGGCGCCGTCTGCTGAAAGCGGACCCGTCGGTCGATCTGGTCCACTTCACCATTCTCCGCTCCCCGAGCACAGATGATGGCACCCCGCTTTCGGATCTGGCGCTGATACCTTTCCCGATCAGGGAACTGTTTCAGGAAAAAATCCGCAGCTTTGATCTCATCATTCTGGATGGATTTCGTAACAGCAACATCCTGCCGGAAGAGTATCTGACGAACATCGCGGATTATGTTCGCCGTGGGGGTGGTCTGCTTGTCACGGCGGGGCCGGAATTCGTGCAGGATGGCTCCTTGCAGGACACGACACTGGCTCAGGTTTTTCCAGCACATGTCCCAACCGATGGTCTCGTAACGCAGGCTTTTCGTCCGGCCCTTACAGACCTTGGCAAAGCTCATCCTGTCACTGCGGGACTGGGAAACAGCGCTGACTGGGGCCCCTGGTACCGCTCAGCGAAGGTGGATCAGTCCCACGGCCAGAATCTAATGAGCGGCCCCAGTGGCTCACCTCTCCTTCTACTTGACCGAGTGGATCAGGGCCGCGTGGCGATGCTCCTGTCTGATCAGCTCTGGCTCTGGTCCCGCAATGAGGGTGGCGGCGGTCCGCAGGCTGAGTTGCTGCGCCGTCTTTCGCACTGGCTCATGAAGGAGCCGGATCTCGAAGAAAACCGACTGAGTGCCCGCATTGAAAATGGTCAGCTTGTGGTGGACCGTCACGCATTGGGTCAGACAACAATAACACCGCAAGCCATGGTCACCTTTCCGGACGGACACACCCAGCCCCTCCCCATGACAGGCGGGAAAGGCCTCTGGCATGGCACCGTGCCTGTAACAGGCAGCGGGATCTGGACCATCCGGCAAGATGGCCTCGTGGCCTTCGCCAGCCCTGCCGCACAGGATATTCTTGAACGGCAGGACCTCCGCGCAACCGCAACAGTTATGGGCGCCACGGCCCAGGCATCGGGCGGAAGCCAGAACTGGGCAGGAATCGGTATTCCTCACCTGCGCCAGGTCACAGCTGGTCAGGATCTCTCCGGCTCCGGGTGGATCGGCCTGCCTGTGAGTCAGGCTGCGGTCGCAGGAGAGACGCGTACACAGGACCTTGTTCCGGCATGGCTGGCGCTCGTTCTGGCTCTGATATTCCTTGGCGTGGGCTGGTGGCGGGAAGGACGTTGATATTGCAGCATGTGACAAGTTGCGGACGACGATTCTGGAGACTCGCACAGGACTTCAGATCGCAGTATATTGACCCTATGCGACTGCCCCTCACCCTGCCCCGCCTTCTGCTGATTGCCGCTTTGGCAGCCACACCGACAATCTTCGTGCCCTGGCACTCTGCCCATGCGCAGGATGCCGATGACGCGGAAGCTGAACAGGATGCGGAAGAATCTGCCAAAAAGGCAGAAGCCCGCAAGGCTGCCAAACGTGCAGCCCCTCCTTCAGCCCTGCCAGGTGCAGAAGCCGCAGACGACGACGCAGGTCATGCGCGTGTGGACACGAACCCGACGACAGCTCTCTTCGATGCCATTAATCGCGGTTCGCTGAATGCGTCCAAGGAAGCCTTAAATCGCGGTGCTGACATGAATGGCCACAACATTCTCGATCAGACCCCGCTGGATATGGCGATTGACCTGAACCGCAAGGACATCATGTTCCTGCTGCTTTCCATGCGGACCTACAATCCGGATGGACGTCTGGAAACGAGCGTTAAGGATAGCGGCGTGCAGATGAAAGGTGGCAGCGGTCACCTGACAATCGGCGGCAAAGCCTCGACAGCAACGCGTGCGGCGCCTTCTCCTCATTTCGATGAAAAGGGCGGTACCGCTGATCCGGCATCCGGCTTCCTTGGATTTGCAGGACGCTGATTTTCTAACGTTTTAGAAACAGAAAAGGCCGGAAGGAGAGTTCTCCTTCCGGCCTTTTTTATAATCTGTTTTTCAGAGCGGAAGAGTGCTTAGCCGACGTTACGCAGGGCAACGCTTTCCTGACGTAGAATATCAATCGGCACCATTTCTCCGTCCCGCTCAAAGAACCAGAACGTCCATCCATTGCAGGAAGGCGCATTGGTCAGCATTGCGCCCAACTTGTGAATGGAGCCACGCTGATTGCCCGATACCAGCGTGCCATCTGGCGTAACCGTTGCCTTCAGACGCTTCTGACGATCATACAGTGCCGTTCCCGCAGGCAAGACACCCGTTTCCACGAAACTCCCGAACGGAATCCGTGGAATGTCGCGTTTGGCGGGCGTGACAGCAACATGCTCGGACGTCAGACGTTCCTCGCGGGCAACCCGCTCACGCGCAGCCTTCACATAATCCGGGTGACGCTCAATTCCGACGTAGTGACGCCCCAGTCGCTTGGCCACCGCAGGTGTCGTGCCACTGCCACAGAATGGGTCAAGCACGACATCCTCAACATTCGTGGACGCCACAAGCACACGATGCAGAAGGCTTTCCGGCTTCTGCGTTGGATGCAGCTTCAAACCGTGCTCGTTCTTGAGGCGCTCGTTCCCCGTGCACAACGGCAAGTACCAGTCTGATCGCATCTGAAGGTCGTCGTTCAGCGCTTTCATGGCCTGATAATTGAAACGATAACGGCTCTGCGGGCTCTTGGCCGCCCAGATCATCGTTTCATGAGCATTCGTAAACCGGCGTCCACGAAAATTCGGCATCGGGTTGGATTTGCGCCAGATAATGTCGTTCAGGATCCAGAACCCAAGATCCTGAAGAATAGCACCAAGACGAAACACATTATGATAAGAGCCGATCACCCAGATCGTGCCGTCCTTGTCCAGAATACGATGTGCTTCTGACAGCCACTCACGCGTGAATTTGTCGTACGCCGAGTAATCGTCGAATTTGTCCCAGGCATCATCGACGCCATCAACGACAGTTTCATCCGGGCGCCGCAGTTCGCCACGAAGCTGAAGATTATATGGCGGATCGGCAAAGATGCAGTCCACGCTGCCATCCGGCAGGGTCTTCATCGTCTCCACGCATTCACCACGCAGGATCTGGTCCACTGGGAGTTCGCCGGTCATGCTGCGTGTGCCTCTGCTTCAATCATGTTTCGAATAGGCGCAAATCCGCGCCTGTGATGGGGCGTGACACCCTGTGTTTTCAGGCCGCTCATATGAACAGCGGTGCCATATCCGGCATTGCGCTCCCATCCATAGGCATCATGCCGAACGGCAAGACGGGCCATCAGGCGGTCTCGTGTAATTTTTGCGATAATAGAGGCTGCGGCGATGGAGAGGCTGATGCCATCTCCACCAATCACCATCTGAATGGGACAGGGCAGCTTGGGCGCGTGCTTGCCATCAACCAGCGCGAGATCCGGCATACGATCCAACCGGTCCAACGCCCGTCTCATGGCCAGGTGGCAAGCCTGCGCAATGTTGATCTGTTCAATTTCCGTGACGGATGCTGCGCCCACCCCAATCAGGATGTTCGGCGCCTGCATCAGCAGGTCATAGGCGACCATACGACGCTTCGCTGTCAGTTTCTTGGAATCATCAAGAAGACGCGAAAGCGTTTCATCAGGGGGAGAGGTGAACGCAACGGCTGCTGCGACTACAGGTCCAGCCAGAGGACCACGCCCGACTTCGTCGATCCCGACGACCAGCCCGCCATGGGCCGCTTCAAGGGCGTAATCTGGCATTCCTGAACTTCTCCCCGACCAATCCGGTCAATCAACTGACTACCGAATCGGTTTTGAATCATGGCGACTCGAAAGGGAAGCCCAAAAATGGGTTATTTTTCAGAATAAGTTGTCAAGTGTGCCTCGAAAGACTCTTTCTCGTGCCTTTCAGAGGTTTTCCTGCTCGCCGTCGCCTTCCGCGGGGTCCTGAGGAGCGCTGGTCACGTGGTGACCGTGCTTCACCTGCTGCTGTATTTCCGGCCAACGGCTGAGGGTGTCACCGATGTTGAACACGAGCAGCACAAGGCTCACGACAAGAAGCGATCGGCCTCGTCCAGTGATCTGACGGCGGCGCCAGAAATATCCGGGGAGGAAAAGCCACCACCAGAACCCCGGCGGTGTCGCGCCTGTTTCCCGGATCGAGTTCCGATCCATGAAAAACGCCGTAAAGAACAGACCCAGCACCAGAAGACTAACCACGGACATCGTGTTCATGCGGTCGGCTTCTGCCACATGTCGCCAGTCCATGATGTAAAGCGTTACACGTCCCATGATCCATGGACCAACAAGCAGCGCCCAGGCCCAGTGCTCTGAAATTTCTGCGGAAGGACGCACAAGTCCGGTCAATGGCGATACCAGCCCGGCGGACGCCGCCGGGCGCCAGGAATCTCCAAAGGTTGACGTCCAGACCAGCGTCTCCGGACGAATCCGCTGCTGCATGATCAGACGCAGAATTTCTTCACGGGATACGGGCCCTGTCTGCTGCCCGTTATTCTCGTAAAACCATTCCATAGAAAAAGCCTCCCGGATTACTCCGGGAGGCTTCTAGCACACGAAGTAATGCGTGTGTGAAATCAGCTGCTCTTGCGACCGAACAGCAGGCCGCCAACAATCATGCCAACGACGGTGGCAATGACGATCGAGATAAGCGGACGGTCCTGAACGAACGCCGTAGCAGCTTCGAGCTTCGTTTCGCCTTCGTCATAAAGATCGGCGAATTCCTGCTGAGCCATACCCGAAAGCTGATCGAACTTGCCTTCAGCCTGCGTGGCCGTGTCACCCGTCAGACCACCAACGCCGTCCTTGACCTTGCCCTTGACTTCATCAAGAAGGCCCTCGGCCTTTGTACCTGTCGTATCAGCCATGTCTGTATCTCCTTATCCGGATGTGATCCGTTCCTGCCTTAAACGGCCCACGGACCATCGGGTTTCCATAAGGATATGGTGCGAGCGTGAAATGAAGCAAGAGAGAGATTGCCTTGAAAAGCAATCTCTTAGCCTTCCATGTTTCAAATTCGTTGCTGAACCTGAACAGGATTTAAGGTCCCGTCATGGCAGCATTGCATTCGCTGCACTATAAGAGAACAACTGACGGAAGGATGCCGTTTCTCAGGCGCATCCATGCCAAAAAGCTGTACGGGAAAGACAGGACCACTATGGACGAGCAGACGGCCGGACCCAGCGACCGCCACCAGAGCATCAACGCCCAGTCCCCCACACCAGCCCGACGCCCCCGCCGTCGCTGGCTGCTATGGGGCACAATTGTTCTGGTGATTCTGCTGATCCTTTTTGCAGTCCTGCGGACGCATGGATCTCATTCCGGAAAATCGCGCAAAAACGGCGCAGCGGGTGATACGCAGCCTGTTGCTGTTGCCACGGTGCATACAGGCGACATGCCTGTGATCCTGCAACTGATCGGCACCGTCGTTCCTGTAACGAACGTAACGATTACACCCCGCGTGGATGGCCATATTCTTGATGTTTATTATCAGGAAGGCCAGCACGTTAAAAAGGGCGATGAACTGGAACTGATTGATCCACGTCCATACGAAGCAATTCTTGCCCAGTACAAAGGAACGCTTGCAGCCGACCGCGCCCAGCTTGAAAAAGCCCGTGTGGACAATGCCCGTTACCAGAAGCTGATCCGTCAGAATTCAACATCAGCGATGACAGCCCGGGATCAGGAGTTCACGGTCGAGCAACTTGAAGGCACTGTGAAGTTCGACGAAGCCAACGTCCATAATGCCGAACTGAACGTGATGTACTGTCACATCATTGCCCCGGTTGATGGCCGCGTCGGTATCCGTGTGCTCGATAAGGGCAACTATGTCTCCGCTGGCCAGTCCGGCGGCCTGACAATCCTGACGCAGATGGAGCCAATCTCCGTTATCTTTACTGTGCCGCAAAACCAGATTGGCCCGGTTGCTGACCGTCTGCGTGAAGTTCAGGAACTCCCGGTCGAAGCCTGGAACAGCGATAACACCCAGAAAATTGCCACCGGCACCGTGAAGGCGCTGGATAGCCAAATCGACACGTCCACCGGCACGGTTCGTATGCGTGGCATTTTCGCCAATGAAGACGAACGGCTGTTCCCGAATGAATTCGTGAATGCCCGCCTGCTCGTGAACACACTGCACAACGTTCTTATCGTGCCGGGGAATGCGCTTCAGACAGGCCCGGACGGTCAGTTCCTTTATGTTGTGCAGCCGGACATGACGGTGAAGGATCTTCCGGTCAAGGTTGGCGAGACGGACGACAGCAACGCCGTCATCCTGTCCGGTGTGAAAGCTGGTGATCGTGTCGTGACTGATGGCGTGAGCCATCTGCGCCCGGGTCAGAAAATCTCGATCCCTGACACTTCCGCGCCCACGACACAGAATGCTGCTGCTGAAGCCAAAACGGCGGAGACCCATCATCGCCATAGCAATGGTCAGCAAAGCACTGATGCCGCCAAGCGTGGCAATGATCCGTCCGCAGCCGATGTCACCGGCAATCACTGACCGCTCACAGGGAACAGCAAGACCGTGAATCCGTCCCGCCTGTTCATCGAGCGTCCGGTTGCCACCAGCCTCCTGATGTTCGCCATCCTGCTGAGCGGACTGCTCGGCTACCACTTCCTGGCAGTCTCAGCACTGCCACAGGTTGAATATCCAACCATTACGGTCTCGACCTATTACCCGGGCGCCGGACCGGACGTGATGAGCACGTCCATTACGGCTCCGCTTGAAACGCAGCTTGGCCAGATGCCGGGCCTTGACCAGATGACGTCTCAGTCTTCTGGCGGTGCGTCGGTCATCACTCTGCGCTTTGGCCTCGACATGTCCATGGACGTGGCCGAGCAGGAAGTTCAGGCCGCCATCAACAACGCGACATCGTTGCTGCCAACGGATCTGCCAGCACCTCCGATTTATGCGAAGGTCAATCCGGCGGATACTCCGGTCCTGACACTGGGTATCACGTCGAAAACCCTGCCGCTTCCGGAAGTGGAAGATTACGTCAACACGCGTCTTGAGCAGAAGATCAGTCAGATCTCCGGCGTGGGCCTCGTCACGCTGTCTGGCGGTAATCGCAAGGCGTACCGCATTCAGGTCAACATCCCGAAGCTGACATCATACGGTATCGCGATCGACACCCTGCGGACCATCATCACAACGGTGAATGTCAACTCCCCAACGGGCACATTTGACGGCCCCAAGCGCTCTACGTCCCTGCGCATTGATGGGCAGATCAAGTCCGTCGATCAGTTGATGGACCAAATCATTGCCTATCAGAACAGCGGCCCGATCCGCGTTCGCGATGTGGCTACGGTCGTCGAAGGCGCAGAGAACACTCAGCTGGCGGCATGGTCGAACAAGACCCCTGCCCTGATCCTGAATGTTCAGCGTCAGCCCGGCGCCAACGTGATTGGCGTGGTGGACAACGTTCTGCGCATCCTGCCCCAGCTCAAGCAGGACCTGCCCCCTGGCATCGAGATCACACCACTGACAGACCGGACAACAACCATCCGTGCCTCTGTTGACGATGTCGAATACGAGCTGGGTCTGTCCATGCTGCTCGTTGTCGGCGTCATCTTCGTCTTCCTGCGCAATGTTCCTGCCACGATCATTCCCAGCCTGTCGGTACCGCTTTCGCTGGTGGGCACCATGGCGGCGATGTACCTGCTTGGGTTCTCGCTCGATAACCTGTCGCTGATGTCCCTCACCATTGCCACAGGCTTTGTGGTGGATGACGCCATCGTGGTGATCGAGAACATTGCCCGCTACGTGGAAGCTGGCGAAGACCGTTACACCGCTGCCCTGAAGGGTGCCGGCGAAATCGGCTTTACCATCATCTCGCTAACAGTTTCGCTGATCGCAGTGCTCATCCCACTGCTGTTCATGAAGGATGTCGTGGGACGCCTGTTCCACGAATTCGCCATGACGCTCTCCATCACGATCGTCATCTCGGCCATTGTGTCCATCACCCTGGTTCCAATGATGTGCGCGCGGATGCTGACGGATACGCACGCTCCGTCCAAGAGCCGTGGAATCTGGGGCCGCCTCTCCGACGGCACCGAGCGTGGCATCAATGGCATGATTGCCTTGTATGGCCGCTGGCTGGACGTGGTTCTGCGGTTCCGTGGCCTGACGCTTCTGGTCACGCTCGGAACAATTATCCTGACGGGCGCATTGGCCTACACAATCCCCAAAGGCTTCTTCCCAACGCAGGATACTGGCGTTGTGCAGGGCATTTCCGTCATGTCGCAGGCGATTTCCTTCAACGGGATGAAAGAACGTCAGGCCGCTTTGGGCGCCGAGATCCTCAAGGATCCGGATGTAGCCAGCATCTCCTCCTTTGTGGGAATTGACGGTCAGAACATGACGCTGAACGTCGGTCGTTTCCTGATCAATCTCAAGGCGCGGGACGAGCGCACCTCCGACCTGTCGACCATCCTTCAGCGTCTGGGCCAGGTCGGCCAGAATGTCATCGGAACGCAGCTGTTTGTTCAGCCGATTCAGGATCTGTCTCTGGATTCCTCGATTTCGGCCACACAATACCAGTTCATGCTTGAGAACCCGGATTACGACACCTTCAAAACCTGGGTTCCAAAAATTGTCGACGCGCTGAAACAGGAGCCTTCCCTGTCGGATGTCACGTCCGATCTGCAGGCTGAAGGTCTGGTTGCCCAGCTCTCGCTCGACCGTGCAACGGGTGCGCGTTATTCCATCACACCTCAGACGGTCGATAACCTTCTGTATGACAGTTATGGCCAGCGTCAGATCTCAACGATCTACACGCAGGCCAACCAGTACCGCGTCATTCTGGAAGCGCTTCCAGACCTTCAAAACGACCTGACATCCCTCAACCAGTTGTACCTGCCGGGGATTTCATCCGAAGCAGGCAGCAGCACCTCCGGCCCGACACGTCAGCCGACGTCCGGGTTGGTCCCGCTGAAACAGGTTACGACAATCAGTCATAGCCTTGCCCCCCTCCTCATCAGTCATTACGGCCAGTTCCCAGCCACGACGATCTCTTTCAACGTCTCGAAAGGGTATTCGCTCGGTGCGGCAACCAGTGCCATTGAACGGGTTGAGAAGCAGCTTGGCCTTCCTCCCGCATTTGAAACTGCTTTCCAGGGCACAGCCGCAGCTTTCCGCTCGTCTCTGACGAACGAAGTCTGGCTTGTTATGGCTGCGGTCATCGCGGTCTATATCGTGCTGGGTATTCTCTATGAGAGCTTCATCCACCCCATCACCATCCTGTCCACGCTGCCATCCGCTGCTATCGGCGCGCTGATTGGCCTGTACCTGTTCGGTATGGACCTCGACATCATGGGGATCATTGGCATCGTGCTGCTGATCGGCATTGTGAAAAAGAATGCCATCATGATGATCGACTTCGCACTCGAGGCCGAGCGACTGGAAGGGCACACACCGCTCGAAGCCATTCGCCAGGCAGCTCTCCTGCGTTTCCGTCCAATTCTCATGACGACACTCGCCGCCCTGTTCGGTGCCCTGCCTCTCATGCTGAGCCATGGCGTCGGCTCTGAACTGCGCCGCCCCCTCGGCGTGGCGATTGTGTGTGGCCTGATGCTGTCACAGATGCTGACCCTGTTCACCACTCCGGTCATCTATCTGTTCATGGACGGCATCGGTCGTAAGACAAGGACGCTCATGCAGCGCTATCACGCAGGCCGGGCGCAAACTCCAAGCACGCACAGCAACCCGTGAAGCTGATCCGCCTTTTCGTCATGCGGCCAGTTGGAACGATCCTTCTGGCCGTCGCGCTCCTGATCGGCGGCATCCTGGGCTATTTCAGCCTGCCCGTCGCCGATCTGCCGAACGTGGACTTCCCGGTCATCATGGTAATGGCGAACCAGCCTGGCGGTTCTCCGTCCGAGATCGCCAGCACAGTCGCTGCACCGCTGGAGCGGCATCTGGGCGCGATTTCGGGCGTTACGGAGATGACGTCTGAATCAACAGTCAATCAGACGCGCATTACTCTTCAGTTTGACCTCTCCCGCGACATCAATGGTGCCGCACGAGACGTCGAGGCTGCACTTCAGGGCGCACGCCAGGATCTTCCCTCTACTCTGCGGACAAACCCGACTTACGACAAAGCCAACTCCAACGGCCCCCCGGTTGTTGCACTGACGCTGACGTCCAGCACCCGGACGCCACAGGAGCTTTATGAGTTTGCCAGCAACGTTCTGATTCAGCAGCTCAGTCAGGTTGAGGGCGTAGGCGAAGTCGAAATCCGCGGCAGTTCCCTCCCTGCGGTTCGCGTAGAACTAAATCCCCTCCGCCTGTTCCGCTATGGCATTGGTTTCGAAGATGTTCGCGCGGCACTTGCATCAGCCAACGCTCACACGCCGAAGGGTTTCATTGACTCCCACGGCACGCGTCTCATGCTGTCCACGAACGATCAGGCCAGCAAAGCCGTTGATTATCGTGGGCTGGTCGTCGCCTATCGTGACAGCCAACCCGTCCGCCTGACAGACGTTGCGGAAGTCAATGACAGCGTTGAAGATCTACGCCAGACAGGCTTCCTCAATGGTCAGCGCGCCATCATCTGTACGGTGTTCACACAGGGCGGCGCCAACGTCATCAAGACGGTTGATGGTATTCGCAAACGCCTTCCCATTCTCCAGTCGGCAATGCCGGGCAACACCCATATCAACGTCCTGATTGACCGATCCAAGACAATCCGCGCGTCCCTGAACGATACGAAACAGACCCTCATCATAGCCGTGGTGCTGGTCGTCGTCGTTGTGCTGCTGTTCCTGCGCAGCCTGTCCGCCATTCTCATTCCAGCAATTGTCGTCCCCATTTCGATCATCGGAACGTTTGGGGTGATGTCGCTGCTGGGTTATCAGCTCGACAATATGTCTCTGATGGCCCTGACAATCTCCACAGGTTTCGTTGTGGACGATGCCATCGTCGTTCTTGAGAACATCACCCGCTACATGGAAATGGGTCATGAGCGGATGGAAGCCGCCATTCTTGGGGCCAGCGAAGTTGCCTTCACGGTTCTATCCATCACCGTGTCCCTGATTGTGGTTTTCGCTCCCATCATGTTCATGGGGGGCATTGCTGGTCGGCTATTCCACGAATTCGCGATGGTAATGGTCATTACCCTGACCATTTCCATGGTTCTGTCCCTCTCCCTCACCCCGATGCTCAGCGCACTGATCCTTACCTCTGCGCCAGCCGCCTCACAGGGTTTCTGGGGCAGAATTGGCTCCCTGCTCGAACGCATGATCGACCGCGTCGCGAAAGGCTACGAGCAATCGCTAGGATGGAGCCTCCGGCATCCGTTCCTGATCGTCATGTCTCTGCCAGCCACCCTGATTTTGGCTGGTGTTCTCTTTGTGAAAATGCCCAAGGGCTTCTTTCCCTCTGAAGACACCGGTCAGTTGATGGGGCGTCTGGTCGCCGACCAGTCCGTGTCTTTCCAGTCTCTGAAAGACATCACGGCTCACGCCATGAAGGTTGTCGCCGCAGACAGGGATGTCGCAGGCGTTATGGGCGGCGCCGGCGGGCGTTCGGCCAACTCTGCCAATCTTTTCGTTGCTCTGAAGTCTAAAGAGGAACGTAAGGACGATCTGGCTGCAACGGTGCAACGCATCAACCGGGCCTTTTCGAATGTTCCAGGTGCGCAGCTCCGTCTGATGGCCCCCGGCGCCGTCCGTATAGGTGCGCGCTCAGGTGACGCGGCCTATCAGTATTCGCTGGAAGGCCCGTCGGCCGAAGATCTCTATGAATGGACGCCGAAGATTGTCTCGGCGCTTTCAAAAATTCCTCTGCTGATGGATGTTTCATCCAACGTGGAAGAAGGCGGTCAGGCCATTGCCATTGCGATCAACCGCGATATGTCTTCCCGGTATTCCATCACGCCCCAGCTCATTGCCAACACACTTTACGATGCGTTCGGACAGCGATCAGCTTCTGTTATTTACGGAAATCTGAACCAGTATCATGTGGTGATGGAAGTCGCTCCGCGATACTGGGAAAGCCCAGAAACGCTGAAACAGATGTGGGTGAGTGCCTCTGGCGGAACAGCCGCAGGCGGAACATCTTCGAACAACCTGCGTGTTCGAGCCGACACCACAACCAGTACGCTCTCGCAAAGCGAGCAGTCCTACATTAACTCTGTGGCCAATGCTCTGGCTGGTGGAAAATCTGCTTCCAGTGGTGCCGCCGTCGCAACAAGCGTTTCCAACATGGTGCCGCTATCGGTGCTTGGATACCAGCGCGCAACAAACACGGCCTTGACGGTCAATCATGATGGGCTTTCAGTTGCAACGACCGTGTCTTTCAACCTTGCGCCAGGAGCGTCCCTCGGGCCTGCCGTGCAGGCCGTTGAAGCCGCTATGGTCAAACTGCATGTTCCACCAACCATTCACGGTGGGTTTGCTGGCAACGCCGCGGCCTTCCAGAAGTCTGTCAGTGATGAGCCCCTGCTGATCCTTGCGGCTCTTGCTGCGGTCTACATTGTTCTGGGCATGCTCTATGAGAGCCTCATTCATCCCCTGACGATCCTGTCCACGCTCCCTTCCGCTGGCGTCGGCGCCCTTCTCGCGCTTCAGCTGTTTGGGCAGGAGTTCTCACTCATGGCGATGATTGGTGTCATTCTTCTGATTGGCATCGTCAAAAAGAACGCCATCATGCTGATCGATTTTGCACTCGTGGCGCAACGTGAGGGCGCGACAGCTTTTGAGGCTATCCAACAGGCGAGTGTTCTGCGGTTCCGCCCGATCCTCATGACGTCTCTGGCCGCAGCCTTTGGTGCCGTGCCTCTCGTCTTCGGGAATGGATATGGCTGCGAACTCCGCCGCCCGCTTGGCATTGCCATTCTGGGTGGCCTGATGGTGAGCCAGCTTCTTACGCTCTACAGCACGCCCGTCGTGTTTTTATACCTTGATCGTTTCGGAAAAATGCTCGGCCGCGCCCGACATCACTTTGCCATTCTGCTTCACATCTCGCCCCGGGAAACGGAAATCTGATGACCGTCCTTCGTATGCCTTCCCTGCGTACTCTTCTGCTGGGAGCCGCAGCCCTGCCTTTCCTGAGTGGGTGCATGGTCGGACCGAATTACCATCGTCCTTCGGCAGTCATTTCTCCGCATTTCAAGGAAGTGCCTCCCCCAGCCGGCTGGAACAAGGCACGCCCGGATCTGGTGCAGATGCCCAAAGGCGACTGGTGGACTATCTTTAATGATCCGCTTCTCGATGATCTGGAAGAACGGATCGCAACGTCCAATCAGAGCCTGAAGGAATACGAAGCGCAGTATCGCAAAGCCGCTGCGACAATCGATTCCATCAAGGCAAGCCTGTACCCGACACTGAGCGGGAATTTCAGCTTCAACAGGAATTCACAGGGAAGCAGTGCTTCAAGCACGAGTGGTGGTTTCACATACACCTCGTCGCAGTCCTACACGAGCAACACCTGGGCAACTGGCCCATCTGCCAGCTGGACGGTTGATGTCTGGGGAAAGATACGTCGGCAGGTGCAGCAACAGGTCGCCGCGACGCAGGGCGACGCCGCACTGGTTGCCAGTATGCGCTTGTCCTACCAGCTGACACTGGCGCAGGACTATTTCAGCATGCGCTATCAGGACAGCCTGATCGATCTCTACACGCGCAACGTGGGTCTATACCGCGATAATCTCAAAATCCTTGAGAACCAGCTTGAGGCCGGTGTTGCAGATCCCACAAGCGTTCTTCAGGCTCGATATCTGCTGCAATCCACCGAAGCCAGCCTTGCCAATGCTCATATCGCTCGCGCGCAGTATGAGCATGCCATTGCAGTGCTGACCGGTCGTGCACCGGCAGATGTCACTATCGCTGCGGCCCTTCTGCCCAAGGAGATTCCAGCAGCGCCTGTAGCGGTTCCGTCCATGATCCTTGAACGTCGGCCAGACGTCGCTCAGGCTGAACGGAACATGGAAGCCTATAACGCAGAGATTGGATATGCGATTGGCGCCTTTTTCCCGGAAATCACGCTTTCTGCGTCTTATGGATACAGCGGCAACCCGCTCCAGCAGCTGATCCAGACAGCCACGCGCACCTGGGGCCTGGGTGCTGCTGCCACGGAAACGATCTTCCAGGGCGGCGCCCGAACAGCGGCTGTCCGCGAAGCCGAGGCAGACTACGATAATGCGGTCGCCACATATCGACAGACCGTTCTGGCCGCCATGCAGGACACGGAAGACCAGATGTCCAACCTGCACTATCTCGATCAGCAGCTAGGACTTCAGAACCAGGCCGTTGCGAGTGCCGAAGCCGCCGTACGAGTATCCATGAACGAATATCTCGCCGGCACCCAGATTTATACGACCGTCATCACGGCCCAGCAGACTGCCCTTCAATATGAAGAGAGCCAGCTGAGCATCCGTCAGCAGCAATTCAATGCGGAAGTTGCTCTGCTGACAGACCTTGGTGGCGGCTGGAACTCCAAAGACCTGCCGACAAAAGCCTCTCTCCAGACAGACAATCCGTTGCTGCCGTCATTTATCCAAAAAGACAAGAACGGACGCTGAAAAACAAAAAGGGCGGGATCTTCAAGATCCCGCCCTTTTTTATGGCCTCTTCAGGCAGAGGATGCGGCTCTTAGAGAGCGTGCAGTCCTGCAACACCGGCCAGGATCGCCAGAACGGCCAGCACCAGGAAGATAATGAAAAACAGCTTGGCGATACCTGCGGTAGCGGCAGAAATGCCCGAGAAGCCGAACACGCCAGCAATGATGGAAATAATAAAGAAAACGATAGCATAGTGCAGCATGGGACATGATCCTTGAATTATAGGTCGTGGTCATGTCGTAACGTCATGCGCCTCAGGAAGGTTTCTTTCCTGAAAAAAGAGTACGTGCGAACAACAGACCGCTGAGAAATGCGGAAAACAGCAAGAACAACGGCTGATCCACCATCAGATCAGCCACAACTGCCCGACTTTCCTTTAAGAACGAGCAAATATTTTTCTTTGCACGGGCGCAATCGACAACCCGCCCAGCTCCATCCTGCAAGGACGGCACGCTCTCATCCAGATATGACGCCAGATCCGCATCCATAGTTTTCAACTCCAAAACCATTTCATCCACGACATATAAAAACAGGGGCAGTTCGATAACGAACCACCCCTGCTCTTTTACAGCTTAACAACGAAGATGTGACAGATCGCTCTTAGTGACCGACAGTCGTGCTCACTTCGCCTCGGGCCGTGGCTTCTTCTGTGTAACGACGAGCCTCAGGAGAAATCTTGAGAGCAAGCGTCATACCTGCGGAAGCAAGGTAGATCACAGCAAATGTCCAGATCACATAGCTCATGCCCGGACCGAAAACTGCTCCACAGAACGAGACGATTGCCGGACCAACCCATGTCGAGGCACCTGCGCCGAGGCCCAGAATGGACAGAGCTGCAGCTTTTTCACGTGGGCAAATCTGCGGCATCAGGCCTGAAAGCGGCACGAAGGCAGCGACCGTTGCACCATAGAAAATGCCCGCTGCGGCAACCGCCCAGAAATTCCCCGGGTACCAGATAGGCACATAGTAAAACAGCGGAATGGCAATGAAGCCGCCGATACCACCGAAGACCGACACCACGAAACGATGTCCCAAAGTGTCAGCAATCATGCCGGAGACAAGGTTAAACAGGATGTTGCTGAGGAAGATCAGCGACAGCAGGTTGAGCCATTGTTCGAGGCTAAAGTGTAGCTGGTCCACAAAGAACGCTGGCATGATGGCAAGGAAAGCGTATTCCGAAGACGTATCGATAATACGGACAATGCCAGCAATCGTCGTTTTGGGTTCACGCCACATGATGCTGAGTGAGCCAAAGAAAATATCTTTGGTGGGCACGTGATCAGGCAGAAGGCGCTTCTTGCCTGTAGGCTCGTGCGTGAACAGCAATGCGACGAGGCCACCGATAATCACGAGACCCAGTGAGCACCAGAACGTCTTGAGTTCACCAAGATACGGGATCGTGTAGCGTGCAAACTGGGAGCCAAGTGTCGGCAGACCCGCAGAGAAAGAGAACCAGAACCATCCAGCAGCCGATCCAAGCATGGCAGCCGGGGTGGCGGCAGCAATCCACACGAGGAAACCGTATGCGAACAGCGGATAGGCAAATCCACGCAGCGCATAAAAGAGAAGGATCATAGGCCCGCTATTCGGACCCAGCCCGAACGTCAGGAAGCAGACTTCCAGAAGAGCCCACAGGATCAGGCCGATCCACATGACTTTCTTGGGGCCCATCAGATCAGACAGAGGCCCGGAAAACCAGGCGGCAATCATGACCGTGATGCCGTAAAGAGTGAAGAGTTCGTTGACGAACCCTTGGGAGTGGCCGTGGTGCAGCATGTAGGTGTCGAGATATCCGGCTTCGACACCGTCTCCCACCATGAATAAAAGCTGACCAACAAAAGCCCAGAAAAGGGCGCGTGGGATGCCAAGAATTTCCGCTAGTCCGCGTTTAGGTGCGGCTGTTTCGGACATTTTCATGCTCTCCAGGCATAGGCGCGTCACGAACCTGCTTCGACCTCATTGCCGAAACAGATATGGGAGGCGTCGTTGCGGGCCCTACGAGAGTGCTCGGACCCGTTTCTCAAAATTATGCAGGACAGCGAGGTCAACAGATTGCCGACCTTCAGGAAAAGAGACACCCTCCCCGCCCTGACGGGCGGGAGAAAAACAGCCGGTTAAGAAACCAGACGGGAATCGTCCTGCAAGAGATGTGGCAAAACTACACACTCTGCACAGCAATGTGAACCGCAGAATAAAAAAAAGGCCAGTGCATTGCTGCACCGGCCTTTTTTTCGTCTCAAAACGAGAAGCCTCAGGCGGCTTCCTGCTCTTCTGCAACTGGCTTCGGACCGCTGTCCTGGCCCTTGGCATCAACATCGCGCTCTACGAGTTCGATGACTGCCATGTCGGCATTGTCGCCGTAGCGTACGCCAGCCTTCAGAACGCGGGAGTAGCCACCGGCACGAGCCTTGTAGCGCTCTGCAACCGTGCTGAAGAGCTTGCTGACAACCGTGTCATCACGCAGCTGAGCGAATGCCTGACGACGAGCGTGCAGGTCACCGCGCTTACCGAGAGTGATCAGTTTCTCAACAACCGGGCGAAGTTCTTTCGCCTTCGGCAGAGTCGTCGTGATCTGCTCGTGCTTGATGAGTGCGACGGCCATGTTGCGGAACATGGCAGCGCGGTGAGAAGAGGTGACATTGAGCTTACGCCCGCTCACACCATGACGCATTGCTAGTTTTCCTTACCCTAAGAAGTTCTCAAAACGTCTCGTCGAGACGCTTGGCCAGATCCTCGATGTTCTCGGGCGGCCAGGCCGGGACGCTCATGCCGAGCGACAGCCCCATACCGGTGAGAACTTCCTTGATCTCGTTGAGCGATTTACGCCCGAAGTTTGGCGTACGGAGCATTTCCTGTTCAGACTTCTGCACCAGATCGCCAATGTAAACAATGTTGTCGTTCTTGAGGCAGTTGGCGCTACGCACCGAAAGCTCGAGCTCGTCAACCTTGCGAAGAAGATTGCGGTTGAACGGCAGGTCATCCTGCGGCTCTTCATGCTGGACCGGACGCGGCTCATCAAAGTTGATGAACAGCTGAAGCTGATCCTGAAGAATACGCGCAGCAAGAGCCAGACTGTCTTCCGGCGTCACAGCACCGTTCGTCTCAACCGTCAGCAGCAGCTTGTCGTAGTCAGTAACCTGACCAACGCGGGTCTGCTCGACCTTGTAAGACACGCGACGAACCGGCGAGTAGATTGCATCGATCGGAATCATACCAATCGGAGCATCTTCCGGACGGTTTGCAACAGCAGCAACGTAACCCTTGCCCATGTTGACGGTGAACTCCATTCCGAGCTTCACACCATCATCAAGAGTGCAGATCACGAGATCAGGGTTCATGATTTCAATATCATGCCCAGCCTGAATCTGTCCTGCCGTCACTTCTCCCGGACCAGTCGCCGTGAGAATCATGCGCTTCGGTCCCTCACTGTGCATACGCAGAGCGAGTTGCTTAACGTTCAGGACGATGTCCGTAACGTCTTCGCGCACACCTGGAACAGCCGAGAACTCATGCAGAACGCCATCAATCTGAATGGCTGTTACTGCAGCGCCCTGTAGTGAGGACAGAAGAATACGACGCAGCGCATTACCGAGCGTCATACCGAAACCGCGCTCCAGCGGCTCCGCCACGACTGTGGCGATGCGCGAGGCAACCGGGCCGGGCTCGACTTCAAGCTTCTCCGGCTTGATGAGGGACTGCCAGTTTTTCTGGAGAACCAAGGTCGTGGCCTTTCAAACAACGAAGCCCGCCAACAAAAATTGGCGGCACCTGGCCCGCACAAATCGTGCGGAGGGAGATGCAATCACTACACATGCCGCGCATTCTCACGAACGCGCGGCATGGCATCACTCAAACGCGACGACGCTTGCGCGGACGGCAGCCGTTATGGGGCACCGGCGTCATGTCACGGATGGACGTAATCGTGAAGCCAACAGCCTGCAGCGCGCGAAGAGCGCTTTCACGCCCCGAACCCGGGCCGGACACTTCGATCTCAAGCGTTTCCATGCCGTGCTCGCGAGCCTTGCGGCCTGCGTCTTCTGCAGCAACCTGCGCAGCGTACGGTGTGGACTTACGCGAGCCCTTGAAGCCCTGTGCGCCCGAGGAGGACCATGCAATTGCATTACCCTGCGCATCGGAGATCGTGATCATGGTGTTGTTGAACGTGGAAAGCACGTGAGCAACGCCAGAGATGATATTCTTGCGCTCTTTCTTGCGAATGCGCGGTGCTGCGGCCTTAGCCATAATAGAGGTCGTCCTAAAAGTTAGCGAGAAGCGTCAGAGTGAAGCAGTCAGGCGCGAATTAGCGCGTGACCTTCTTCTTGCCAGCAATCGCCACTGCCTTACCCTTACGGGTACGTGCGTTCGTGTGCGTACGCTGACCGCGGACCGGAAGGCCGCGACGATGACGCAGACCGCGGTAGCAGCCCAGATCCATCAGACGCTTGATGTTCATAGCGGTTTCGCGACGCAGGTCGCCTTCAACGCGGTGCTCACCGTCAATCAGTTCACGGATCTTTACGATCTCGTCATCAGACAGTTCGTTGACGCGCTTCGCATCGGGGATACCGAGCTTGCTGCAGATTGCCTGCGCGGTCGACGGGCCAATGCCGTAGACATAGCGCAGGCTGATGACCACCCGCTTGTTGGTCGGAATGTTTACGCCGGCAATACGTGCCACGCCAATTCTCCCATCGACGCGATCAATTGACCGCGTCAGCCTGTTTCATGTCCGGTCGAAACCGGATCGTTTGCATCGCAGGCATGTCAGCTCCCAGTCCGATTCCGGAACCCAGGGCCACCTTCACGCCACAGATATGTCGAGGGCGCGCAATATACCGGGCACCCCCCTTGAGTCAAATGAGAATGATCACTTCTGCGTGATCATTCTCATTTCTTCAATTTTTTGCGGTCTTTCCGATGAGTGCATCAATCTCTGCACCCACTTCGTCAACGCCCAGCATTCCATCAACATGCTTCAAACGACCAGCCTTCTCATAATAAGGAAGGATTGGTGCAGTCTGACGGCGATAGATATCAAGACGAGATCTCACCACCTCAGGATTGTCATCTGGCCGGCGTGTACCGTCTTCCGCAGTACGGCTGGCAATACGCTCGACAAGCTGATCTTCGGCAACGTCCAGAAGAATGACGGCGTCAATCTTCAACCCGTCGGTGCCCAACATGGCATCAAGTGCTTCCGCCTGGCTTTCCGTCCTTGGGAAGCCGTCCAGAATAAACCCCTGAGCGCAGTCGGGCTGCGCTATACGTCCCTGGATCATCTTTACCATGATAGGATCAGGAAGGAATTCTCCCCTTTCCATAATGGCCTTAGCCTCCTGTCCGATAGGCGTGCCAGCAGCAACTTCAGCGCGCAGCATATCTCCAGTGGAGATTTGCTTAAGGCCATACAGCTGCTCAAGACGCTTCGCCTGCGTCCCCTTACCTGCCCCAGGAGGGCCTAGAAGAATAATATTCATCGACGCTTGTTTCCTCCCGAAACGCCATTCCTGGAACCACGGCTACGCTGCTTGCGGATCAGCCCTTGATACTGATGTGCGACAAGATGGGACTGAACCTGCGTCACGGTATCGATCGTTACGGAAACGATAATGATGAGGCTCGTACCGCCAAAATAAAATGGCACGTTGTACTTGCTGATCAAAATCTGCGGCAGAAGACAAACAACAACCAGATACAGAGCACCGATTGTGGTCAGTCTCGACAGGATACGATCAAAATACGACGCCGTGCTTGCCCCGGGACGGATACCCGGAATAAAGCCCCCCTGCTTCCGCAGGTTCTCGGCCGTTTCTTCAGGATTGAATGTCACAGCCGCGTAGAAATATGAGAAAAACAGGATCATTGCGGCATAGAACAGCATGTAAAGAGGCTGTCCCTGACCAAGCTGCTGCCCGAGAACGGAAAGCCAACCCGGCATATTATGCCCATTCATGAACCCTGAAATCGTCACAGGAATCAACAACACGGAAGAGGCAAAAATGGGAGGAATTACACCTGCCGTATTGACCTTCAGCGGCATGTGGGTGGAGTCACCACCAAACATGCGATTGCCAATCTGACGCTTCGGATACTGGATCACAACGCGACGCTGCGCCTGCTCCATGAAGACGATAAAGGCAATGACGGCAATCGCCATAACCAGAAAGATCATCACGAAGATTGGCGACAAAGCTCCGGTGCGACCCAGTTCAAACAAACTAGCCAGCGCATGGGGAAGATTGGCGACAATACCCGCAAAAATAATCAGCGAAATACCGTTACCGACACCCCGTGATGTGATCTGCTCGCCAAGCCACATCAGGAACATCGTGCCACCGACCAGCGTCACGACACACGACGCAAGGAAGAAGACACCCGGCATCACCACAGCGCTCGCGCCATGAGACGTCATGTTCTCCAGCCCAACAGCGATGCCGTATGCTTGGAAAAGTGCGATGAAAACAGTGAGGTAGCGGGTATACTGGTTAAGCTTTTTGCGCCCCGCCTCACCCTCTTTCTTCATTGCTTCCATAGACGGAAGAGCAGTTGAAAGAAGCTGAATGATAATTGATGCACTGATGTACGGCATGATGTTCAGGGCGAACACAGTCATGCGTCCGAGAGCACCACCCGTGAACATGTCGAACATGCCCAGAATGCCACCCTGATGCTGTGCCAGCAGCTGACCCATGACTGTCGCATCAACACCAGGAACAGGAATGTATGTTCCGAGGCGATAAACGATAAGGGCCAAAAGCGTAAAC
Source organism: Gluconobacter sp. OJA (assembly GCF_039638325.1). NCBI lineage: Bacteria > Pseudomonadati > Pseudomonadota > Alphaproteobacteria > Acetobacterales > Acetobacteraceae > Gluconobacter > Gluconobacter sp. OJA. The sequence goes on along the minus strand of NZ_JBDIWI010000001.1, from coordinate 900,002 downwards.
CAGATACGCTTCTTGAGTTCAGTCGCCTTGGCAAAGGAACTCATATTGAGATTGGCGGCGAGCTGCTCTGCTGCGGAAGCCATCCACCTGTCCTTTCATGAAAACAGCGTCGCCGCACATCTGCACGGGACGCTGTTCACTATCTAACCATACCCCAGATAAATCTGGGAGAGGAGAACTCAGGCTTCAGCCTGAACTTCCTTCTTCGGTGCAAGCACCTTAACGGAGCCACCAGCCTTCTCAACAGCAGCAAGAGCTGCTGCGGAAGCGCCGTCGACTTCGATGGTTACGCCATGCGAAAGTTCACCCTTCGCAAGAAGACGAACACCATGGGTCTTGCCATTGACAAGCCCAGCAGCGCGAAGTGTTGCTTCCGTAACAGGAGCCGACTTATCCAGCTTGCCTGCTTCGATAGCCTTCGAAATCGCGCCCAGGTTCACCGGAGCATATTCCTTGCGGAAGATGTTCACGAAGCCACGCTTAGGCATACGGCGATACAGCGGAAGCTGACCACCTTCAAAGCCATTCAGCGAGACGCCTTCACGAGCCTTCTGACCCTTAACACCGCGTCCGGAGGTCTTACCCTTACCGGAACCAATGCCACGTCCTAGGCGCTTCTTGCGATAACGAGAGCCCTCGTTATCGCGCAATTCGTTGAGGTTCATTTCAACCCTCCACCTGGATGAGGTGCGCAACCTTGCGGATCATCCCACGCACAGCCGGAGTATCTTCCAGCGTACGGGTGGAACCGATACCGCGCAGACCAAGACCAACAAGGGTCTCAGCCTGGCCCGGTTTACGACCAATGACAGAAGCGATCTGCTTTACCTGAACGGTCTTACCGTTTTCAGACATTTGCAGTCTCCTCGGTCTGAGCCTGCTCGCGCTTACCGAAAAGTTCAGCGGCCTTCTTGCCACGACGCGAAGCGACGTTGCGAGGGCTGCTTGCCTTTTCAAGGGCAGCGAACGTAGCCTTGATCATGTTGTGCGGGTTACGCGTTCCGAGGCTCTTAGCGACAACGTCGTTAACACCCAGGCTCTCGAAAACTGCACGCATCGGACCACCGGCGATGATACCCGTACCGGCCTCAGCCGCACGAACAACAACCTTACCAGCGCCGTAGTGACCTGACGTATCATGATGAAGGGTACGACCCTCCTTCATTGGTACACGGATCATCGTACGCTTGGCGCGCTCGGTAGCCTTACGGATAGCTTCGGGCACTTCACGAGCTTTACCCGCACCGTAACCAACGCGTCCCTTCTGATCGCCAACGACAACCAGCGCTGCGAAAGCAAAGCGACGGCCACCCTTAACAACCTTGGCAACACGATTGATGGTTACGAGCTTGTCGACCAGATCGTCGCCCTGCTCGCGCTCACGACCACCACGGCCGCCTTCTCTTGGCTCACGTGCCATGTGTGATCCTCCTTAGAACGAGAGTCCGCCCTCACGGGCAGCCTCTGCCAGGGCCTTGACCCGGCCATGATAGACATAAGCGCCGCGATCAAACACGACGGCCGTCACGCCAGCTGCCAAGCCACGTTCCGCGATCAGCTTGCCGATCGCCGAAGCTGCGTCCACGTTAGCACCGGTGTTGCCATTGTCGCGGAGCTCTTTTTCCAGCGTAGATGCGCTGGCAAGAGTACGACCCTGTGCATCGTCGATGATCTGGGCGTGAATGTGCTTGCTGGAACGGAAGACCGACAAACGCGGCCGGCCGCCGCTCTTGCGACGAAGCTGGAAACGCAGCCGCTGACGGCGACGTTCCTGCAATCCTTGCTGCGATGCCATTACTTCTTCTTACCTTCCTTGCGACGCAGAACTTCCGTGTCATAACGAACGCCCTTGCCCTTGTATGGCTCAGGCTTGCGGAAGCTGCGAATATCGAGAGCGACCTGACCAACGCGCTGCTTGTCGTTGCCTTCAACAACAATAGCGGTCGGACGCGGCGTGGTGATCTTGATACCGGCCGGAATCGGATAAACGACATCGTGCGAGAAGCCGAGGTTCATCACCAGATTGGATCCCTGAACAGCAGCACGGAAACCCGTACCCTGAATTTCAAGACCCTTGGTGAAACCAACAGACACACCCTTGACCATATTTGCGATCAGAGCGCGCGTCGTTCCCCACATCGTCCAGTTTTCACGGGAGCGACGACCAATCGGAGCAACTGCAACTGAGTTGTCTTCGATTTTCACGTCCACGTGACGAGAAACCGGGAAGCTCAGTTCACCAAGCTTGCCTTTGGCCGTGAAGACACCGTTGGCAACTGCGACCTGCACACCTGCCGGAACTTCTACGGGATATTTACCTACGCGAGACATGCGACCCTCCTCAGAAGACGCGGCAGAGAACCTCGCCGCCAACATTGGCAGCGCGGGCCTCGACGTCCGAAAGGACGCCACGCGGGGTGGACAGGATCGACACACCAAGGCCGGCATAAACGCGCGGAAGTTCCTTGATCTTCGAATAGACACGACGGCCAGGCTTGGAGACCCTATGGATTTCCTTAATGACCGGCTGCCCTTCAACGTACTTCAGCTCAATACGGAGCTGCGATACGCCCTTACGGACTTCTTCCGTGGAAAAACCACGGATGTAACCTTCACGCTTCAGAGCCTCAAGCACGTTCGTGCGAAGCTTGGAAGCGGGCGCAACGCAGGCAGCATGACGAGCACGCTGAGCATTACGGATCCGGGTAAGCATATCACCCAGTGGATCAGACAACGACATTCGATCTATCCCTTACCAGCTCGACTTGACCATGCCAGGAATCTGGCCGGCGGACGCAAGATCACGCAGAGCAATACGGCAAAGCTCGAACTTACGGTAGTTAGCACGGGGACGACCGGTCAGCTTGCAACGAAGACGGACGCGCGTTGCGGATCCGTTACGTGGCATCTGTGCCAGCTTAAGAGTCGCTTCAAATCGGTCTTCAACCGAAAGGGAACGATCCTTGATGATGTTTTTAAGAGCGGTCCGCTTTTCCTTATCGCGCTTTGCAAGAGCAGCGCGATGGTTATTACGGTTAACCGCTGAGATCTTCGCCATCTCGAATTTTCTCCCGGAACCTGTCAGGCCTATCCCGACGGTTTTCCAATCTGCGTGTCTATAAAGGAAAGCGGCCTTCCAATGGAAGGCCGAATCCTTATTTTTAGTCGCGATCGGTCTGAAAAATTACCTGATCAACCTGCGAACGGCAGATCGAAGGCCTTCAGCAGAGCCTTTGCTTCGGCATCGGTCTTTGCAGTGGTCACGAAGATGATGTCCATACCGCGAACGGCATCGATCTTGTCATATTCGATTTCCGGGAAAACAATCTGTTCCTTGATGCCCATGGCGAAGTTGCCACGACCATCAAAACCCTTGTTTGCCGGAAGACCACGGAAATCACGAATGCGAGGCATTGCGATCGTCACGAGACGGTCGAGGAACTCATACATACGCTGACGACGCAGAGTAACCTTACAACCGATCGGAAGACCCTCACGGATCTTGAAGCCAGCAATAGCCTTGCGTGCCAGCGTCTTAACCGGCTTTTGACCGGAGATCGCTGCCATTTCAGCAACTGCTGCATCCAGCTTCTTCTGGTCGCCAGCTGCTTCACCGACGCCCATGTTCAGCACGATCTTCTCGAGCTTAGGAACCTGCATCGGGTTTGCGTAGCCGAACTGCTCAAGAAGCTGCTTACGAAGAATTTCTTCGTAGCGCTGCTGCATACGCGGCAAAGCGGTGTTGTTATCGCTCATTTTTGCGTTCCTCAGCCTTCGATCACTTCGCCGGTTGCCTTGGCAACACGAACTTTGCGACCGTCTTCAAGAACCCGAAAGCCAACGCGTGTCGGCTTACCGCTCTTGGGATCAACCAGCTTCAGGTTTGACAGATGGATCGGCATTTCCTGCTCGATGATACCACCTTCTCCACCTGCGCGGTTGGGCTTCGTGTGACGCTTAGCGATAGCTACGCCGCGAACGACAGCTTTCTCAGCCTTCGGCATCACTGAAAGGACTTCGCCACGAACGCCCCGGGACTTGCCGGAAAGAACGAGGACCTGATCGCCTTTTTTAATACGTGCAGCCATTACAGCACCTCCGGCGCCAGGGAGATAATCTTCATGAACTTGCGAGCACGCAGTTCACGAACGACCGGGCCAAAGATACGCGTGCCAATCGGCTCCTGCTGCTTGTTAATCAGCACAGCAGCATTCTTGTCAAAACGGATCGCAGATCCGTCTGCACGACGTACCGGATAAGACGTACGAACGATAACGGCCTGATGGACGTCACCCTTCTTCACCTTACCGCGGGGAATGGCTTCCTTAACGGATACGACAATGATGTCGCCGACCGAGGCAGTCTTCCGCTTGGAGCCGCCCAGCACCTTGATGCACTGCACCCGACGCGCACCGGAATTATCGGCGACGTCAAGGTTGGTCTCGGGATGAATCATGTGCCTACCCCCTTATGCGCTGACGGAAGAGGAAGCCGAAGCCATGTCCTCTCCGTTGCGTGCGACGACAGACCAGGTCTTGCGCTTGGAAATCGGTGCGCATTCTTCAATGCGAACCAGATCGCCAATTTGGCAGACGTTGGCTTCATCATGAGCCGCATACTTTTTGGAGCGGCGGATGAATTTCTTATAGAGCGGGTGCATGATACGACGATCAACAAGAACGGTAACCGTCTTGTCCATCTTGTCGCTCGTTACTCGCCCTGTCAGGACGCGCCTTGGCATCGTCCGTCTCCTCTCAGGACTTTGCGGCGGACGTTTGGGCGCCCGCACGGTTCTTCGATTGATGAGCCAGTGTCTTGATGCGCGCGACAGCACGACGCACGACCTTAACACGGCTTGTGTTTTCCGACTGCCCGGTGGCAGCCGCAAAACGGTGATTGATCTGTTCGCGCTTCAGATCGATGAGCAGAGCGTTCAGCTCATCCTCGCTCTTCGCGCGCAGATCTGCAGGCTTGTACGTGTCGGCCATCTTACGCGTCTCCGATACGCTGAACGAACTTGGTCTTGATCGGAAGCTTTGCAGCTCCCAGGCTCAGTGCCAAGCGAGCGACTTCCGGCGGAACGCCTTCGATCTCAAACAGGATGCGACCTGGCTTGACACGAGCTGCCCAGTACTCTGGGGAACCCTTGCCCGAGCCCATACGCACTTCTGCAGGCTTTGTCGAGACCGGAAGGTCAGGAAAAATACGAATCCAGACGCGACCGGCACGCTTCATCGCACGAGTAATAGCACGACGGGACGCTTCGATCTGACGGGCCGTGATCCGCTCTGGCTCAAGAGCCTTCAGACCATATGCACCGAAGTTCAGCTGCGTTCCGCTTTTCGCAAGACCATGGATACGGCCTTTGTGAGCTTTACGAAACTTTGTCCGCTTTGGGGAAAGCATGTTGTTAAATCCTCAATCAGCACCAGCAATGGAACTGTAGGCTTTCGCCTACAATTCAACGTTGCGGAGCCTGCTCCGCGGCACGACGGTCTTGTGCCAGGGGGTCATGAGCCAGGATCTCACCCTTGAAGATCCAGACCTTCACACCGCAGGTTCCATAAGTCGTCTTGGCCGTCGCCGTGCCATAGTCGATATCAGCGCGGAGCGTATGCAACGGCACACGTCCCTCACGATACTTCTCGTCACGTGCGATTTCGGCACCACCCAGACGTCCGCTGCAAGTAATACGGATGCCTTGGGCGCCCAGACGCATTGCAGACTGGATTGCGCGCTTCATGGCGCGGCGGAAAGCAACGCGACGCTCAAGCTGCTGAGCAATGTTTTCAGCAACCAGAGTTGCGTCGATTTCCGGCTTACGGATCTCAACGATGTTCAGCGCCACGTCGGTCTTCGCCATACGGCTCAGTTCCTTACGCAGTGCATCGATGTCCTGACCCTTCTTACCAATCACGACACCCGGACGGGCAGCGTAGATCGTTACGCGGGGCTTCTTTGCCGGACGCTCGATAACAACACGAGAGACGCCAGCACCAGACAGCTTGCGACGCAGGAATGCACGCAGCTTAAGGTCTTCATGAAGAAGACGTGCATAGTCTGCACCTGCGTACCAGCGGCTATCCCAGGTACGGTTAACACCGAGCCGAAGCCCGATTGGATTGACCTTATGTCCCATGGATCAAGCTGCCTTCTGCTCTTCGCTGGTTTCCGACGCTTCTGCAGCTTCGGCCACAACAATCTTCAGGTGGCTGAAGAACTTTTCAACGCGAGCCGAGCGACCACGGCCACGAGCGTGAAAACGCTTCATGACAATGGACTTGCCGACTTCAGCCGTCTTCACAACCAGACGATCAACGTCCAGCTGATGATTGTTCTCAGCGTTGGCCACGGCGCTCTCAAGAGTCTTCTTAACCTGCTGCGCGATACGACGACGCGAGAAGGTCAGAGCGGCAATAGCCTTGTCAGCTGGCTGGTTACGGATCATTGCCGCAACCAGGTTCAGCTTACGCGGGCTAACACGGATGTTACGCGTAATTGCTTGCGCTTCCGTATCAGCAAGCGTGCGGATGTGCTTCGGCTTGCTCATTTTCAGCCCCGCTTCGACTTCTTGTCAGAGCCATGACCGGTGTAGGTCCGTGTCGGTGAGAATTCACCAAACTTGTGACCGACCATGTTCTCCGTGACCTGCACAGGCAGGAACTTGTGACCATTATAGACGCCGAACGTAAGCCCGACGAACTGCGGCAGAATCGTGGAACGACGTGACCAGATCTTGATCACTTCGTTACGACCAGAAGCACGAGCTGCTTCTGCTTTGCCGAACAGATACCCGTCAACGAACGGGCCCTTCCAGACGGAACGTGCCATCTCTGTTTGCCCCCTCTTACTTGCCGGACTTACGGCGACGGATGATCAAGCTATCCGTCTTTTTGTTAACACGCGTCTTGTAACCCTTCGTCGGAACGCCCCACGGCGTAACCGGATGACGGCCACCAGAGGTACGACCTTCACCACCACCATGTGGGTGATCGACCGGGTTCATGACAACGCCACGGTTGTGCGGACGACGTCCGAGCCAACGGGAACGTCCAGCTTTACCCATGTGCTGGTTCATGTTGTCTGGGTTAGAGACAGCACCAACCGTTGCCATGCATTCGCCGCGAACAAGACGTAGTTCACCAGACTGAAGCTTGATCTGGGCGTAGCCCGCGTCTTTACCGACGAGCTGAGCATACGTTCCAGCGGAACGTGCCATCTTGCCGCCAGCACCTGGCTTCAGTTCAATATTGTGAACAATCGTACCAACCGGCATAGCACCGAGAGACATCGCATTGCCCGGCTTCACGTCCGTATGGGCGCCAGAGATGACGCGATCGCCAACCTTGATGCGCTGCGGAGCCAGAATGTACGCAAGCTCGCCGTCATCGTACTTGATGAGTGCGATAAACGCCGTACGATTTGGATCGTACTCAAGGCGTTCAATCGTTGCACCCACATCGAACTTACGACGCTTGAAATCGACGTAACGATAGGACTGCTTGTGCCCGCCGCCACGGAACCGAACTGTCGTACGGCCGTGGTTATTACGACCGCCAGACTTGTTCTTACCTTCCGTCAGCTGCTTGACCGGCTTGCCCTTCCAGAGCTCGCTACGATCAATCAGCACGGTGCCGCGTGTGCTCGGCGTCGTGGGATTAAAGTGCTTTAGTGCCATGGTTATTACCCCGCGTCAGCCCAGCTTCGCTGTAAGGTCAATGGACTGACCTTCTGCAAGCTGTACATACGCCTTCTTGATGTCAGAGCGGCGACCAGGACGACCCTTGACGCGCTTCGTCTTACCCTTCTGGACCAGCGTGTTCACGCCAGAAACCTTAACGTTGAAGAGCTTTTCGACAGCGGCCTTGATCTGCGGCTTGGTTGCAGTCGTGGAGACCTTGAAAACAACCTGATTACGCTCCGAAAGAAGCGTAGCCTTTTCCGTGATCAGCGGCGAACGGACCACATCGTAAAGAGCTTCCTGAGACATGTTCTCAGCTGTCTTACGTGCGTTCATGACGATAGAGATGGTCATGCCAGACGCTCCTTAAGACCCTCAAGACCCGCACGGGTAATAACCAGTACATCGTGGTTGAGGATGTCATAGACGTTCGCGCCGATGGTCGGCAGGACGTCAATCTTCGGCAGGTTCGCAACCGCACGAGCAAACTGCTCATCAACCGCACCATCCACGATCAACGCGGAGGACCAGCCGAGAACCTTGAGCTTAGCAGCAGCTTCACGGGTCTTGCTCACACCATTGGCGGTATCGAGCACAACCAGCTTGCCAGCAGCAGCCTTCTGCGACAGCGCAGAAATCAGGCCGAGACGACGAACCTTCTTTGGCAGATCGTATCCGTGGTCACGGACAACCGGACCATGAACAACGCCACCCGTACGGAACTGCGGCGCACGCAGCGAGCCCTGACGTGCAGAACCGGTGCCCTTCTGGCGGAACGGCTTCTTCGTCGTACCAGAAACTTCACCCATGCCTTTGGTGCGATGCGTGCCAGCGCGGCGCTTAGCCAGCTGCCAGTGAACAACTCGCGCCATGATGTCGGCACGCGGAGAAACCGCGAAAATCTCTTCTGGAAGCGCGACTGAGCCAGCGCTGCCATTATCGAGGGTCTTGATATCGTATTCCATGCCCCTCGTCCTCAACCGGCGGCCGCTACGACTGCAGCCGGGTACGGCGCATCGGCGTGGCGAGCCTTCTTGATTGCATCGCGAATCAGCACAAGGCTATTCTTCGCACCAGGAATCGCACCCCTGACCATGATCAGGTTACGCTCTTCATCCACGGCTGCCACTTCCAGGTTCAGCGTTGTAACACGCTCGTCACCCATATGACCTGCCATCTTCTTGCCCTTGAAGACCTTGCCAGGATCCTGGCGCTGGCCCGTAGAACCATGAGAACGGTGGCTAATGGAAACGCCGTGAGAGGCTTCAAGGCCAGCGAAGTTATGACGCTTCATAACACCCGCAAAACCTTTACCCTTACTCTGGCCCGTGACATCAACTTTCTGCCCAACCACGAAATGGTTAGCGGAGAGCTTTGCGCCGGCCTCAAGCAGAGCATCTTCCGCAACGCGGAACTCTACGAGGTGCTTCTTCGGCTCAACCTTGGTACGGGCAAAGTGGCCACGATTTGCCTTGGTGACATTCTTCACCTTGGCATTACCAAGACCGAGCTGAACGGCTGTATAGCCATCACGCTCATTCGTGCGGGTATCTACAACCTGAACTTCGTCAAGGTGCAGGACCGTCACAGGCACATGAGTGCCGTCTTCTTTAAACAGCCGGGTCATCCCCAGCTTTTTTGCAATCAATCCGGTACGCATCGTCTGGACCTTAGAGTTTGATCTCGACATCAACGCCAGCGGCGAGGTCGAGCTTCATGAGGGCGTCCACGGTCTGCGGTGTCGGCTCGACAATGTCGAGCAGCCGGCGGTGAGTCCGAATTTCGAACTGCTCGCGGCTTTTCTTATCCACGTGTGGCGAACGGTTCACCGTGAAACGTTCGATATGCGTCGGCAGCGGGATCGGACCCCGAACCCGCGCACCCGTACGCTTCGCCGTGTTTACGATCTCTTTGGTGCTGTTGTCCAGCACTCGATGATCGTACGCCTTAAGGCGAATGCGGATGTTCTGGTTGTCCATAGTCTTAATTCGTCCAACTCAAAAATTCGGGTCTCGTCCTACTGCCATTGCATCTGAAAGGGAACCCCGGCCAGAAATAAATCTGACCGGGGCTTCCATATCAACGGCGAAACGCAGGACTTAGGCGCTGATTGAAGAAACCACGCCTGCACCCACGGTGCGGCCACCTTCGCGAATTGCGAAGCGGAGGCCTTCGTCCATGGCGATCGGAGCAATCAGCTCGACATCCATGGCTACGTTATCACCCGGCATGACCATTTCCGTGCCTTCCGGCAGCGTCACGACGCCAGTGACGTCGGTCGTACGGAAATAGAACTGCGGGCGGTAGTTCGTGAAGAACGGCGTATGACGGCCACCTTCTTCCTTCGTGAGGATGTAAGCCTCAGCCTTGAACGTCTTGTGCGGCGTAATGGAACCTGGCTTTGCAAGAACCTGACCACGCTCAACGTCTTCACGCTTCGTGCCACGAACCAGTGCACCGATGTTGTCACCGGCTTCACCGCGATCGAGCAGCTTGCGGAACATCTCAACACCCGTAACGGTTGTCTTGATGGTGTCCTTCAGGCCGATGATTTCAACTTCATCGCCAACGTTCACAACGCCACGCTCAACACGACCGGTAACAACCGTACCACGACCAGAGATCGAGAACACGTCTTCGATTGGCATCAGGAACGGACGATCGACCGGACGCTCAGGCTGCGGAATGTAGGTGTCTACAGCTTCCATCAGTTCAAGAACGCGATCTTCACCGATGGTGGCATCACCATCTTCAAGAGTCACAAGAGCAGAACCCTTGACGATGGGGATATCGTCGCCTGGGAACTGGTAGGAAGACAGAAGCTCACGAACTTCCATTTCCACGAGCTCGAGCAGCTCTTCGTCATCAACCTGATCGACCTTGTTCAGGAACACGACCAGAGCAGGAACACCGACCTGACGGGCAAGCAGGATGTGCTCACGCGTCTGTGGCATCGGGCCGTCAGCAGCGGACACAACCAGGATTGCGCCATCCATCTGAGCGGCACCGGTGATCATGTTCTTGACGTAGTCAGCATGGCCAGGGCAGTCGACGTGAGCGTAGTGACGGTTCTTCGTCTCATACTCAACGTGAGCCGTGGAGATGGTGATACCACGAGCGCGCTCTTCAGGAGCCTTGTCGATCTGGTCATATGCGCTGAACGTTGCGCCACCGGTCTTTGCCAGCACTTTGGTGATTGCAGCAGTCAGCGAGGTCTTGCCGTGATCGACGTGACCGATCGTACCAATGTTGCAGTGCGGCTTGTTCCGCTCGAATTTAGCCTTTGCCATCGTCTTTCTCCAAAACCCTGCCTTCCACGAGGCAGAGATAAGACTGAAAGTTCATCCAGTCAGTACCTGTTAGATTCCCAGATACTGCCGGAAGCCCTTTAGCGGGTTCTGATTACCAGCGATAGTGACTGAATGCCTTGTTGGCTTCAGCCATACGGTGGGTGTCTTCGCGCTTCTTTACAGCAGCGCCACGATTGTTAACCGCGTCCATCAATTCGTTGGACAAGCGCTCCTGCATCGTGTTCTCACCGCGCTTGCGGGAGGCATCGATCAACCACCGGATCGCCAGAGCCTGACGGCGCTCAGTGCGCACTTCGACAGGCACCTGATAGGTAGCACCACCGACACGACGTGAACGGACTTCAACAGCCGGCTTCACGTTGTCCAGAGCCGAGTGGAACATAGCCACCGGGTCAGCAGTTGCACCACCACGGTGACGCAGAACCTCGAGAGCACCGTAAACGATGCCTTCGGCGGTGGATTTCTTTCCATCGTACATCAGCGCATTCATGAAGCGCGTGATGACGATGTCTCCGAATTTTGGATCGGGAAGGATCTCACGCTTTACAGCGCGGTGACGGCGACTCATTCCAAATACCTCTTACTTCGGACGCTTCGCGCCGTACAGCGAACGACGCTGACGACGCTTAGCGATGCCCTGCGTGTCAAGCACGCCTCGCAGGATGTGATAACGCACACCAGGAAGATCCTTCACTCGCCCACCACGGATAAGAACAACACTGTGTTCCTGAAGGTTATGACCTTCACCCGGAATGTAGCTTACGACCTCGTACCCGTTGGTCAGACGCACCTTGGCGACCTTACGCAGAGCGGAGTTCGGCTTCTTTGGCGTTACCGTGTACACGCGCGTGCATACGCCACGCTTCTGGGGGCATCCCTGTAGTGCAGGGACCTTATTCCGCTTTGCGGCCGGCTCACGGCCGTTCGCGATCAACTGGTTGATGGTCGGCATGCGCCCTTCCCAATCCTTGTCCTATTCCGGACAGAAAGCACCAGACTTTCTGCCATGACATTTTATTCAAATCGACATGCGGCTGAACCGCCTGCCTATCCCACATTTGGAAAGAGAAACAGCAAAAGCCATTTCCCTCCTTTTGTAGCGTGCGGCCTTGGCATCCCCCGAATCCGGGGTAGCGGCACCACATGCGATTCTTTGTCTTCGACGGCTTTTTTTCGCCTAATTAGACGGGAGTAGCCGAGGGCGCGGAACCTACGAAGGGTTCCGCGTTGAGTCAAGTGTTTCGGCTAAAATTGCGGCGATTCTAAAGAGAGAGTTTTTAGAATCGCCGCAATTTCCCCTCTGCTCTTCTTTTAAAAGAGGAACAGAGGGGTTTCTCATTATTCTGCCGCGTCTTTCACTTCAGCCGCTGAACGGCCAACGCGATGACGATCCTGGCTGGCAGCAATGCCGCGCAGACGGTTCATAACGCTACCAGTACCGGCCGGGATCAGACGACCCACAATCACGTTCTCCTTGAGACCGTTCAGTGTGTCGACCTTACCGGACGTCGCAGCGTCCGTAAGTACGCGCGTCGTCTCCTGGAAGGATGCTGCCGAGATAAAGGACTGCGTCTGCAGGGAAGCCTTGGTAATGCCCTGTAGCACCGGCATAGCCACTGCTGGGGTATCACCGTTTTCCTGAAGACGCTGGTTCTCGATCTCGTACTCAATCCGATCCACGGTCTCGCCGATCAGATAGGTAGAATCCCCTGGCTCCAGAATTTCAACCTTCTGCAGCATCTGACGAACAATGACCTCGATGTGCTTGTCATTGATCTTCACGCCCTGCAGTCGATAGACGTCCTGAATTTCGTTAACCAGATAATCCGAAAGCGCCTCGACACCCATAACTTTCAGAATGTCATGCGGCACACGCGGACCATCGACCAGCGGATCACCCTTCTGGACAAAGTCACCTTCCTGAACGGAGACATGCTTGCCCTTCGGGATAAGATACTGCGTCTCTTCGCTGGTCTCGTCGTTTTTCACGATAACGCAACGCTTCGACTTGTAATCCTTCCCGAACTCAATACGGCCATCGCCTTCGGCAATGATCGCATGATCCTTTGGACGGCGGGCTTCGAACAGTTCGGCAACACGCGGCAGACCACCGGTAATGTCACGGGTCTTGGAACCTTCACGCGGAATACGCGCCAGCACGTCACCAGCATGAACTTCGGCACCATTCTCAATCGACAGAATACTGTCTGGTGAGAGGAAGTAGCGAGCATCATTGCCATTGGCGAGCTTGACCACATTGCCCGCAGCATCCTTGAGCTGCAGACGTGGACGAAGATCAACACCCTTGGAAGCCTGCTTGTAGTCAACCACAACCTTGGAGCTAAGGCCGGTGACCTCATCCATACGTTCGACAAGCGTGATGCTGTCGATCAGGTCAAGGTATTCAACAGTACCAGCCTGCTCGGTGATGATTGGAAGGGTGTACGGGTCCCACTCGGCCATCTTTTGACCACGTGCGACTGCCTCACCCTCGCCCACCATCAGACGTGCACCATAAGGCACACGATAACGGGCACGCTCGACACCGTTCTCATCGGTCAGCAGGATTTCGCAGTTACGCGACATCACCACCAGAACCTTCTGAGAATTCTCAACGACGTTGCGGTTCTTGATCGTCACACGCCCATCACGGGAGGCTTCGACCATCGACTGCTCAGCACCACGCGTTGCTGCACCACCAATATGGAAGGTACGCATCGTCAGCTGTGTACCAGGCTCACCGATGGACTGAGCGGCAATAACGCCGACAGCTTCACCGATGTTCACCGGCGTACCGCGAGCCAGATCACGACCATAGCAATGCGCACAGATACCAACGCGGCTATCGCATGTCAGAACCGAGCGGATCTCCATGCTTTCGACGCCGGCCTTCTCGATGAGCTCTGCTTCGGGCTCCTCGATCAGGGTGTTGCGCGGAAGCAGAACTTCATGCGTCACCGGGTGCAGCACATCTTTGGACGTCGTACGTCCCAGAATACGCTCAGACAGCGAAGCGACGACTTCACCACTATCCATAACCGCACGAACCGTCAGGCCGCGTTCGGTACCGCAATCCGGCTCAACGATGATGCAATCCTGGGCAACGTCAACGAGACGACGCGTCAGATAACCCGAGTTTGCAGTCTTCAGAGCCGTATCCGCGAGGCCCTTACGAGCACCGTGGCTGGACGTGAAGTAATCGAGAACCGACAGACCTTCTTTGAAGTTCGCGATAATCGGCTGTTCGATAATTTCGCCCGAAGGCTTCACCATCAGACCGCGCATACCAGCGAGCTGCTTCATCTGGGCTGGCGACCCACGAGCACCGGAGTGGCTCATCATCCAGACAGAGTTGGTCGGCTTACCGATAACCTGCTTGGAGATTTCCTTCAGCATGGCTGCCTGGACTTCGTCCGTGCAACGTGACCATGCGTCAACCACCTTGTTATAGCGCTCGCCAGCGGTGATCAGACCATCCTGATACTGCTGCTCGAATTCCTTGACCTCTTCCGAAGTCTTGGCAACCAGCGGCGCCTTCTCTGCCGGGATGATCATGTCATCCTTGCCGAAGGAGATGCCGGCACGGGCAGCATGACGGAATCCAAGACCCATCAGACGGTCACAGAAGATCACTGCTTCCTTCTGACCACAGTGACGGTAGACCGTGTCAATCACGTCAGACACGTTCTTCTTCGTCAGCTGCTTATTGATCAGGCTGAACGGAATCGCTGGGTGCTTCGGCAGGATCTGCGCAATAAGCGCACGTCCCGGCGTCGTCACGATCATCTGGCGGATCGGCTTACCGTTTTCATTAACGGTCGGCAGGCGCAGACGAATCTTATCGTGCAGTTGCAGAGTACCCGACAGCATTGCGCTCTCGATTTCTGCAACATCCGAGTATGCCGGCGGCGCAGCCTTAACGACCTTGTCGCCTTCAATGACAGCTTCGTCTGGCGTTGCGCGATACTCAGGAACTTCAAGGCTCAGATAATAGAGACCCAGAACAATATCCTGAGACGGCACGATAATCGGCTTACCGTTAGCCGGGCTGAGGATGTTGTTTGTGGACATCATCAGCACGCGGGCTTCCAGCTGTGCTTCGAGCGACAACGGAACGTGCACGGCCATCTGATCGCCGTCAAAGTCAGCATTGAACGCGGTGCAGACCAGCGGGTGAAGCTGGATAGCCTTCCCTTCGATCAGCGTTGGCTCAAATGCCTGAATCCCAAGACGGTGAAGCGTCGGCGCACGGTTCAGCATCACAGGATGCTCGCGGATAACCTCTTCGAGGATATCCCAAACTTCCGGACGCTCTTTCTCCACCATACGCTTTGCAGCTTTAATAGTGGTAGCGTGACCGTACTTCTCAAGCTTCGAGTAGATGAATGGCTTGAAAAGCTCTAGCGCCATCTTCTTTGGAAGACCGCACTGGTGCAGCTTCAGCTCCGGACCAACCACGATGACCGAACGGCCAGAGTAGTCAACGCGCTTACCAAGAAGGTTCTGACGGAAACGGCCCTGCTTGCCCTTTAGCATGTCGGACAGAGACTTCAGCGGACGCTTGTTGGCACCCGTGATGGCACGTCCACGACGACCGTTATCGAACAGCGCATCAACAGATTCCTGAAGCATACGCTTTTCGTTGCGAACAATAATGTCCGGCGCACGAAGCTCGATCAGACGCTTCAGACGGTTATTACGATTGATAACGCGACGATACAGATCATTCAGATCGGACGTGGCGAAACGACCCCCATCCAGCGGGACCAGCGGACGCAGTTCCGGTGGGATCACCGGAATAATGTCCATGATCATCCAATCCGGACGTGAACCACTCTCAACGAATGCCTCAACGAGCTTCAGACGCTTGACCAGCTTCTTGCGAGCAGCCTCGGACGTTGCCTTGCGCAGCTTCTTGCGCATCATCGTCTTTTCGGAATCGCCTTCCATGACTTCAGCGTCATAGTCAAACGGATCCGCCAAGCCCTTTGCCTTAGCGGCAAGGCTCAGTTCACGCTCCTGAGCGTTAGGAATACCCCAGTCATACGTGGAAAGTGCACGCTTGATGGCTTCAGCGCCGATACCGACATCGATGCCTGCATCCGGATATTCATCCAGAAGATCTTCACAGCGTACTTCGTCCAGAAGGTACTGGTCGCGCTTCTTGCCGTTCTTGTAAGACTCAATTTGATCGGAGTCACAGACTCCCTTGTCGAGCACAAGGAACTTCTCGAAGTACAGAACTGGCTCAACATCCTTGAGAGCCATATCCATCATCGTAGCAATACGGCTAGGAAGCGACTTCAGGAACCAGATATGTGCAACAGGTGAAGCGAGCTCGATATGGCCCATACGCTCACGGCGAACCTTCGCCAGCGTAACTTCAACACCGCACTTTTCACAGACGATGCCGCGGAACTTCATCCGCTTGTATTTTCCGCACAGGCATTCGTAGTCCTTGATCGGACCAAAAATACGGGCACAGAAAAGGCCGTCACGCTCAGGCTTGAACGTCCGGTAATTAATGGTCTCCGGCTTTTTGATTTCACCGTAAGACCAGGAACGGATCTGCTCGCTAGAAGCGAGCTGGATCTTGATCTGATCGAAGGCTACCGACTGGCCAGCCTGACCCAGGATCTTCATGAGTTCGTTCATGCGCCGAAACCCCAATGCGCGCCGCAGCGTCCTGCGGGCGCGTCAAAATTGAACCGTAAAGCGAGCAGCAGAGATGCCAATTAAGCGGCGCCCTGCTCAAGTTCGACATTCAGACCGAGCGACTTCAGTTCCTTGATCAGAACGTTGAAGCTCTCAGGAATACCGGCCTCGAAGTCATCCTGCTCACGCACGATCGCCTCATAAACCTTGGTACGGCCGGACACGTCATCCGACTTCACCGTCAGCATTTCCTGCAGCGTATATGCTGCGCCATACGCCTCAAGTGCCCACACTTCCATCTCACCGAAGCGCTGACCACCGAACTGCGCCTTACCACCCAGCGGCTGCTGCGTAACAAGCGAGTAAGGACCAATCGAACGTGCATGGATCTTGTCGTCGACAAGGTGATGCAGCTTCAGCATGTAGATGTAGCCAACTGTCGTCTTACGCTCGAACAGCTCGCCTGTACGACCATCGATCAGCTGGGACTGGCCAGACTTATCAACGCCAGCCTTCTCCAGCATGTTTTCGATATCAGGGATGGAAGCCCCATCGAAAACAGGCGTAGCAATTGGAAGGCCCTTGCGGAGGTTATTGGCCAGCTCAACAAGCTGCTCGTTAGGAAGCGTTGCCACATCCGTCTCGAACACTTCGTCGCCATAAACATCACGCAGGCGATCAAGCAGTTCCTGCTTACGCTCGCCAGACCGCTGATACTCGTCGACCATTTCCCCGATGCTTGCGCCAATATTGGCACATGCCCAACCCAGATGGGTTTCAAGGATCTGACCGATGTTCATACGAGACGGCACACCCAGCGGGTTCAGAACGATATCAACCGCCTGACCGTTCTCCAGGAACGGCATGTCCTCGACTGGCACAACGCGGGAAACAACACCCTTGTTACCATGACGACCGGCCATCTTATCGCCAGGCTGAAGCTTACGCTTCACAGCGACGAAGACCTTAACCATCTTCATCACGCCAGGCGGCAGTTCATCACCACGCTGAAGCTTCTCGACCTTGTTCTCAAAGCGAGAGTTAATGAGGCGAACAGCTTCGTCGAACTCTGAACGCAGGGTCTCAAGCTCGGCGGTGACTTCGTCAGAAGCAACCGTGACGTTCCGCCATGCAGCGCGAGGATGCTCATCAAGCACCTCTACTGTGATCGGCGTTCCTGCACGGATCCCCTTGAAACCTGCTCCTGCCACTTCACCAACCAGACGCTCACGCAGACGGTTGTGGAAGCTACGCTCCTGAATGGAACGCTCGTCATCACGGTCCTTCGTCAGACGCTCGATTTCAGCGCGTTCGATGGCCATGGCACGTTCGTCCTTGTCCACGCCGCGGCGCGAGAAGACACGAACATCAACGATCGTTCCGGTCGTTCCAGGTGGAAGCTTCAGAGACGTATCACGAACGTCAGAAGCCTTTTCACCAAAGATGGCACGCAGAAGCTTCTCTTCTGGCGTCATCGGGCTTTCACCCTTTGGTGTCACCTTACCAACAAGAATGTCGCCCGGATTAACCTCTGCACCGACATAAACAATGCCAGCCTCGTCAAGGTTACGAAGAGCTTCTTCGCCGACATTAGGAATGTCGCGCGTAATTTCTTCCTGACCCAGCTTCGTATCACGAGCCATGACTTCGAATTCCTCGATATGAATCGAGGTGAACACGTCATCACGAGCAATACGCTCAGAAATCAGGATGGAGTCTTCGAAGTTGTAACCGTTCCAAGGCATGAACGCGACGAGCACGTTACGACCCAGAGCCAGTTCACCCAGCTCCGTGGACGGACCGTCAGCAATGATGTCGCCAGCATGAACCGTATCGCCAACCTTCACCAGCGGGCGCTGGTTGATGCAGGTCGACTGGTTCGAACGCATATACTTGCGAAGGCGATAGATATCGACGCCCTGAGTTGCACCGGCATCGTCGGTCGCGCGGACAACGATACGAGCACCATCGATCTGGTCGATAATACCGTCACGCTTGGCGACGATTGTCGCGCCAGAGTCACGTGCAACGGCTGCTTCCATGCCCGTACCAACCAGTGGGGCATCAGCCTTCACCAGCGGAACGGCCTGACGCTGCATGTTCGCACCCATCAGGGCGCGGTTCGCATCATCGTTCTCAAGGAACGGAATGAGAGCTGCGGCAACAGAAACAAGCTGCTTCGGTGATACGTCACAAGCCGTAACCTGCTCAGGCGGAACAACGCGGAAGTCACCAGACTTACGAACCGAGACCAGTTCGTCCGTCAGATGGCCGTCGGCGCTTTGCTTCGCATCGGCCTGTGCAACAACAAGCTTCTCTTCTTCCATGGCGGAAAGATATTTCCAACCATCCTGAAGAATGCCGTCCTTCACAAGACGATACGGTGTCTCAATGAAGCCGTACTTGTTAACCTTGGCATAGGTCGAAAGCGAATTGATCAGACCAATATTCGGGCCTTCAGGCGTCTCAATTGGGCAGATACGACCGTAATGCGTCGGATGGACGTCACGAACTTCGAAGCCTGCGCGCTCACGGGTCAGACCGCCTGGGCCAAGCGCCGAAAGACGACGCTTGTGCGTCACTTCAGAAAGCGGGTTTGTCTGATCCATGAACTGGCTCAGCTGCGACGAGCCGAAGAACTCACGTACGGCAGCAGCCGCAGGCTTGGCGTTAATCAGATCATGCGGCATGACCGTGTCGATGTCGACGGAGCCCATGCGCTCGCGGATGGCACGCTCCATACGAAGCAAGCCAACGCGATACTGGTTTTCCATCAGTTCGCCCACAGAACGAACACGACGGTTACCAAGGTTATCGATGTCGTCGATCTGGCCACGACCATCCTTGAGATCGCACATGATCTTGATGGTACGCAGGATATCTTCCTTGCGCAGAACGCGCAGGGTGTCCGGAGCGTCTACATCAAGACGCATGTTCATCTTGACACGACCAACAGACGAAAGGTCGTAGCGATCCTGGTCAAAGAACAGACCGCGGAACATCGCTTCAGCGGTTTCCTTGGTCGGCGGCTCACCCGGACGCATGATACGATAAATATCGATCAGTGCTTCGTCACGGCTCGTGTTCTTGTCAACTGAGAGCGTGTTGCGGATCCAAGGACCGTGCGAACCGTCGATGGAAAGCGTTGGAAGCTCTGTAATTCCCAGCTCTTCAAGTGCTGCCAGACGGTCTTCCGTCAGCTCTTCACCAGCTTCACCGTAGATCTCGCCAGTGTTCTCATTGATGAGATCGTGGGCAAGATAGCAGCCAAGAACGTCAAGACGGCCGACCTGAACTACACGGGTCTTTTCAGCAATCTTGCGAACCATGCGCGCTGTCAGCTTGGCATCGGCTTCAGCAACGACTTCACCGGTATCAGCGTCAACCAACGGGCTCAGCAGCTTCTGGCCGCGGAACGCATCAGGCTCGAACGGACGTGCCCAGCCATCACCCATGCGGGTAAAGGTGACCATGTCGTAGAAGTAAGACAGGATTTCATCCTGATCCATACCCCGGATGTCTAGACCCTCGACATCGCCGCCTTCTGCAATCTTCTCTTCGCGCTGGGCGATATAGTTCGCGCCCTCAAGAGCATAAAGCAGCGTCGTAACCGGAAGCTTACGCTTACGATCGATGCGGACGTAAATCAGGTCCTTTGCATCGAATTCGAAGTCCAGCCACGAACCACGATACGGAATCACGCGGGCAGCAAAAAGATACTTGCCCGAAGAATGCGTCTTGCCCTTATCATGATCGAAGAAGACGCCCGGGCTACGATGCATCTGAGAAACGATGACACGCTCGGTACCATTGATAATAAAGGTGCCGTTATTGGTCATGAGCGGCATGTCGCCCATGTAAACCGGCTGTTCCTTCAGATCATGAATGGAGCGTGAACCTGTGTCTTCATCGATATCCCAAGTCGTAAGACGGAGGATAACCTTCAGCGGAGCTGCAAATGTCAAACCGCGCTGAATGCACTCTTCAACGTCATACTTCGGCTCTTCGAACTCGTAAGACACGAAGTCCAGACGACCGCGACCAGCAAAGTCATTGATTGGAAAAACCGAACGGAAGACTTCCTGCAGACCGGAGTTCTGACGGCTGTCAGGACTCACGTTCATTTGCAGGAACGCTTCGTAGGACGCGCGCTGCACATCGATCAGATTGGGCATCGGCGCAATTTCGGGAATGCGCCCGAAGCTTTTGCGGATCCTCTTGCGTCCCGTGAACGATTTGGTGATCGCGTTCATCTATCTTGCCCTCTGCACCAGACCTTCGAGTCGCCCGGGATTTCATTGTCAGACGAACGTCTGACACGACACGGACGACCGGAACGACCGGCTTTCAGTAATTTCAATACGTAGCGAGCCGCGTACTATACTCTTATTTCCACCAACGGCAAATCGGGCGGGAACCGCATGCGATCCCCGCCCTATCCGTCTGCTTTCGCAGAGGCCGCCTCCTCAGAGAGGAAACGACCCGATCAAGTTGATTACTTGATTTCGACCTTGGCGCCGTTGTCTTCCAGGGTCTTCTTGATCTTTTCGGCTTCGTCCTTGGACACGCCTTCCTTGACGGTCTTCGGTGCGCCTTCAACCAGATCCTTAGCTTCCTTCAGACCCAGGCCCGTGATGCCACGGATTTCCTTAATCACGTTGATCTTCTTGTCGCCAGCAGCGGCCAGAACAACGGTGAATTCGGTCTGCTCTTCAGCAGGAGCTGCTGCAGCAGCCGGGCCAGCAGCAACAGCTACTGGAGCAGCAGCGGAAACGCCCCACTTCTCTTCGAGAAGCTTGGAAAGCTCAGCAGCTTCGAGAACGGTAAGAGCGGATAGCTCTTCAACAATCTTTGCCAGATCGGCCATGGTCTTATCCTACGTGATGCACTGTTTGATTGGGTTCAAATCTACGCCGCAGCGTTGATTTTACTCTTAGGCGGCTTCGCCGGTCTTGGCATAGGCGCCGAAGACGCGAGCAAGCTGGCCTGCCGGAGCCTGAACAACACCTGCGATACGCGTAGCGGGGGTCTGAATCATACCCACCAGCTTCGCACGCAGTTCGTCCAGAGACGGCAGCTCGGCAAGTGTCTTGATTCCAGCGACGTCAAGCGTCTGGGAACCAAGGGAGCCACCGAGCACTACAAGCTTGTCATTCGTCTTGGCGAACTCGACGATCACCTTTGCAACTGCAACCGGGTCTTCAGACCAAGCTAGGGCCGTTGGCCCCTTGAGCAGTGGCGCGATGCCGTCGAATTGGGTCCCATCCAGAGCGCGGCTGGCCAGCCGGTTCTTCGCAACCTTATATGTCGCACCTGCCGCACGAATGCGTCGACGCAGCTCCGTCACATCGGCAACCGTCAGACCCTTGTTCTGGGTGACGACAACCATGGACGTGCTGTTGAACACATCGGCGAGGAACTCGACAAAGGCCCGCTTTTCCGTACGGTCCAAAACCTGTCTCCTCGTCAGTCCGGAACGATCCGGACCAAGTTACCCATGGGATACCCCCGTTTCCGGAAAATATCCCGCTCGCCTGTCCACAGAAGTGAGCGAACCCAGTGCATCCTGGCAAAGCCATTGAAACACTGGCGCCCCGCCTGACGCTCGCCACTCCATGAGAGGAGCATTTAAAGCACCAGAGGCGCTACGTGCGGTCTTGGACAGGTTTGGAAGCAATTCGCGAACGAATTACCCCTACGCCACCATGCCGAAACATGGCGTCATTCCTTGTTGAGGGCTTTCTACAGAAAGCCCTCAATTCAATCAAGCCTCGAAGGAGGACACGTCAACGCGGACGCCCGGACCCATCGTGGAAGACAGCGCTGCCTTCTTCATGTAGGTACCCTTGGCGCCAGACGGACGAGCCTTCTGAACGGCATCGACCAGAGCCTTGATGTTCTCGACCAGCTTGGCTTCATCGAAAGAAGCCTTACCAACGCCAGCGTGGATGATACCGGCTTTTTCAGCGCGATATTCAACCTGACCGGACTTGGCAGCCGTGATCGCACCCTTGACGTCCATCGTTACCGTGCCGAGACGCGGGTTCGGCATCAGGCCACGCGGACCAAGAACCTTACCGAGACGACCAACGAGAGCCATCATGTCAGGCGTTGCAATGCAGCGGTCAAAAGCGATTTCGCCAGCCTGGATCTTTTCAGCTAGGTCTTCTGCACCAACAACTTCTGCACCGGCTGCCAGAGCTTCTTCAGCCTTGGCGCCACGTGCGAAGACACCAACGCGAAGTGTCTTGCCCGTGCCGTTCGGCAGGGAGATCAGACCACGAACCATCTGATCAGCATGACGCGGGTCAATGCCAAGGTTCAGAGAGATTTCGATGGTCTCATCGAACTTTGCCTTGGCGTTGCTCTTCACCAGAGCAACAGCTTCGGAAAGGGCATATGGCTTGTTGCGCTCGACAGTAGCCTGCGCAGCATTCAGACGCTTGTTCTTGGCCATGATATCAGCCCTCCACCACGTTCAGACCCATCGACTTCGCGGAGCCTGCGAGCATACGCACGGCGCCATCGAGGTCGTTGGCGTTCATGTCCTTGAACTTCGTTTCAGCAATCTCGCGAAGCTGAGACGTCGTCACGGAACCAACAGCCGCAGCCTTACCAACCGTCTGGCTGCCCTTGGAAATCTTGGCGGCCTTCAGAAGAAAGTACGTGTTCGGCGGGGTCTTCGTAATGAAGGAGAACGTACGGTCTGCATACGCGGTGATGACCACCGGGATCGGCATACCTGGCTCAAGCTGCTGCGTCTTCGCGTTGAACTCTTTGCAGAACTGCATGATGTTCAGGCCGCGCTGACCCAGTGCCGGACCTACCGGCGGAGACGGGTTGGCTTTACCAGCCGGGATCTGAAGCTTGATGTAGCCAACAACTTTTTTGGCCATATCCGGGACTCCCCTGTTTGTCGTTCCCGAACCGCGGTGACAACGGAGTCGGACACAGCCGCCCCCTCCCGCGTTCGAAGTGAGGCGGTCCCCTAGACTGGTTTAACCTAGTGCGTCAACCCTCCGCGGATATTTTTCGCTCCATTGTCGCCGCTCAGATCGTTGTCAGCTGCAGACTCATGGGCATCAATTCCCGCCACAGGTGCCGGTTTGTGCAATCCTTCATACTGGAACGCACCAAACGGATCGATCTGCTTCACACCTGGAAGCTCACTGACATCCCATCCGCCGCCCAGAGAGCGCACAAGACGGACTGTCGCCTGTATCTGTGACGTCTGCGTCTGAACCAGCCCAAGCCGCGCCTGAAGCGCATCCTGCTGCGCTACGAGAGCATCCAGGTAATTCGACAATCCACCTGTGTAGAGCGCCATGGTCATGCTCTGCGTCCGCAGTGCGGCTTCAACAGCTTTCTGCTGATGGTCCTGGGCAATTTTGTATTGCCCGCTCTGGGTCAGACCGTTTTCCACGTCCTGAAACGCCGACAGGACAACGCCGCGATAGTCATCAACCGAAGCCCGATATTGAGACCAGGCCCGTTGCAAGGCCGCGCGCCTTAATCCACCCGTAAATGCTGGCTCCACAGCTTGAACTGCAATTTTCCAGAATGCCCGGGAGACACTGGCAAGATCAAACCCGCCATCCTCAAAGCCACCATCCGCGCTCAACGTAATATGCGGATAGAACGCCGCGCGTGATATGCCTATGG
Source organism: Gluconobacter sp. OJA (assembly GCF_039638325.1). Lineage (NCBI taxonomy): Bacteria > Pseudomonadati > Pseudomonadota > Alphaproteobacteria > Acetobacterales > Acetobacteraceae > Gluconobacter > Gluconobacter sp. OJA. The sequence goes on along the minus strand of NZ_JBDIWI010000001.1, from coordinate 875,693 downwards.
CCCGGGAGGCTGCGGCCATATGTCGTTCAGCTGATGCAATATCCGGACGCCGCTCCAGCAGCGACGACGGGAAGCCCGGATTTACCTTCACGACACCAAACCGCATCTTCACGTCGCGGACGGGCGCAATATGGAAACCCGCAGGCGCTGTATTCAGCAGCACGGCGATCGCATTTTCCATCACCCGCCGGTCCGCAACCAGAGTGCTCTGAGCGGCCATGGCTGAAAACAGCTGATTCTGGGCACGCGAAACGTCAAGCCCAGCACCAATGGCACCAGCCTGACGCAGCTCCGTAATTTCTACTGCGGCCTTAAAGTAATGGATTGAGTCTTCATAGACCGCATTCTGGGCATCAAGCCCCCGCAACGCGATATAATCGCTGGCGAGCTCCGCCTCCAGGCTCAGCTTGGCTGACGCATATTCTGCGGCCGTCGCCTGAGCGAGATTTTTCTCCATCCGTGTTGAGTTACGGATGGAGTCCCAGAAATCCGGCTCCCAGGTTGCAGCACCGCTATAAGCCTGATTTGACTCATACACGAGCGACGAACTGGTTCTCGGGTTGTTATACAACCGCCCGACCGAGCCCTTGTTATAGCTCATATGAGCTGCACCGGTGAGCTGCGGATAGAGCTTGCTCTCCGCCTCGCGCGCGACGTCCCGGGCTTGGGTAAAGGCTTCTGCGGCGGCTTGCAGGTCCGGATTGACCTGCAGCATCCGCGTTTCCATCTCGTTCAGGATCGGGTCCTTGAACATCGTCCACCAGTCACTGCGGAGCGCGTCATCCGCAGGACGGGCGTTGCCCATGACCCCCTTCCCTTCCCAGCCTTCCGGATAGAGGAATTTCTGAGGATGGTACTCTGGCGCCAGATTGCAGGACGCCAGACCGATGGACAGGACACCAGCCAAAGCCGTCGCCACATGACGGCGAGGCCTGGAGAAATATCCGCGCTTGCGATCAGTCAATCTCATCAACGGGATCCAGCCTCATCCGGATTGGCATCATGCGAACGCACAGATTTCTGGTCCTCTTCCTGCTGAGCCTTGGTCGGAATGTTATAGCCCGGTGTCGTTGGCACAACACGAACCTCATCCCCTTCCAGCAGATCAGCGGTCGGGTTGGCAATAAGCTGGTCATCCTTCGTCACACCACTCAGGATCTGCACAGTCGTCCCAAAGTTGATGCCAACGGTCACGCTGACCAGATGGACATGTCCGTTGATAACTTTGGCAACCTGCATTCCCTGGGCCCGGAAAATGATAGCGCCCTCAGGAAGAATCAAAATGTCCGGATTTCCGGGAGCAGCGATATGAGCCGTTGCGTAGGAATTCGGCCAGAGAAGATTGTCCTCATTCCCGATCGTCAGCTCTGTCGTCACAGTTCGCGTAGACGCATTGAACGCGTTTGCCGTTGCTAGGAACGTGGCGCGGAAGCGGCGCCCTGGATACTGCGGAACAGACAGATCAGCCGTAATTTTAGGCGAAATAACGCTCGCAAAATCCTGCGGAACAGAGACGAAAACGCGCATCCGATGAACATCTGCCACCGAAAATAGCTCTGAGGCTGTTCCGCGCGAATTCACGTTTCCACCCCCTGCATTCACATAGTCACCGACGTTCACCAGACGTGACGTCACGATTCCATCGAATGGAGCGACAATTTTTTTGAAGTCTTCCAGCGCCTGAAAACGCTCGACTTCATGCTCGGCAGCTTCCAGTTCAGCTTTCTGTGCCGCTGCATTTGCAGCCTGCACGTCCACTTCCTGCCGGGACACAGCCTGCGTCCCCTTCAGAGCGGTCCAGCGCTGCGTCGTGATAACGGCCAGGTTATAGCGCGCCAGTTTGACGTTATATTGCGCCTTGGCCGCCTGGAACTGGGCATCAATGCTTGGCGTATTGATTTCAGCCAGAACATCGCCACGCTTCACATGCGCGCCGTAGTCCTTGTACCACATCTTCACATAGCCGGAGACCTGAGCGTAAATCGGCGCTTCATACCAGGCAGCCAGATTGGCAGGCAGATCAACCTGACGCGTTTTCGGCCCAGGCTGCGGAGAAATCAGCGTTACCGGCGGAATGGCTGCTTCTTCAGTCACACCGCTGAGCGAATGATAGTGCACGCCTCTTTCAACGATACCCCAGGCAGCCAGCACAATGGCAACCACCACGACACCAAGAAGAATCAGTCTGTTCCGCACGGGTGATCCACTTTCCTGTCGGTTTCCCTGAGGCGTCTGCCCCTGTTGTGTCGGGTGGGTCACGCGCGGTCTCCTTCAGGCCCAGCAGGCCGCTTGTAATGCATTAGGGCAAAGACACAGGGAACGAACAGCAACGTTGCCACTGTTGCGATGAGCAGGCCACCAATCACGGCCTTACCCAGCGGAGCGTTCGAGGAATTACTGATCGACATCGGAATCATGCCGATCATCATGGCAAGCGCCGTCATCAGAACCGGGCGGATACGCTCATATCCCGCCTCCAGAGACGCCAGCAGAACATCACCGTGGTGATCCAGCCGCTCTCGCGCAAACGAGACAACAAGAATGGCGTTCGCGGTAGCCGTTCCCATACACATGATCGCACCAGTCAATGCCGGCACAGACAATGGCGTATGGGTCAGGAACAGGCTCCAGGAAATACCACCAAGCGCACCCGGCAACGCTGTGATGATCACGAACGGATCAAGCCAGGACTGAAAATTCACTACGATGATCAGGTAAACAAGAACAATGGACAGGGCGAGACCGCCAATCAGCTGCACATAGGCATCATTCATGGTCACGGCCTGACCGCGCACCACAAGGGTTGATCCGTGCGGCAGGTCCTTGCGCTCTCCATCAACCACACGGTTCACCGCGCGCGACAGGGTGCCGAGGTCCGTACCCTCTGGAGCTGCGTAAATATCGAAGACCGGCATGATGTTGTAATGTGAGATTTCCGCAGGCGTACCGGTCTGAACCAGTTCGCTCAGGGCACCCAGCATCTGCGGGTTCTGGTTGGTCGGGTTGCCGTCGCCCTTGTCGATTGGAACGATTTCCAGATCATTCATGGTCTGAAGATAGTTCGCAGGTGTCTGCACATCGATGAGCTGAGACGTCCCCTGAGCATTCAGGTAGTAGGTCTGCCCCACCTGCGCACTACCAGACAGCGTGACGAGAGCATTCAACGCAACGTCCCGCTGTGTGATGCCTGTTCCCAGTGCAAAGCTTCGACGGTTGTTGATCAGCAACGTTGGCTGGGTCATCGGCTGCTGAACGGATACGTCCGTGATACCCGGAATATGACGCAGCTTCTTGGCCAGATGCGTTGCAAAGGCAAAGTTGTTCTGCAGATCACGGCCCGAAATCTGAACGTCAATCGGCGCTGGCAGACCGAAGTTCAGGATCTTGGCGGTCATGTCGCCCGGCTGGAACGTGAAGATTGTTCCAGGAAACGCATCTGTCAGACCCTTACGGACTTTTTGACGATATTCCGGGATAGGGCTCTCATCATTCTTGAGCTGGATCGTGATGTCGCAATCCTGCGCACCCGTTGTCGGTGACGGCACCATGGCCTGGTTCAGCTGACTGAACGGCAAGCCGCAGTTATTCACGACATTCTCGACCTGACCCGGCAGGATCTCCCGCAGGCGCTTTTCTGCAAGCCCAGCGATCTTGCCTGTCTCTTCAATACGCGTGCCAACCGGTGCGCGCATATGCATCTGAAGCGTACCGGATTTGATTTCCGGGAAGAAATCCTGCCCGACGAACAACAGCAGAGCCATGGACGCCACAGCCGCCAGAAGGAACATGGCGACAAATCGGCCGCGAATAGCAATCAGGCCAGACAGGATGCCTTTGTAATGCTCGCGGAAGCTCGTAAACCGGGCTTCAAAGCCTCTCTGGAACCGTCCGAAAAAGCCTGGCTTACGATGATGCCACTCCGGATCGCGGTGCATCTTCACCTGCGCCGGAAGCAGCCAGTTCGCCATTGTCGGGACGAGTGTTCGTGAGAGAATGAAGGACGCAATCATCGCGAAGATGATGGCCTCGGCCATTGGCATGAAGAGCCAGCCGGAAACGCCCGTCAGCTCGAAAAGCGGCAGCCAGACGATACAGATACAGGTTGTCGATACGAATGTCGGAATGACGATCTGATTGGCTGCATCAATGATAGCGTCTTCAAGCTCTTTCCCCATCTCAAGATGGGCATCGATATTCTCAATCATGACGGTCGCGTCATCCACGAGAATACCGACAGCCAGAGCAAGACCACCCAATGTCATGACGTTAATCGACTGCCCCGCAATACTAAGGCCGATCAACGAACAGAGCATGGCCAGCGGAATGGACGTCGCAACGATGACGGTAGAGCGCCAGGAACCAAGGAAGAGCAGAACTGTCAAACTGGTCAGGATCGCAGCGGTGATCATCTCACGCACCACGTCAAAAACCGACTCTTTCACGAAGCCTGACGCGTCCGTCAGTACGTTCAGAGTAGTGCCAGCGGGCAACGTAGCCTTGATCTGAGGCAGAAGCGCCTTCACGCCCGCGACGACAGACAGAGTCGAGGCATCACCACTTTTCAGGATGACGATCAGAACGGCCTGCTGTCCCTTCACCAGAACAGCGTTGATCTGGGGAGGCCCCCCTCGATGCACCCACGCGACATCGCGCAGGTAGATAACGGAGTTCCCCACCTGCTTGATGGGCATTTTGTTGAAGACCGAAAGATCAAGCGGCGTCGAGTTGGTCTTCACCATCCAGTCAATGGACCCGACCTTCTGATCACCAGCCGGCAGAACAATGTTCTGGCGGTTCAGCGCATTCGCAACGTCCTCAGGCGAGAGACGGTGAGCCTGAAGTTTGATTGGGTCGATATCGACCATGATGTCCGGCGCAAGACCACCATATGGATTCGGAATGGCTGCACCCGCGACCGGCACAAGCGCCGGGCGAATCAGGTTGGACGCCATGTTGTAGATTTCCGACCCGGACATGGTCGAATTATTGACCTGCAACGTCAGAACCGGGACGGAAGACGCATCCAGCGCAATGATCAGAGGTGGCGTCGCCCCGGTCGGCATCTGCTTGATGACTGTCTGGGAAACAGACGTAATCTGCGTTTGCGCAACCGCAGTATTCGTTCCTGGCTGGAAGAAGACCTTGACGATGCCACGGCCGTAGTAAGACGAACTCTCAATATGCTCGATATTACTGACAGTCGCTGTTAGCGATCTTTCGTAATAATAAACAATACGACCCGACATATCGTCTGGCATGAGCCCAGTATAGGACCAGACAATCGCAACAATAGGGATCTTGATTGAAGGAAAAACGTCCGTCGGCGTCGAAACAATCGCCCTGACCCCAAAAATAAGGATCATGATCGAAAGAACAACGAACGTATAAGGCCGTTTGAGGGCCGTTACGACGATGGCATTCATGCGTCTGCGATGCTCCCGTTCCTGGATGATCGGAGCTGCGCGATTACGTCAGTCTTTTTCAGTCTCAACGGGCGTCCCCTTTAAATTGAGACAAGTCATACCGGACACAGGAAGTGCGACAAGCAAAATTGAATTTAAGAAAGACCGGATTCAGGCATGAAACAGAAATGTCATGTAATACTGGCACTACGATCCGAGCCACTGCGCCCTGAAAAATGAATTGTAAATACTGATCCTGCCAGTTCCTGATTGGGCCGGAACGCACTGATTTTCAGCGTTGCCCCATGCAAATGCAGAATTGCAGATACAAGACTCAAACCAAGACCACTTCCCGGAATGTGACGACTTTTGTCTGAACGGTAGAATCGCCCCAGTACGGCGCCCCGCTCTTCCTCCGCAATCCCGATGCCCGTGTCATGAACCTGAAGCCAGGCACAGCCCTGCTCGTCCTGCCCGACCATCAACCCAACATCCCCGCCTGGAGGCGTGAACTTGATGGCGTTATCCACGAGATTTGCCAGAACCTCGTTCAGAAGATCCATATCTCCATAGAGTGGGATTGAGCGATCTGCGCCTTCCACACTCAGAGCCAACCCGCCAGCCTCGGCAATCGGCTCATAGAGATCTGCGATACCCGCAACCAGCTCCGACAGATCCATCGTTGTGAAACCAGCCTGCCGACGTCCGTTCTCAATTTCACCGATACGCAGCAGCGCCGTAATCACCGAAAAGCACTGATCCAGATCCTGCGTGGCCCGCAGGATGATGGACTTGAGGTGAACAGGATCATCTGACGAGGAGAGTGCTCGCTCCAACCGCGCCCGCACACGGGCCAGTGGGGTCCTAAGATCGTGCGCAATATCGTTGCCAACATCCCGAATTTCATCAAGCAGATGTTCAAGCCGATCCAGCATCCGGTTCACGGCGCCTGCAAGACGCTCAATATCATCCCATTCGCGCCCAGCGGGCAAACGCTCATGCAGATCGCCCGCCATGATCCGCTCAATGGCCTGCCGCATCTCCTTGACCCGCGCCAAGGCCCGATGACTGAGAAACAATCCCGCCAGCAGCGCAAACAGCACCATTGGTACCAGTGAAATCAACGCAGCCCGCTTGATGATGTACCGAAGCTCATCCGCCATATGCATGGAGCGGGCAAGGACCAGAATCCGATCCCCTGCTCCACCACCCGGTCCCGGAACCTCTATCGCCAGATATCGCATCTCATAGGGTGTGTCCCCCGGGGGGGCGACTTTGAGCCGACGCGTCCGGTTAGACACCTCCAGCCCTTCAGGCCAACGCCGAATGTCACCAACAATACGGTTGTGATTCAGGTCGAACAGGCCAGCGCCATTCAAAATGACGCGCAGGTCCGTCTTGCTTCGTTCCCGGACGACGTCTTCCAGACGCTCAGGTGTCTCCTGAACGAGAAGGGCTGCCTCACGCCGAAGCAAATCGCTGGAACGAGCACTTTCGTAACCGTTCATCTGGGCATAGACGAGCAGGAACTGCATCGTGATGCCGCCGATCATCGCCACCACAAATGCCAGTGTCAGCCGGAACGTGGCCGTCCGGAAAATGTCAGTCCGATACACGCAGACTGAACCCCGCGCCCCGGATGCTATGGATCAGCGGCGTTTCGCCCTGAAGATCAATCTTCCTGCGCAACTTGCCGATATGCACGTCCACCAGATTGGTCTGTGGCACAAAGCGGTAGTTCCAAACGTCCTCAAGCAGCATCGTTCGGGTCAGAACGGTGCCTGGGCGGCGCATCATGTATTCCAGAAGACGGAACTCACGCGGCAGAAGCTCAACGTCCCGGCCACTGCGAGACACCTTGCGCTCAATCAGGTCCATTTCAAGCGGGCCAACCCTCAGAACCGTTACACGGCTATCCGTGGGACGACGCAGCAAAGCCTCCAATCGGGCGGCAAGCTCTTCCATGGCGAACGGCTTTGTAAGGTAGTCGTCACCGCCCGCCTTCAGGCCATTCACACGGTCATCAACTGCGGACAATGCGGAAAGAACCAGAACAGGAAGTGTGATCTTCTGGCGGCGCAGGGCCTCGATAACACTCAGGCCGTCCATCTCAGGCAACATACGGTCAACGACCATCAGGTCGTATTGACCGGACTGGGCAGCTTCGAGGCCCAGAATGCCATTATCGACCCACGTCACATCATAACCGCGCGTCTTCAGTTCTTCGGAGACTTCCGACGCAATACTTTCATCATCCTCAATCAGCAGGAGACGAATGACAGGCTCAATCGGGCGGGAGACCGCCTCGTGCTCAGGTACGGGCATCATGCTCATAACTGTCACATGCGGGAATATATCCTGTCATCCAATTAAAATCAGTCTTAAGCTTCCAGACTATCAATCTCGTCCTGCTCCTCATCCGTTTTATCAATACCATCCAGCGATCTCAGGCGACGCCCAAGAACACGGGTCCTGCGGCGCGCCTCTTCGATCGTGTTCCCCATCGTACCGGCATTCCGCTGCAACCGTTCAAGAACCTGATCCATCCGAAGCATTTCCTGCCGTGTCGCTCCCAGCAGGCTTGCAATGGTTTCTGTCCGCTCTTCCAGCGCAAGCGTCACATAACCGAGATGTACCGTACGCAGCATGGCGGGTAGCAATGATGGCCCCATGACAATCACCCGATACAACCGCCCGATTTCATCAATAACGCCGGGCATCCGGGCAATTTCAGTGTAAAGACCGTCCGTCGGCAGATACAGGACGGCGAATTCAACCGTGACAGGTGGCCGGATATACTTGGACGCGATCTTGCGCGCCTCGAATTTGATCGCCGTTTCAAGCTCGCGCCTTGCAGCCTTTTCAGCCAATGCATCCGAAAGCTCTGAGGCATTCAAAAGCCGCTCGTAAGCCTCCGTAGGAAATTTGCTGTCAATCGCCAGGCGGGGAGCAACATGTCCTTTCACAGGCATTCGAATAGCAAACTCTACCGACTCTCCGCTGTCTCCCAGTCGGAAGTTGGTGTCATAACTCCCTTCCGGAAGAATATCGTCCAGAATAGCCCGGCACTGTGCCTCGCCCCAGCCACCGCGCGTTTTGACGTTCGAGAACAGACGCTTGAGGTCTCCGATCTGGGCTGTAACGCTTGTGACCTCACCGAGAGCTTTCTGCATCGCACTGAACTGCTCAACCACGCGCTGAAAGCTGGTTTGCATCTGCTTTTCGACAGCACCGTGCAACTGTTCATTTACGGCAAGACGGATCCGCTCGATCTGCTCGTTCTGACTTTGTGCCATGTCACGCAACGCATCAGAGAGCAGAACACGCCCTTCAGCCTGATCCTGCCCAACGCGCCGCGCGAGATCACCAAGCTTTTCACTGGTTTCAAGCCGAAGAGCATCCATCCGACCGGACAGGACACGCTCAACCTCGGCCAGATGCGCTCGCTGATAGTCCGCATCCCGCGCACGCTCATCGGCTTCACGGTCCAGCAAGCGGGCGACCTCCCCGCTATTACCACGCAATAATGCCAGTGCAGCCACCACGAGAGCCGCTGCTGCAATAATCCATGGAACGAACTGCACCATACCGGAACTCCCATCCTGCATGGCGCGGTTCTAGCCCCTTAGGAGCTCATGTCCAATCCTGGCAGCCTCAGGGCTGATGGATGTTGCCGTAGCTTGCTGCGCCCAGTCCCGGGCAGGAACAGGAGGTGCCCAGAGGAACCTGAGTTGGCATCTTGCAGGTGTAGATTCCGGCCTTGCAGGTATAGCCATACCCGGCGACAGGCGCTGACGGGTTAACAGGGCCCGGCGCGGCCGTTCCGACGCACGCACCCAATCCCAGGAATGAAAGGCCTGCAACAGCACGCAGGGCTGAACGGCGAATAGAACCAGACATCAACATGACCCTCTCAAAACAATTCATGTGAGCGCAAAACGGATCTTCCGCTCATCAGTTGCGGGCATCCTATGCCGATATGGCAATCCTGTGGCGCACAAGCCTACAAACGGGCAGCAGCAGCCTGCCCTGCAGCAACACCGCTGGACCAGGCCCACTGGAAATTGTGGCCACCCAGCCATCCCGTGACATCCACTGCTTCACCAATCGCATACAGTCCCGGGACGTCCCGCACTTCCATTGTCTGGGAGGAGAGACCGCTCGTATTGATCCCTCCGCGCATAACTTCGGCCTTCGCGTACCCTTCCGTTCCAGAAGGACGGACTTCCCATCGGGACAGACGTTCTGCGAGCGCTTTGATATTCTTGTCCGGCTGATTGGCCAGCATGACGTCTCCAAGCCCGGCAGCCAGCTCTTTCGCCAGACGCGCGGGGAGCGCTTCAAGCAGGCTGGGAGGAAGCGCGCGCGGACGTGCCTTCTTGATCGCCAGCAAAACCTCCAACGCATTTCGCCCTGGCATCAGGTCAATATGAGCCGTGCTGCCTGCCTCAAGATAAGAGGAAATCTGGAGGATGGCCGGGCCTGACAGCCCACGATGGGTAAAAACCATCCCGTCGGCAAAGCGAGGCCCTTTTTTCCCGCAAGTTGTCACGACATCCAGAGAGACACCCGCCAGAGAAGGGTCCGCATCATCCAGGACCAACGGCACCAAAGCAGGAGCAGTCGGGACAATTTTCAAACCGAAGGATCGTGCGATCCGCAGGGAAAGGTCCGTAGCGCCCAGTTTGGGAATGGACAGACCGCCGGTTGCCAGAATTACAGAACGGCTTCGAACATCCCCGGCATCTGTGCGAACGACAAAGCCGTCCGCATCGGCCTCGACATCCGTGATCCGGGTCTCCATCCGCGCTTCACAACCAGCATCCTGACATTCAGACACCAGCATATCCACGATCTGACGGGCAGACCCATCGCAGAACAACTGCCCCTTGGCCTTCTCGTGCCAGGCAATCTGATAGCGATCCACCAACTTCACGAAATCACGCGGGGTGTAACGTGCCAGCGCTGAGCGCGCAAAATGCTTGTTCTGGGACAGGAAACAGTTTGGCCCTGTCTCCAGATGCGTAAAGTTACAGCGCCCACCGCCCGAAATCAGGATCTTGCGTCCGGGTTCGGCCCCATGATCCAGAACCAGTACGCGCGCGCCACCACGTCCCGCTGTTGCGGCAGCCATGAGGCCAGCCGCACCAGCCCCAAGGACCACCACATCAAATGTCACGGACAGCTCCCGCTCAAAAATCCAGATTCGCATAATGACCGGGCGGCGTAATGCCACTCATCCGGTCAGTCAGAAGGCCGCGGAAACACGGACGGGACTTCACCCGAGCATACCAGTCCTTGGCGGCCGGCGCTTTTGCCCAGTTCACATCCCCAATGAAGTCGAGCGCCGAGAGATGCGCAGCAGCAGCGAAGTCAGCCATCGAAATAGATGGCCCCGCAAGCCATGACCGCGTTTCTGCCAGCCAGCCGATATAGTCCAGATGGAAGCGCATGTTGCCGTAACCGGCCCGCAGGACGTTTCCGTCTGGGTGACCACGGCCATACAACCGCTTGTCAACTTTTTCGCCCAGCAGGTTGCGTGTCACTTCCTGCCCGAAACGGGTCTCAAACCAGTCCATCAATCGACGGACTTCGACACGTTCGGCAAGCGTACGGCCAAGCAGGGGTGTATCCGGATAGGCTTCATCCAGATATTCGCAGATGACGCGGGCGCCAGGTACGGCAAGCCCGTTCTCTTCAACAAGAACCGGAACCTCACCAGCAGGGTTCAGAGCAAGGAATTCCTCGCGCTGTTCCCACACCCGTTCGATCACGAGTTCACAGGGCAGTCTCTTCTCGCCGAGCACAAGCCGGACAAGACGGCATTGCGGGGAGAGTGGAAGGTGATGCAGGATACGCATTCTTCATGTTCTAAGTCAGCCATTCCGCGCTCACAAGAGCCTCCGTCATTGCTTCCATACAGGGCCAACGAATTTTCCGATGTCAGACACCGCATCCGCTTCTCACGCCTCCTCCCCGATGCGCATCCGTGCCCGCGGCCGCTCTTTTCTGGCGCTGGTCCTGTCACCGGAGGCTCCCCTGAACCTCTGGCTGGCTGGCCTGGATCAGCAGGTCGTCCGTTCCGGCGGCCTTTTCAGCGGAAAGCCGGTGATTCTCGACCTCGGACTTCTCTCGGAAGAAACACCGGGCTTGCCAACCCTCCTGGAAGATATCCGCAGTCGTGGCGTGCGGATCATCAGCATTGAAGGGGGTGATCGTTCATGGCCGGCTGTCGCGGGGTGGGACTGGCCTGCCTCTTTCGAAGGCGGCCGCCCTTCCGGCGAAGTGGAGCTTCCCGATCAAGGGGCCGCAGCAGATGCAACAGCCGTCACGGCGCCAGTAAGTGGGCAAACGCTGATCCTCGACGGCGCCATCCGCTCAGGACAGTGCATCCAGCACATGCAGGGCGACGTGATCATTATCGGCTCAGTTTCATCAGGAGCGGAGATCGTCGCGGCAGGTTCTATCCACGTTTACGGTTCGTTACGTGGTCGCGCGATTGCCGGTGTCGGCGGTAAGTCTGAAGCGCGGATTTTTGCTTCCAGAATGGAGGCCGAACTCCTTGCTCTGGATGGCTTTTACGCCGTTACGGAAGACATTGACGCTGCGATTTTCGGCCAGCCCGCACAGGTCCTTCTGGATGAGGATCGGGTCCGCGTTTTGCCTCTTCCGCGCTGATCCGGAGGCGGGAACTGCAAGAAAGTGACCTCATGCCACGAAACAGCCCTTATTCCCGTGTTGCCGTAAGGCTTTACTATCCCATAGGATAAGGCATCAGGCGCGGGTTCCGCACAACGGGCGGCATTACGTCACAGAAGCAGTTTTTGGAGTATTCATGGCCAAGGTTCTGGTTGTCACCTCAGGCAAGGGTGGCGTCGGCAAGACGACATCGACCGCCGCTCTCGGCGCCGCACTCGCGCAGAGCGGCCAGAACGTCGTTGTGGTGGATTTTGACGTTGGCCTGCGTAACCTTGATCTGGTGATGGGTGCAGAACGTCGCGTTGTGTTTGACCTCATCAACGTGGTGCAGGGCGACGCAAGACTGTCCCAGGCTCTGATCCGCGATAAGCGCTGCGAAACCCTGTCCATTCTTCCGGCATCCCAGACGCGCGACAAAGACGCGCTGACGTCAGAAGGCGTAGCCCGCGTCATGGAAGAACTTCGCGAGAAGTTTGACTGGGTTATCTGTGACAGCCCGGCCGGCATTGAACGCGGCGCGCAACTCGCCATGTACCATGCTGACGCTGCGGTCATCGTGACGAACCCTGAAGTCAGCTCCGTACGTGACTCAGACCGCATTATCGGCTTGCTGGATAGCAAAACCGAAAAGGCCGAACGCGGCGAGAAGATTGAAAAGCACCTTCTCATCACGCGCTATGACCCGATCCGCGCTGCCCGCAAGGAAATGCTGAGCGTTGAAGACGTTCTGGAAATCCTTTCCATCCCGCTGGTTGGTATTGTGCCGGAAAGTGATGATGTTCTGAAGGCGTCCAACGTTGGCGCTCCTGTCACCCTGTCCTCTCCAGAAAGCCTCCCGGCGCGCGCCTATTTCGAAGCCGCACGCCGTCTGGCTGGTGAGAAGATTGAAGTTTCAGTCCCGGTCGAGAAGCGTGGCTTCTTTGACTGGCTCCTTGGCAAGAAGGGTGCGGCATGAGCTTCCTCGCAAACCTTTTCGCAAAACGTCAGCAGACGTCCAGTAGCGCTGTCGCACGGGATCGCCTCCAGATTCTTCTCGCTCACGAACGTGGCGCAGGTGAAGAAGGTGAGTCAGACCTGATCAAGCAGCTTCACAAAGAAATCATGGAAGTCATCGCACGCCACGTCGCCGTCGATCAGGACAAGGTCAAGATCAAGGTCGACCGTGGCAGTGGCTGTTCAATGCTCGAAATTGACGTCGAAGTTCCTCAGGAACTGAACAAGAAACGGGCGTCCTGATTTAAAGCCGGGCCGATCATTTTGGGTCGGCCTTTTTTCTCCTAGCGGCGTTCAGGCCGCATCAAAAACGGAACATGCGCCATGAGCGGCTTTTTCGGTAACATCGTGAATCAGGCCATGGGCGCCCTCGGCGGCCAACTCGGCGACAAGCTGGGCGGTAGCTTTGGGGATATGCTCAAAGGCGAAGGCCTGAACATGCTCATTGCACAGGCGAAGAGCGCAGGCCTTGATGAAAAGATCCATTCCTGGATTGGCAATGGCGAGAACCTGCCCATCACCACGGATGAACTCCGCAACCTACTGACGAACGAGCAGATTCAGATGATTGTCGCAAAGACAGGTCTTCCGGCAGCAACCATTCTTCCGGCTATTGCACAGCTGCTTCCTGCGGCAGTGGACAAGCACACGACAGAAGACCAGCTGCCTCCGCAGCAGACAGCCTGAAGGCTCCAAGCCCGAAAAAGCCCTCGACCCAGTCCTCTGGTCGAGGGCTTTTTCGTTTTTAATCCCCCGGTGTCCCGGCTTTGGATGGTGCCCCCTCGGGTAGGGCATTGTAGGCTTCCGGCTCTTCAATCGGGAACCTGACCAGTAGATAGGGCGGAACGCGCCGGTCTTTGCCTTCATTGAAAGACGCCAGCCGGTTCCACTGACCAAACGTGCAGTACACATAATTGTCGGATGCAAAAATGCCATCCGGCGAAAGAGCGCGCGGGTCCCTGAGCATCATCTTGAAACTGCCATCCGGATCACGTCGTAAGATACAGTCGTGTTCGTAGTTGGTTGTGTAAAGGCGATCATGCCGGTCGAAATCGAGGCCATCTGCCACCCCTTTCTCACCTTCATCTCTGATCGCGGGCTCAAGCGTTGCGTCATCCGATGAGACATCTGCGAGCAGAGCAACGGGCAGGCTGTAAAGACGGCGACTTGTCAGAGGCGAGAAGTACAGACGCTGCTCGTCCTTTGTGATGGCGATACCATCCACACCGCCTGAAACAAGCTGAGGCTTGCCGGGAATGTATCGGCGGGGCTCGCCCTCCACAATTGCCAGAAAGCCCTGTTCCGCCAGAATGGCCTTGCTTTGCGTCAGGACACGACGCGTCTGCCCCGTCGCGACATCCACCACCACAAGTCCCGGCTTCGTCCCGAATGAAGAATCCGTTACGAATACCGTGCCTTGCGCTCCATGGGACAAGGACACACGCAGATCATTCATATGACTGTCCGGCAGAAGCACCGGCGCTTTCAGGATAATCCTGTGAACAATGGTGTTGGTCTGCGGATCGACACAAATGATCTTGGCAGCCCCTGGCGCCAGCGGGTGACCGGCTCTTTTGCCATCATCAATCGCCCAGATCCTGCCTTTTGCGTCCAGCGTCATGCCATGAATGGATACGAGGCAATCCGCGGCCGCGCGGCTGCCGGGCATACTTTCCTCGACCGAAGGATAAGGAACCACCCTTCCCTTCACGAGTTCACCGAGGGTCGCACCCTTATGGTCAACTGCATGACGCGGAAAACCAACGAAAATGCGACCATCTGGCAGAACCACGACGCCCGAAGGCCCTGGTCCGTTAAACCGGGCCACCACTTCGAATACCCCGGAAGGGCCTGTTCCCCGGTCTTCATTTCCATCAGCCCAGGCGGTTTGGGATACAAGAGAGGATGCAGCGAGAGAGGCGGGCGCAACCGATGCTGCGCGCAGAAAATGACGACGCTTCACTGTTCAAGCTCCAAGTGGTCAGTCAAAGAGCAACGCCCCAACTGAGGGAATGAAGCAACACCAGTACACAATTTTCGGGAATGTTATCAAACTGCAAGAAATTGCGTTGACCAAAACGATACACGACATCAGATTGTCGAATTATCAATACACTCTCGTGAGATCGTTAAATCGTGGCTGTACGCTTTTCTTCCCGACATCTGGGACTCCTTGGTACCACACTTCTTGGCTCCTCCCTCATGATGCCGGTTGCAGGACTATGCGCAGCCGTCCCGACAGCGGACACCCATCACAAAAAAGCCAAGAGCCAGGCAGTCCGCAATGCCGCTCCCGCACACGCCAAGGACGTCTCCGGCGGCACTGAGGCGGTGATTGTCACGGGAACGCGTGAGTTCGGCAAGAAAGCACGGGATTCAATTTCCCCGATCGATGTTGTTTCAAGCCGCCAGATCACGTCAACGGGTCAGCCAACCCTCCGCGATGCGCTCTCCCTCCTGCTGCCGTCCCTGACAGTCCCGACAGCAGGCTTTGACGCTGGCGCCCTCACGGACACCATCGCCCTGCGTGGCCTGAACCCGAACGAAACCCTTGTGCTTGTGGATGGGAAGCGTCGTCATACGACGGCCAATATTTATGCCGATCCGGGGCCGTCTCAGGGCGCAACCCCGGTTGATATCGACATGCTGCCAATGTCGATGATCGATCACATTGAAGTTCTGCGCGACGGCGCATCAGCCCAGTACGGCTCGGACGCGATCGCTGGCGTGGTGAACATCATCACCAAAAAGCAGGACCATGGTCTGAGCATGCGCTCTAACACCGGCATCACCAGCGAGGGTGATGGTTTCCAGCAGGGTGTATATCTGGATGGCGGGTTTAATCTGAATAACCGTGGCTATGTGCATATCGGTGGCGATTTCGTGCATCAGGACCACGCGTTCCGGTCCGGTAAAGACAATCGTACCAACCAGTATACCAACCAGGTGCTGAGCCAGCCCGAACAGACACGTGAGAGCGTCGCCATCACTGCAGGTTACGACATCACCGAGACTGTTCAGGCCTATGCCAGTGCCACCTACGCCCATCGGCATGCGGAATCCTACCAGAACTACCGCCTGCCCTCGAGCCTGAGCGCCTATCCCGGATACGCCGCAAAATACCCTTATGGCTATTCGCCAATCCTGGGGCTGGAAGAAAACGATTACGAACTGACAGCTGGTTTTAAGGGTATGCTGGCTGGCTGGCACTGGGATCTTTCCACAGTGTATGGCCGTGACTTCGATCGGTTTGATGCTCTCAGCACGATTAACAGCGCCGTTTACAAAGCCGACGGACGGACGCCCACAAACTTTTACAATGCGCAGGGATATAACAACTCCCAGTGGACGAGCAGTTTCGATCTGTCCCGGAAGTTCAACTTCTCTTTCTGGCCTCACAGCATCAACGTCGCCGGCGGCGCAGCGTATCGCTATGAATCCTATTCCATGGGCACTGGCTCCGCCGACAGCATTGCTGGTACAGGCGCTGACGGCATCCCCGGCACGACAACTTACAACGCCGGCAACTGGTCCCGTGATGTCGCGTCTGGATACGTCGATATCTCTACCCACTTGATGAAGAACTGGCAGGTCGATCTGGCAGGCCGCGTCGAGCACTATACAGATGTTGGAAACGCCAAAACCGGCAAGGTCTCCACACGCTACGATTTCAGCCCGCGATTTGCTGTTCGCGGAACATTCAGCAGTGGCTTCCACGCCCCGACACTGGCCCAGCAGCATTACTCCGCGCTTGCCGTCTCCCCAACAGCAGCTCGCGGCCTGATTGCAGCCAACTCCACTGGTGCATTGGCTAACGGCGCTTCACAGATGAAGCCGGAGCAGGCCACGAGCGTCGAAGGCGGCATCATCGTTGAGCCGATCCGTAAGCTTCACGTCACGGTCGACGCCTATCAAATTGATCTGCGTGATCGTATCCAGCCAGGCGGAACGATCTACGGTTCACAGGCGTATAAGGCCCTCTACGCAAACGGCTTCCCCCTGCCGTCAGGTTCCGAAAACTGGGGTGCTGGCCAGTTGTCAGCTTACTGGTTCGCGAATGTCGCCACGACCCGCACACAGGGCCTGGACATCAATGCAACTTACCCAAGCGAGTTCGGCCGCTTCGGTCATGTGGACTGGGACGTTGCCATCAACCTGAACCGGACGCGCCTGCGCCATCAGGGTACGACCACCAGCGGTGCAAACCTGCTGACCATCCCCACTCTCGCCTATCTGACGACAGCCTACCCGCGCTCCAAGATCATCTTTGGCGGTCGCTGGCACTCGCCCAACAACACGTGGGCCGTTGCAGTTCACGAAATCCGCTACGGCCAGACGACATCAAACCTGACATATTACACTGGCCCGAACGCGTTCTCGACAACGAACTATCGTGAGTTCCAGAACGCACCTAAATGGACCACCAATGCGTCTGTGACCTACAACATCAACACGCGCTGGAGTGCGACGATTGGCGGCAACAACATCTTCGCTGCTTACCCCTCCGTCGTGCCAAAGGAAAACCGCTATCTTGGTGCGCCTAAGTACTACATGAGCACCAACCAGCTCGGTATTGCTGGCGGATATTATTATCTGGATGTGTCTGCGCGCTTCTAAGCCAGAACGCAAAACGGCGGAGTTCAACTCCGCCGTTTTCCACAACCAAAACACTGATATCCCATCCACTTGATGCAGACGCTGGAAACTCAGACTTTCCAGATGCCACACAGCGCCGAGATATGACGTCTGCAAAGTGCCAGATCAGGTACACCGCTTTGCTTGCAGGCCAGTTCAAAAGCCTGCGTTTCGCGTGCAGCCCGGCTTAGTGCCGCAACAGACCAACGGTCCAGAGCCTGATTAAATGCAGCAGTCCGTTTAAAGAAGATTGGCGGCTTGAGCGCTTTCATGGCTTCTGCGCGGCCTTGGCCAGCCTTCACTGCAAGTGCCACTTTCTGAAGCCGCGTCAGCACGCTTAATACCGCACGCGCAACCGCTACGGGATTAGCCCCATCGGCCAAAGCGCGCTCCAGAGCCTGATCTGCCTCTGCCCGATGGCCGGACAATGCAGCGAAGACCGCATCTTCGAGAGAACTCCCTCCCGCATCACCCACGCAGTCCTGAACAGCATCAAGATCAAGCCGACCGTTTGGCCCTGCATAGAGAACCAGCTTCTCGATCTCACCGCGAACACCGCTTCGATCTGCCCCCAGCCGTCCCATAAGCCAGGTCAAAGCATCCCGATCAATGGAAACTGCGGCCTGGGATAAAGCATCCGTCACCGTCTGGGATAACGCCCGCCCCTCCTCAGGATAACAGGCAATCGATGCCATTTCCTTGTGCCGCTCGGCGAAAGCACGCAGCGTGGATCGTGACGTAAGGCCGGGTGCCTCAATCACAATCAACGTGTCTGTCGAGACTTCCAGAGCACGCGTCAGCATGGGGGTCAGGGCGTCTGTGCCACTGCGAACCCACACAACACGCCGACCACCGATCAACGACAGGGCAGTCCCCTCTTCCTCAAGACGATCATGCGTCTCGCGATCGAGTTGGGAGACGCGGAATGGATCGTCCAGCGTCTCTGCAACGAGCCGAACGGCCTGAGCCGCTCTTTCCCGTATTAGCCCCGTGTCTTCACCGTGAAGAAGAATGGCGCGCCATGTTCCGGCATCGGACAGGGCACGGCCAATGTTACGGGCCTCAATTTTCATTAATTGCTTGTGGTGCCTTGAGAGAGACGTCCCGTCGCGGAGGCCGGGAAGCCATCCACGCCAACGCGATCCGTCGCAGACCCGTTATCGGACGGCATTCTGTCCGTGTTGATATATCTCGGCATATCAACAGGGGCCGCATTGGACGGCATGTTATGGGAGCGGAACCAGACGGCGAGCTGCTGTGTGAGACTTTGAGCCAAAGTATCCGCAACACGTCCCTTGGTCGTTTCGTCATTCAGCGTCTGAGCAAAATATTGCTCGAAACTGCCGCTATAACCGTCAAGCGTTGTCGCATCTCCCTGCGTGATTAACTGGGGAGACTGCTCTACCGTAAACAACTGCCAGTGCGCTGAACCAGAAACACGGATACGCCCCGCTGTATTGTCCTGGTGAATATCAATGGCTTCACTGTTGGCACCGGAATTGACCCGCAGCATATAATGCTGAGGATTTTCAGGACCGGCACCTGCAAGATTTTTTTGCAAGGCCAGTCGCAGTTCCTGACCATATCTTCCCGGAATATTCGCGACGTAAACCTGTGCGAGTTCGGCCGAAATATCGGTTTTCGTATCCATCTTGCCGTAGAGCGGGGTGAAACCACATCCTCCCAGCAGAAGGAACGCAGAAAGGGTCAGGGAACTGCGACGTTTCACGATCAGCCTGCTACCACAAAATTGACGATCCGGTTGGGAACGTGGATTTCCTTCACCAGACGTTTGCCCTCAAGGGCCCGGGCAACATTAGGCTCAGCCTTTGCCGCAGCGAGAACCTCATCCTTCGGTGCATCTGGTGGCACCTGGATTGTTCCACGCAGCTTTCCAAGCACCTGCACACCAATCGTAACGCTTTGAACTGCAAGCCACTCATCCTGCGCCTCGGGCCATGCCCGATCCACAACGAGTTCACCACCAGGTTCGAGAACCGCCATCATGTCTTCAGCAAGATGCGGCATCATTGGCGCAGACAGCAGGCACAGAGCGGAGGCAGCTTCCCGTCGTGCAGCAGAGAAACCAGCCCCCTCCTTGCCCTGCGCCTCTGCCAGAGCGGAGGTCAACTCATGCAGTCGAGCCACTGCCACGTTCGGCGTGAACGCTTCCAAAGCTTCTGTGACGGCGGCAATGGCACGATGCGTAGCACGGCGCAGATCATCTCCAGCCGAGCCATGCGCACTGTCAATCGGATCAGCCGCAGCCACAGCGGAAACCAGACGGTGCAAGCGCTGCCCAAACCGGGCCGCAGCAGCTACGCCGGACGCCGTCCACTCCATGTCACGCTCTGGCGGACTGTCAGACAGAACAAACCACCGCGCCGTATCAGCACCAAAACGCTCAATAATCTCTACCGGAGAGACCGTATTGCGCTTGGACTTGGACATCTTTTCAGAGCGTCCGACCTGAATGGGCGTTCCCGTGTCACGTCGGACAACCACATCGCCGCGACGCTCGACTTCTTCCGGATAGAGCCAGTTTGCCCCGTCCTTGTAGCTTTCGTGCGTGACCATGCCCTGAGTGAAGAGGCCGTCAAACGGCTCATCCAGACCCAGATGACCCGTCTCATGCATGGCGCGGGTAAAGAAGCGCGCATAGAGCAGATGGAGGATCGCATGTTCAATGCCGCCGATATACTGATCGACGGGCAGCCAGCCATCAGCCGCAGCCGGTACGGTCGGCGTCGGCGCGTGCGGGCTGGTAAAGCGGGCGAAGTACCAGGAACTGTCCACAAACGTGTCGAACGTGTCTGTTTCACGCGTGGCGGCAGACCCGCAGCTTGGGCAGGAAACATGCTTCCAGGTCGGATGATGATCCAGCGGGTTGCCCGGCCGATCAAATGTCACATCTTCTGGCAGAACAACTGGCAGCTGATCATCCGGAACCGGAACTGCACCGCACTTCTCACAGTGAATAATGGGGATCGGGCAGCCCCAGTAGCGCTGACGGGAAATTCCCCAGTCCCGCAGACGCCAGTTTACGACGCCATGCCCAACGCCCATGCCTTCGAGACGCTCGATAACAGTCTTTTTGGCGACTGCAACAGCCAGACCATCCAGGAATCCTGAATTGTAGAGCGTAGCTTCGCCCGAGACTGCCTTCCGGCCAACGCGGAATGTCTCAGCATCTTCACCAGCGGGCAGCAGAACCTGCGGCACGGCGAGATCATACTTGTGAGCAAAATCAAGATCACGCTGGTCGCCACACGGGCATCCAAACACTGCCCCCGTGCCATAATCCATCAACACGAAATTGGCGATCCAGACAGGTGCCGTTTGATCTGGATTCAAAGGATTGCTGACGCGAAGACCCGTATCGAAGCCACGCTTTTCAGCTGCCTCAATTACCTCTTCGGATGTTCCAAGACGACGGCATTCTTCAATAAATTCAGCCGCAGCAGGATTGGTCCGCGCGACCTTGGCTGCCAGCGGATGATCCGCGGCAATACCAATGAAGCTCAATCCGAATAGCGTATCCGGCCGGGTCGTAAAGACTTCGATACCATCCAGATCAATGTCGAAGCCCGACGGCGGGCTATGAAGAGCGAAACGGACACGCGCACCTTCTGAACGCCCAATCCAGCGCTCCTGCATCGTCCGCACGCGTTCCGGCCAGCGATCCAACTGCCCCAGCGTATCAAGCAGCGGCTGAGCAAATTTAGTGATTTTCAGGAACCACTGAGAAAGAACTTTCTTCTCAATCAGCGCTCCGGACCGCCATCCGCGTCCCTCGACAACCTGCTCATTGGCCAGAACCGTCTCATCGACTGGGTCCCAATTTACAGACGAATCCCGACGCTCAACCAGACCACCGGCGAGCATGTCCAGAAACAGTTTTTGCTGCTTGCCGTAATATTCCGGAAGGCAGGTCGCGATTTCGCGGTCCCAGTCCAAGGAAAAGCCAAGACGTTGCAGCGTGCCGCGCATTGTGGCGATGTTTTCCATCGTCCACTTGCCTGGATGCACATTACGTTCCCGCGCTGCATTCTCAGCGGGCAGTCCAAAAGCGTCCCATCCCATGGGATGAAGCACCGAAAACCCTCGGGCGCGCTTATAACGCGCTACGACGTCTCCAAGCGTATAATTCCGCACATGGCCAACATGCAGCTGGCCGGAGGGGTACGGAAACATCTCCAGAACGTAATACTTTGGCCGATCAGCCGGAGGCACATCTGGAACAGCAAATACATTCCGCTGTTTCCACTCTGCCTGCCAGAACGGCTCCCGGGACTGAAAATCGAAAGCCGTATGTGTCGTGTCGCTCATGTCTAACTCAGTTACCCTGTTCGCCGTTTTCTGCACGCAACTGGCGGGCGCGGGTCAGGATGCGGGTCGTAATGTCAGACGTGGTCGTGGCTGAAACCGGAGTATCCTGCCATTCGCCGTCCTGAAACACCTGCCGGAATACCGACACGCGAAGCGCGTCAGAACGCATACGGCGGTCAAGCACATACGCAGCAATCTTGAAGCGCTCCCCCTTGCTGGACGGCGGCTGATACCAGTCCGTCAGAATGACACCACCGACTGCGTCGGCGGAAGCCAGCGGCATAAACGAAAGCGTATCGATCGCGCCACGCCACAGATAGGCATTAACGCCGCCCTTAAGCTGGTCAGCGCCACCTTCTGCCCCGCGATCAACGCCGAGCAGATGATTGCGGGGCGCAGTAAGGCTGCTGGGATCGCGAGCGCCGCCACAGGCAGCAACTGTACCGAGAGCAAGAATGCCCACGGCCGTCCGAAGCGCTGAACGGCGGGAAGAGCTGGAAACAATCATCTGCATACGAGACATCATGGTGGTCCTGCGGGCCGGGCCAGGGCCGTCACGGGCATGGAGACAGACTGGCGAAACCTGAATCCGGGCAACATCAATTCCGTGTTCATATCGCGCTCATCGGGTAAGGCCAAGCGCCCTACCTGCACATGAGCGCTTTATAAAAGACCTGTTGAGCTGAAAGCCTGCCGCAGCTCCGCCTTTTTGGCCGCACTCAGATACGGAAAACGACTCAAAATCTTCTCAATTGTCAGATCTGGAACCAGACGGTGCAAATGCTGTCGAACCTGCTGGATTTCCTCAGTACTTTCGCCCTCAAGCACCAGAGCTGCCAGATAATAGACCAGCGTGCTCGAGTAATTGGGGTGCAGCCCGGCCATCAGACGCCCCATTTCAATGACGTCCTGACGTTCTCCGCCCAACATCATGACCATCATGAAAAACGGTCTGATCAGTGTTGAAAGTGGAGAATGATACGGATTGTGACGCAGCTTTCCTGCTACCGCGGCCGCCTCAGCCAGATTTCCATCCAGAACATGTAACAGGACGCGGCATAGCAGCACATCGTGCATGTTATGCATGCTTGAAGCCCCAGCCATAGACTTCTCACACATCCGCATAATGGAACGTGCCAGAGGCACAGATGCCGGATCGTGCATCAGCAGAGTGGACAAAAGAATGGCCATCCCAGGCGCATCCGGCTTAAGATTAACCAACAGGCGCGCAAACTCGATACCACGCGCGAGCAATGCTGTTCCCGCCGCACTCCAATCATTTTCGTAGCGGATCAGGCAGTAGAGCACCTGCATCACTGCCACGGTACCTTCCCGCGGATCTTCAATCCCCGCAGCGTCAAGAAGCTGACTAATCCTCGGGAACAGGGCATTGTCCCGCTTCAACAGCAACATGAAAACCCTGGTCGCTTTACCCAGAGCGGAGAGTTCACTGTCTGCGCGGTTCGCCGTACGGCGTGCCTCCGCAAGGAGAAGGCCCCACTGCATTGCCGTTGCAGGCCCCATCAGCCCGTTACTGACTGACATCGGGTCCAGATCAGGCAGATCGTAGTAAGTGCCCCAGACGATAAAACCACCGGCCCGAACATCCAGAACCTTCAGGATAAGCCGGAAAGCATTATCCGAGGCACCGGCCCGAACCGCGCCGGTCACCACATAATCGGCGCCGAGGCCGCGATACGATGCAAGGGGGTTGGCCGGGTCTGGAACGAAACCTTCAGGCTTTGCCACAATATCAAAAGTGTCGACATGAACGAACAGAAGTTCAAACTGATCGCTCAAGCTGGTCGCGCACTTCAGCTCGGCATCTTTCAAACCGTCCGCCGTAAACGGCGACAATACAAGCAGGGAGATCTTTCGGGACTGCCCGGTTGCCATCTGCGAAAGATGAAGGGGTAATGCCAGCATCGGATCTGTACGCTGTGCACCTGTAGGAACAGCAAGAGTATCGTCGTTGCCTGAAAATAGCACCGAAGCGCCGTCCAGCTCGGCAATACCTGCGGCCCCAATGCTCGGCTCGAGCCCCGCTGCTTTCAGAACACTGGAAATTAACGCTTGGGTAACAGGGCCTGCCACATGCCCCTCTTCCTGCCCAAAGGCTCGTACGGCCTGCTCCGCTAGGAGAACAGCCCTTGCCTGCTCACCGCGACGCAAAGCACTTTGAATCTTGGCACGCCATGCGGCTTCATTCAGGGCATCAACCTTGAGAAGACGATCCGTAACGTCATCAACCTGCTCTGGGTCAGTCAACTCGCGCAGACAGCCTTCGTAGAGCCCGAGAAGATGATGTGAGAGCCGTGCACGCTGCTGACTGAGCCACTCATCCAGTGCAACATCGATTCCGCTAAGCTCCCCAAGCAGCACTTCCTCTGGCGCAGGGATACTGTCGATGGTCCTGACACTGGCCGTGAGGATACGTTCAGCGTCCACAGACGTCAGAGCAGGCTTCAGCATAAGAGAATGCCGCTGCACATCTATGATCTCGACGCCCAAAGGGCTCAGAGCGTCCAAAAGACGGTGAATTTCCTGCCGCAATGAAGCGCGCGCCATATCTTCTGGCCGACGACTCCATAGCAGTTCAGCCAGTCGGGAACGAAGGACGGGCTTCCTGTCAGACAGAGCCAGAATAGCCAGAAGCGCGCGCGTTTTACCCCCAACAGGAAGAACACTCTCCCCCGTCAGGGTGCGCGCTTCCATTTGCCCAATAAGCTTGAGACGGAGAAGTGTAGGGTCTGCTTCGCGGGCCTGGCGCACTGAACTTGAAAGCATCTTAGTCATACCCATCAATACCCGCAGTCAGACCGAAACGCATGAAAAGGACGCAGACTATCTCGATCAGATATTCGATGCGAAACCATGGCTAGCAACCCTCAACCCTAACAGCCCTGAAACAGGCGTTTCAAAACGCTCGCTGTAGGAACAGGCTGTGGCATTACCATCCTCCCTACCCAGGCGCTGATAATGTTCAGCAACCACACCCCATCAGAAGATTTCTTGAAATCTTTATGGAGGGGTCTATTTCGAGGATAGCAATTCTTCGCACTCATACATTGAGGCAAAGATATACCACCCAGTTACGTACTGCTTTCTCAACCTATCCACCGGATAAGCCAAGACTATGGCACTTCATCAGAGACAGCTTTTGACACAGGCACTTCTGAAAGTTTGATATCAAAAAACTATGTAGACAGGGATGACTGGAACCACAGACAACACGAAAGTGCAAGAATGTTCTTACATTTTTGCCTCCAAATTTAGACATATAAATACGCCAAAAACCCGATAATTGGAAATATGATTTACGTTTTTATGTTAATTTGATAATTAAATTACGGAATGAATAACGTTTCCGCTTCACTGATATCATATTTAGTTTGCAAAATAATAACATTTTTTTCAATATTAAGGCTATCCAGAGCGCTGCTTGCAGGTGAAAGCATCTTAGGATAACTAGCTCCTCGTGTGTCCGCGTAGCTCAGCAGGATAGAGCACAGGATTCCTAAGGTCTGAATTGGGCGCCATGACAGGAAACTTCATGGTGGATTCACTCAAATTCGGGGAACGCTCTGGTTCACTTGAGCCGTGCCAATCCCGAGCCAAGCTTTCCGCATTAGTCGGAAAGAAGGTGTAGAGACTGTACGGGTGACACCTTGGCCGCTTAGGGGGCTGTGGTGAAGAGACAGTCCAGACCACGAACATGCTCAAGGGCATGGCGGCGAAAGTCGAAGTGGTATGAATCCTGGGGCCGGAGGTTCGAATCCTCTCGCGGACACCATATCTTCACAAAGTAATTGTCTTCTCCTGCGCGCTGCCCCTGACAGGGACATTGTGTGGAATACCAAGTAGAGAGTGCAATAAATAAACAACAAAAGCAGCGGTCAGAAGTACCGCCAGTAAGCGTCCAAAAATACGAAATGCCACAATAATTAGAGCGCATAACAGACAAAGAAGAAGAACCGTCTGAAATTGTCCATGTATCCCAATGCTACTCAATACGGCACGCGCAGCGACTTCCACAAAAGCTACGGCCGCGACAATAAAGCCCAGCAGCATCAGGATGAAACTGAGCAAGGTGTCAAAAATGGATTGCATGGTTCGCCCAGAGCAAGAATTGAAGCAAAAGCATTCTACAAAGACATCACCCGCTCTTTTTGGTCAATCGCTTCCAGCGGCAGGGATGGACGGATGATAACGATGTCATTACGAAAGAGAATAGCGACACCTGGAACTTCTGCCTTTCTATGAGCATCTCATGACCTCTTCGCCCAACCTGCTGCTCACGATCATCCAGGCTATTTTGCCCATTCTGGTCACACTGGGCTTCGGCTATTTTGCCGCATACCGTAAAGATTTCGATGCCCAGCAGGCAGGCGTTCTAACGCGACTGGTCATGCTCTATGCCCTTCCGCTCGAACTCTTCGTCTCCATTCTGAGCACGCCCAAAGCTCAGGTGCTGTCTGCTGGTCCGGTAGCGGCGCTAATACTTTTGGCAATGGTGGGCGGATATGCTGCCGTTTTCAGTGTATTCCGTTTTGCACTGAAGCGCCGACTGAGCGAAGCCTCCATCATTGCCATGACAATCACCGGTCCCTCGGTCCCGTTTATTGGTATCCCAGTTTTAGGGCAGATTTTCGGCGCTGCCAGCGGTGTGCCAATTTCAATCGCCGCCCTAGCGATGAACCTGATCCAGTTGCCCATAACCCTTATTCTGATGGGGCACGATCACGGAAACCGACAGGCCCGCGACACTACGACGGAAAGACGCAACGAACTTCGTGAACTGGTAGGGCATCTTCTTCATTCATGCCGTGAGCCCGTGGTCTGGGTGCCCCTGTTAGCTCTTGTGCTGGTCAGTGCTGGCGCTTTCCTGCCGGTATTCCTGAAGGGGTCCTTTCTTCTGCTCGGCCATACGACGGGAGGAGCAGCTCTGTTCGCATCAGGCGTCGTCCTTTTTACGCGGCAGGTTCGTTTTAGTCCTCTGGTGGGCACGATTGTGGGTATCCGCAACATTGTCATTCCGGGAATAATCTATGCTCTGGCTCGAGCGTGGCACCTTCCCCCGCAGGCCCTTCAGGAAAGTGTGTTGACGATGGCAATCCCAAGTGCCTCCATCAACGTTATTCTGGCAATGCGGTATCACGTTCTGGAACGCGAAATCGCTTCCGTCCTGTTTTTCGGAACACTGACTTCCATTGCAACAATGGCATTTTTCATATGGCTAACCGGCGCTTAAATAGCTTCCTCTTTGTCTGCACTGGCAATATCTGCCGCTCTCCACTCGCTGAACTTGCCATGCGTCGAGAGGCTGAGAAGCGAGAACTTGAACTCGATATTGATTCAGCTGCTATTGGACATTGGCACCTCGGGTATCCACCAGATCCGAGAGCCTGCAAGGTAGCAAGCCAACACGGCCTGGACGCTTCGGCACTTAGATCACGCCTCATCTGCGAAGATGATTTTTACCGCTTTGATCACATCATTGCGCTCGATCACTCACATCTGACCCACCTGCAAAATATGCAGCCCTCGGACAGTGGAGCGCGCCTCTCCCTTATGCTCGACCATATTCCTGGCCGAGAGGGTGAAGACGTCGATGATCCTTATTATGGCCCAGAAAGCGGCTTTACGATCACTTGGAACGACGTTGAACACGCCTGCCGCGCCCTTGCGGACAAAGAGCTCGACACTCTTCCCTCCCGTCACTGATCAACAGGAGAACCGACTTGTCTACCAAACCTGACCTGCTCATGATCGACCCTTTCCCAGCCGGGATCGTAGCGCGACTTGCAGAGCATTTTAACCTGTACACATACAGTGACCTCGATCAGCTCAAGCCAATCGCAGATAAAGTCCGGGGGGTGGCCACTGGCGGCGGTTCAGGACTTCCGCGCCCCCTCATGGACGCGCTTCCTGCGTTAGAAGTCATCGCCGTCAACGGCGTTGGGACAGATCAGATCGACCTTGACGAGGCACGCCGCCGCAAAATTGGTGTTGCAACAACGCTCGGCACCCTCACCGATGATGTCGCAGACATGGCCATTGTCCTGACGCTATCAGTCATGCGTGACACGGTTTTGAATGACCGTCTTGTTCGTTCCGGTGAATGGTCCAGAAATTCGCTGCCGCTGTCCCGCAGCGTGACCGGAAAGCGGATGGGCATCGCAGGTTTTGGTCAGATCGGGCAAGCCATTGCCCGTCGTGCGGCAGCGTTCGGCCTGGAACTGGCCTATTTCAATTCGAAGCCACGCCCTGAAAGCGCCGTACGCTTCGAAAGTGATCTGAAAAAACTGGCTGAGTGGAGCGATATTCTCGTTCTGGCAGTCTCGGGAGGTCCTCGCTCAGCCGATATGGTTGATGCGGAAATTCTTGAAGCTCTCGGGCCAGACGGCGTCCTCATCAACATTGCCCGCGGATCAGTTGTCGATGAGGCGGCTTTGCTGTCAGCTTTGCAAGAAAAGCGGATTGCAGGCGCGGGACTGGATGTGTTCCAGAATGAACCAAACATCAATCCCGAGTTCTTCAAGCTTGATAATACGGTCCTGCAAGCTCACCAGGCATCGGCAACCGTAGAAACGCGGACCGTTATGGGTAACCTGATGGTCGACAATCTCATCGCGCACTTTGACGGTAAGCCGTTACTGACACCCATCCTGTAAAACAGCTACTCCAGAAACTGTTCAGCGATAATACGCTCGGACAACCCGTGATCTGGATCGAAGAGGACCGTGGCATGCAGCTTGCGGTCCTCTTTGACAATCACCTCAGCCACATCACGAATTTCCTTGAAATCTGCGACTGCCGCCGTGGGTCTCTTGTCTGTGTCCATCAACGTCAGTCTGACCACGGCCGTCGATGGCAGGAGAGCGCCCCGCCAACGCCTGGGACGGAAAGCAGAAATTGGCGTCAACGGTAAGATGTTCGCACTCAGGGGCACGATGGGACCATGTGCGGAAAGATTGTACGCCGTCGATCCCGCAGGCGTCGCAACAATGACCCCGTCACAAATCAACTCTTCCAGCCTTGTCCTGCCATCAACCTCAATACGAATACGGGATGTCTGGCGTGTCTGGCGAAAGAGGAACACGTCATTAAACGCCCGCGCTTCCGACACTTCTCCATTAACTGTCCTCGCCGTCATATGCAGCGGATGCAGCAAGGAAGGTTGCGCATTTAACAGGCGTTCCGGTAGATCATCTTCATTGGGCGTATTCATAAGGAACCCGATGGTTCCGTAATTCATACCGTACACGGCCAACTCAAGCCCAAGAACACGATGAAGCGTTTCGAGCATGAAGCCATCGCCCCCCAGACTGACAGCCACATCAGCGCGTTCGATCGGAACGTTCCCATAGCGAGCGACCAGAACTGCGAGTGCATCCTGGGCGGCGTCTGTCGACGCCGCTACAAAGGCAATTTTCATACCGGTCAGATCAGCTGCCTGTTTGCCTGAATTGGCATACGTTCACGCACCTGACGCACCTGATCAAAATCGAGATCGGCAGTTCCCCAAGCGGCTTTGCCGCCCAGTTTCAGAACAACCTCGCCCCATGGATTTACAATCATGGAGTGACCATATGTCTGACGCTCCTTTCCAGCAGCATCCGTATGCCAACCGGCTGTCCCACAGGCAATGACCCACGCCTGCGTTTCTATCGCACGTGCCCGGATCAGGATTTCCCAATGAGCTTCCCCTGTCTGCTGTGTAAACGCAGCAGGCAAGATGATCATCGCCACATCTGCGGCCCGCAATGCAAGAAACAGCTCAGCAAAACGCAAATCGTAGCAAATGGCGAGACCCGTCGGGACGCCTGAAATGTCTACAACCTCTACGCTGTCGCCTGGCACATAGTTATCACTCTCCCGATAACCATCCCCATTCGGCGTGACCACATCAAAAAGGTGAATTTTCCTGTAGCGTCCGCATTCATTGCCGTGAGGGTCAAAGATCAGCGATGTATTCGCCAACTTGTCTTTCCCCTCACCCGAGACGGTTTCTCCGATCGAACCACCATGAACCCAAATACCGTGCTCTTTGGCCATTGCGCGCAAAGCCTCATACAGCGGACCACCAGACTCTCCAGGAGCCGGGAGTTGCTCAGCGCTGGCATGCTTGGTCTCAGCCGTCCCGCCCAGGCAACTCCACACCTCTGGCAAAACCACCAAGACAGGATTTTCGGCTTTTACTGCATCCGCCACGAGCTTCTGAGCCTGAGCAATATTTGCATCCCGGTCAGCCGAAGGAGCCATCTGGATCAGTGCAACACGCATGGTCGGTACATTCCCTTTAGCAATGACCAGAGACCATAAGCGATCACAAAGTCCGAGGTAAGCCCGAACACCTTAGACTCAGATGGCAGCTTGCAACACACGAGAGCCATGCATTCTTGGGTTCTTACTGAATGACCCCAACGGTCCGTATCTTTGCGCGAGTAGAAATTTCTGTTTGCGATAGAACCATGGTCGCTGGGCGAATGCGTTCCACAATCATTCGCATCGGACGACGCATCCCCCCGGCGACAAGAATAACCGGGTTTTCACCCTGCCCCAAAGCTACATTCAAAGCCTGTCTCAGCTTGCCTACCAGTTCGTTCAGGCGAGATGGTGGGAGCGCCAACTGGCGATCATCTGCAGGACCAATCATGTTTTCTGACAACACGACTTCCCAATCGGGGCTTAGTGTCAAAACAGGAATATAGCCCTTTGGTCCGGTAACAGCGAAGCTGATCTGACGCGCCAAACGGGTCCGAACATGTGAGGTCAACGCCAGTACAGATTTGAGACCTTGCCCACAGCCTTCCTGAAGCGCCTCTAAAATACCCGACAGATCACGAATTGAAATCTGCTCCGCAAGAAGACTTTGTAGAACTCTCTGAACAACACTCACCGACACTTGAGACGGAATAAGATCGACAATCAGTTTCTGCTGATCTCGTGGCATGTCATCCAGAAGTTTCTGTGTCTCGGAGTAAGACAGGAGGTCGGCCATGTTTTCCCGAACCAACTCCGTTAAGTGCGTAATAATGACACTTGCTGGATCAACGACTGTGTATCCCTTGATGATTGCATTCTCTCGTTCACTTTGATCGATCCACAATGCTGGGAGATTAAATGCCGGCTCTCGCGTTTCCTCACCCTGCAAGTCTGGCAAACCTCCTTTCGGATTCATCGCCAAAATTCGACTAATCCGTACTTCACCATGTCCAATTTCGATTTCTTTAATTTTTACAGCATACGCGTCAGATGAAAGCTGAAGATTGTCCTGAATACGGACGGGAGGGAGAATAAATCCCATTTCTCCAGCAATTGTTCTTCTGAGAACCTTGATTTGTTCAGTCAACCGCGCACCATCACCGCTAGCAATTGAGAGCAAATTAAAGCCCAACTCTAAACGTAGCAAATCTACACGGAGGCTTTCAGTAATGGGGGGCTCACCAGACTGCGTGTTTTCAGGAAGGCTGACAGCATCCTCTTCAGCATCTTGATCCTTAACAGGTGAGCGATGTCGCAACCATGCTCCTCCTCCTGCAAGAGCTGCCAAACCAAGAAAGGGAAGCGTCGGCAACCCAGGCATTAATGACAGGACAGCCGCTGAGCCCGCTGCCAGAGCAAGCGGTTTTGGGTTCCCGCCAAGTTGCCGCACCAAAGCTACGTCCGCCGCACCTTCAGTACCTCCCTTGGTCACCACAATACCCGAGGCCGTAGAGACAAGCAGAGCAGGAATTTGCGAAACCAGGCCATCGCCGATCGTTAAAGTCGTGAAAGCCGATGCGGCATCCGCCACAGACATCCCATGACGCCCAATGCCGATGGCTAACCCTCCGACGATATTGATGGCCGTAATGATCAAACTCGCGATTGCATCTCCACGGACGAACTTGGCCGCACCATCCATCGCTCCATAGAACCCACTTTCTTCCTGGAGTTCTTTACGGCGCTGCCGCGCAATTTTGTCACTGATGGCGCCAGAAGACAGTTCAGCATCAATCGCCATCTGCTTTCCAGGCATGGCATCCAGCGAAAAGCGTGCTGCAACTTCGGCAATACGCCCTGACCCCTTTGTGATCACCATGAAATTCACAACCAGAAGGATTGCAAACAGGATCGCGCCGATTACGACGTCACCTCCCATCAGAAAACCTCCGAAAGCAGCTACGACATGGCCAGCTGCATACATCCCCTCATAACCGTGACTAAGAATAAGTCTGGTTGTCGCAACCTCCAGCGACAGACGGAGCAATGTTGTGAGAAGCAGCAATGTCGGGAAAGAGGTGAAATCGAGTGGTCGCGTTAAAAACAAAGCGACCATCAGGACAAGTACGGACGCCGTGACTGAGAGGGCCAGCCCGACATCCAGAATGAATGTCGGTAGCGGCAAAACGAGAACTGAAAGCAATCCGGCAACAGCCAGTGCCAATCCAACATCCGTTCCCGGCAGCCAGCGCTGCCCTCCTTGCAACCAAGCAGGCAAGGGCATTTTCTGAAAATAACCAGAGAGAGAGGTCTTTTTCACGAAGGAAGAAAGAACCCCTTCTGATGTGTTCATAATAATATTCTTACCTGATTAAATTTTTATCTTGAGAGAAAATATAACCACAAGGTTAAATATTAGGAAATTTTTCAGTTTTTAACTTTTCCAGATTTAATAATTTCCGTCATGGTTACACCAAGTCTATTCTCATCAACCATCACGACTTCACCACGAGCTATCAGACGATTATTTACGAGAATATCGATCGAATCACCGACTTTTCGATCAAGCTCCACAACAGCCCCACGCCCCAAGCGTAATAGCTGGCTCACCTGCATATTTGCACGTCCCAGAACGGCACTGACCGTTACAGGAATATCGTAGATCGCTTCGAGATCATGAGCGAAGCGAGGTGGCTCTACAGACTGCGCCGATACTGCTTCGACGTCATCAAGATCGAAATTATTCTGTGTATCAGCCATTTCAATTATTCCGCGCTCACTGCAGGTAAAACTTTATCCAGAGAAAATATTTTCAAAATTTCCTGCACCAAGGTTCCTGCCTCTCGGCAAGCCCTTCCCGTCGCCCAAAAAATTCGAAAATCTCCCGAAGCCAAAGTGTCATCTGCACGACAATCAATCACTTCCACTCCTTCTCGCTCACACAACGTTAATAAATGCTGAATTTCCTGAGATTTAGCTTCTATTCTGATGCGCGCAGCCTCTCTGAGGGTTGGCATGATTTTATCAATCAATACATCCCGTTCTCTGGGGCCATAATTTTCCAAAAGGGATGGAAAAATTTTTGCTAGATGAGAAAAAATGGCGATTGAAGAATCTTCAGCGGCTTGCTGTGCACATTGATTTATCTGATCAGAAATTTTTTTTATAAAATTTAAAGAATTATTCTCAATACAGTTCTTCCATTCAGATTTTTCTTTTTCATAAAAATTTCGTTCGAGTGCAGACACTCGTTCTTTTTCCTGCCTACACGCAAAATCTAAATCTTTGGCAGTATAGAGTTCAGGTGTGGTTATTTCCGAAGAAGACAGATCTGAGACAGGTTCCGGTTCGGCTGGAGACAAAACCGGGATGTCAAAATCTTCAGCGTAAAGAACTTTGGACACCTGATCGCGGCGATCGAAATCAGGAATACTCATACGAGCATCTCATTCGCGGCCTGTTCTTGATCCAGAAGTTCAATTTCCCCACGATCAAGGAGAACTTTGGCGACAAGCAGAATATCACTCTGTGCCGCATCGACGTCCTTAACGCGCACAGGGCCTAATGCTTCAACTTCATCTATAAGAATACGCCCTGCACGCTCAGACATTGCCGCAAGAAATGCACTTCGCAGTTTCTCGCTTGCACCCTTAAGAGCAATCGGCAAGCTTTCGCGTGCAATCTGATTAAGCAACACCATAAGGCCCTCTACAGGAACCTGAGCCAATTCCTCGAAAGTAAACATAAGGCTTTTAATTCGCTCCGCATCATCATGACTGCGCTCATCCAGGGCGGTCATAAAGCGTGCTTCAAGTCTTCGATCGAAATTATTAAAGATGTCTGCAAGAACTTCGTGGCTGTCTCTATGCGAACCACGAGGAAGGTTAGAGACAAACTCGGATCTTAATGTCTGCTCCACACTGTGCAAAACACCCTTCTGCACATTTTCCATTTTCAGCATCCGCGTCATAACATCGAGCGAAAATTCTTCAGGAAGCAGAGCGAGAACTTTCGCCGAATGCGCTGCCTTGATCCTGCTAAGAATAACTGCGACCGTTTGCGGATATTCATTTTTCAAATAGTTAGCGAGCACTGCCTCTGAGACATTTCCAAGTTTGTCCCACATAGTTCGCCCGGCAGGACCACGAATTTCTTCCATGATGGCTGCGGCTCGCCCAGCGGGAAGCGTATTTTTGAGCAATCGTTCTGTTGTTTCGATATCGCCAATCAAAACCTCCGAAGACCCGAGGCTCCGGCTGAATTCGTGACAGACGCTTTCGACAGTTTCTGCAGAGACCATCCCAAGCTGAGACATGGCGGCAGAAATTTCTCGAATTTCTTCTTCATGCATCTGCTCAAAGAGGCGCGCGCAGTTTTCTTCTCCTAATGCCATCATCAGAATGGCGGACTTCTGCGCACCCGTGACAGATTTTTCCAGTCCAATCATTTTTAGTGCCCCTCCTGTCTCGGCATCAGCCAACTGCGCATCAGTGCAATACTTTCCGCAGGATGCGTTTCCACGAGGTCTACCACCCGCTGAACAGAGGACGCTCGAATACGGCCGGAAACGCCACTCACGGCCACTGTCTCTTCGTCACTCTCTGTTAGAGGCACTGTGGCATCATATGGAGCAGCCAAAAGAGCGGTCGGGTTCCCCGCATCAGTCGCCAGTGTGCCCCCCAACTCAGGCAGGGGAGTTCCGCCACTTCTTGCTTCAGAAAGAAGCTGCCCGGCCGGAAGCCCGCCACCAGGGGGACGCAACAAGGGGCGCACGACAAAGAAAAGCACCATCAACAGGCACAGAGCAAAAATACCGAAACGCGCAGCTTCCATTTCATTTGAGCGGCTCAAAATTCCCTTCAGAAACGTCTGTTGGGGCGCGGGCATTGTCGCTTCGATATCCGAAAACTGCATAGACATTACGGTAACAACATCGCCACGAGCCTGATCGAACCCAATGGCAGTCTTGGTCAGAGCCGTTAGCCTTTCCAGCTCCTGAGTATTTCGTGGCTGCCAGACATGTTGACCTTTCACGTCCGTCTGCACGGCTCCATCAACCATGACAGCAACACTGATACGAGAAATGCGTGGCTGATCCTGCACCAAGGTTCGAACCTTTTTACCAATCTCGTAATTATCCGTTTGCTCCTGCCTGCTGCTTTGACTTCCGTTCTGCGGCTGACCAGCATTAGCATTCGGCAGATTGTTTCCGACCGTCGTATTAGCTGTTCCCTGTGTGTTTATACTTTTGTCATTTTTGGTTTGCTGAGAACGAAGAACCTGCTGGTCAGGGTCGTAACTTTCCTGAGTTTCCCGCACATGATCATTATTCATCGCCACGGTCGCTTCCACCCGCACACGCCCTATGCCGATAGAAGCTCCCAACATGTCCTCAACTTCACGGGAAATGCGTTGTTCCAACGCCTGCCGTTGCATTTCTGCCGTTTGATTACCATCGACGCTTCCCGCGCCCTGGCGCAGCAGGACATGCCCGCGATTGTCTACGAGTGAGATATTCTGCGCCTCCAACCCCGGTACCGCCGCAGAAACCAGATTAACGACCGCCGCAATACTTTCCTCATCCAAACGGCGTGCGCCTTCCATCGAAAGAAGCACACTTGCCTGGGCGCCCTGCTCATTCGTAGAGAAAAGCTCTCTGTGCCGCAGAACAAGATGAACACGAGCATTGCGAACACCGTGGATCAAGCGGATTGATCGCTCCAATTCACCTTCCAGCGCACGCGTCTCGTTGATCGTTTGCTCAAACTGCGTGGCTGTAAAACTGTTTCCCTTATCGAAAATCTCATATCCGACCGAA
The DNA here is from genome assembly GCF_039638325.1 of Gluconobacter sp. OJA. NCBI lineage: Bacteria > Pseudomonadati > Pseudomonadota > Alphaproteobacteria > Acetobacterales > Acetobacteraceae > Gluconobacter > Gluconobacter sp. OJA. The sequence goes on along the minus strand of NZ_JBDIWI010000001.1, from coordinate 839,609 downwards.
CCGCCGGACGGCAGGCCACTTTTCGCAAGAAGAAGGCGTGCTTTTGCCACCTCGTCATCAGGAACCATGATCGTCGCCCCCTGATCCTGCAGGCGATACGCAATATGGGCCTTAGCAAGCTGATCTACGATTTCACCGGCTTCTCTGGGATCCAGATCTCGATAGAGCAGTCCGGTAGTGGAATTTGCTCCGTGCATAACCAGAACTCCGAGCAGCACAAGCAGCGCCGCCCCCACTCCCCCCAGAGCAGCCAGCCGTGGGAGGCCGAGCTGCTTCAGATTTGCGAGAAGAGCCTTCACTTAATCGCCCACCATACGGTCATCTGCGTACAAGCTTTTTCAGGAGATGCCTCAAGCCCTGCCCACATGCGCGTTCACCCTGTCCTGCTGCAATCACTGACAGACATTGTGGACAGAAAAGGTTAACGGGCGCTTAAAACGATAGAATTTTCCCCCCTGACTGTTCAGGTTCCTAAAAATCCGTCCAGATCACTCAGCGGAACAGTCGCACTTCCCATCTGCACGTTAACGCCGCTCGATGTCCGTGTCAGACCTGTAACGGTACCGGAAACTGTTGTCGGGAAGGATGCCGTTTCTCCACTCGTCCCGGTCCCTTCAACAGCTACGAAATACTGACCATCAGACATTTGTTGTCCGCTGTTATCATTGCCGTCCCAAGACCAGGAATTTGTCCCCGCAGTGGCCGTCATCGTGTCGGTTTTGACAACCTGACCGCTTGCATCGGTCACGGCAATGGCTACAGGCCCAGCCTGCTCCGCTGTAAATGTCATGCTGGCCTTACCGCTTTGTAAGGGCAGCGAAGCCGTCGTGGCTGTCGTTGTTTTACCGACTAGCGCAATACCAGACGTGATCTGAGTGTCCTGCGTGGCAGAAATCAGGCTGGTAAGATTAGTATTGGTCTCAACCTGTTGCTGCACACCCGCAAACTGCGCCAACTCACTAGTGAAGCTGTCCGTACTGGTTGGATTACTGGGGTCTTGATGCTGAAGCTGAGTGGTCAGAAGTGTTAAAAACTGATTGAAATTTCCTGCCATGGAAGACAGTGCAGCGCTGCCCACACTACTTGCTGTGGATGTTGATGCACTCGATGTCTGAGTTGACGCACTCGACTTGGCCGCCGAGACAGCCTGGTTCAGAAGCGATGATGACGTGACAGAAGAGACCATTAAAAAACGTCCTTTAAGCGGTCAGATCAACAACACCGCGCAAAAATTTTCGAGGAGACACAGAGGCGTTCTCACTGAGATCTTCAGACGAAGTCTCAGAGGAACCACAAGCCGTGAAGGGCCGTTGCTGACTTTCTTCCCGGCCAGAATTTGTCGGATAGTCTTGCGAGAAAGATCCCAGCAAACCAAAACTGACCTCTGTGGATATCACAGGCTGATCTGCGGAGAGCGACACGAGGTTCTGGTTCAGCGACGACAATAAGCTTTCTTTATTTGTAGAAAGACTACGCAGCGCCTCCGAATTTTCAGCCAGAATATGGATGTGGCGTTCGCCCCCTTTGTCCTCAGCAACGGACATCCGGATCTTGCCGTCATGTTCCAAGAAAATGTCGATCTGGGTATTGAGACGCTGATCCGTTGCCTGATGAGTAATGACAGGGCCATTCAGGGATGACGGGCCGGCTTCGTCCCGCGTGGGGCTTGAAACGCTCGTATGTTCGGAACCGGAATTCTGTAATTCCGAGAACGGAAGCTCCAGGCGTGACCCCGAGGCCTCAGCATTCGCCCCCTGCAAGACGTGAATATTTTCTGCCGACGTGGGAGACGCCACATTCACACTCTCTGTTTCAGAGACTGTCCTGTCTTCCTTGACCTCAAGTGGGTCTATCGTGGATTTCAAAGCGCCATCAAAAGAGGCAACACCAAGAGACAAGTCAGACATCAAACTCTGGCCGTTGTCGTCCTCTAGATCCGACGCGCATTGTGCGAATTGTTCTGCGTGTTGGCCCAGATCAGGTTCTTCTGTCGTCACATGCTCGTCTACGACGTCGTTTTGCAGCACCGATAAAGACACTTCGGGAGCTTCCATGAAGGATGCATCCGTCGAAACTTTACGAGCGGATAACTCTGATCCGCATCGAGCAATGTTAACCGGGTTCGGTATTTTCGAAGATTTTTCTGGAAATGAATTCGAACGGACAGGCTGTGCAGAGACCTTCGTCGCTGAGCTCAAAGGTTTTAAACTTCGAGAGACCTCGCGGTTCTCTGTTGAAACAGGCTGATCCTTGGCGCCCTCAGACCCTCTGTTTGTCTGAACGTTCTTTTCACTCTGCACCCGCGGCGTATTTTTACGAGAGAGAGCGGCACAGTCAGAGGACGGAGACTTCTCATGAACGTAGCTTTTCAGAAAATCCTGAAACCGTTCTTTTGAAGCAAGTGGCGTACCAACAGGAAACGTGCCGCCACCAGTCGTCATTCCCGGCTTTGCTGCGGGCAGAATCTGCGACAATGACAAGCCCTCCAGTTCCCGGGGAAACAACCGGTAAGGAGAGTGGCACGGCAGACGTAAATAAAAGGTTTATACGCGGCCCTTTCAAAGAGGCCGCGCGCAAAACTCAGTTCTGTATGTGATCGTATCCAGGAGAACCCGGAAATGGCCCTCGCGTAACTGCGGCTGGCGCCGGGCAAACTGGCGGAACGCCATCAAGTGCAAAAGCCTGCACTGTGTGGGTCGACGCTGCAACGAGCCCTCTCACTGCAAGAGGCTGTGCCAGACGTACACCTGCCAGAAGCTCCTCTGGAAGAATGACAGTCGTACCATCACGCAGCATCACACCTGTAGGCGTAATACGGGAAACAATCCCTTTCGTGACGGGCAGCGGTGACATGTCATACAGACATGGCGCGGCCTCGGCGACCATCGGGGCGGAGAAAGCCAGAAGCAGGCTTGCGAGAGCGAAAGGTTTCAATGCCGGAAATGCCTCATGCCAGTGAAGACCATGGCGATTCCAGCTGCATCGGCAGCGTCGATCACCTCCTGATCGCGAATTGAGCCACCGGGCTGAATCACAGCCACAGCACCAGCAGCAACAACACTCTCAAGACCATCTGCGAACGGGAAAAACGCATCCGATGCCGCCACAGATCCCTTGGTCAACGGGGCAGTCTCACCCGCAACAGTTGCAGCATCTTCGCTTTTGCGAGCAGCAATGCGCGCACTATCCACACGGGACATCTGCCCCGCCCCGATCCCGACAGTCGCATTGTTGCGAACATAAATGACCGCGTTGGATTTCACGTGCTTGGCCACTCGGAACGCGAACAGGAGATCTTTCATCTCTTTTTCCGTGGGCGCGCGTTTGGTGACGACCTTTAGATCACTCTCAAGGACGCGGCCTGCATCTCGGCTTTGCGCCAGAAAACCACCGGCGACAGAGCGAAAAGCCAGCCCTTCAGCTTCCGGATCAGGCATTCCGCCAGTGAGCAACAGACGCAGGTTCTTCTTGCGAGAAAGAATTTCAATAGCCTGCGCATCCGCATCTGGGGCAACAATCACTTCCGTAAAAATCGCACTGATGCGTTGAGCCGTTTCTGCATCCAGCGTTCTGTTCACAGCCACGATGCCACCAAATGCCGAAACTGGATCACAACGCAGCGCCGCGATCCATGCCTGTTCCAGCGTTTCAGCAGATGCCACACCGCATGGATTAGCGTGCTTGACGATCACAACAGTCGGCGCATCAAACTCAGCAACGGCCTCGAACGCTGCATCTGTGTCATTCAGATTGTTGTAGCTCAGCGCCTTGCCCTGCACCTGGCGAGCCGTCGCAATACCTGCCCGTGTGCTGCCATCCCGATAGAAAGCAGCTTTCTGATGCGGATTTTCACCATAACGCAGAAGCTCGTCGCGGGAGCCACTGAGCGTCAGAACAGGAGGCAACAATTCGCCAGCACGTTCCGCGAACCAACGGGAGATCATACCGTCATAAGATGCCGTATGGGCGTACGCAGCACCGGCATAATCACGACGCTCACTCAAATACGTTCCACCCGCGTCCAGAGACTGAACGAAATCACCGTATTGCTGAGGAGACGTCAGGATCGTGACGTGATCGAAATTCTTGGCCGCAGCACGGATCATGGCCGGGCCGCCAATATCGATATTCTCGATACAGTCTTCATCGCCCGCGCCGGATGCAACCGTAGCTGCGAAAGGATACAGGTTAACGCAGACCAGATCGATTGGCACGATGCCGTGCTCTTCCATCTGGCTCAGATGAGCCGGAAGGTCACGACGTGCAAGAATGCCGCCATGAACCTGCGGAACCAGCGTCTTGACACGACCGTCAAGAATTTCGGGGAAGCCCGTATGTTCTGAAACATCTTTGACAGTCAGACCCGCCTCACGCAGCGCCCTTGCCGAGCCCCCCGTCGAAAGCAGTTCTGCACCGTGGGCGGCAAGCGCGCGCCCCAGTTCAATCAGTCCCGTCTTGTCAGAAACGGAGAGAAGGGCGCGACGGACGGGGAGTCGGGTCTCAGTCATGATGGAAATGCAATATCCTTCAAAACATGTCCGTGCAACCGCTGGTGATGCACGACGTAAGGAGCGTGACCACCAAATGGATCACGTCCCGCGAACCCTGCCCACCCTAATAGAAAGAGGGTAGGCAGAAGAAGCATGATCTCGCCCAGACCGCCTGTGCGGACATAGGGCCAGAAAGACAGTCTGGACCTGCTAAGGGGCGCCAGAAGCTGGCAGCCACCGGTTGGCAGATCAGCCGCGATGTGGGTGGCAACGCCCAGTAGAAGGGCGCCAATCGGGCCTCGCAGCGCACCTTCCCCCATAAAAGCCCCAACCAGAGCGGCGATCAAAAGCAGCACAACGCCGGAATGCGTCATCCCACGATGACCAAACGTCCGCGCCAGAAAACGGGACAGAAATTTGACCCGGGCCCCAAGCATGGAGCGCTCCGTATCAATGTCCGGAAGCAGGCTACCCAGCAACCCTGTGCAGACCGAAAAAGGCTCAGGTGACAGGACATGCCAGCGCATCGCACACAAAACAGCAAATCCGCCAATCAGGAGATGAGAACGTCCAGTCACGGGCTCTTATGATCCGATTCGGACGTTGGCGGAAAGGGCCGTAACCCCTTTTCCTGCAAAGATATTCATAAATTCCATCCCCTCTTCGTCTGGGAATGTTCTTTATCCGTTCTCAAGCAGAGAAACAGGCCCTCAATGAAAAAAAAGAAAGGCGATCCGGATCACTTCCAGACCGCCTTCCTGTTTTCAATGGAGCGAAAAATTTACAAGGGATCTTAGCTCTGGCGCAAAAGAGCAGCAGCCGTTGCGCGCTGCGTCACCGTCTTTGCGTCGAACTCACCTGCCGTAATCCACGATCCGCCGACACAGGATACGGAAGGAAGTGCCAGCCAGTCCGGAGCGCTCCCTTCAGTGATGCCGCCTGTCGGGCAGAAGCGGACATTACCGAATACACTGGCCAAGCTCTTCAGCGCCGGAATGCCACCATTGGTCACAGCCGGGAAGAACTTGAAGCGTGTCAGCCCCAGATCCAGACCGCGCATGATGTCACCAGCATTCGCGACGCCCGGAAGGAAAGGCATGTCATGGTCGCGGGCAGCGTCAGCCAGCGGTGCGGTTAAGCCAGGGCTCACGATAAAGCGGGAGCCAGCCTTCACTGCACGCTCCAGATCCGTCGGGTTCAACACAGTGCCTGCCCCGACAAAAGCGCCCTCAACCTTGGACATTTCCTCGATCACTTCGAGCGCACAAGGCGTCCTCAGCGTCACTTCCAGAGTGGTCAGGCCACCAGCGACCAGCGCTTCAGCCAAGGGACGAGCCTGTGCAACATCATTGACCACCAGCACCGGAATAACCGGGCAGCGGGTCATGACAGCATCAAGTTTGGCAGTATCAGTCATGAAATTTGGTCCTTAGTGAATGGCGTCGCCAACGGCTTCGATTACCTGATCCATTTGGGCCAGCATGGCGGATGCGCCGGTTTCGGCCGGATCATGCACCGAACGCATGAGGGCAAACAACTCACGCCCAGTTCCGAGAGCGGGCGGCGGCGGCGCAACAGGTTCGCGTGCCTCCCATTCTGCCGGATCGACGAGAACCTCAATCTGCCCCGTTACGGCACAAACCCGGATCATGTCACCATCCCGAACGCGGGCAATCGGGCCCCCGACCTGAGCTTCCGGGCCGACGTGAATGGCAGCAGGCACCTTACCACTCGCACCTGACATCCGTCCGTCTGTCAGGAGAGCCACCTTGTAGCCCCGATCCTGCAACACACCGAGCGTTGGCGTCAGTTTGTGCAGTTCCGGCATACCGTTGGCTTCCGGCCCCTGGAACCGCACAACAACAACAACATCCCGCTCAAGCTCACCATTCTGAAACGCCGTGGCGACATCATGCTGGTCATGGAAAACGCGCGCCGGGGCTTCAATAGTCAGGAATTCTTCAGCAATGGCACTGCTTTTATAGATGCCACGACCGACATTGCCCTGCATGAGCTTGATACCACCATCAGCCTTGAATGGCTCTTTGACGTCCCGGAGAATGTCACGGTCCAGCGATGGCTTGGCATGCGTGTAAACGACTTCGTCATCCTGCAGGCTGGCACGGCAGGCATAATCGGCAAATCCGCCGCGCGAGACCGTCATGATGTCCGTGTGCAGAAGGCCGGCACGGGAAAGCTCAGCAATCAGTGTCGGCATACCACCCACATGATTGAAAGCGTTCACGTCCTCAGAGCCACTGGGGTAAACGCGCGTCATCAGCGGAACTGCGGCTGAGAGGCGGCTCAGATCTTCCCAGTCAATGATGATACCAGCAGCTCGTGCAATGGCAGGCAGGTGGATGGTGTGATTGGTCGAACCGCCGGTTGCCAGCAAGCCGACTGCCGCATTCACAATGGCCTTTTCATCAACACACTGTGCCAGTGGGCGGACATCTTCGCCATTCAGGCTGATTTCCGCCAGACGATGCACACTTGCGCGCGTCATGGCCTGCCGAAGCGGCGTGTTCGGATTGATGAAGGCAGAATCCGGCATCATGAGACCCATGATCTCAACCATCATCTGGTTCGTATTGGCCGTGCCGTAGAAGGTGCATGTGCCGGCGCTATGGTAGGAGGCGTTTTCCGCTTCCATCAAACGATCCTGCCCGACCTTGCCCTGCACATAGAGCTGACGGATCCGCTGCTTTTCCTTGTTAGGAAGGCCCGACGGCATAGGGCCGGCCGGGATCAGCATTGTCGGCAGATGCCCGAAGCGCAGCGCGCCCATCAGCAGGCCCGGGACAATCTTGTCACAGATCCCCAGAAGCGCGACACCTTCGAACATGCCGTGGCTCAGGCCCACAGCCGTGGACATGGCAATAACGTCACGGGAGAACAGGGAAAGCTCCATTCCCTCCTGTCCCTGCGTCACGCCATCACACATTGCTGGCGCACCACCGGCGATCTGAGCAGTTGCACCAACTTCGCGGGCGAACAGCTTCATCTGGTCCGGGTAACGTCCATACGGTTGATGCGCCGACAGCATGTCGTTGTAAGTCGTCACAATCCCGAGGTTCGTGCTGGCCGGACGCATGAGCTCCGGCTTGTCAGACGCAGCCGCTGCAATGGCGTGAGCGAGGTTTCCGCAGGCCAGGCGTGGGCGGGAGACGCCTTTGGCCCGGTTTCGCTCCATCAGAGCAAGATAACGGCGACGGGAGACTTTCGAACGCTCGATGATCCGGGCGGTCACGCTCTCGACGACGGAATTCAAAGACATTGGAACACTCGCTGCTCGACTGACACACGCGCTGCCAGACGGAAAAAACGCTCTTTCCGCTGAAAGACACAGCCTCGTGAAGGGGCTACTTTCATACGGAACCGAACCTGGAACAGCAACACCTCACAATGCCTTTCCGAGAAAATTTATTATTTTTATTTCTCAGAATGGCTTTTTATCTTTTCATTTAAACCGTTTTTTTTCGAAAAAATGAAAATAAAGTACAAACTCAGATTTACCCGGTATTTTCAATATTATGTATTTTCATATACGCAGATGCGATGATGAGCAAATAATCAAAATGAATTCCCGCCACGGGAAATCAGAACGAAATTGATCCGGATTAATGATGAAATATAAATCAACTTTCATTTGATAGATTCTGAATTATGTTTTTATATTTCTCGATATTGATTTTATATTCATTAGGATCTCATCATGCGAATTCTACTTCCCATCCTTGCATCCGCAGCTTTGACACTCTCCGCCATGCCAGCGCATGCTGGATCTCTTCATAAGGACTGGGAATCTTTCAAAGCCCATCGGGCATTTCATCACCTGTCTGCTGACGGGCAACGCGCCGTTACGGACATTCTCAAGGCACGTCAGATCCTGAGTGCCGGACATACCGATGCGGCCATTCCAGCTCTTTACGACGCCCAGAAGCGACTGACAGCCGCAACAACGGCCAGTCAGAAGTTCCAGGCCGCAGAGAACGATCTGCACGCAGCCCCACAGCACCCACTTCCCTCAACGCATCATGCGGTCTCTGGCCAGGTTGACTGGCTACCCGTGGGTGGTGAGTTCATTGCCAGCGAGACCCTTGCCCCGGAGCAGAAAGCAGCCGTCGCATCTGCAAATGCTCAGCTGAAGAACGGCGATACGGACTCAGCTGCCCAGACAATGAAGGTCGTGGGCCAGAATGCGGACTTCATTCTCGCCCTAGCCCCGATTGCCCCATTCCAAGGTGCAATCAATCGGGCAACCGTCTTCACAGAAGGTCGCCATCCGCAACAGGCTGTAGAGGCTCTGGATGAAGCTCTGGATTCCATTGTGTTCGTGTCCGAAGCCTTCGTTACGACACTGGCCCCAGCAAATCCGACCAAGAAGTAAGCTCCCGCGCCCACCTAACGCGCGAAACCAGAAACAAAAAAAAAGGCGGCCTGCATATTCTGCAGGCCGCCTCTTTTTGAATACGGACACTAAAGACCGAACACTTCAGTCCCAGAGAGAGATCGCCAATGGCAGCAAGATCTCGCTTTCCATCCGCGTCAGAAACGGCGCGACTTTTGGCGGCCAGCTTCCGGTAGCCACAGCAGCGGCCCTCTTTTCCGATCGCGCATTCAGGTCTGCATAAGGCCACAGATGCGCAATGCGCGGCGTGCCCTCAAGAGAGACGAGTGTGCACGTCGGCGGGGAGACTGTTTCTCTCTCCGGCACAGCCGCGAGGAAACGCTCCTCAACGTCAGGCATGCCATCCGGATTGGCCTCATAGCAGCGCCATTCATAGACACTTCCATAAGAGCCGGGATTGGCGACAGGCGTGATGGCGCGCCAGGATGTCACTTCCACCCGAACCAGGTTCTCATGAGGCAGGCTAGACAGGACATCTGGACGGCCATTCAAAAGCGCCTCGTAGGTCTGCGCTGTCCTGAGAAGAGTAATGCGGTTCAGGCGACCTATTTCGGTCACCCATGCCCCTACCCCCTCAAGATCTGAGAGAGCAGAGACCACCTGCGGGATATGCCCAGGCTGAACGTCCAGAAAGATGGTCTCTACATAACTCATCACATCATCTCCGCTTCAGGACTTGGTCTGGGCGGCGACAAAGTTTTCCAGCCAGTGAATTGTGTAGTCACCTTTCTGGAAAGTCGGATCCGCCAGAATTTTCCGATGCAGCGGAATAACCGTTTCCACTCCATCCACCACACATTCATCCAAAGCACGCTGCATGCGGGCAATGGCTTCCTGGCGCGTCGGCGCATGAACGATAAGCTTGGCGATCATGCTGTCATAGTAAGGCGGGATGCGATAGCCAGCGTAAATGGCGCTGTCCATTCGCACACCAAGGCCACCTGGGGCATGGAAAACATTGACCGTGCCCGGGCTCGGCGCAAAGGTTTCCGGGTTCTCAGCGTTGATGCGGCACTCGATCGCATGGCCGGACATCTTGATGTCCTTTTGCGTATAACCGAGTTGCTCACCAGCAGCGATCCGGATCTGCTCACGCACCAGATCGACACTGCACACCATTTCCGTCACCGGATGTTCCACCTGAAGGCGGGTATTCATCTCGATGAAGCAGAACTGGCCGTCCTGATACAGGAACTCAAGCGTGCCAGCATTCCGGTAGCCCATGCGTGCCAGAGCCTCGGTCGAAGTACGACCAATTTCTTCACGTTCGGCATCCGTCAGAGCCGGGGACCCGGCTTCTTCAAGCAGCTTCTGGTGACGACGCTGGAGAGAGCAGTCACGCTCGCCAAAATGCACCACGTTGCCATGGGCATCACCAAGGATCTGAAGCTCGATATGACGCGGGCGATCAAGATACTTCTCGAGATAGACCTCGTCGTTGCCGAAGGCAGCACGGGCTTCGGCACGAGCTACCGACCAGGCTTCCTCGATATCATCTGCGGTCTGCGCAACCTTCATGCCGCGACCACCGCCGCCGGCAGCGGCCTTGATCAGGACCGGATAACCGACCTTCTCGGCGACTTCACGGGCAGCCTGAATATCGACCAGTGCTCCATCGGAACCCGGCACCAGCGGCACGCCAAGCGCACGCATGGTCGTCTTGGCAGTGATCTTGTCGCCCATCGTGCGGATATGCTCCGCCGTCGGGCCAATGAACGCCAGACCATGCTCTTCAACAGTCTCGGCGAACTCGGCATTTTCTGACAGAAAGCCATAACCCGGATGAATGGCATCCGCGCCCGTAATCATAGCAGCTGACAGAATGGCAGCGACGTTCAGATAAGAATCGCGTGCACTCGGCGGACCGATGCAGACGGCTTCATCGGCAAGACGCACATGCATTGCATCGGCGTCGGCCGTCGAATGCACAGCCACGGTTTTGATGCCCATCTCACGGCAGGCGCGCTGGATACGCAGCGCGATCTCGCCTCGATTGGCAATAAGGACTTTAGAAATCATTACTCGATGATCGCCAGAGCTTCGCCAAATTCAACAGGCTGCCCGGACTCGACAAAGAACTTTGTCAGGGTACCAGAGCGAGGAGCCTTGATCTGGTTAAAGGTTTTCATGGCTTCGATCAGCATGATCGTCTGACCGGCAGAAACGGTCTGACCTTCCTGAGCGAATGCCGGGGAAGCCGGATCCGGCGCCAGATAGGCGACACCCACCATCGGGCTTGGAACCGCACCAGGATGCTTGGCAGGATCAGCCGGAGGTGCCGCAACAGGAGCAGCGGCTGGTGCTGCGGCGGGAGCAGCAGCAACGGCTGGTGCAGCAGCCTGAACCACGTTGACGTTGCGCGCCACGCGAATGCGGCTATCAGCTTCGGAGATCTCGATTTCAGTCAGGCCGGTCTGCGTCAGAATATCGGCCAATGCCCGAATGGCATCCTTGTCCACGAGCATGCGGCTCATCCTTCGTCTTCGATCATGTCGGTTATTGCCTGAAGCGCATGCGCGTATCCCCTGACGCCGAGGCCGCAGATCACACCGATGGCGGCCTGCGAGACGTAGGTATGATGGCGGAATGGCTCCCGGCGATGAATGTTGGAAATATGAACCTCAACTATCGGCAACTCAACAGCAAGAAGCGCGTCGAGCAGGGCAATCGAGGTATGCCCATAAGCAGCAGGATTGATCACGATTCCATCAGCGCGGCCGCGACACTCCTGCACCCAGGACACAAGTTCTCCCTCACCGTTGGTCTGGCGGAAATCGATCGCGACATCGAGGCGTTCAGCAGCCTGAATACACACCTGCTCGACATCGTCGAGCGTAGCGTGACCGTAGATTCCAGGCTGGCGCAGACCCAGCATATTGAGATTCGGACCGTTCAGAACGGCAATGAGAGGACGTTTCATCTGGCCGCGCGATAGCACTTTCGGAGCCGTCATGAAAGCGTCATCGCCCTAATCCTGCCGTCTTCGCAGGCTTCAAAAGGGGGACAGGCCCATGGTTTTGTGCTAGGAAGCACGGCTCAAGCCCGTTTTCGTCCACTGGAGAAGATACCAGTCTAGTGAAATTTGCCCCGCCTGCCATTCGCTCATCCCGTCGACTGTCTCCCCTGCGCAGCATGACATTTGCACTCGCGCTTGCCGGAATTGCAGGTGGAACGACTGCTCATGCAGCAGACGATTCTTCTGGTGATGCAGCGGGGACGGTCCGGACCAGCTGGGCAGCTTCTGTTCGATCCGCGCTGGCAAACCGGGCCCACAAGGCCGCGTCCTGGACCCAGCATGGCATGGCGAGCTGGTATGGACGTCATTTCCACGGACGCCGCACCAGTAGCGGGACGATCTTCAACACAAATGATCTGACAGCCGCACACCCTTCCCTGCCGATTGGCACAAAACTGCTGGTGACGTCTGAAGATACGGGTCGTTCTGTTGTTGTCACAGTGAACGATCGCGGGCCGTTTAATAGCCGCATCATCGATCTTTCACATGCGGCAGCGGCGAAGATCGGCATGCTGAACAGCGGAACTGCCCACGTCACCATTGCCCGTATGGCTGACAAGCCTGCGTCAGATGCCGCGAGCGAAGTCGCGGAAGCCGAGTCCAAGGATACGAGCGAACAAGCCATCAAGGCTGCGGGCAACCAATCTGACACCACAAAGCAGCCCACCCAACGTTAATAACGACGGGCGGGCTTAGTTACCCCGGTGGTTACCGGGGCGTACTTTCGGCCGTAACGGCTTCAGCAATCAAAGGGTCTGTCTGTGGCAGACCAGCAATCCGAGGCTGCGCACCTTTAATGCGCTCTTCCAGCCCCGCATTCAGCTCTGCTCCGAAGAGCACAACATACGCACTGACAAAGAACCACATCATAATCGCCGCAACTGCGCCCAAGGGTCCATAGGTTGCGCCGTAGCTCGCGAAGTGCGCGACGTACCACGAAAATCCGAGCGACATGAGAACCCACAGGACGGTCGCCAGCGCTGATCCGGGAAATATCCACCGCCACTTTGCTGGCTCCCGACTGGGGGCAAAGCGATAAAGCATCGTTACTGCCACGAAGACGAACAGCAGCATCAGGATCGGTGCAAGCGTGTGCACGACAAGCGGCGCACCGTAAGACACCAGAAGATCAAACGGCGGCGGCGGCTTTCTGAAGCCCAGATACCGCGGAAGGTAATCGACCAACGCAGGCGCAGCCACCATCAGCGCCAATGTCAGCGCAGCACCAACAACAGCCATCAGAGTGGTAGCCAGAGCAGTCGCCTGGAACCTCAGGAAGCCGCGCGTCTCGGTGGCATTATACGCCATATTCAACGCGGACAGGATGGACTTCGTACTGGCTGAAGCAGACCACAACGCGACGGAAACAGAAAAAATCAGCCCGATGGTCAGAGACGTATGCGGCTGGGAAACCAGCTCGTGGATCCGGTTGCCAATCAGCGAATAAGCTGTTGGGGGCAGCAGATGACGCAGCACTTCAAGCTGCGGCTCAACGGTCTGCAGATCAAACGCCAGACCATAAAGCGAGATCAGGCTCGATATGGTTGGGAAGAGAGAGAGCGTGGCATAAAACGCGCAGCCCGCAGCAGAAAGGGACGTCTGGGACGATCCTACTTCCGAGAAAACCTGGCGCAGGACGATCTTCCACCCCGCTCTGGGCATACTCAGAGGGGAGTTCGCTCCCGTACCCGGGGCATCAGGACCAAGTTCACGCGCCTTGCGAATATCTTCTTCGCTAGGTTCAGGCGCCAGTTCATGGACACGCTGGATGTCCTGGTGGATTTTTTTCCGGTCAGGCTCCGAAGGTGCGTCTGGCGCTGGACCGGAAGCTGACGCAGAATCGGGAAATAAGCTCACTCAGGGGGTCCTCGGCAGTTCCTGTTATGGGCAACAGGCGAGATTAAGTCGTTCCGTTCTCAGGATCGACAGAACCTAGCATACGCAGAAATCGCCTTCTGCGTTCCGAATTTGCCCCGATTTCAATCCCCTCAATATTTCCAAAACACAAATAATGCAAAATTAGCTCTTGCAACGGCGGGGCTTTGGTTTCATACGCCCCGTCACGCAGCAACGCACGTGCCACTGGCCCTCTCGAGGTTACGCAACGACGTCAAGCGTTCTGGCCTTCCGGGTCCCGCTTCTTTTGGGTCCCCGCTATTCGCTGGTCCGTTCGACCGTTTCGCAACACACTCGCAGGGTGTAACTGTTCCCTGACGAGTCCGGTTCTGGGAAAGAGTGTCATGACTCCCAAAATCACCCGTTTTCTTGCCGAGCAGCAGCCGGCAACCCCCTGCCTCGTCGTTGATCTCGATGTTGTGGAAAGCAACTATCGTGCCCTTCACGACGCCCTACCAGCTGGCAAGATCTATTACGCCATCAAGGCCAATCCGGCACCGTCCATCCTGAAGCGCCTTGTCGCTCTGGGGTCGTCTTTCGATGCAGCATCGCTCGAAGAAATCCGGATGTGCCTGAAAGCTGGCGCCACACCTGATCGCATCTCCTATGGCAATACGCTCAAGAAGGTTGGTGCCATCCGTGAAGCCCGAGACATGGGCATTGATCTCTTCGTGCTCGACAGCATGGAAGAGCTCGAAAAGATTGCAGAGAACGCACCAGGTGCCCGTGTCTTCTGCCGTCTGGCCGTTGAGAATGAAGGCGCTGACTGGCCGCTGTCGCGCAAGTTCGGCACAACAATTGCCCACGCCCGCGACCTGATGATCCGCGCGCGCGATCTGGGCCTGCATCCCTATGGCCTCTCGTTCCATGTCGGAAGCCAGCAGACGGGTATCGCCGCTTACCAGCACGCCATTGCAACGGCCGCACGCCTCTATCATGAGCTGCGCGCCGAAGGCCTTGACCTTCAGATGATCAATCTGGGCGGTGGCTTCCCAACCCATTATCGGGAAGACATTCCGTCTGTGCAGGAATTTGGCGCCGCCATTCAGGCCGCTCTCCGCGAGCACTTTCCTGATGGCCAGCCAGAGGTTCTGCTGGAGCCAGGCCGATATATGGTTGGCCAAGCTGGTGTAGTGTCGAGCGAGGTCATTCTTGTGAGCCGTCGTGGCGGTGCAGAAACAGACCCACGCTGGGTCTATCTGGACATCGGACGCTTCGGTGGCCTCGCGGAGACGGAAGGTGAAGCCATTCGCTACACATTCCGCACGTCTCGCGACGACACAGACAGCTCACGTTCCCCCTGCGTCGTGGCAGGACCAAGCTGCGATGGTGTCGATATTCTCTATGAGAAGAACCGCATCCCGCTACCGAACAGCCTGAAGTCTGGAGATCGCATCGAGATCCTCGCGACTGGCGCTTACGTCTCGACCTACTGCTCCGTCGGGTTCAATGGTTTTCCGCCTCTGACCGAGCACTATATCTAAGGCGGTTCTGATTGGGGGTGGCACAGGCCATCCCCGAAAAAAGCCTTGTCTGCTTTCTCAGGCCTTGTGTCCTAATGTGTCATCCCCACCTCCAAGGGGGTAGCAAAAGGACAGCACCATGAAACTCAGCGCACGTAATCAGCTCAAAGGTCAGATTACACAGATCGTAAAAGGCGCAACGACGTCTCACATCACGATCGACGTCAACGGCACGATTATTACAAGTGCCATCACCAATGAAGCTGTTGAGGAATTGTCACTGACAGTGGGCAAGGAAGCCTATGCCGTTATCAAGGCTTCCAGCGTCATGGTTGGCGTGGACTGAGTCCACACACCCATTTGGTCCAGACTTCACTCATGAATGATTGCAGGGCAGTCTGGTGAGGTCTGACCGCTTTTAAATCCAAGCCCCGCAGGCTGTGGTATTTCGTCTTCTGCAAATTTCAGCAGAATTCAGTGTAGAGTGCGTCCCGCCCAGGCCTGAGGGATATCCCGTGGCCAAAGCACCCGCATTTCAGCCGGATGGATCTTTTTCCATCGTGCCAGAGATGACAAAGCTCCGGCCCCTGCCGTCTTGCGCTCATGCCGCGGAAGCCAATGACCGATCCCAGCCATACAGTCTGAAATCAGGGCGAGAGCCGTGACGATGTAGCCCTGCATCAGTCGCTCGGGAAAAAGGTCGGCGAGAAGGTGAAAGACTTCCTTCTGGCCATCATTCTGCACCGTCTGGATCCCCTGGAGAAAGCGCTCCTCCATCGCACTTAGCCCCTGAGAGCCCGGCGGATTGATATCCAGCACAGGCTGCCCGGCTTCTCTCAGATGCTGGGCTGCATCCTCGAACGCGCGCTCCGCGGCATCAAGAACAGGACGGAAAGATGCCGGAAACATGCCATCCGTCGTGCGGGTTTCATGGCAGTACGGCAGGCGGTATCGGCTGACCAGACACCGGATACTCCAGAGTGCCAGTCTTTCGCAGCAGCACAGGTCAGACAGGAAAAGCGGTGTCCGTGTCATGATCAATCTCCGAATCAGCAGAACCAGAGACACTCTAATTGAGAATGATTTGCAATATCAAACTAAAAATGCGTGACCGCACGCTTGTTGCACGAAAAAAATGCTCGCTGCCCTCTCCTGGAAAGAGGACAGCAACACTTTGATTTTTCAGAAAGAAGAGAATGCCCGGCCATAGTCGGACGCACTCGCCGGGCAATAGATCAGTGCTTGTGACCGCAAGACCCATGATCATGGTGGTGATGATGGTCGTGCCCGTGATCGTCATCGCTTATCCGGGGAGCGACCTGACAGTGATGGCAGGCCACCCATTCGGCGTCACCATCCAGATAATGCTCTTTCTTCCAGACGGGCACCCGGTGCTTGATCTCGTCGATGATATAACGACAGGCTCGGAATGCAGCATCGCGATGAGGCGCGGACACGCCGATCCAGACGGCAACATCCCCAACCCGTAGTGTTCCCGTCCGGTGCATGGCCACAGCATGGCTGATTTCAAATCTAGCCAATGCTTCTTCAATAATCCGCGCACCCTCTTTTTCAGCGAGAGCAGCGTAGGATTCATATTCCAGACCATCCACTGGACGGCCCTCGTTGCTATTGCGAACCCAGCCTTCAAAAGTGCAGAAGCCACCAGCTTCAGCCAGATGTAAGCCCTCTCGCAGCATGTTCAGATCGACTGGCGCATCAGCCATCAAAAAATGGGTCATCCGCCCGTCACCGGCGGAATAAACACAACGTGGTCCCCGCTCTTCAAAGGCTGCGTCCAAGGTGCGAAATCTCCATTCAAAGCAACCCGCAGGCGATCAGCCTCGAACGGAAAGCCGTATTTTTCTTTCAGCTGCTCATAAAGCGGACCGACCGTTCCGAAATGCGTTTCCACAGTTTCCATTTTCTGCCCTGCGAGTTCACGCATCTGAGCAAAATATTCCACATCGAGGCGGATCATCTGTCCTCCCAATCGCCGTGAGACGCTTGCACGTTCTTCCGGAGTATTGATGTTATCCAGAGCACCGACTGTCCGCGGGGAAAGCAGTAACGTCTGGCTATTGATAAGAAGCTTGCGAGGACACTTCCGTCCTCCTTCGACCTGAAGCGCCAGAGCATCCAGCGCCCTCGGCTCCCAGATCGCACAGAGAGGTTCTGGCAGTCCGTCATGTTCGCTGCGGTAAGACACTGCCACATGCCGATCATCACGGGCAGTAATCAGAGTTTCAAGCGTAACCTGATCCAGAAGCGGCAGATCACACGCCAGAACCAACCAGGCGGCCTCCGGGAATGCCTGATGTGCAGACAGAAGGCCAGCGGCTGGACCGTCTACAGCGACAGTGTCAACAATCTGAGGAAACCGTGCCCGTAACCGGTCCTCTTTCTGTGCCGGACGCACAGAGACAAAACAGCGTTCTACAAGCGGAGAAAGCGTTTCATACGCCACCTGTAACTGGGGTGCTCCGTGATAGGTCAGCTCAGCCTTGTCCTGCCCCATCCGCGCACTAACGCCACCCGCCAGAACCAGACCGTAAAGCGGCCTCATGCTTCAATCCGCTGGAAGTCACGCTTTCCACCGGCCTTTCCCATAAGCTTCACTTCGCGAATGACCATGTCATGAGACAGGGCCTTACACATGTCATAGATCGTCAGAGCAGCGACTGAGGCACCCGTCAGGGCTTCCATTTCCACACCTGTTTTGCCCAGGCAGGACACGCGGCAGTCAATGACGGCTTCATCGCCCTCCATCGTGATTTCCACACGACATCCGTTCAGGGATAGAGGATGACACAGCGGGATCAGCTGGGACGTCGCTTTCACACCCATGACACCCGCAATCTGCGCGACAGTCAGAACCGCACCCTTCTTGGTCATGAACCCGGCTTCACTCAGCGTCTGCGCAACGTCCCGGGGAAAGAGAACACGGGCCTGAGCATGAGCCGTGCGGTCTGTCACGGTCTTGCCGCTGACATCCACCATGCGCGGATCTTCACCACGTTCATCAACATGAGTGAGCGTTTTCATCCGTCCTGATCTCCCGATCTAACCACCGATATAATTCATTTCTATCCGACGTTTCGTCGAAGATGCCTCACCGGCGGTTCGTTCTTCGCTGTACCTGTCGGTACGCATCCGCCACACCGAAGCCAGACGCTCGCGTAAAGCCTCGTCATCTGCCCCGCTGCGAAGAAGTGACCGCAGGTCTGTCCCTTCCGAGGCGAAAAGGCACGTATAAATCTGCCCTTCCGAAGACAGTCGCGCCCGTGAACAATCCCCACAGAACGGCGCTGTTACGGAAGAAATGAACCCAATCTCACCCGCACCATCCTGATACCGATACCGACGCGCAACCTCACCCTGATACTGCGCGCCCAGTGGCTCAAGCGGCCAGTGGGCGTTCAACCGCTCGACCAGTTCACGGGATGGAACAACTTCACCCAGCTCCCAGTGATTCCGCGTGCCGACGTCCATGTATTCAATGAAACGGACGATAACACCCGTATGGCGGAAGCGGGCAGCCAAAGCTTCGACCCCGTCATCATTCACCCCACGCTGCACAACGGTGTTCAGCTTAACCCCACCGGGAAACGACAATGCCTGCGCGTGCTCGATAGCCTCCAGAACCGGTTCGAGTTGCGCCCGCCCCCCGCTCATTCGTGCAAAAATAGCGGGATCGAGACTGTCCAGGCTTACCGTAATGCGCCCTAGACCAGCATCCTTCAAAGACTGCGCATGTCGGCCTAGCAGAACACCATTGGTCGTCAGTGCCACATCTTCGACGCCTGGAATTGCGACCAGCCTGCGCACCAAAGAGACGAGATCAGGCCTCAGAAGAGGTTCACCCCCTGTGAGACGCAATTTGGTGACGCCCAGCGATACCGCCGCCTCTGCGACCCGGACAATTTCGTCAAAGCTCAGACGTTCCTTGGGCTCCAGAAAGCGAAAATGTTCATGATACGTCGCTTCCGGCATGCAGTAAGGGCATCGGAAGTTGCACCGGTCCATCACCGAAATCCGCAAATCATGCAGCGGGCGATTGAAGCGGTCCCGTACAGGATCGGGAGACGTGCTACCAGCCATGGAACACAGCATGGGACCCGGCTGGGGCAGCGACATCGCCAGGCGCCAACTCCACGAACCCATCCGTTGCCGCAAGAAAGCTGAAATCGCCAGATGTGGGCATCGGATAAGGGCTTGCCCATGCCTGCCCGGAGGCATCATGCCGGACACGAACGGGCAGATAGCGGGTCAATGTCGACACACGTGCAGCATCAGCATCGAGCTTAACAGAGTAGGTTTCTGGCCGATTGACGCCCTGCCCCGCCAGAAGCATGGGAATAACGTAACGTGTGGCACAACAGGTGGCCGACACGGGATTTCCCGGCAGACCAAAAACGCGCTGCCCTTCAGGACCAACCCCAAACCAGAGTGGCTTGCCGGGACGTTGCGCAACCTTATGAAAAACCCGCTCCACACCAAGTTTCGTCAGCGCCTTGGGGACGTGATCAAACTGCCCCATCGAGACGCCGCCGCTCAGGATCAGCACCTCATGCCGGGCGAGCTGCTTTTCCAGTGCCAGCATGGTCTCGGCCAGATCATCGGGGACAACGGAACGTTCAAGACGGGTAAAGCCTCTCGAAGCCAAAGCTCCCGTCAAAGCGTATTCATTTGAACGCCTGATTTCCCAACTCTGAACAGCCGTCCCGACATCGACCAGTTCATCACCCGTGGCCACAATGCCGATTGAAGGCACTTTGGAGACTTCAACGGTGGGATATCCATTACCAGCCAGCACCGCCAATGCAGGCCCATTCAGGCGCAGACCAGGCTTCAGGAGTTCATGCCCCGCCTCGCAGTCTGATCCTTTCAGATGAACAAACTGGCCTTTCTGGGGCTCATATCCGGCTTCGAAATGCACATGCTTGCCATCACGGATCAGTCGCTCAACGGGAACAACGGTGTCAGCCCCTTCCGGCAAAACGGCTCCCGTCATGACATCCAGGCAAGTCGCTCCATCTGGAAGAGGCCGCGCGGGTATCCCTGCGCGCTGGACACCATGGCAGCCCAGAACTGCGCCTGCGCCGTAACGGTAAGCCACGCCATCCATCATGACCCGATCATAAGGAGGCTGATCACGTTCGGCATGGACACTCTGTTGCAGGATGCGGCCAGAAGCCTCGGCCAGTGGAACATGTTCCGTTCCAAAATGACCTGCATATCCGAGGACAAGATCCACGGCCTGCGCGACGCTCAGGAGTTCAACCAATTTCCGCTCCACTGATGATCCGTGTCCGGAGTTCATCTTTGCCGATATAGACCTGATGCCACCCCGATCAACTCCCCGGCATGACAGGCTATGTCACAAACGCATTTGGGATTAGTCTCATGGCCCCATAAAGGAAAGGATATTTCATGATTGGGCCGGACGGGCTTGTTCCTCTTCCCCAGTGGCCAGACTATGGCCTGACAGACGATCTCCTCCCGTACCTGGAGATCTGGCTGGCACAGGGGAAAGAGGTAGCCCTTGCTACGCTGGTGTCAATCACCGGATCATCTCCCCGCCCCCTTGGCAGTGAAATGGCCATTTCCAGTGCGGGAGACGTACAGGGCTATGTATCTGGCGGATGCGTGGAAGCAGCAGTCGCAGCAGAAGCCCTGCAATGCCTGAAAGACCGCCAGCCCAGATCTCTGGATTATGGCGCAGGCAGCCCGGTTCTGGATATTCAATTAACCTGTGGTGGCAGGATCGGCATTTTCGTTCGGCCCATCGCAAACCTTGCCGCTTATGTCGCTGCGCTTCGTCAGGCGAGAGAAGCCCGTCAGGCCATCATCGTCCAAACGAATCTTGAAACCGGCGAGATGCATGTTTCGCCTTCAGCTATGCAAACCCAAGGTAATCTATTTGTACGACGATACGCGCCACCGATTCGACTGATTGTCGCGGGGGGAGATCCGGTGACACTGGCTCTTCTGAAGCTGGCCCCCCAGTTCGGGGTTGAGCCTTTCCTGCTGCGCCCACTGGGTCCTGCGCTTCCGCCGGAAGGACTGGCGCCGGAGTGCTACGATCGTCGCTATCTGGACGAGGCTTTGCATGATTTGCATCTGGACGCCTGGAGCGCAGTTTACGCTCTGACCCACGATGCTCACACTGACTTGGCCATCGCCTCGAAAGCTCTGAAATCCGACGCCTTCTGCGTTGGAATTCTGGGCAGCCGGCGCAAAATCTCCAATCGGCTTGCTGCGTTACATGCTGCCGGCATCACCGCAGAAGATCTGGAGAAACTTCACCTGCCCGCAGGGATGGACATCAACGCACGCAATCCGATGCAGATCGCTCTGTCAATTTTATCCCAGATCACAGCGAACCGCCCAGCGTAATGCCCCATGACGCAGTTCTTCTTGCCGCAGGCGGCAGCACGAGACTGAATCGTCCCAAGCAGTTGCTCACCCGTCAGGGCACACCGCTTGTCCGGTACGTTGCAGAACTTCTCCTGAGCACATCTCCGGACCGATTGGTCATCATCACCGGAGGCTCCGCCGAAGCCGTCGCCTTAGCCCTTCAAGGGCTCCCTGTGGACATATGCTACAACCCGCTCTGGAACACCGGCCTGGCAAGTTCCATTCAATGCGCAGCACGAGCTTTGAGGGGACGGGACAGGTCAATTCTCATCGCGGGAACAGATCAGCCGAGGCTATCTCTCCCACACCTGCTCCGGTTGCGAGACACCCTCCCTGCCAATGCAAATGTCGTCACACAGTACAAAAAAGGCGCGATGGGGATTCCGGTTCGCGTCTCTGCCGCCACATTAGCCAAGGCCCCCGAAGTCAGTGGGGACAAAGGATTTCGGGACCTGTGGGCAGACCTGCCACCAAAAAAAATCGAGGCCCCCGAATTGCTCGAAGACCTCGATACTCCTGATCAAATGGCCGAAGCCGTCAAGGCAGGGTGGATTGATCCGCCTGCCTGACGTCTCAGATCAGCTTCGTGCGTATACGTCCTCAATGCGAACGATATCATCTTCCCCGAGATAAGGACCGGACTGAACTTCAATCAGGGTCAAAGGGATCTTGCCCGGATTTTCCAGACGGTGAACACAGCCCAACGGCAGATAGATGCTTTCGTTTTCACGAACCATCACCAGGTCTTCGTCACGTGTCACCATGGCGGTTCCACCAACAACGACCCAGTGCTCCGCACGATGGAAATGCTTCTGCAAGGAGAGCTTCGCCCCTGGCTCCACCACGATACGCTTGACCTGGAAACGATCGGCCTGGATGAGGCTTTCGTAGAAGCCCCACGGACGATAGCACCGGTTGTGCGCGACAGCTTCCTTGCGGCCTGCCTGCGCCAGCCGGTTTACCATGTGCTTCACATCCTGAGCACGATCACGATGCGAGACCATTACCGCATCCGGTGTCACCACCACGATCAGATCATCCACACCAGCAACTGTGGCGATGATACCGTCTGAACGGACGTAACAGTTGCGCGCATCATCAAGGAAAACATCGCCGAAGGTCGCATTTCCCTCTGCATCCTTAGGCGTCAGATCCCAGAGAGCATCCCAGCTGCCAATATCCGACCACCCGAAATTACCCGGCACCACGGCTGCAAGCTTGGTGCGCTCGGCAATAGCGTAATCAACGGAGATATCTGGCGCAGCGGAAAAGCTTTCTTCTTCCAGTCGCTCGAAATCCATATCGGTATGGCGATTGCGTACCGACTGCCCAACGGTTTCGTAAATCCGGGGTTCGAACTGTTCCGTCTCTTTCAGGAATACGCCAGCCTTCGCAAAGAACATTCCCGAATTCCAGAGACACTTCTCGGACTGGAAAAGTTCTTCGGCTTTGGCTGCCTGCGGCTTTTCAATGAAGCGGGACACTTCATAGACGCCCTGTACACCAGCCAGTTCAGCACCGGCTTCGATGTATCCATAACCCGTTTCCGGTCGCGTCGGCTTCATTCCAAACGTGACGATCCGGCCAGCCTCTGCCGCCTTCAGGGCATCTTTCAGGGAGTGCTGAAGAGCGGTCTCATCGGTAATGGCTGCATCGGCTGCCATAATCCAGAGGATGGCGTCTGGATCCTGCTCTGCGACCATGAAAGCCGCAGCAGCAATAGCAGGAGCAGAGTTTCGGCCAACCGGCTCAAGAACGATTTTGGCCTTGTGAATCCCCGCGTCGCGCAGTTGCTCAGCAACGATGAAGCGATGCTCTGAATTGCAGATGACAACCGGATCGGCAAAGCCCGCAGCTCGCCCTCGAAGAGCAGTTTCCTGGATGAGCGTCTTATCACTCAGAAGAGGCCAGAACTGCTTTGGATAGCTTTTGCGTGAAACCGGCCACAGGCGGCTTCCGGACCCACCAGAGAGGATGACTGGGACGACGTTCTGAACCATGGAGCAGATATTCTTCCACCAGTTAATAAAAGTAGCCACGCACGTCCGCAGCCATAGTTGCGAACGATTTTACAGGGGCTAACGAGCATTGCCAATCGCGTCACGCACAAAGAACCTTGGAGACGCCCAAAAGTACATACGGACACATCGCGACAAAAATGAGATGCTCAGGTCAAAAACTGAGACAATTGCAGATACTCACAAGACTACCGCAAAAACGAAACCGCATCTTATTCTGACGATCACTAATCTTTTATAAGAGAAACATACGTTTCTGCAGAAACGTCTCGCTACTCAACGCTTCTGAATGTCTCAGAAAATACTCAGCCAGCCCCTCATAAAGGCACCAGCCCGCTACCCGCCACTCAAGCCACTTCAGCAGGCGGACGAGAAGACGGATGATGTTTTTGCCAGTGCCCTTCTAGGGCCAGCCGTTCATAATGAAGCTTCTGGCGCACCCAATGCAGCATGCCGGAAAGTGTTACGATAACGATGCCCACAAACGTCCAGTTATCCAACGGCTGATGAAAAAGCAGATAACTGAATGCAACTGCCCAGAGCATCTGACTGTACTGGGGCAGTGCAACCCGGTTAGCCGGCGCCAGAGCCGTTGCCATCATCATAAAGAGCTGACCAAGAGCGGCCAGAAAACCGTATCCGAACAGAAGCGCCCAGTTCCCAGCACCATGTGGCCAGGTGGCGTGTGCCAGCATCAAAAGACCATCACCGATCAGCGGGCCAAACAGGCTTGACCCAAACAAGGACAGTCGGGCGCTCTGGTTGCCTGCCAGTCTGTAGGCAATCACACTGGCAGCATTCGCCATGGCTGCGATCACCGCACAGAAGTGCCCCAGATGAAACGCCCGCACGCCCGGTCGTAGAACGATCAAGACCCCGAGAAATCCAACACCAACTGAAAGCCAGGTCCACCCGGAGACCTTTTCTTTCAGAATTCCGACGGAAATCAGGGTCACGAAAAATGGCATCAGGAACATGAGTGACAATGCTTCTGGCATCGGCAGCAGCATAAAAGCCATGACACTGGAAGCCGTGGACACAAATGTTGCAAACGCACGCAACAGCCACATGGACGGGCGATCCGTCGCGAAAATATCGGAATAGGATTCCTGTGGCTTTCGGATGAACGGCAGAATTAGGAAACCGAAAATACCGCCTGAAAAAGCGACTTCAAACGGATCCAGTTGCCCAGCAAGGCCTTTGGAACAGGCATCGCTAATGGAAAAAAGGGCAAAAGCGGCGAAAGACAACATCATGCCTGATGAGAGGAACTTCAGATTCACCCGATGAGTCTCCACGCATTCCGGACCGTCATAATGGCCCGGAGACTATGGAGACCTCATCTGCCGCGCAGTCAATGTGACAAAACATTAAAACCAATCTGTATGATCCTGATGAGCGGGCGGCACTGCCAAAAGATTCTGCAGCCCTATCTCAAACGGCATCGGGTTCACGCCCAGGCGCTCCTTCATCGGAGCAATATCGAAGTTCTTGTCTTCCAAAAGGCGTCGGATTTCTTCCGGCGCAATTGTGGGCAGCTTAGGAACGTGCCGCATGATGTGAGCAGCAGCGATCAGAAACCACGCAGGAAGCGAGATGATTGGCCGACCACCGAGCCCTGAAAAGTAGAGAATCATCCGAACAAACGTTCGGTAGGGAACAGCATTGGGGCCAGCGATGACAAAAACCTCTGGCCCGCTGACTTTCCCACCCAGAATAAGATCAATGGCCGCAACAACGCAGCGCGTGACGTCCTGCTGATGAATGGGCTGAACCAGCGAGCGCCCACCGCCAGGAAGTGGAACAATCGGCAGACGCTCCAGAAGCCTCGCAAGCCGCTGCACATTATCCTCTCCCTGAGCACCATAAATCATCGTCGGGTGCAGAAGAATGGAAGGGCGGCCATCTGCCTTGAGGGCAGCTTCGCCTGCCAGCACCCCGCGACCATGATCATCCAGCCAACGCGTAAACTTGCGAGTACTGCCAAGAGCAACAACAGGCGCACGGGTTGCACGCAGAATGGCTGAAAGATGACGGGCATGAGCTGTATTCACGACAACGTCCGCCTGCTCCAGCGCAATTGGAAGAGCAACCGGATCTGTCAGATCGGCCTGTCTTACGGCTGTGCACATCTCTGCAAGATCAGGAGCCAGTTTTCCTCGGCTCCGCACAACAGCGATGACATTGTGCCCTTGGTTAATCAGCTGACGAGAGAGCGCCGAGCCTGAACGACCACTGGCGCCAATAATGCAGATCGTAGACGTGCTGGCGCTTTGGCTCACTGGACGGTCACCTTGAGATTGTCCGGCGACATCAACGTCATGGCTGCCGTAGGCGACGACGCTATTGCTGCTAATGCTGTGAGCGTCAAAGGCGGCTTTGGTGTCAGAGTAATCGATAACGTGCGGTCATTGGGGTTCGCGAAGTAATCCGGCAGAGCCGCCAGGGCAGGGTATGGCGACAGCCCCATTTCCATTCCCTGCGCGAGAACCGTTCTTGCCTGGTCCTGAGCGGCACCGTCCAGAGGGCGTCCTGCATTCAGGGACGGAAGAGACTGGACCAAACGATCGCCATGCAACGTGAGCGTCACCTGCGCCAGCTGAATGGCATCATGCGGATTTTTGGCTGTTCCAACCTTGAGCTGCTGATCCGAAGGACCGAGCAAATTCATGCCGAAATGAGCTTCGGTGAAGTTTGGAATGTTCAAGACACCCTGCACATGCAGTTCGCCCGTCTGCGCAATCCGCTCCTGCGCATATTTCAAGGTTGAAGAATGCCCATCAATATGGACCGGCACTTTGCCGCTTGAAGAGTGTGTGTGAAAACCCTCTCCTTCGAAAACCGTCGTGTCTTTGCCGCTTTTACGCGTTCCAGTGCCAATCAGCGTATCCATGCTGAACGTTCTGTCTGCCGAAATGATCTGCGTGCCGCTCAGCTTCATGCTTTCAAGAGGTGGCAGCGCATAGGCAGCGGCCTCGTTCCCCGCCTGCTCGTAGGCAATCCGGGTGGCAAGTTCAGGCTGGCGAAGCTGGAAATTTTTCAGAGACATCTGCACTGACATGGCGCGAGGCGTTCCGTCAGGCTGAAGCGTCGTACGGGACGCAATGGCAAGGCCGTTCTGGATCGCGATCGTTGTCGTGCGTCCCGGGCCGTAACCATCAATCTGGATCGAATCTGACGTCAGACTGTTGAAGTGCATGCTGTTCGGCTGAAGAACCTGCGAAAGATTCTGCACCGACAGATGATCAATATATCCACGCTCCAGATTCAGATGCCCCAGATCAAGCGACTCCAGACCGCTTTTCCCTGCGGGAGGCGGAGGAGTCACCAGATGATTCAGAGTGACGGAATGAGCCCGGATGACCGCAGTAGGCGTCTGGAGAGACGGATCCACCATATCCATATGGGACAGCGTCAGGCCACCATCAGGTGTCGGGATTGGATGACCCAGACGTAAAGTATGTGCCCGGAACGTCATGTTGCCATTCTGAAGAATGACATCCGTCAGCAACGCTCCACGGGCGAGGATGGCCGGGCGCGCGGCGGAATAGCTCAGGGTTGCTCCCACAGGAAGGGAGGCACGGAACCGGGAAATCCCCCGATCAAGCGCAACAGAGGCTGCGTGATGGATACCAATCGCGCTCATTCCAGCGATGACTGCGAGCAGGCTCGTTGTGAGCCAAGGGCGTTTCACGTTGTTTTTCCTGTTTTTCATCGACACTGGGGACAGGAAGATGCGGTCCCTGAATTGAGGGCAGGATACCATTCCGGGCGTCCGGGGCAAATCAGACCCAAAAAAATTGCGGTATTATAATACCTCATAGCTCAAAACGGCTGGAAACCGGGCCGAATCAGCCATCATGATTCCAAAAGATGACTTGACGGAAAGGCGCGAGCCCGCAATAAGGCCGCACCTGATCCGCTTTCCAGGCAGCAGCATTCTCATCAGAGAATTTTTCTGTTTGTGAAAGCGCCATCCACGGCGCGGCCCTGTCGCGCCCCAAGCTGGAATGTCACTAATGAAGACCACACGTTCGCTGAAGCCGGCGGAGGTGACGAAGAACTGGGTGCTGATCGACGCCGAAGGGCTCGTTCTCGGCCGTCTCGCCACCATCATCGCTACTCGTCTCCGCGGCAAGCACAAGCCGCAGTTCACCCCGCACGTCGACTGCGGTGACAACATTGTTGTCATCAACGCAGAAAAGATCGCTCTGACGGGTAACAAGTTCGGCCAGAAGCTCTTCCATTACCACACGGGTCATCCGGGTGGCATCAACGAGCGCACCATCACGCAGCGTCTCACGGGCAAGAACCCGGGTCACGTTGTCGAGAAGGCTGTTGAGCGCATGATCACGCGCGGTCCGCTGCAGCGTGCTCAGATGAAGCACCTTTATGTTTACGCTGGTTCCGAGCACCCGCATGACGGCCAGAAGCCTGTCAAGCTGGACGTGGCTGCCCTGAACCGCAAGAACACAATCTCACACGAGTCGTAAGGCCTGACCATGTCCGAGACCCAAGAGCGCACCGGCACGCTGCAGGACCTTGCGAGCGTTGCTCCTGCAGTAGCCACCAACGCCGCCCCGGTTCACGAAGTAAAGCGTGACGCCCAGGGCCGTTCCTATGCTACCGGCCGTCGTAAGGACGCCGTAGCCCGTGTGTGGATCAAGCCTGGCAAGGGTGACATCATCGTCAATGGCCGTCCGGTCACGACGTATTTTGCCCGTCCGGTTCTGCGCATGCTTCTGACGCAGCCGTTCCTGATCGCTGACCGTTACAACCAGTTCGACGTGTATTGCACAGTCGCTGGTGGTGGTCTGTCCGGCCAGGCTGGTGCAGTTCGTCACGGTATCTCCCGTGCACTGACGCACTACGAGCCGAGCCTGCGTGGCATCCTGAAGGCTGCTGGCTTCCTGACGCGTGACAGCCGTATTGTCGAGCGTAAGAAGTACGGCCGTGCGAAGGCACGTCGTTCCTTCCAGTTCTCGAAGCGCTGATCCGTCAGCTTTTCGAAGCTTTGGAGAAACCCCGGTCACGATGTGGCCGGGGTTTTTTCATGCCTGACGCGCAAACTTTAATTTCTATCAGAAAGTGAATTTGGAAATAATATTTCCCTATCGCCTCTCCCCAACTCCTGTGGCAGAGTGCCCCGCACGTTTATCAGAGTAGCTTGCGGAAGTTCTTTTCATGACGACCTTCACTATTGAAAAAACCGAAACCCCGATGGACCCGGCTCATCGCGCGCAGCTTCTTGTCAGCCCGGCTTTCGGTCGTGTTTTCACTGATCATATGGCGACCATCCGCTATACGAGCGAAAAAGGCTGGCACGACGCCAAAATTACAGCGCGCCGCCCCCTGAGCATCGATCCGGCGTCCACAGTCCTGCACTACGGACAGGAAATTTTCGAGGGCATGAAAGCCTATCGGGAAGCTGATGGTCATATTGCGACGTTCCGTCCGCAAGCCAACGCAGCCCGTTTCGCAGCCTCAGCCCGCCGGATGGGCATGGCTGAACTGCCCGAAGACCTTTTCATTCAAGCCGTTGATGAACTCGTCCGGATCGACCAGGACTGGGTTCCGGCTGGTGAAGGACAAAGCCTCTATCTTCGCCCCTTCATGATCTCCAATGAGGTGTTCCTCGGCGTAAAGCCTGCAAGCGAATACCTGTTCATTGTCATCGCCTGCCCGGTAGGCGCCTATTTCAGTGCAGGCTGCGTCTCTGTCTGGGTTTCCGAGTTCTACACCCGAGCAGCCATTGGTGGCACGGGCGAAGCCAAGTGCGGCGGCAACTATGCCGGCAGCCTTGTCGCTCAGGCCGAAGCCAAAGAGAAAGGCTGCGATCAGGTTCTGTTCCTCGATGCCCGTGAACGCCGTTATGTTGAAGAAATGGGCGGCATGAACGTGATGTTCGTGCGCAACGACGGCAAGATCGTCACGCCTCCCCTCGGAGGCACCATTCTACGCGGCATCACCCGTGACAGCCTGATCAGACTCGCTGCCGACAACGGCATCGAAGTCATTGAAGAACCCGTTGAAATCGACGAAATCTTCACAGGAGCTGCATCCGGGAAATACACCGAAGCCTTCGCCTGCGGCACTGCTGCGGTGCTTTCACCCGTTGGCAAGCTAGTCCGCCCTTCTGGGGAAGCCGTGTTTGGTGACGGCGAGACGCCGGGTCCGGTGGCAACCAAACTGAAGAAAATTTTGACCGATCTTCAGGGTGGCCGCACCAATGACGCCCATGGCTGGGTGCATCGCATCGTCTGACGACAAAAAACTCCTGTCAGTTCAATACTGGCAGGAGTTTTTTATAACTTTAATAATCACAGATCAGGCTTTTAGCTTCTGATCGGCATCAGATACGGATTGCGCAGCTACACATCCGAAAGAACGTACCCAAACCCGTACTGGGCTTTAGTCAGGCAATATTTTTAAGAGAGATTGCTGGGGCGAATGACGGGGATCGAACCCGCGACAACCGGTACCACAAACCGGCGCTCTACCGACTGAGCTACATCCGCCACACAGCGATGCGTTCTTTAGAGAAAGGTTCAGCTGGCGTCTAGCCCTTTCTCAAAGTTTTCTTCAATTTTCTGCTTAGATAACAGGGACACCACCAGTTACAGCGATATTGGCGCCCGAAACGTAACTTGCCTCATCACTGGCCAGAAAGACATAGGCCCCGGCGAGCTCCGCAGGTTGCCCCGGTCTTTTCATCGGACCATCTGCTCCAAAGTCGCGAACGTGCTCTCCACCCATGGTTGCGGGAATCAGCGGCGTCCAGATTGGCCCGGGAGCAACCGTATTTGAACGTATTCCCTGTTCCGCCAGCAACTCTGCCAGACCACCACTGAAGTTCAATATGGCGCTTTTGGTTGCAGAATAGGCCAACAGCTTTGGCTTTGGCCGATCCGCATTGACAGAGACGGTGTGAATCAGGGAACCGCCTTCAGGCATATGAGGAACAACCAGCCGCGATAGACGGAACACTGCGCCTGAATTCGTATCGAACGTCAGGTCCCATTCGTCTTCGCTGACATCTGCCAGAGATTCACGTTCGATTTGAAAGGCAGCATTATTGACGAGCACATCCACCTTGCCGAACTCGGCCACCGTCTTGTCGACGATTTCCTTACAAACGAAGCGCTCTTTAATGTCTCCCGGCACGAGCAGCGCTTTTCTGCCAGCCTTCTCGACCCACGCAGCAGTCTCACGTGCGTCGTCCATTTCTTCGGGCAGGAACGATAACGCCACGTCTGCGCCTTCCCGCGCAAAGGCAATCGCGACAGCTCGGCCGATCCCGGAATCCCCTCCGGTAATGATCGCTGTTTTACCCCGCAGGCGCCCATTCCCCACATAGGTCTGCTCACCATGATCAGGCTTGGGTGTCATTTCCGATGTCTGGCCAGGAATATGCTTCTGCAATGGCGTGTCAAACGGGGGCTTCGGATATCGGCTCATGTCGAACTCCTTAAGTTGTCGCCATGCCAACGCCGTTAATGCAGTGAATGTTCAATCATCTTTCGACGTGAACATCTTCAATCCCGCTTCAAGGCACGTTACACTGGCCGCATCATTGCCGCGCCGGGCCCGAATACGTCGCACCCTGTAGCTCTTCACTCTCAAGGATTGTCATGACACCCGCTCTCTACCGCCGCCAGTGGGGACAAAACCCGCTGCGTGAGGTTCTGGCTGGCATGGTCGGCACGTTTGCCCTCATTCCCGAAGTCATTGCCTTCTCTTACATCGCCGGTGTTTCACCTGCGGTCTCGCTGTTCGCGTCTTTTGTCATTTCGGTCTCAATCGCAATTTTTGGCGGCCGACCCGGAATGATCTCAGGAGCCGCAGGATCTGTTGCTCTCGTTGCCGCGCCACTCGTACATGCCCACGGCGTGCAGGCCATGCTGCTCGCCACCCTGATTGCCGGCGCTCTACAGATCGTCTTCGGCCTTCTGCGCCTTCAGGCCGTTATGCGGTTTGTTTCTGCGGAAGTGCGCACAGGCTTCGTCAATGCGCTGGCCATCATGATCTTTTCCGCACAGGTGCCACAGTTGCTGGGCGTTGGCTGGGAAACTTACGCCCTGATCGCTCTGGGTCTCGTCATCATCTACCTGCTTCCCAAGATTTCTGACGCCATCCCATCCCCATTGATCTGCATTGTCCTGCTGACGGCCATCACAATGGTCCATCCAATGCCTGTTCACACGGTGTCAGATCTGGGGGAACTCCCAACCGGTCTCCCTCACCTCACTCTTCCCCACATCAACCTGGATTGGGCGACCCTGTCCGCCGTTATTCCCTATGCCGTCGCCATGGCTGCCGTGGGTTTGCTGGAATCCATGATGACAGCATCAGTCGTCGATGACCTGACGGACACGCACGGCAATCAACGTATGGAGTGCACAGGCCTTGGCATCTCCAACATCCTCGTTGGAGCATTCGGCGGCATTGCCGGGTGTGGCATGATCGGCCAGACAGTCGGAAATCTGCGTTACGGCGGCCGTGGACGTCTCTCCACCTTCACGGCAGGCGCTTTTCTGCTCGCCCTGATGGTCCTTCTTCATCGCTGGGTGGGACAGGTTCCGATGGCCGCCTTGGTCGCCATCATGATCATGGTTTCGATCAGCACCTTTTCCTGGGGCAGCCTGCGAGACGTCACACGTCAGCCCAAGCTTTCAAGCCTGACAATGCTTGTGACCGTTATTGTGGTCGTGCTGACGCATGATCTGGCTGCCGGTGTTCTTGCCGGGGTGCTGCTGTCAGGTGTGTTTTTTGCCTGGCGCGCTGCCAGCCTCCTGACCGTAACCAGCCACCGCGAGGGATCAACAGAGACCTACACCATTTCCGGACAGGTCTTTTTTGCATCCGCAGACGGCCTTTCGGCTGAAATTGACTATCTGACGAACGCTGACCTCGTCGTACTCGATTTAACGCATGCACGGTTCTGGGATGTCACGTCCGTTCAGGCACTGGAAAAGGTTCTGGACAAGCTTCGAAGTCATGGACGTACAGTTGAAGTCACAGGCTTGAAGCATGAGCAGCATGGCATAATTGCATCCCAGTCAGACAATACGCTTCTGGCGATGTGAGACGCCTCTAAGGAAATAATCGCGTCCGGGCAGGAAGCAGGATACAAAGGCCTCCTCATGATCGTGAGAAGGAAAGCTGCCCGGATGCGCAGATTTATTATTGCCAGCCTCATATGCTCCATCGTAGCATCTGGGGCTTCAGCTTCCGCGCAGCCCGCGTCTCAGGACAGCGACGCTGTGGCCCAGATCTCTGCCGCGGCACAAGCTCTGATCAATCGCTACAAGATGCAGCCAGTTCCTGTAGAAGGCGGCTGGTTTTCCCAGCTTCAGCGCACCACAGAGACTATTGCTGGCTCGGCTTTGCCTGCCCGTTATGATGGCGTCACGCACCCTTTGTCCACAGCAATCCTCTTTGTAGAAACACGGCGTGACTTCTCCGCACTTCACAGCCTGAAGACAGCCGAGATCTGGCATTTCTATGCTGGAGACCCCGTTCATCTTCTACTGCTTCACCCTAATGGACAGGGCGAGAGCATTACGCTGGATAAAGACCATCCCGCTTATGTCGTGCCGGAAGGTGTTTGGCAGGGTTCAGCCCCCGCTGGGCCATCAGGCTGGTCATTTGTCGGCACGACCATGGCGCCAGGCTTTATTCCAGAAGATTTTCAGTTAGGTGAACGCAACGCCCTTAGCGAGCGTTACCCTGCCTTCCGCAAGCAGATCTCTGCCCTCACCCGTGTGAAAGACAAGGTCCAATGAAGATCAGCCTTGGTATTCTGTCGCTTCTGTTTGCACCTGGCTTGGCTGCCGCACAGGTTGTTCACCCCGACCATGTTCCAGCCATTTATCCCGCACCGGGAAGCACGCTACAGGAATTCATCGGTATTGGCGCTGCACTTCCCTCCCATCACCAGAGCATCGCACTCTTCACCCTGACTGCCGGAACGGCCTACCCTGAGAGCTACAATCGACACTCGGAAGAAATCTTCCTGATTCATGAGGGAGAGGGCACGGTCTGGCTCGGAGATCAGGCTAATCCCGTCAAAGCCGGGGACGTCATTCGCATCAGTCCACACCTGAAGCATAAAATCGCGGCTACCCCCCACTCATCTCTGAGTTTTTACGCGATTTCGGCTCCGCCTTTCTCCGCAGACGACTACGTTCAGACGCCTCCTCGCTAGCGGATTTCATTTCAGGAGCGATTTCCTTCAGGAAATTTAATATCTCTGAAATTTTATCAATATTAAAAGAATTACATCACCGTTCTTGTGAAGCAGAAGAAACAGTCTGCTTTCACCCTGCGGTTCTGTTTTCCATACAATCTTTAATGTTGCGGTAATCGAGTCTTCATACTCCGGTTTGATGAAAACTGTATTAAGGCCCTATGCAGCTGCCAGCCTCTTCGTCCGATGCACAGCCTTTACCGCGCAAGCATACCCGCGATCATCGTGTCGATGCACTGCGAGGCGCAGCTCTGCTGATGATGCTGGCTGACCATGTGCCTGATAATCTCATCAACAGAATTACCATTCGCAATTTCGGCTTTGCCGACGCAGCTGAAATCTTCGTCATGCTGGCAGGATATGCGTCCTATCTGGCATATGGTCGGTTGATCGACCGCGACGGCTGGACCAGCGGTATCCGCCGCATCCTGTCACGTTGCGCCAAGCTGTATATTTATCAGACAGCCATGACACTGGTATTCGTCTGGACCGTCCGGCACTGGCGCCATTACGAGCCCGTACCTGAATATATTCTTGAGCCTCAGCTGGCTCACGGATACGGCTGGCTATGGCGCATCCTGACGTTCGATGCGCTCCCGAGCTACCTGAACATTCTACCGCTTTATATCGTTCTTCTGGCTCTTTTCCCGCTGATCTACGCTGCCCTGAAAAAAAGCGTCTGGCTGCTGCTTGGCGTCAGTGCGGCCATCTGGGCGATTGCCAATATCGATCCGCGCATCACGGTTCCAAACTGGCTGGACCCGAATGGCTGGTATATGAATCCGTTCGGTTGGCAGTTTCTATATATTCTGGGTGTGCTCGGGGCCGTTTGGGCATCAAAGCATAATGGCGACCTGCCAGCCCGAACATGGGCCAAGGTGCTGTGTGGAAGCTACCTGATTGGCGCCTTTATCCTCTGCTTTCCGTATGAATACTGGCACCTGAGCGGGCTGCGCCTGTTTCCGGCCCCACCCAACAATGGGAAATCGACGCTCGCCGTCTGGCGATTGTTCGACATCATGTCGATCTTTTATCTCGTACA
Source organism: Gluconobacter sp. OJA (assembly GCF_039638325.1). Lineage (NCBI taxonomy): Bacteria > Pseudomonadati > Pseudomonadota > Alphaproteobacteria > Acetobacterales > Acetobacteraceae > Gluconobacter > Gluconobacter sp. OJA. The sequence goes on along the minus strand of NZ_JBDIWI010000001.1, from coordinate 804,604 downwards.
ATCTTCACGTGTTCTACGTCGTTTTTCAGCCGATCGTCTGGGCCAGATTCTGGCCTTGCTTGGCAGAAATTCGCTGGAAGTGTTTTCGTTCGGCACAGTGCTGGATTTGCTGGGACGCCTGATCCTTGGAAGCTTTGGAACAGGCCTGGGCCTTCAGATCATTATTAATGTCCTGGGGCTTATTCTCACCTTCGCACTGGCAATCCCGCTAGACCGCTCCCGCCAGAAGGCGAAAGCGGCCCGTGCACGCATGGCCCCTCAAGCCGTAGCAGCACGTCCGGGATAGCTGATTTCAAAGCGCTCACAGTCCATGGGGAAGAGACGGACCTGCACATCCATCCCGCCCTCATGATCAAACCGCTCGACCACTTCGCCATGCTGGTAAAGCCAGGCCAGTGCAGCACCATCCTGCAGAGACAGACTGACTTTTACATCCTGCATGGACTGCGTCAGGTACTGGTCCAGCGTCTCGAACAGATCAGGAATACCATCGCCTGTGATGGCCGAAATCACCACAGCGTTGTCACGCTTCGGCACGGCTTCAACACCGCCGATCAGGTCTGCTTTGTTCAGAACCTCGATGGTTCGTTCCGGCCATTGGGCATCCAGCATGCCGTCCCGCACCATGCCGTCCAGAACATTCAGCACGTCAGCACGCTGAGCGGCACTATCCGGATGAGCCACATCACGAACATGCAGAATGACATCTGCCTGCGAGACTTCTTCCAAGGTTGCCCGGAAGGCAGCAATCAGTTCTGTCGGCAGATCGCTGATGAAGCCCACTGTATCAGACAGGATAACGTTCCGCCCTGACGGCAAACGCAGCGCGCGCATCGTGGGATCCAGCGTCGCGAAGAGCTGGTTTTCAGCATGGACTGCCGCGCCTGTCAGCGCGTTGAAGAGCGTGGACTTACCCGCATTGGTATATCCCACAAGGGCAACAATCGGGAATGGAACCCGCTTGCGCGCATCCCGATGCAAGCCACGTGTGCGCCGAACCTGCTCCAGCTCTTTTTTGATCCGGCCTATCCGGTCCGCGAGCATTCGCTTATCTGCTTCGATCTGCGTTTCGCCCGGTCCACCAAGGAAGCCGAAGCCACCGCGCTGACGCTCAAGATGGGTCCACAGACGTACAAGACGGGAGCGCTGATATTCGAGATGGGCCAGTTCGACCTGCAACACACCCTCTCGGGTGGCGGCACGGGCACCGAAAATATCAAGGATCAGACCCGTCCGATCCATAACCTTGCACCCCAGCGCCTTTTCCAGATTGCGCTGCTGCCCCGGAGACAGGCGGGCATCGATAATGACGACATCGACCTGATCCAGCTTCACGGCTTCGGCAAGCTGTTCGACCTGCCCGCTACCCAGCAGCGTTGCCGGGCGACGCGCCCGAAGCAGAATTGCCGCCTGCCGAACGATCACCAGTCCGATGGAGGCAGCAAGACCGACCGCTTCTTCCAGACGGGCATCTGCAGCCCGGATATCTTCCTGCTGTCCCGATTTCTCCCACGGGAGAATGACAGCAGCACGCGTGGCAGGCTTCTTGGTATCAAATCCGCTCAAAGTTCATTGTCCGCAAACCGCGGGAGGGCTCCCACGGGCATGATTGTACTGATGGCATGCTTGTAAATGAGTTGAACATGCCCATCCCGGCGCAGCAGCAGCGTGTGGCTGTCAAACTGAGCTACGACCCCCTGAAGCTTCACGCCATTGACGAGAAACACCGTGACCGGTGCCTCGATCTGATGGAGATGCTGGAGGAAAACTTCCTGCACAGCGTCTCTTCCGGCGGAAGTGGATGAAGTTTCTGACGTCACGATAATTTTGACTCGCCGGCCCTGAGGAAAAAAGGAATTGGGATCACTGCCCGTTTATCCCCCGACTGCCGGTGACGTCGAGCGATCTTCCTGTGTGGTAACACCAAGCTGCTTCAGCTTGCGATGCAATGCACTGCGTTCCATGCAGACGAAATTGGCCGTCCGGCTGATATTGCCGCCAAACCGCATGAGCTGAACCTGTAGATACTGCGTTTCAAACAGGTCTCGGGCCTCTCGAAGCGGCAGACTCATAACGTCTGCCCCGGAGTTCAGGCGCGTCATGGACGGCGCACCCTGGCTGATACTGGATGGCAGCATATCAGCCCGGATCGGGTCACTCCCCGAGCCCGGCATCATGATGAGCAGACGCTCCATCAGGTTGCGCAGTTCACGCACATTGCCGGGCCACTCATAAGCCTGCAACGCCGCAAGCGCATCCACGGAAAGTTCGCGGATCGGCAATCCCGAAGACTGCGCGCAACGCTCCAGAAAGTGTTTGGCCAGTCCCGGAATATCTTCACGGCGCTCCCGGAGTGAAGGGATGCGCAGAGGGACCACTGCCAACCGGTAATACAGATCTTCCCGGAAGCGATGCGCCATGATTTCGGACTGAAGATCACGGTTTGTCGTGGCAATGACGCGCACATCAACCTTGAGGCGCGTGTTGCCTCCAATCCGCTCAAAAGTCTGGTCCTGCAAGGCACGAACGATCTTGCCCTGCGTCTCCAGCGGCATATCTGCCACCTCATCGAGCAGCAACGTTCCGCGATGAGCACGCTCCAGAACGCCACGGCGTGCGGGCTGGCCGTCCGTACCATCCAGACCGAACAGCTCTTCTTCAAAACGGTTCGGCGCGAGCGTGGCACAGTTCAGCGCGATGAACGGACCTTCCGCACGACGGGAGCGCGCATGAATCATCCGTGCGGCCACTTCCTTGCCTGAACCGGCTGGGCCGGTAATCAGCACCCGGGAATTGGTCGGGGCCACGCGTTCGATCTGGGCACGAACAGCCGAAACAGCAGCCCCTTCCCCCGATAGCGTCGTCTCAGGCCCGGCCCGCAGTCGCAGCTCTGCATTTTCGCGCTGCAAGCGGGCAGCTTCCAAGGCACGCTGAACCACCAGAAGCAGACGATCTGACTGGAACGGCTTCTCAATGAAGTCATAGGCGCCATGCTTAAGACTGGCGACAGCCGTCTCAATAGTGCCGTGACCCGAAATCATCAGCGTCGGCAGACCTGGCTCTTCAGCCTGCATGACCTTGAGCAGTTCAATCCCGTCCAGCTTGGAACCCTGCAACCAGATGTCCAAAATGGCCAGGGACGGCCTGTGTGCCCTGAAAAGCTCCAAAGCCTGATCGGAGTTCGCGGCCGTGCGGGTCGCATATCCTTCGTCGTTCAGGATACCTTCGATCAGGAACCGGATATCCGGCTCGTCATCGACGATCAGAATCTCATGTTCCATCTGTCACCCTCATGATCCGGTCTTCCTTCTCTCCTGCACCACCCAGCTCCGCCAGAGGCAGAGACAGTGTGACGAGTGTCCCGCGCCGTCCCGATGACGGATCGGGGTCCCGATCGGTGAGCTGAAGCATCCCGGCATGGTCCTCCATGATCTTTTTGACAATCGCAAGGCCAAGACCTGTGCCCTTCGCCTTGTGTGTCACATAAGGCTCGGTCAACCGGTGGCGTTCCCCAGTCGGCAGACCAATCCCGTCATCTTCTATCCCTAGCAGGACATGCCCGTCCCGAATGTGCAAGCCCACCACAATGTGTCCAATTGGCTGCATCAGGGCGTCAGACGCGTTTTCCCGCAATTTTCCGCGGTCTGTCATGGTTATGGCATCTGCCGCATTCTGCAGAAGGTTTGTTAGTGCCTGCCCTATGAGTCGCCGATCACACCGGACGATAGGCCCTGAGGGCGGCAGATCCCGTGTTTCGAACACAATGTCGGGATGAGCGTTTCTTTGTAGCACCAGCGCTTCCCGGCAGATCCGGGAAAAGTCCTCGTTCTGCATCACGGGTTGTGGCATCCGTGCAAAAGCAGAGAACTCATCCACCATCCGGCCGATATCCCCAACCTGCCGGACAATCGTGTCGACAAGCTGCGTATATGTGTCTGGATCGCTCTGAATTTCTTTCAGGAAGCGCCTTTTCAGCCGCTCTGCTGCAAGCTGGATTGGCGTCAGGGGGTTCTTGATTTCATGCGCCACGCGTCGGGCCACGTCAGCCCAGGCCGCTTTACGCTGCGCTGACTGAAGCGCCGTGATGTCATCGAAGGTTACGACATAACCGGCGACATCCGTGCCGCGGAGTTCGGCCACGATCCGCACCAGGAGTGTTCGTCCGGCACCGGCACCGCCACCGTCACCTGGCCCTCCCGGGCGCTGCGCGCCATCCGTATCCACCTGGATTTCATCAGTATGGACGCGTTCGGGCGCCTGCCTTGCCTTGTCCAGCAGAGCTGAAAATTCCGGGACACTGACAGAGAGCCTCATACCGATCGCAGGTTGCAAATCCCGCTGGAGCACGACGGAAGCAGCCCTATTCGGCAGTTCGATCACCTGTCCCCGGTCCAGACCAATGACACCCGCCGACACACCTGCCAGAACAGTTTCCGTAAATCGCCGACGCTCATTGATCTGATCGTAAGCCTGCATCAGTTCTGACCGCTGACTCTCAAGCTGGTCGGTCATACGATTGAAGGCGCGAGAGAGCCCCACAACCTCATCGTCCTTTTCGCGGCTCGTCTTTGCTGGCACCGGAACACGAACACCCAGATCACCTTGGGAAATGCGCGTTGCTGCAAGAATGAGAAGGCCTAGCGGGTTTGCAATACGGTTGGCCAGCGCAAGCCCCGTCAACATGCCAACAGCCAAAACCAGCAGTCCCATCAGGCCGAAGATCACCACAACAGTGACCTGCGTTTTGCCCCGATTGGCAATCATGTGCTGGTAGTCCTGCACGAGCTCGTTTGTACGCCGCATATGCTCGAGGACATCAGGATCGACGGGTCGGGTAATGACCAGCATGAGCCCCGAATTTCCGCCCAGTGAGACAATGGCCCGCACCATGCGCTGATCAGGGCGGTTGAGAATGGCGACATCTCCCCCGCGTGCCATCTCCACCACAGACTTGGGCGGTAAAGGCGGCAGGGTATTCATGTCCGTCTTGCCGAGAAGGCCACCGACACCCAGAACTTTGTCCGTGAGCGGATCAAAGACCTCCGCATCGGTCAAACCACGCTCGTAAACCTCATCGTCCAGCAATTCCTGCAGACGGGATGGATTGTGGAACAGGTCTGTCCCGTGCGTGAACAGTTCATCGTTCTGAATAAGGATCAGCGTATTTGCGAGCGCAAATGCTTCTGTACGGATATTGTCGTTATGCTCCCGCAGATACCCCGCTGCTACAGAGCGGGCCTCCGTCAGAGCATTACTGACTCGATTGGAAAACCAGATCTCCACGCCGTAATGGAAGAATAGCGCTGCAACAGCTCCCACGACGATGGTCGGTGCAACTGCGACAATTCCAAACAGGGTAATGAGGCGCGCATGAAGCCTTGCACCGGCTAGCCCAAGCCGCCGTTCTGCCATCATGCGCCCGATCTGCACCACCCCTGCTGCCGTGATCAGCATGAGCATGATAAAGTCGAGCAGGAAGATGATGGCCTGCACCTGCGGACGATGCGCCAGCGACATGCCGCCCGCGAGAACGACAAAAGTCGCGAACGCCAAAATCAGTGCCATGACGGTTAGAAGAACCACCCCGTTGGCGCTTGTCAGTCGTCTCAGCACACGCCCCGGAGAAAAAGAACTCACTCGTCACTTCCCTTTGGAACTGTAATATCCAGTTCCCTGATTTTCTTGCGCAACGTGTTGCGGTTCAGGCCAAGCATGGCGGCCGCGCGAAGCTGGTTCCCGCCTGTTCTTCGCAGGACCATGGTGATAAGCGGTCGCTCGACTTCGCCCACCACACTGGCATGCAAATCACCCGCGTCGTTTTCCAGCCCGGTCTCGAAATACTCAGTTAACGACCGCTCAAGCGCTCGCGCCAGCCCCCGTGGACGCTCATTTCCTGTCCCCGGCAGGCGGCACACCGCACTGATGCGCTCAGGTCCCAAGCGCTGCGACGGCTCAAATGTGGCCAACCAGCGATGCAGACCGCTTTGAAAATTACCCTGCCGCAGCAGAAGGGTCAGGTCGTGCCTGCTCGCAGCAATCACACGCAGATCTGTCTCGGGACGCTCAATCTCCGAAACAAACCGGACCTGTAACGCAGGGCACAGGCAGTCAATCTCATCGACAAGCAGAGTCCCGCCCTGCGCCTGCTCGAACCAGCCGCTTTCACGCCCTCCGAACAGAGCATCTTCGCGCAATGCACAGGGGGTAGCCGTTAGAGCAGCGACCACAAAAGGCTGCTGCGCCCGCGCACTATGCGTGTGCAGTCGACGCGCCACGTCCTGACGATCAAGCCGGGATGCCCCATACAGAAACATCGGACGGCATGCTTCATCCGCCAGCAAGGGCTCAGCCTGCATCACCATCCCTGACTAAACCTTTGCCGGTCAGGCTGCTTCACTACATCCATCACGCGGCATGCTGCCGGCTGGTCCGTTCTCACGGTCCCGGACAACGCCCGCTTCGATGTTCCGGTCATAGAACTCTTCCAGCATGGAGATTGCTTCCGGCGCGTTATCCACACGATTAATGGCGGAGCGGAATGTTGCAGAGCCGGGCAGACCGCCGGAGTACCAGGACACATGCTTGCGCGCCAGACGCAGACCGGGGCGCTCCCCGAAATGATCCAGCATCATCCTGTAATGACGCAGGGCAATGGACTTTTCCGTTGCCAGATCCGGGTCCGGAACGTCCTGCCCGGTTTTCAGGGACTGAGCCACCTGTGCCGTGAACCATGGACGGCCATAACAGCCTCGGCCGATCATCACGCCATCCGCGCCAGACTGATGGAGCGCCTCACGGGCATCACGGATCGTATTGATGTCGCCATTCACGATCACCGGCAGACCCACAGCATCCTTCACGGTCTTTACGAAACGCCAGTCTGCAGTTCCGTTATAGAACATCTGACGGGTGCGCCCATGAACCGTCACGAGCCGGATTCCGCTTTCTTCCGCAATTTTCGCAAGCCGTGGTGCGTTGAGGGAATCGTGATCCCAGCCCATCCGCATCTTGAGCGTCACGGGAACATTCACAGCCCGCGCCGTAGCCTCAAGAATTTTTCCAGCCTGCACTTCGTCCCGCATCAGGGCGGACCCCGCCATCTGGCCGATCGCGACCTTCTTCACAGGGCAACCGAAATTGATGTCGATGAGGTTTGCACCGCCATCAACCGCAATCTTCGCAGCCTGCGCCATCGCATCCGGATCACACCCGGCGAGCTGAACCGCGTTCGGGCCATTTCCGGCCGAACGCGCCATGCGCATGGTGTTCTCGTTCTCCCGGATCATTGCCCAGGATGCGATCATTTCAGACACGACCAGTCCCGCGCCAAGGTCGCGCGCAAGCTGGCGGAACGGCAGATCCGTAACTCCTGAAAGCGGAGCAAGGATCACCGGATCTTCAATCACCACGCCCTGGCCAAGATCAATGGGCGCGAGAACGCGGTTCGGGGGAGCGGAAGAGGAGGAAGCTGTCATGACACTGTTAATTTACCGATGCACTCCCTCAAGCGCAAACGCTCCTTTGCCACGAAACCGTTAACGCCCCTGAAACGCTATCGCCTTGCATCCCTTCCATACTCTGCACAGCGACGCAGGAGGTTTTCATGCCCCACATCACCGCGAGCGACGGAACACGCATTCATTACGAAGAGCAGGGGCATGGACGCCCCCTCGTCCTGATCCATGGATGGACGTTTTCGGGCCGGTTTTTCCATCGCAACGTCGAGGCCCTGTCCGAGCATGCACGTGTCATCACCATGGATCTGCGCGGACACGGACGCTCGGACAAACCCAAACACGGTTACCGCATCGCAAGACTAGCCGCAGACCTGCGAGACCTGATTGGTGCATTGAACCTCAAGGATGCGACCGTTCTGGGCTGGTCCATCGGGTGCCCCGTGATCTGGTCCTATCTGGAACTGTTCGGGCAGGATCGGCTCAGAAGCGCCATTTTCGTTCAACAGACGCCGAAACAGTATTACTCTCCGGAATGGAAGCTGGGTCACGCAACCTGCTACGATCAGGCCGGTCTGGCTTACCTTCAGCAGCAGGTTTTTCTGGATGCTGAAAACTTTGACCGTGGCAATCTGGCAGACTGCCTGAGCCAGGACATTCCAGAAGACGAGAAAGCTTTCCTGCTTCGGGAAATGGCCGCCAGCCCGGACTATGCCCGTGCCGCCATGATGGCCGATCACACCACACAGGACTGGCGGGACGTTTTGCCGCACCTCAACCTGCGATCCCTTATGATGGTCGCGGAGAAGGACAAAATCCTGCCCGCAGGGGGGCCAGCCTGGGTGGCCGATCATATGCCGAACTGTGAAGCCGTTTTCTTCAAGGATAGCGCGCATATGGTCTTCATCGACGAAACCAAAAAATTCAATCGAACTGTTATCGAATTCCTGAAAGGCTGATTCCGATGTCCCTGCCCTTTCTGTTCGGCATGAACGAATTTACTACCCAGCCCTGGTCCTTCGAAGAAGACGTCGCACGCTACAAAGCAGCAGGCGTCCAGGCCATCGAGATCTGCGAAGCGAAGCTGGACCCTGCACGCATCCATGAACAGATGACTCTTGCTGCCAACAGCGGCATGACCATCAGCGCCATTCAGCCTTCTGTCCGTACCTTCTTCGACAGCAAGATGGCCCCTGAACCAGCCGACCCGGCCCGGCGTGCAGCACGCCTCAGGAAAAGCCTTGAGACTCTTGCGCCCTATGCGCCGGGCGCCGTTTTCGTCACCAACACAGGTGCTCCACCCAATGGGAACATGCATCGTGTCATGGATGAGACTGCACGTTACCTGCGGGACTTGTGCCCGCTGGCGGCTGATCTTGGCGTTTCCCTGTCGCTGGAGCCGCTAAATCCCACATCCGTCAATGTTGAGAGCGCAATCTGGACGATAGAGCAGGCCCTGGAGATCATTGAGGGTGTTGGCCACCCAGCGATGGGCCTTTGTCTGGATTACTGGAACATCTGGCAGCAAGACGACGTCTGTGGCGCCATTCGAAAAGCTGGCAAGAAAATCAACGTTCTTCAGGTGAGCGACTGGCGGACGCCATATTCTGCCACGGATCGGCTCATTCCCGGCGATGGCGTGATTCCCCTGCATGATATGCTTCACGCCACCTGGGAGGCGGGCTTTCGTGGAGCCTGCACCGTAGAAATTTTCTCGTCAGAGGTTCCGGACAGTCTCTATGACGGAGACCTCGAGGCTCTCATCAGTCAATCACGCAAGGGACTGGAGAATGCCTGGAACAAGGCCTGACATCAGCCAGTCGGACCAATTTCCAGCCGATGCCGGGTCATGCCGGCATCCGTGATCACAAAACGACCGTCTTCGCGCAGGCGAACGAACCCCATGCGCTCCAGGCGCTCAAGGCAGGGCTGATCGCGTAGACCTGTCGGCCGCCCTGCATCGCCGCAAAGCAGAATTCGGTGCAGGGTCGAGCGGCAACATGTTTCTAGATAGGGTTCTTCCCACATTGTTTCGCGTCTATCGCGTCCCCATGCTCCCGCCAACCCCTCCCCATCACGTTCTGCCCCACCACGTGCACGCTGCTCAGGTTTGCGGTAAGGGAAAGACTCATGATTGATCTTGGAAAACTGGCCACGCCCCTCCTGCATCGCTTCGATCCGGAGACGGCGCACGAGCTTGCCATAAACTCCATGGCCCTTGGGCTGGGAGGGTCTGCTCCGAAAGACGTACCGGCACTTGCCACCCGCGCTTTCGGACTCCGCTTTCCGAACCCAATTGGTCTGGCTGCGGGTTTCGACAAAAATGCGCGCGCCGTTCGCCCCTTGGCCAAACTCGGATTCGGCCATGTGGAAGCGGGCACCGTGACACCACGACCGCAATCCGGAAATCCCCAACCGCGCCTGTTCCGCCTCCCGGAAGACGGCGCGATCATCAATCGCATGGGGTTCAATGGCTGCGGAATTGACCGGTTCTGCCGCAACCTCGCACGCCTGCATCGCCCAATGCCCAATGGTCGCACACGCGGTGCGACAGTGCCTCTGGGCGCGAACATCGGCATTAACAAGATCGGCGCAGAGCCTCTGCGGGATTATCCGGAACTCGTCTCCCGTGTCAGTCCCTATGTGGACTACGTGACGATGAACCTGTCCTCACCCAACACGCCCGGCCTGCGGGACCTTCAGTCCGCCCAGATGCTGACGGACCTGCTGAGTGCCATCAACACGCGCAACCCGGATCGCCTGCCTCTGCTGGTCAAGCTGGCCCCGGACATGGACGACAGCTCCTACGAGCCCATTCTTGAGGCTGCCATCGCGGGCGGAGCACAAGGACTAATCCTGACCAACACGACAATTGCCCGTCCAGCAAGTTTAACGAGCCCCTTGGCAGCCGAGACCGGTGGCCTGTCTGGCAGACCTCTGGCATCCCGGTCGCGTGAAGTTCTGAAGGTTGTCTCAAACCTGAACAAGGGCCGCATCGCGCTCATTTCCTGCGGTGGTATCGAAACAGGAGAAGACGTGCTGGACCGTATCCGCATGGGGGCGGACATGGTCCAGATCTACACGTCTTTCGTGCTCCAGGGGCCCGCTCTTCTCAGCCGCCTTAAGACGGAACTTCTGGATGCCATGCGTCGAGAGGGGTTCGAAACCATTGCCGACGCACACGGGACCGCTCTTTCCGTCTGAAGCCTGCGTCTCGTTTCAAAATTAGAGCAATCAATACCAGCGCCTTTGCCAGTCCGGCAGAGGCGCTTTCTTTTGCTCACCCGCCGAAAAAGACACCGATCGTCGCCTCTGCAAGGCTTTCCTGAACCTTGTGGCTCTTCAGATCGTTAAAACCCAACATCAAAACCAGGAGTGAAAGCCCCACATGCAAGAGCCCCACCTCACAGGGCCGGAAACCCGCCGGCGAACCCGCTTTACGTGCAGAAGCGCTTTCCTTGCCCTGACGCTCTTGTGTGGCGTACCGATCACAGGCCATGCCGCCCCCGCTGCGGCCGCGCAGGCAGCAGCACCAACAACAACCCAGAAAGCCGTTGTGGACAAGAACGGCGGTCTGGGCTGGACAGCCGTATCGGATACGATCAACCGCCAGCTTGAAGACAGTTCAGCAACGCTGAAACAGATCCTCAATGTTCTTAACCGGACAGATGCCAATCTTGGCAGTACCGAGTTGGACAATCTGTCTGCGCGTGCTCAGCGTGTTCAGCAGAATACGCAGGACGCACTGACACAGATCCAGAACTACGACGACATCACGGACTCCTATCTTCAAATTCTTGGGCCCAAGGCCGCAGAGAACGAAGACCCGTCTGTCACGGAACAGCGTGCGCGACTGCAGCAGAACTCTCAGGGTGTGAAGTCCGCCCTGATGCGGTCCAAGCTTTACAATCTTCAGGCCAAGCAGCTCAATTCCGCCATCGCCACGCGTCGGACACGCCTGCAAAATGCCGCCCTATCCGAGCGGACAGTATCTCCGCTGGCTCCCAAATTCTGGCATGCCCTCCTGACAGAACGCCCGGAAAACAAGTCGTCGCTTCATGAAGACGGCGTACTGTCAGCATGGATGATGCTCCTGATCGGCACGGCGGGAACATTGTTCCTGATCGGGATTGCGTCTCCTGTTATTCTGCGTCTGTTAAAGCGTGCGGGGGCGAAATTCCGCTCATCCGCAGAAACCGGTGTGAAGGATGCACTGGCAAGCAGCATCATCGCCATCACGCTTAATGGTATTCTGTGTGCCCTTCTGGGAGGAATTACCTGGCTGATCTGGAGCGCTGCCGTACTCGACGCAGATGGCGGCCCGATCGCCGCCGTTCTGGGCGAGAGCCTTCCAATCTGTGGCTTTATCATTGGGGCCGGGCTTCCAGTCTTTGGACGAAAAGGTGTTCTGGAGGGTAACCCCAACGAACGCCGTGCCCTCCGTGGTGTGGACTGGATGCTGGCACTCAGCATTCTTGTCCTGAACCTTCTTCGCTCTTTCCGCGCTCAGGATGTCTTCGGCCCCACGCTTCAGACCGTCCTGGAAATGGCGTTCTCTCTGGCGATCGGCATCTGTGCAATCGATACCTTCCGCCGGTTGGGCAAGCAGGACGATACACGCCAGTTCGCACCCACCGCGCTGGGACTGTCTTCCCTGATTTTCGGCATCTCGCTCATCGCCGTGCTGCTGGGATATGTCTCCTTTGCATTCTCCCTGAACGGCTGGCTCCTGTCATTGGGAACGGGTCTGGCCGTCGTTGTGCTTCTGGGTCTGTGCTGGCGTAGCATTCTGGATCATCTTTTTGATCCAGAGGGCCGCTTTAGTGCACGTCTGCACCCGCTCGGCCTGTCCTCGCGCCGCCTCACGCAGATCGGTGTTCTGCTCTCCGGCATCGGGAACATTTTGCTGCTGCTGCTGCTCTTCTCGATCGCCCAGACCGACGGAAGCTTCAGCATGGGCGATATTGGCAGCCGCCTGCGCCTGCTGTTCGTCGGCAATACCGTCCATGGCGTAAAGATCTCGCTCGATACGGTCGTTCTCTGCGTCGTGCTGGTAAGCGTCGCTTACTACATCATTCGCCAGACAAAGCACTGGATCCGAGATCGTTTCCTGCCCACCACGCAACTTGATATCGGTGCACGGACATCCATCCTGAGCATTTTCACATACTGCTCGTGGATCCTGGTTGGCCTTGGCATTCTGTCCATTGCGGGACTGTCTGTTCAGAACCTCACCTGGGTGGTGAGTGCGCTGTCGGTGGGTATCGGTTTCGGCCTTCAGTCCATTGTACAGAACTTCGTCTCCGGCATGATCCTGATGGCAGAACGACCAGTCCGGGTCGGGGATATGGTGGAAATTGCGGGCGCCAAAGGTGACGTCAAGCGCATCAGCATCCGGGCTACGGACATTGGCCTTGGCGACGGTTCAACGCTGATTGTTCCGAACTCGCAGTTCATCACGTCCAGCGTCAAGAACTGTACCCTGTCCGGCTCAACAAGCGCTCTGACACTGAACTTCAAGGTGCCAACCACGACCGATCTGGAAAAAGCCAAATCTCTGCTCATTGAAGTGGCTGCCCAGCGCCCTGAAATTCTGTCCAATCCCGCGCCTGTGGTGCGGATCAGTGCGCTTGCAAGCTTTAGCCTTACTATGAGCCTGACCGTCCGGATCCTGTCCGCCCGGGACGCATCCGCCATACAAGATGCAATCCTGTTCGATGTTTTCCGCCGCTTCAATGCGGAAAATGTCACGCTCACAACTGCCTGATATTTCCGAGCGCCCCGTGGAAAACCTCGCTTTTCCACGGGGCGTCTTTTAAGGTGATGAGTGTCTGAACCGCAGGGACACAGACCATGCCGCCATCACATATTTCCGAACAGAACAGCTCCGGGCAGCTTTTCCATCTGCCCATTCGCGCACGTATGCTCGCCGTCAACGAAGCTGCGGCCTATCTGGGATTGTCACTGCGCCGTTTGAGACTGCTTTCCATGCTCGGAACAGGCCCAGAGCGCGGTCATATGCCGAATGGGAAGCCCGCGTACCGACGGGAAGACCTCGAGAACTATCTCGTTCACCTTTACGGTAAAGCTGATATTTCCAGCACCGAAATGGCGCGCCGCAGAGCAGAATACGCCAACCAGCGTAATTCCAGCCTTGAGCGCTTGCAGACAGATCCAAAGGCTACTCTTCCCCCACCGGACCCCTTCATGATGATGGCCACGAATGGGGAAGTATGCCAGCATATGGTGTTCTTCATCCTGAAGGTCATGGCCATTTTTGGCTTTATCCTTCTGTGCATTTCACCCACACCGCTCCTACGTACCCACTTCAACTGAGTCGAAATTAGCCCCGTATGAAAGTTGCCGTTATTGCCATCGTCCGCGATGAGGTCTCTGATATCCTCTGGTGGCTCGGCTGGTATGTCAGTCTTGGCGTAGATACCATCATCGTCTTTGATGACGGCTCAAAAGACGGTACGGATCGCATTGTTGCCGATGCGGCCTGTGTGCACGATATCCGGCTTTATCGCATCGAGAGTGCTGGCGGATCTCATATAGAACGACAGAAACAGGTCTACCTGGAAGCCCTGGAACACCTCAAAAACGAGTTTGACTGGGTTGGCTTTCTGGATGCTGATGAATATGTATTTTTCCCAAACCACAATACCATCCATCAGTTCCTAAGCGAGATGAACAATGATGTTGGGGCGGTGGGCATCAACTGGTGTAATTACGGTAGCTCAGGCCATGTTACGAAGCCCCTCGCTCCTGCCTTTCATGCCTTTACGCATCATTACAAGCCTGAGAACAATATAAACCGTCACATTAAGTCGTTCGTCCGGCCAGATTACTGGAACGGAAGATGGTTCAATGTCCACTATTTTGATGTTAGCCCGTATCGTTACGTAGACGACTCAGGGCGTGATATCGAGTGGTCTGACACGCCAGGCATCACGAAAAATAGCCCATGCTGGAAGAACTCAAAAATAATGCATTACCAGCTGAGAAGTATGGAGCATTACGTAGAACGTACAAAACGTCGAAAAGACCTTAACCTTAGTTTACGCAACTTTACTGAGGCAGATCATAACGAAATTTGTGATCCTACCCCGCATGATAGCACGAACAAGATACGTGAATGGGTACGCCGCGTCATACGACAAGGATATGCGCGTGTTCTTGATGCTCTACCCAGTTCAGACCAACTGACACCTCTTCCGCCGTCGGTACCGACACTGCATGTATTTTCAGTCTGGTCCCATGAAGGAAATTGTATCTGCGTCAGAGACACGAAACTGGAAATAGCGGACAAATCGCCAATAGTCCGGCCACTTCTTGCAATCAGGATCGGCGAAGCTACTTCCAGAGTTTTTCTCACTACTATCGGAGCAGATGGCAACCCGACATCAATCAACCCTGATGGTAATCCACACCTGCTCGATTTTTTATCTTACGATACGGTTTCCACAACCGAGCACCAATCTGTGGCGTTACGCCAGACAGCCAACAATTTTTTCCTGAGCGTAAATTCTGAAATTTTAGACGAGAGCGTTCCGTCAGACAGTCAGACTTTCAAAGACGCCGAGATCTTTCAGTTGCGGCCGTTTGAAAATACAGCTGTATCAGACGACATTTTGAACGGACCGACGCTGAGCTTCGCACGCGCCGCATTGTCTCAGCCTGTCTCTCTCGCAACCATAAGCGCTCTGGCCAAGAAAGATTTGCGCCTGACCGTTTCCGTCCTCCCCCTCCTGATGGACTTTCTAGAGGATGCAGAGCGCGAGATGCTGGAAGCTAAACTTCCAGCCTGACAGCAAATTTTAGTCCGGGAAGCCTGACAGCACGACTTTCCCAATTCCTTTGCCACTCTCCAGAATTTCATGCGCAAGGCGTAGATTTTCCAGTGTGATAGGGCCCAGGGTCTGGTGCAAAGTTGTCCGAAGCAATCCAGCATCAACCAGCGATGCAATCTGCCCGAGAATACGCCCTTGCACAGCCATGTCCGGCGTATTGAACGCTGGGCGTGCAAACATGTATTCCCAATGGACTGACAGTGATTTCCGCTTGAAGGGCATAATATCAAATTCGCCCGGATCATCGATCATCGCTAGCGCACCCTGCGGGGCCAGCGCGCGAACAATCGCATCCTTGTGCTGCCCGGTTGCCGTCAAACCGGCCACATATTGCACATGCGGCAGGCCGATCCGGGCGAGTTCCTGATCAAGCGGTCGACGGTGATCGATGACATGATGTGCACCCATGGATTTACACCATTCCACGGTCTCAGGCCGGGATGCAGTTGCAATGACCTTCAGGCCAGTCAAACGACGCGCGATCTGCGTGAGAATGGACCCGACGCCTCCAGCCCCGCCGACAATCAGAAGTGCATCCGGGCTTTCCATTTGCCCAGCCGTGAGGCCCAGACGGTCGAATAGCAACTCCCAAGCCGTTAAAGCAGTGAGAGGCAGAGCCGCAGCTTCAACATCCGTCAGGCTTTGCGGGGCACATGCAACAAGGCGCTCATCCACTGCCTGAAAGCGGGCATTACTGCCCTGCCTCAGATTACTGCCAGCGTAGAAGACACGATCACCCGCACGAAACCCGCGAACCTGGCCACCCGTTGCTACAACCCGACCCACGGCATCGTAACCCAGAACGCGCGCCTCTCCTTCTGGAGGAGCGACAGATCGGAGCTTTGTATCAACCGGGTTCACGGAAACAGCCGAAACTTCGACAACAACATCCCGCGGGCCCGGCTCGGGGGTCGGGATATTCAATTCCACGAGCGCATCTGTTTCTTCGATGCGGGTCGCACGGGTGTGTCCGAAGGCTTTCATCACGGGCTCCGCAGGGTACTCAGGAATTACGATCCATCAGCATGCTTGTCACAGCTGATTTGAAAGGAAGAAGGCGGTTGGCAACGGCCAGGCCCAACTTTCTGGCAGCCAGAAATGGCGTCTCGTCACGCGTATAAACTGTCGCGATCGCATTGGTTGCAGCAAACAGTGGCGCCGTCGCCATCCGATGCGTACGGGCGAACTTCGAGAGCACGATGGGTGCTCCCGCATCTCCAGGGCCATCAGCGATGGCACGCGCGAGCGTTTCCTGTCCTTTAAGACCAAGATTGAAGCCATGCGCCGTAATCGGATGCATCCCCACGGCAGCATCCCCGATCAAGGCAAAACGTGGCGCATGAAAGCGATGAGCATAGACCGCTTTCAAGGGATAGGAACACCGCGGGCTCTCCAACTCCATTGGACCCATACGTCCCTGCGTCCGCTCCGTGATCTCGGCGTTGAATGCGTCGGCGTCGAGCGTCTTCAGTCGCGCAATTTCATCGTTTTCCAAGGTTAGAACGAGCGAGGACGAAGCCCCTTCACGCCCGTCAGGAGCGATTGGCAAAAGGGCAATTGTCTGTCCCTCGTCAAACCACTGAAGCGCGGTATGAGCGTGACTTTCGGGATGATGCATCCGACAGACCAGAATGCTCCGGCCAAAATCATGAACGATTGCACCGATACCCGCATTGTCGCGCAATCGCGAGAAGCGTCCATCTGCTCCGACCAGAAGATCTGCAGTCAGTTCCGTACCATCTGTCAGTGTTACAGAAGCGGACTGCGCGTTATGTCGTGCCGTCTCAATCCCTTCCCCGGCGCGGATTTCGAGGCCAGGTGTCCGCTCTGCCACACGATACAGAGCCCGGCGAATCAGATGATTGGCAACAAGATATCCCAGTGCATCAGGGCCATCGGCTGGCGCATCGAACAAAAGCGGCGGACTGCCAGCCGTGCCGGTTTCAATACGCGCCGTGTGCATGGGGCAGATGGACGTTGCCGGGATCTCAGCCCAGGCTCCTGCATCTTTCAGCCAGTTCGCGGCATGATGCGTCAGAGCAATTTCTCGCCCGTCAAAAGGCGGATCAGCCAGAACAGATACTGGCGAGCGCTCAATGACACAGACCTTGCGGCCATCCCGGGCAAGAGAAATGCCACAAGCCAGACCAACCGGGCCGCCACCCGCAACAATCACATCATACCGCATTCTGTTCAGCCTGCGTCTGCATCGAATGTAATGGGCTCGCCTTTCCAGACTGCCATATAATTTTCGATGTCCGGGCGCTTACGACCCTCGACCGGCTTTTCCGGCGTTCCGACGAAGAGGAAACCTGCAAGACGATGCGGATCTTTTAATCCCAGCGATTCGAGAAGCGCCCGGTCTTCGCAGAAAGGTCCCGTGACCCAAACTCCGCCAAAGCCTTCGGCGTGCAAAGCGTTAAGAACATTCATCGCCCCAGCAGCCACGGACATTTCCTGCTCGATGACCGGGATCTTGCCATCAGGAACAATATGCATCCCCAGAGCGATAATCATGGGCATGTTGGAGAAACGATCCCGTCGCTTTTCCTTCTTGGCAGATGGAGCATCAGGCTCCTGCCGTTCCATGGCGTCCAGCACCACCTGGGCAAAGGCCTCCCGATGCTTTCCTTTGATGACCGTGTAGCGCCACGGTCGCATCCGGCCATGATCCGGCGCTCGCAAACCTGCAGACAGGATATTGCGAAGCTGCTCGCCCTTGGGGGTCGGCTCAACGAGGTTATCGGTCGAGGCGCGGGAGAGAAGGAAGTCGAGGGAGGAGTGATGATGTGCCATGGTTCAGATATGGCGCGATCAGCCTCATCCGCCAAGGGGGCGACAGAGTCTCGCCCAAACTCTTGAAGACAGGTGACAGTCTTCCCGTTCTGCGGCACTCTAGGACCCTTCTTTTTCATCCTTTATCTCAGGGACAGCGTGGAAATAACCCTCCCGCTGGTGTAGCAGAACCACCATGACCGAACCCCGTCACGCCCGTCTGCACCGCGCGACAAGCGAAACCGATATCACCCTTGCCCTGTCTCTTGATGGGCAGGGACGCTCAACCGTGGACAGTGGCATCGGCTTTTTCGACCATATGCTGACGGCACTTGCCAAACATGGCGGCTTCGATCTGGAATTGCTCGCCAAGGGTGATCTGCACATTGACGGGCACCATACGGTCGAAGATGTTGGCATCGTGTTTGGGCAGGCTTTCCGTCAGGCGATCGGGGACAAGCGCGGCATCGAGCGCTTCGGTCATGCAATGGTGCCGCTGGACGAAGCCCTGTGCGAAGCCGTGGTGGATATTTCCGGCCGCCCCTATCTGGCATGGAACGTGGTTTTCCCACGCGAGAAGATCGGCACGATGGATACCGAGCTTTTTGAAGAATTTTTCCGTGCTTTTGCAATGTCTGCGCACATCGCGCTGCACCTGACCTGCAAGGCAGGAACAAACGCCCACCATATTGCGGAAAGCGGCTTCAAAGCGGTGGCCCGGGCCCTACGCGTTGCCGTCTCGATGGACCCCCGTGCGGCGGGCGCCATTCCCTCCACCAAAGGCGTCCTGTGAAGCTTTTCACGCCCTGTACGGACCCCGCCTCATCGCGGCCGCTGGGTTTGCCTGTCATGGTGCAGAACGGCTTTTCCTGGCGTGTCATGTTTTTTGGATGGCTGGGCCTTCTCACTTATGGCGCCTGGATCTCCGGACTTCTTGCCGCGGCCGTGTCCATCCTGCTGCATGTCTTTATTGCTTCACGCTGGGACGTTGCGATCATCGTAGGCATTCACGCTGTCCTTGCCACGTTCACGGCAGAAATCCGTCTGTGGGAAATGCGCCTCAATGGCCGCCAGATGGGCCTGCCAATTCCTGCCCCAAGCAAGGACATTGCGCTGATCCGCTGGGCGGACCGGCACACATCACCTGTTAGCCCCCCGGAGTTCCCATGCGCGTCGTCGTAATTGACTATAATGGTGGCAATCTTGCATCGGCCGCTCAGGCCGCCAAAAAGGCCGCGGCATTGCGGGGACTTGACGCAGACGTCACCATTACGCGCGATGCGGAAGCCATCCTGAATGCCGATCGCCTGATCCTGCCGGGTCAGGGCGCATTTGCCGATTGTGCCGCAGGCCTTGGGCCGGATCTTCGCAATACTCTTGAGACTGCAACGGCTAAAGGCACGCCTTTCCTTGGCATCTGTGTGGGCATGCAGCTCATGAGCGAATATGGCCTGGAGCATGGCCGTACCGAGGGACTGGGCTGGATTTCAGGCAATATCCGTCGCATGGATGAAGCCGCCAATGCAGGTCTGCGCCTGCCCCACATGGGCTGGAACACGCTTGATTTCAAACCGGGCGCACATTTGCTGACGCAGGGCCTGGAGCCCGGAATGCACGGCTATTTTGTTCATTCCTATGCCTTGCATGACGGGCATGAGGACGAACTGGTGGCGACCGCACAGTACGGAAATTCGGTCCCCGCCATCGTTGCGCGCGGTAACCGGTGTGGAACACAGTTTCACGTCGAGAAAAGCCAGACTGTTGGCCTGACCATCATGGGCAACTTTCTGAGGTGGACGTCATGACCGTTGTTTGCGAACGGGTCGTTTCATCCCTCTCCCCCGATGACATGGAAGCGCTCTGCGAAGCGGTAACGGCGGGCATTCTGGATGGCGGCGGTTTCGGCTGGCTTCAGCCGCCCGGAAATCAGGCTCTGGAGCGTTATTTCGAAGGCCTGCTTCTGGTGCAGGAACGCAGCCTGTATGTGCTGCGCGAAGACGGCATCATTTGCGGTGCGGGACAGCTTGTGCGTCCGCCTTCCAGCTACGAAGCTCATGCCGCCACAGTCAATCTGACAGGCTTCTTCGTTGCACCCTACGCCCGAGGGCGAGGGTTGGGGCGCGCTTTAATTCAGGCCATGATCCAGGGCGCAAAAGCCATGGGTAGCAAAGTTATCAACTGCGACGTGCGTGAAACGCATGCTGCTGCCATCGGGCTGTTCCGGTCGCTCGGTTTTGAGCACTGGGGCACCCATCCCTATTATGCACGGATCGGAGGCCAGACGGTGCGCGGACTTTTCTTCTCCAAACTACTCGCCGGTGAACATGAAGCGGCCCGCTGGCAGTCCAGCATTGCTGCACCGGATGCCGGCGGCGCGCCTGTTTCCTCCGAGACCACCAAAAGCCATCAGGGCCTGATGCTCTACCCCGCCATCGACCTGAAAGACGGCGCCTGCGTTCGGCTTCGCCGTGGCGAGATGGAAGATGCCACTCACTATTCCGACGACCCTGCGGCACAGGCCAAGCTGTTTGAAGAAGCAGGCTGCCGCCATCTGCACGTCGTTGACCTCAATGGTGCTTTCGCTGGCAAATCAACGAATGTGCCAGCCATTGAATCCATCGTGAAAGCTACTGGCCTGCCGGTGCAACTTGGTGGCGGCATCCGCGATATGGCCGCCATTGAGCGCTGGCTGGAAGCAGGCGTTTCTCGCATCATCCTCGGTTCCGTGGCGGTAAAAGACCCGGAACTGGTTCGACAGGCTGCACGCGCCTTCCCGGGCCAGATTGTTGCTGGGATTGACGCCCGCCAAGGCCGCGTTGCAACAGAAGGCTGGGCAGAAGTTTCGGAACTTGAAGCCAACGATCTAGCACTCCGTATGGAAGATGCAGGCGTTGCAGCCATCATCTTCACCGAAATCACCCGCGATGGGATGCTGGCCGGGCTTGATCTCGAACAGACGGCGGACATGGCACGCCGCCTCTCCATTCCTGTCATTGCGAGCGGTGGCGTCGGCACCCTCGACCATCTTCGGGACCTGCGCACTATTGCCCGCGATGTACCGGGCATTTCCGGCGCCATCGTCGGCCGGGCGCTGTATGATGGGCGCATCTCTCTCAAGGACGCCCTGGACGTACTCGGTTCATGCTGAAACTCCGCGTCATTCCCTGCCTTGACGTCAAGGACGGCCGCGTCGTCAAAGGTGTGAATTTCGTCTCCCTGCGTGATGCAGGTGACCCGGTAGAGCAAGCCAAGCTTTACGATGCTGCCGGTGCTGATGAGCTGACTTTTTTGGACATCACGGCCAGCGTCGAAAACCGCGATACCATTCTGGATGTCGTCCGCCGCACGGCTGAAGCCATCTGCCTTCCCCTGACGGTCGGCGGTGGTGTTCGTACCTGTGAGGATATGCGGCGCCTGCTTCTGGCTGGCGCTGACAAATGCGCCGTGAATTCGGCGGCGATCACACGCCCGGAACTGATCCGCGAAGCCTCTCAACGCTTTGGCAGCCAGTGCGTGGTCGTGGCGATTGATGCGCGATCGAATGGACGCGGCGGCTGGGAAGTCTATGCCAAGGGCGGCCGCGAACCTACTGGGCTGGACGCGGTGGAATGGGCCAAAAAGATGCATGATCTGGGCGCAGGAGAAATCCTGCTCACCAGCATGGACCGTGATGGCACGAAGTCCGGTTTCGATCTGGATCTGCTCAGAGCGGTCTGTGGTACAGTGACCATCCCTGTTGTTGCATCCGGCGGCGTTGGCGAATTGCATCACTTTGTTGAAGGCGCGCAGGTTGGCGCGAGTGGTCTTTTAGCCGCCAGCGTCTTCCATTTCGGACAGTTCCACGTTGGGGACGTCAAACAGGCACTGAACGAGGCCGGCCTTCCGGTCAGACTTGGAGAATAAGGCAATGGCAAAAGCAGCAAAGCCGGAAGAGCGCAAAACGACACCGGCCAGAGAGCACGTGCTGGAGCGCTTGTTCGAAACCGTTCAGTCCCGTCGCGGCACAGACCCGACGCTGAGCCATTCAGCCCGTCTGATGGCCCGTGGTCGCAACAAGATCGCCCAGAAATTTGGCGAAGAAGCTGTTGAATGCTTGATTGAAGCCGTCAACGGCAACCGCAAGGAACTCGTCGGAGAGAGCGCTGACGTTCTTTATCATCTCATCGTCATGTGGGTGGACGCAGGCGTCTCCCCTGACGATGTGTGGGCTGAACTGAAGCGTCGCGAAGGCACGAGCGGGATTGCCGAAAAAGCATCGCGCCCCAAGGAAAAGCTTGGTTAAGGGACAAAGCCATGACGTACGATCACAGTAATATCTTTGCGCGTATCCTCCGTAAGGAGATCCCCTCCCGCACGGTTTACGAAGACGACTACGCGCTGGCCTTTTACGACATCGCCCCGCAGGCACCTATCCATGTGCTGGTCATCCCCAAAGGGCCATATGTCTCCATTGCGGACTTCAGTGCGACAGCGTCCGCCGATGAAATTACTGGCTTCTGGAGAGCGGTCGCAAAAGTGGCTGAAGCAGAGGATCTGACGAAAGACGGTTTTCGCCTTATCAGCAACTCCGGCGCCAATTCAGGCCAAGAAGTTCCTCACTTCCACGTCCACCTTTTTGGCGGCGCGGCACTAGGTCCTTTGCTTTCGCAAAAACTGTAAAATAGTACTTGCAAACCCAGAGGGCCTCTTCTATTAACGCCCTCGCTCTGGTCCCATTCGTCTAGAGGCCTAGGACACTGCCCTCTCACGGCGGCAACAGGGGTTCGAATCCCCTATGGGACACCATCTAATTTATCGCAGTTTTCTGCGGACTTTAGTGGTAATTGGATAATATCCTGACTTTCCATATATTGGATTTTGAGCCATTCCTGAGCCAATCAGGAAAATATGGCTCTCTGCTGTCAGAAGCATCGGCTCAGCCGAAACAGCACGGCTTCAGCTAAAACATCTATCAAGAATTCGGCATCACATTATCTGAGTGAATGCGAAGCAAACTCCGATACAATACTCACGAATCTATACTCGCGCCTTAATGAATGACCAGCATAGAAAAAATTTTGGCAAAGAAGACGAAACGAAAATGGAGAAGCATTCGGTAGACCGAATAATCACTCGTGCAGCAAAAATGAATGATACGGTTTAGAACAGAATGCCAAATTCACACATTAATGAAAATATGCAGACATCGCTTTGCTCAGGGATAGTACAGGTGCGCCTATTTTAAATTTTTACTTGCACTGACAAACGTCTGACGTGATGGGGAGGCAACCACCTCCCCATCATCATTTAATAGCGTGTTATCCGACCTGACGCAGATCAGAGCGCACAGTGTGATCTTCCTCAAGGTATGGTCCGCCGGACACAACCTGAATGGAGAGAATGCTTGGCTCTCTGCTAACGATATCTCCGCTCTGCAGCGACAGGGCTGCATCCCCATCTGTCCAGCGGTATCTGGAAGATTCCAGCTCGTGCCATCCTGACAGGTGAGACAGGGAAAGATGCGCTGTCAGACTGATTGTCTGACGCGAAGCAAAGAGTGAAACGTCCCCGACAAGAACACCCAGGTCACGACGATCATCTACGAACGGTCCGATCGTGTCACTCGGACGGCTTGTCCGCGAAACCAGACGAACAGTTGCGACATTCGCAGGGATCATGAATGTGACCCGATCGTTCGCCTGACGCAGCGGACGGATAATCTGCCCAAAGTTTGTCACCAGGTGCAGATCTGGATCCGTCGTCAGCTCGGGCTGAGGCACAGCACTTGCAGCACGTGCGGCAATCGCGGCATGGATCGGCTCGACAAACGCCCGGGACGTCTCCAGCGGCAGTGTTTCCGAACCGCCAGCCTTTGAGCCGCCAAAGATTGCGGTCACTGTGTGGTTGTCGAACTGGCTGCGGTTACCTGTATCGAGATAGCTCTCGGTCAGTGCCTTTTCAGCCCAGACTGCTTCATGGCTCTCCAGCTCCACATGGTAATAGGTGTAGCTGTTGATCGTGCGATCAATCAGGATCGAGACACCGTTAACCAGCATACGGGCGGGAACAAGCTTGCCCTCAAAGACCATGCAGTGTTCCTGCGTGACCAGCAGATCACGGGACGGAACGCCATCGGCGAGAGCGCCCTCGCGGATGCGGACGAGCCAGTTTTCTTCTGGCACACGCTGGTCGGCGACCGTGATGGAGCGATGACCCAGCCATTTGACGGGCATGGCGCCTTTGGGTGTCATGACCAGCGTACCCGGTACAAGGGTCTCGACAGTTGCTTCGCCGTCCGGCGTCGTGAGCGAGGTACCTTCTGCAAAGCACGTCGTGTAAATCAGGCCACCATTACTGTCAGACGACAGGGTGTAACCGTAGCTGCTGGCGCCCGGTACATTGAGCGAGTATGTGCCGCCGGTCGTATAAAACGTGATGCCACTTGCAGTCGTGCTGACACTGGTAACACTGGCCTGCGGAATGGAGGCAAGATCGATCGTGTCCTTGGGAGACCAGCCAGAAATTGTATTCGTTGGCATGGAGGTGCCGCTGACAACCAAACGCGCACCATCACCAGAGAGCAGGATGCTATTGCTGCCAACAGTGCCGTTGACAACCAGAGTACCGCCCGAAGAGACAACTGCCTGCCCTGCAATCGTACCGCCGGAGGCAACAGCTACAGTACCGCCATTCTGAACTGTGGGCGTGGAGATCGCGGCACCGCTCAGAACATTAAAGGTAACGTTATTAGAAACGGTCCAGGTTCTGGTATCTTTAAATCCAGATTCCAGATTAACAACGCCTCCATTTGACGTGAAGGTTGTGTTGTTGGTTCCGCTGGTTACTGTGTAAACATTCAGCGTTCCGCCATCAACTACCGTGCTGGATACAACGCCACCCTGAACATTTATCGTACCACCGGAAGAAATACGCGATCCAGACAGAACGGCGCCCGAATTAACGGTAATTGTGTTTCCGCTGGTAGCGTAATTTCCACTGGTAGCCGTAAAGGTTACACCAGACTCCAGAATGAAGTTACCGCCAGTACCAACAATAGTCGTATTTGACGTGTTATTCGTATAAAGATCCAGCGTTCCACCACTAATGATCAGATTTCTTCCTGCACTTGTATTTGCAAGAAGAGTTGCAGAGGCGCCACTTCCGATTGTTTGATTAGCTACTACTGCCCCCGAAGACGTAATTTCTGTCGTGCCAGCTCCGGAGAGAAGCCCGCCAGAAATAGTGGCAGCATTCTTGATCGTGCCCGTCAGGAGGGTAGCTGCGTCCGCGATAACAGATGCGCCAGTAGTGATCGTTCCACCACTAATAGTTACGCCGGAAGTAGCACTCAGTACACCACCGCTGAAAGCATAGGGGGAGAGTATGGTCGAACCACTCTGGGCATCAACAGTCCCGCCGCCAGCAATGAAAGGATTATCGGCTGTTCCGCCAACATAAACATGCCGGATACCACCACTTTGAATAACCCCCTGATAAGAAGAGCCACCGCTAGAGATATAATCCTGACCTGCGCTACCGACTACGCCGTTACGGACAATGCCACCGAAGCCAACATACCGTTGCCCTCCGTTGGTTTGATCCTGCGTGACACCGCCGGATGAGACAACCTCCACATCCCCATACACGAGAGCATTCGAGACCACTTGCCCAGAAGAAACTATATAAGTCGCCATTGCGTGTGCATCCTCAATCATCAGTCACTGAGCGGAATGTGAAAGGGTTCACGCCCTGGCCAAGTGAACTGTCCTCACTGCAATTACCCGTCAGTTTTATGGGAGCAGCGGCGGTGAGAGGAAAATGTAAACACTGCGGAAACATGAGTTCAAGCTTTTTCCAGCGGAGATAATAGGCGGAATTTTAATGTTTTATTTACGAATGAGGGACGGAACCAATCCGCAAAAAAGAAGAATTAAAAAACCTTTGGAATAATCACGATTTTTTATGTCCGCCCACTTCAGGGTCAAAAATACGCCTAATGTCCACCTAAGAAATATTGAACCAAAAATAAGAAGATTTTTTTCTTATCTTCACCACCATTCTCTGGATTCGAATTCGTTTTGTACGATTCTTGATTTAACTCATTTGAGAAACAAGGTCCGAAATGGCACTTTCCTCTTTTCTCGGAATTCCAATTCTTTAATTCCTCGTCCTCTCTATCGATGACGTTAAAGGCATACTGGACGTGCATGAATGGATCGCAAATCCATATTTGAAGCTTGTCTGCTTGCCAGTTGGGGAGCCGTGAGCGACAAGTGATGACTTTGCAGAAACGTCCCGCTCTGGATTTTGAACTAGAGCAAAGGTTGCACTCTTATGAACAGCGATCCTGCAACACTACCGATTTCAACCAATAGAAATCAGCACATTCTATAGACAATATTTCCGAACCGGTCCGGGAATTTAATCAATCAATTACTGCAACGCACGTGAATATTTCTGCCGCTGACTGCTAATAGTCAGACACATACAAGTCGGATTTTTAAGGGCTGCCCTTTACGTGCAGGGTAATAGAAGGTGAAACCGCTTAATGGGAAAGTCACCAAAGCTTATTCAGTCTATCGAGCGGTCTGCCGCCCTGCTCGAAATCATTGCGCAACAGGGCGGAGGCGCAAGGCTAAAAGACCTCGCGACAATTTCCGGTCTTGGGAAAACGACCGCCCACAATATTCTGCAAACCCTTGAATATCTGGGCTATGTCCACCGCCGTCCGGGAGACATGCGTTACCATTTAGGTGGCCGCATTCTGAATTTGGCCCGGATTGTAGGAGATGATCACCTTCTGCGAGATAGAATACGTCCCGTGCTTGAGATCATTGCGCAAGAAAGCCACGCAACTGTTTACCTCGGTGTCCCAAGTGGCGATGAAACGGCTTATCTCGACATTGTGGACCTGGAAGAGCCAAATATCGCTGCCTCTCGCCTGATGAGCAGGGAAAAACTCGAAGGATCAGCTGTGGGTCTCGTGTTCCTCGCATTTGTTCCGGGTCTAGGGCAACGCGTCCTGACCACGCGATCCAATGCGCTCAATGATGCGACACTGGCAGAGATCGAGAATGTCCGGATCAAAGGGTATGCGCTTGATCTAGAAGCCTATCATCCAGGCATAAACGCAGTTGCCATTCCCCTGAGAGAAAGCGGCGAAGTCCGGGCCAGCATAGCTGTTGCCGGCCCAGCGCAGAACTTCCCACGCCATCGCTTAATCCGCTTGGCATGGATCATGATGAAGCATGTGGAACGCGCAAATATCCAATAATGCTGAACTCGTGCCGTTTGAAGAAAGATAGCGTTCCCTTATTCATCGGGGACTGACGCAGTAACTTTTTCTTCAGAAAGACAGGTTCTCTCCCCATGAAAATGTCCTTTGCACAGACCATGCTTCAGGCTGCGGTCCAGGAAGCCGAAAGGCTCAACCTGAAAGTCTGCATCTCCATCGTGGATATGGCAGCGTGGCCCATGGCTTTCTTACGCATGGACGGGACGCCACTTGGCTCGATTGATGTCAGTCAAAAAAAGGCAAGAACTGCCGTCCTGTTCCAGATGGACAGCGCCGACTTCGCCAAAATCGCGCATCCAGACGGGCAGGCATATTCGCTCGAAAATACGAATGGCGGCCTGACAAGCTTTGGCGGCGGGATCGTCCTGAAGTCTGCTGACGGTACGGTGATTGGAGGCATCGGCGTATCTGGTGCCAGCTCTGAAGACGATATTGCTATTGCTCGTGTTGCCTCAAAAGCCCTGACATCCTGAAGACCATCAACACTGGATCACTCCATGCCCTCAGAGACACTGCATCCTGAAGGAAGCGCGCCTCTGGTTGCGCCTCCTCATGGTAGAACTGCCGCCCTCCTTCTCCTGACTTTCGGGACGTTCGTAGTCGGGACAGGCGAATTCGCCATTATGGGCATGCTGCCCGAGTTCGCAGCATCTCTCGGCCTCACACCCGCAGATGCTGGTCATGCGATTACGGCCTATGCGCTCGGTGTCGTCGTTGGCGCCCCGCTTATCACTATCCTTGGAGCACGCCTCTCTCGCCGGGAACTGATGCTCGTTCTCCTGCTGCTATTCTGTTTTGGAAACGCCCTGAGCGTCGCCATGCCCACCCCCGGCCTGATTGAAGTGGCGCGCTTCATCACAGGGCTCCCGCATGGCGCATTATTCGGCATATCTGCGCTCATCGCGGCCTCTATGGTCGAGCGCTCGCATAGAGGCTGGGCTGTCGGCCGTGTGCTGTCCGGCATTGCGATATCAACCCTGATTGGCGCACCATTTTCCACGTTTGCCGCCAATCATTTCGGCTGGCGCATTGCCTATCTCATTATTGGAAGTCTGGGCTTCGTCATATTCCTGGGTGTTTTGCGCTATATTCCAGCCGACGTACCGAACCGGAAAAATTCCCCTCTGCGAGAAGTAAAAGCCCTCGGAAATACGCAGGTTCTGCTAACGCTTCTGACCGCGGCGATCGGCTTTGGGGGAATGTTTGCAATCTACACGTATCTGACGAGCGTCGTGCAAAACGTCACGCATGTGCCCGAATGGGAGGTCATGCTTTACATGGTCATCTGGGGATGCGGCATGTTGGCCGGAACCAACGTTGGCGCATGGATTGTTGATCGAAACATCAATCTTGCCATTATCCTGGCCCTGTCAGGCAGCATTTTCGTGATGCTTCTGTTCCCTTACGTCATGCACAATCCACTTGGCCTGATGGCAGATGTTTTCTTTATCCCAGCCTTTGTGAATGCTCTTGGTCCAGCCCTGCAAACGCGCCTTATGGACTTTGCAGAAGACGCACAAACACTTGCTGCGTCCCTTAACCATTCGGCTTTCAATATTGCCAACGCTCTGGGCGCCTCTCTTGGGAGTGTGCTTCTGGGGCGGCAGCTTGGTTATGGCTCACTTGGTATCGGAAGCGCACTGCTCTCGGCAGGCGGTCTGGCAGTGTATTTCATCGCGCTTGCAGCTTTGAAACGCAGCGGTCTCAGGGAGGTCCGTGGTTCCATAGATTAAGCCAGCGAATTTTTCAGCACTCTCTCAAATTAAACAAAACAATAGATGCGAGGTCACCATGGATCTGAACCTTAAAGGTAAAACCGCTCTGATTACTGGCTCAACGTCCGGGATCGGACTGGCCATTGCCAAGCGTTTCGTGGCGGAGGGCGTCAATGTCGTCATTTGCGGTCGAAGCCAGTCAAAGCTGGATGCAGCCACGGCAGAATTGAATGCACCAACGCAGGTTCGTGCCGTTCAGGCTGATGCCGGAACACAGGCCGGAGTTGCAGCTTTGGTTGAAGCCGTCCCCTCCGTTGATATCCTGATCAACAACCTTGGCATTTTTGAACCCAAAGCTTTTGCCGATATCGCGGACGAAGAATGGAGCCATATCTTCGAAGTCAATATCATGAGTGGCGTCCGGCTTTCCCGGCACTATTTCCCAAACATGATTGCGCAGAACTGGGGACGCATCATCTTTGTCTCCAGCGAATGCGGCGTCGTGACACCGGGAGACACCATTCACTATGCCATGACCAAGACAGCGCAGCTTGCTGTATCACGCGGCCTGGCTGAAGAAACCAAGGGAACCGGCGTTACCGTCAATTGCGTTCTTCCGGGCCCAACAAAATCCGAAGGCAGTACGGCCTTCATCAAGGCGGCTGTTACGAACAAGGACGCGTCAGAAGAAGAGCGGGAAGCAGAATTCTTCAAAACAATGCGCCCCCTTTCCCTTCTCCAGCGCCTCATCCATCCGGAGGAAATTGCAGCTCAGATTGCGTTGCTTTCAAGCCCATTCGGCGCCGTTACCAATGGTGCTGCGATCAGGTGCGAAGGCGGCATTGTCCCGACGATCTTGTAATCTTCAAAAGGGCAACCGATTACTTCAGCGACAATGTTTGCCGTTGATGGATGTCCTGCGCGCTTCGGCCGCAGGAACTTCATTTGGCCAAAATTATAGATCGCTAAAAAAGCCATATTTCCATACGACAAGCAGCCCCATGCTCATCGTAACCTCAGAATGATGAACAGATTTGACGCTCCAGGTGAACTCGCTCCAATGGCAGCGTCAGAGCAATGATCACATGCGGGATGTATCGAGAAACTACGTCTTGCGACCTGAAATTTGAAAAAAACCTTCGTAAATTTCTGACGTTTTACGAAATCTGAAGATGTGTTCGTTCAAACAAACCACTTCTTCAGAAATGTTTGGAACCAAGTTGAGTGGTCTGACTAGTTTGAAAGCCTTCGTTAACCTGCTGAGCTGGTGCAGGAAGGGCACATCCTTCAGTTTGAAGCTCAAACATTACTATGCGTGTCTTGAGAACATCGATATGATCGCATGGATCAACGCGTTCTGTTTTCCGAAAAAAGAGGGAATTCAGCACAGACAACAAAGGTTTCAGGGGAATTCTGCCGAGTGTCATTGAGGCTTTTCAGAAATGACTGGCTGGAACGGCTTACATATATGCCGTTGTCAGTTTTCATCCCGGTCTGGGTCGTCATATTTTCCCTTGTCTGTCTGGACTGTATGCCGATGGCGGTGGCTCCATTTGTAGCCCTGTTCCTTATGGGCCTCATCTTCTGGTCTTTTTTTGAATACCTGGGTCATCGTTTCCTTTTCCACCTCGATCTCTCGCACGAGCTTGGCAAGCGATTTATCTTCCTGATCCACGGCAATCATCATGACGAGCCCGGAGAGAAGCTCCGCAACATGATGCCCCTGTCCGTCAGCCTTCCCCTTGCAGGCTTGCTCTGGGCTTTGGCGCATTTTTTAGGGGGCCATAACGGCACCACATTTTTCCTCGGCTTTCTCGCGGGCTATATTGTCTACGATCTTGTTCACTACGCCTGTCATCAGTATCGACCAAAGCGGGGCATTCTTCGCAAACTGCGTCGTCACCACCTCATTCATCATTACGCTGCGCCAGAAAAAAATTTCGCGGTAAGCAACGATGTCTGGGATCGGATTTTCCACACCAAGACCGGGCGCTCTCCCTGATACCAATGCGGATTGGACTTGATACCCGCAATACGGGCCGTGCTGGTGGTACGGGCGTTGCAACATACGCAGCGACTTTGGGAGAAGCCTACAACGAGGCAGGCATTCGCCCGGCGTGGCTACATGATGACATGGCCACGCACGCAAATGTTCATAACTTTCCCCGGAAAATCAAACGCCTCGTCCGTAGCACTTGGCCCAATAGTTGCGTCCAGCAGACAGGTGACGGCTATATTGGTCACGACCTTTATCGAACAGCCGAAATAAGGGACCGGACGCTTCATAGGCCGATTTCCATAAAAGCTGACGTGCCACCGGCTCTGATGCATTGGACCTATCCGGTTCCCCTGCGGTGGCCAGGCATTCCCAATGTCGTGACGATCCACGACATTATTCCACTGCTCCACCCTGAGTTCAGCGACACTCCGGTCAAGCGCCTTCATAGACGTCTGAAATTCTGGTGTGACAATGCTGATGCCATTGTCACGGTTTCAGAAGCGGTCCGGCAGGATCTGATCCGTTTCTTCGGACTACCTCCGGAGAAAATCAGCATGCTGTCTCAATCGGTTTCGTTTCCAACAGACCTCATGGCTGAAGCGCTGACTGTCGAGGCTCCTTGTCCAAAAGACGGTTTTCTCTACTTCGGCACGATTGAACGTCGCAAAAATGTTGGACGACTGATCGAAGCCCATGGTCGCTCTGGAACAACTCGCCCGTTGACCATAATCGGCGCTTTAGGATTTGGGGGAGCAGAAGAGCTTCATGCCCTCAAGCATCATCCAGTTCCTGAGCGCGTGCGGATCCTGCCCTGGTGCAGCCGCCCGGCCTTAGTTCGCGCCATCAGAGAAGCACGATGCGTCGCTTTTCCGTCTCTGGCGGAAGGCTTTGGTCTGCCTATTCTGGAAGCCATGCTTCTAGGCACCCCCGTTTTGACGAGCCTGGGGCATGCAACAGAGGAAATTTCAGGAACTTCAGCGCTTCTTGTAGACAGCACAAACGTAGAAGCATTGGCTGGAGGCATTAAAACGCTCGACCAAGACGATGCATTATGGGCGGCTCTTTCGTCTTCAGGCCGGAAACGTGCACAGGACTTTGCTATTGAACCCTATGCACGACGCATGAAGAAATTCTACCAAACCCTGCTGGATGGGTGATCGCCCGCGATAGAAAACCAGTCATCTAGCAGTTATTTTAAATGGAATTTCGATAAATACTTTCAGATTACTGTATCAGTGAAAGTGCTTGCGCTACGCTCTCTTCCCAGGAAAGGGTGCAGAAGCTTTCTGTCTGTAACGTATGGTCTGTCCTGTCACACCCCGAAGCAGCGTAATGCATAATCGCGTCCAACCATGCCGGCCCGTCCAGAGGATCGAGATAGCTCGCCGCATATCCTCCGACCTCTCGTAAAACTGGAATATCGGAACAAAGCGCAGGCACGCCCAGCGACAAAGCTTCCGCAAGTGGAAGCCCGAAACCTTCGACAAATGATGGGAACAGGAGCCCGGAGCTGCCTTTCAGAAGGGTTTGAACCATCGTGTCAGGCAATGACTGGCACTCAATGACGTGTCCCTTGAGGGCTGGTGCGCGATCTAAAAGATCAAGAATATTCTCGTTCTCCCAGCCACGCTTTCCTACGATTACCAGTACAGGGGCCGAGGATGGTGCCTGTTCAACAAGACGACGCCAAACATTGAGCAAGAGAAGATGGTTCTTACGTGGCTCAATGGTGCCCAAACATACAAAATAGGGTCGTCCTTTGAGCTGATCGCGAATTGATGCGTCCAGTTCCATCGTGCGTGTATGGAGGTGAGGAGCATCGACCCCGTGAAGAACTGCGTGGACTGGAATATCGACTGAGAGTTCCCTCAGATGTCGACAGACCGTTTCCTTCACGTAGTGCGACGGTACAATAATGGAATCAGCATAATGTGCGACTGTCTTGAGACGGATTTCATGCCGCGCGGGCTCTCTCGGGCGAGAATATTCCGGGTAGTCTATCGGAATAAGATCATGAATCATCACCACGCACCGAGCACCTGTCTGCTTGAGAAAGGCACCGACCACTTTAGGGCGTGTCAGATGATGATGTGAAACATTAAGGTATATTGTGCCAGGAGCCATTGCCGCAGGCCGATGCCAGAACAGGCCACGATTAATCGCACCGCATAGGCGCGCGGCCGGCCGACCGGAACCAGATTGTCCCCACTGAAGTTCCAGGGCCTGTATGAACCGCCGCGCCGTGGCCTGGTCAATCATTCCCATCACACCAATTGGGTGCATGGCACAAAAGCGCGTTTGTTCTGATACATGAGCCAACAGGTATCGCGCATAGGCCAGCTCGACCCGATCAATGCCCGTTGGTACACTCGCTCCCGAACGGGAAAGAAGGCGTGAAATATCAAGAAGAAACGGAGATGTTGCCTGACTTTCCTTCACTCAGGAGCCCCTACTGCGTCCGCAACCTTTTCTGAAAGACGTAAGAGCGGACGGCTCATTCCATGCCAGAATTCATGCCCTTCCTCAGTCGCCCGTGTCTGAAACAGTTGAGGCGAATGTCGTTCAAGCTTTGCCACGACACCTTGCACCAGCTTGGACATGGCTTCGTCTGAGAAAAAGCCACCGGCGACAAGACAGTATTCGACCAGAACGCGCCTGAATGCCGCGAAAAGCTCCATATCCGGCTTTTCCGGGGTCTTCCAGAATGCGTCGAGTGTTCCCTCGTATGTAATGCCGGGAATATTGTAGATGGCCTGCCCCAGCGTAATAACCGGAATACCTTCTGCCAGAGCCAATGTACCAGTCGTACTATTGATTGTGATGACGCCTTCAGCCTGCTTGACCAGCAAGGCAATGTCACCCCCTTCGATAAAGCCTATCCGCCCGAGCACTCCATGACGGCGCCCGGAGCACGCAATAATATGCCGCCAATCGCGCAGACCATTATCCAGAGGATGCTGCTTGATAATCAGCCGCATATTTGCCGGTGCGTGAGCCGCAAAGGAAGAAATGACGTATTCAATCGCCTCCTGCATGCCACTAAAGCCCGAATGGAGACGGACCTGAGCATCCGCATCCAACTGAAGAGGAAAGAGCATATAAGGCGCTTTACAGGCCTCAAGCCTGCTCAGAACTTTCTTCGTACGTTCGGTAACAGCCTTACGACGCGAAAACCGCTTCAGCCAGCCCATTCCCTCAACAAGGGGATGCCAAGGACGATGATTTGTCCAATGCGGGAAATACCATCTCAAAAGAAGGTCAGCAGTATTATAGGCAATACCTTCCGCTGCACGCCTTTGAAAAGAAGATGGCACGGACCTGTGAGGCAGTTGGGGAGGAAGCAATTGCGCCTCCACGCGGTAATAGTCGGGATCGCGCGGTAAACGCGAGTGGCCGTTCACGCCCCCAAGTTCAAGCGTCACCCAGTCCGGCCTGAGATACCCTTCTTCAAAGACATGCATCGGAACCTGGAGCTCTTCACAGACCTTCGCTGCGGCCATGTGATGCAGGCGACAGTCTCCGAAAATAACGACATCCGTAATTTCGCGTTGCACAATGAAGTTGCGCAGAAAATCAGGCCAGTCTTCAAGGCTTCCCCGATAGTCCACACCACCTGGGAGGCGCCAGAAAAGCTTGTCTCCGCCGTTGAAGTTAATTTTGGAGACCTTGTAGCCATCCGCCAGCAGGGCTTCTCCGACGCGCTCAAAAAACGGCCCCATCAATCCCTGTAGAAACAGGAAATGCCGCGTTTTTAGAGGTTTGAGATGTTTCTTGCCGAAGTGGCTATCGCCCGGTGCCTTCATTTCGGCCAGATCCTCATGCGTGTATATTGCATTTTCCTACGTAAACGACCTTGCAATCTTCGTAAACGCACAGTGAAAGATGTTGTCCATATTGTTGGGTCTGAAAGTCTCTCAACAAGAACTTCAGGACCACAGGGTGTTCGGGTGACCGGATCCAAATAAAGCGGATAGAGAATGAGCGCCCCTGCCACAAGCTCTTCCAGTTGCAGCTTTCGTCCCCTACGGCCGGTGCTCGGAGCCAGATCGCACGTCAGCCCCCATCCTGCGTAGAATGGATTTCCATAAGTCGTCACCGCGCGCCCCCGTAACAACGCTTCAAAGCCTGCAAGCGACGTCATGGTATGAACTTCGTCTACCTGAGCAATCAAAGAGACCATTGGGCCACCTCGTACGATCTCGTCTGCATACTGCAGGGCGATATCATCTCTGACTGCACCGGGGCGATGACCTGCATCCACATCCGGGTGAGGACGAAAAACAATATGCGCATCGGGCATCCGATCACGAACATTACGAAGCAAGGAGAGGTTGTCGCTGACGTCCCCGCAGCCCAACCGGATGGATAGATCGTTACTGACCTGCCCCGGCACCAAAATAACCGTCTTCCCGGCAGGACGTGAAAGCAAGGAACCAACGTCAGCCGTACTCCCGTATTTGGAGACATTCCGCGCTACGAGTGTGTCAATCAAATGGCGAGCGCGAGCCCGCAGGCTGTCATCGAAAGAAGTCTCCATCAGGATCTTTTCAAGATCACTGGGGCGAGAAGGATCAAAATAGATACCCGACCGATCGAGCACGATAGAACAGGGAGGGAGAAGATCACTTCCGAGCCCGACAGACCGCAGAAAGCCATCTTCAACCTGGCAAATGCCCACACCCTGAGCCTTTGCCTTATTTTTCAGTCCAGACGGGATACGGCTGGACCAGGCAGCAATTATTCCTTTGCGACGTTGCGCTTCGCTTAAAGCGCCATACATGGAATGCCGAAAAAATATCCTCTTCCGGCTCACGTTGAAAAACTCGCGAATACGCTCGCGTTTCCACCATGCCATGCCAACGCAGACCGCCACATCCCGCGTCCGCTCCCAGGCACGACGGTCGTCAGAAACGATCCTTACCGCTTCGGTTAGATCGATTGACCTGCCATCGAACGGGCTACGCCAGGAAATGGCCCGTGTCAGCCATTCGAGAGCCATTGTTTCGGAAAATACGGCCCCGCCTTCTTCAGGAGACCATATTCTCACTAACCGACCATAAACTGCACCTAGAAGCGCTACGTCGTCCCGACCCGTTGTCCAGACTTCATCAACCTGTTCAAGCATGCTGTGCGGGTCCACCTGAGACACAACATGGCCGCCTGCGGCTCTGATCGCATCGGCATGATGCAAATGCTGGGAAATAACGACGACTTTCCGTGCATCTACCTGAGCCGTAACATGCTTCCACAAACTCCAGGCAAGAGCCGCGTCTGCTGGCAGCGACAGGAGAGTATTGCGCTCAGCGGAAAGCACTACTGACGGCAACCAGAAAGCTCCCCCAATCTTTGCACGCAGGATGTCATGCAGGATCGATGCAGCAGAATGACCTGGATTTTTGCTAGAGAATGAGGAGATACATCCCAGTTCAACATCCTTGCTCTCGGCCCTTGGCGGTCGCCTGAGCAAGACCGAGTCAATCGTAGAGCCTGTGCTTGATGGATGAAATCTCATAGACATGCTTTCTAACTGAAAGCCTGCTGCATCCGAAAGCCGATTTCGAATTCATGATTTATCTTTTTTCTGCGTCGTTTCTGTGAAGAACTTTCTGTTCTCCCTTTGCTGCACGGTCGTATTTTCGATCTTATTTGACAGATTCATTCGGCCAGATCGCAGTGGCTGGCGCGGATACACACTTCATACCCTGTCTATCCTGACTTTTTACGGCGCAACACTTGCGTTGACAGGGGGCTTTTGGGTTGCCTGCGTTCTCACGGACGCATTGTTTCTAGCCCTTGTCATTGCTTCCAACATCAAGTTTCGAGTGTTGGGCGAACCCTTAGTTTTCTCTGACCTGGCGGTCGCTGCCTCATTCCTGCGTTATCCACGCTTTTATCTTGATGCGATCCCGACTTTTCTGAAGATTATCTTAATACCTGCTGCATTGCTTGTCTTCGGATGCGTCATCGCATTTTCTTCTACTGCACTTACAGCTCATTTCGCCGGGTTGCTGATACTGCTGATCTCTCTCCTGGGCCTCAGTGCTGGCTGGAAATTTTACTGGCGTTCCAATGTTATGTTGCGGCCCAATCTTGAAGCAGACATCGTGCAATGCGGATTACTTCCGGTATTGCTCATTTACACGCTCAGATGGCGAGCAACACCGTCACCGGCGCCTGCCCAGCCACTGCCCGCGCGGAAAGCAGACACAGATCCAGCCCCTTTTCTGATCATCGTACAGTGTGAGTCCTTTGCAGATCCTAAAGATCTAGTTCCCAACCATCCACTTGCTCCCCTCCATAACTTTGAGCGACTAAAGAAAAATTCCGACCACTATGGGGCGCTCTCCGTCAGCGGTTTCGGCGCATACACAATGCGCACGGAATATGCTGTGCTCTGTGGGCGCAGTGAGGAGGAGCTTGGTTTTCGAGCCTTTGACCCCTTTCTTACAGCTCAGGATGAGCATACCTTTGGGTTACCAAATCGGCTTGCAGCCCTTTATGAAAAACGGCTTTTCGTCCACCCTCACGATCTCAGGTTTTACGGTCGAGATCGCCTGATGCCTGCGTTAGGCTTTACCACACTCGTCGGCCCAGATGATTTTGTACACGCTGAAACAGCCGGCCCCTACATCAGCGACAAAGCAATCGGTGAATACCTTCACGACCGCATCGTGTCGGCTGAAAAGCCGGAACTGATTTACGTCGTGACCATGGAAAATCATGGCCCATGGGACGCAGGCCGCCTGGATGCCCCAGATGCTCTAACGGCCTGGGAACGCCACGCTCGAAATGGTGACGCTTTATTGGGGAATCTGGACCGTACATTGCGTGACTGTGGGCGCCCCGCACATCTCATATTTTTCGGCGACCATCGCCCGTCAATTCCGGGATACGTTACGCCTTCAAAAATACGGTCAACGCCTTTTATTTCTCTTTCCTACAACACTCATAAAAGTGAGAAACTTTGCAATAATCCCAAAATACATCCCTCAGAATTACAAGATATGATTTTAAAAGTTCTTGCATAATAAAGTTAATTATAAAATTTACAATTTTCTAATTCATTTAATTTTCATACCCATATGGGTGTTTTTTCCGCCATTGCATGGCCGTATCAACAATACTGTCGAGATCACTAACCCTCGGTGTCCAGCCGGTTTCTTTTCGGAACGTATTAGAATTCGCTATAAGCATTGCAGGATCTCCTCCACGACGAGGAGCAGCCTCCCATAGGACTTTCTTCCCACTGACCCGCTCTACGCTCTGGATAATTTCCAAATTTGAATACCCACGCCCAGTGCCGATATTATAAGCCACGCTTCGGGTGTCGAGCTGACACAACGCACGGATATGTGCATCAGCAAGGTCGGTAACGTGAATATAATCGCGAATACAGGAACCGTCCCGGGTAGGGTAATCCATCCCAAAAAGCTTAAGCGCAGGACGCCGCCCCAATGCTACATCGATAGTCAATGGAATAAGATGTGTTTCGGGATTATGGTCTTCGCCGGCACGTCCCGCTGGATCAGCCCCAGCAGCATTGAAATATCGAAGTGTCGCACTTCTTAAGCCGTAAATAGCATCTGCCCAAAGCAAAACGCGCTCAATGAAAAACTTGCTTTCACCGTAAGGGGATCCTGGCTGCACAGCAGCATTCTCTGGAATAGGCTCCAAACGCTCAGGTCCACCGAAGAGTGAAGCGGTCGAAGAAAAAATAAATTTCTTAACTTTATTGTCGATACAGGCCTGTATGAGATTTAACGAAGTTAGATAATTCTGACGTAAATAATGCAAGGGTTCACGCATGCTGTCTGCGACAACTGAAAGTGCCGCAAAATGCATCACGCCATCCCAAGGTCCTTGCGCAACGATTTTAGCTGTTGCGGAAAAATCCAGAAGATCGACCTGGTGAAAGCCAACACTGTCCGGCAGAGCCGCACGATGGCCAGTACTCAGGTTATCAAGAACGACAACATCGTGACCGCCATCGAGCAGAGCAAGAACGACATGACTACCGACAAAGCCGGCTCCGCCAA
Source organism: Gluconobacter sp. OJA (assembly GCF_039638325.1). NCBI lineage: Bacteria > Pseudomonadati > Pseudomonadota > Alphaproteobacteria > Acetobacterales > Acetobacteraceae > Gluconobacter > Gluconobacter sp. OJA. Next base: position 765,498 of record NZ_JBDIWI010000001.1, on the reverse strand, counting down.
CAATCAGGAAACGCATCCAGACTACCCAGAAATTATGTAAATTACACGATAAAAAAATATTCCCAACTCACGAATACCAGAAATATTTTTTCGAGCAAATAAAAATAAACTGCCACCACATTCAAATCAAAAATATTACAATATAAATTGAAAGCAATAATAATTACGGAAAAATAACATAGTTCATCGTCAAAAATTTTAACCTGAACCTACTCACCCACAATGCTCACCCGAAAACAATAATTTTTTCAAAAAATTCTTATTGCGAATAATTATCATTTGAATAATAGTCCCGCTTCCTTCATCAAGCCACCGCGTGAGTCCCGTGCCCAGCAATTCCCGAATTACCCCTGCTATTGCCGGTTTGTGCCTTGTTTTCAGCCACGCTCACGCCGCTGACCAGACAACGACGACAACCCCATCAGACAACCATACGAACAGGAAATCGACGTCCACTCCTGCCAAGATGGAGCATATCTCCGTACGGGCACGCAGAATGGCGACCGTGGCGACGTCTGCAACGAAGTCGGATACGCCGCTGATCGAGACGGCTCAGTCTGTCACGGTCATTACACGTAATGAGATGGACGTTCGAGGCGTTCTGAACCTCAATCAGGCAGTCCGCTACACAGCAGGCGTCACTGCGGACCAGCGCGGCGGTGCGGTTGGCACGCGTTACGATCTGTTTGCTCTCCGCGGCTTCTCCGTCCCAACGTTTCTGGATGGATTGAAACTCCAGGACAGCCCCACAGGATACGCGGTGGCGCAGACCGATACATCACGTCTGGATCGGGTTGAAATTCTCAAAGGCCCCGCGTCTGCACTGTATGGCCAATCCAGCCCCGGCGGCCTGACGGCCCTCTCCAGCAAACTACCCACCGACCAGCGCTTCTACGGCGGGATCAATACAACGGGAGGCATGTTCGACCTTTATCGCGTCGATGCAGATGTTGGCGGATACGCAACAGACAATGGGTTTGTTCGGTACCGCCTCTATGGCACCGTCAACGGGCAACACACACAGCTAACCCGCACAGGAAGCCGCCGCTTTTCCATCAGCCCTGCGGTGACCTTCGGCGGGAATGGGCCAACAACTCTCACGCTGCTTGGAAATTACCAGTACGACCCTGAGAACGGGACTTACGGTGGCGTCCCATTGGTAGGCTCGCTCAAGCGGGCGTCATACGGCTATCTGCCCAGAAATTTCTATGATGGTGATTCATCCTTCGAAAAATACAATCGTCGCCAAGGGGCCATCACCTACATCTTCACTCATACATTCAATAATGACTGGAGCTTCACGTCTCGCGGCCGTTATGACGATGTAAAGACCCAATACCGCAGCGTCTATGACATGGGGTATTATGTCAGCGACGATACGCTGGCCCGCTCAGCAATCGAGACGTACGAACGTACCCACAACCTGGCGTTTGATAGCCAATTCAAAGGCAAAGTCCGGACAGGCCCGCTGCAGCACACGCTGATGTTCGGTTTTGATTACATGCAACAGAGCGCGACAGAAGTGGGATTTTATGGCGCAGCACCAGACCTGAACGTCTTTCATCCGAACTACAAAATGGCCATTGATCCGATGTCTCCATGGGTCAACTATCGGACGGACTCCCATCAGGTGGGCGCTTATGGGCAGGATGAGATCCGCTGGGACCGCCTGATCCTGACGGGCAGCATCCGCAACGACTGGTATCGCTCCCATCAGGTTGAGTCCAACTACAATTCAGACAGCCGTCAGAGCCCCAGCCAGATTACCTGGCGCGCCTCCGGCCTCTACCATTTTGATTTCGGTCTCGCGCCGTACATCAGCTATTCGACATCTTTCCAACCACAGTCTGGCGCCGTGTCCAGCGATGGCGGAAAGACCATGCATCAGGCTGCCCCGTCTCTCGGAAAGCAGCTTGAAGGCGGTGTGAAATATCAGGTTCCGGGAACCAGCATCCTGCTGACAGCGACCGGTTTCCACATCGAACAAACCAACGTTCTGGTTGCTGTCGGGAATACGGGGTACAGCACCGCCAGTGGTCTGGTTCATTCAGATGGTTTCGAGTTCGAAGCACATGCTGAGCCATATAAGAACCTGATGGTCACAGCATCCGTCAGCTTCCAGAAAGTCCGTGACGATTCAACCGGCAAACCCCTGATGCAATCGGGCAAAGGGAATTCCTCGCTGTTTGTTTTCTACACGATGCCATCCGGCCCTCTGAAGGGCTTCGGCTTTGGCGGCGGTATGCGATATTCTGCTAAGACCTATGGTGGCGAAGCATCTTATGGCAGCGTCTGGATTCCGCAGTATGCACTCTTTGACGGATCTATCCGCTACGATCTCAACAATCTATCCCACAGACTGCATGGCTGGACAGTTGCTGCCAGTGTCCGCAACCTGTTTGATAAGAACTATGTGGCGAACTGCCTTGCTTACGCCTCTTACAATCAGGAATTCTGCTATTATGGCGAACGCCGCAACGCACAGGCGAGCGTTGGCTACACCTGGTAAGTCCGGTCCGGCGCGCCAGCATCTGACCTTGCGTTTACTGGCGGCATTGCCCGGCGGATACGCATTGTCAGCGCTTGGAGGGATCTGCCTGAGCCTCTGGCTCCCCCTCTCCCGCGCAGATTGCGCTATGGCCGGCATCCTTGTCGGCCTGCTGGTCTGGCCGGTTACGTTCATGGCCTGCTTTAGCGTTGCCGATGGTCGCAAAGCTTTTGGCGTCACGCTGCTTGCGACACTCCTTACAGGAGGACTGGCTCTTTTAGAGGGCTGGAGACCGTGAAAAGCAATTTTCGCGTCTCCATGGCCTGGCTGCACACGGGCCTTGGGCTGATAACTGGATGGGTTCTCTTCGCAATTGCCCTGTCCGGAACGCTGAGTGTGTTCCGCCAGGAAATCAGCGTCTGGATGCGGCCAGAACTGAGCGCCACCAGTATCTCCCCGATTGAAGCAAGCGCTCACGCCGTAGAGTGGCTCACACAGAATGCCCCCGCATCTCCGGCCTGGTATCTGAATGCACCGACACAACAGGAGCCATTCACACTAGGGGTCTGGTCTGACCCCAAAGGCGTGTATTTGCAGAAAGCACTCAGCCCACAAACCGGCAGCCCTGACGGCATTCGACAAACCTTTGGCGGCGAGTTTTTCTACCGCTTCCATTTCGAGCTTCAACTCCCCTACCCGTTTGGTCGCCTGATCGCCGCCATCGCCGCGCTGGCCCTTGTCGTCGGCCTGATTTCCGGCGTCATTATTCACCGTCGGATCTTCACGGATTTCTTTACATTCCGTCCGGGAAAAGGACAGAGAAGCTGGCTGGATGCGCATAACCTTCTAGGCGTTCTGGCCCTGCCCTTCCACCTCATGATCTCCTTCACAGGCGCAGTTACGCTGGGGACCCTGCTTCTCCCATGGAGCACACAGGCCATTTACAAACATGATCTGATGGCGTCTTACACAGATCTGAATCCGGCCTTGAATACCCGTCCGCCCAGCGGCCATCCGGGCCATCTCGCGCCCATCCTTCCCATTCTTCAGGATGCAGAAAGACGCATCGGTGAAGCCGGCATCGCACAGATCTATATCTTCAATCCGACCGATCAGGCGTCAGTGATTACCATCACATCGGGCAACACGAACACCGTCAGCATGACATCACACACCCTGAATTTTGACGGCACGAACGGCCACCTTCTCAGCGAACATGTCGAAAAGCGGCCACTCATTGGTGCTTACACATTCCTGTATGGTCTTCACGTCGCACGCTTTGCGCCCGGTGTGACGAGATGGCTTTATTTTGTGTGCGGACTGATGCTGACCGCCGTTATTGGAAGCGGAATGCGCCTCTGGACGATCAAACGCCTGAGAAGCAACCCTCATCTCGGACACGTGCTGACAGAACGCCTGAATGTGGGGGTTCTGGCCGGGCTTTCCCTGGCGTTTGCATCCTATTTTCTTGCAAACCGCATCCTCCCCGCTGGCCTTTCGGGACGGGAAAATCATGAAATTCAGTGCGTTTTCATCATGTGGGCTCTCGCCCTGATTTTCGCCCTGTTCCGTAAATCAGAAGCAGCCTGGACCGAACTTCTGGCTGCCTGCGCTCTGGCATGTCTGGCCATTGCTGCCCTGGGGGCGCCATGGCGTGATAGTGTCAGCGCCGCGACAAGTGTAACGGCCGCACTTTTTGCCGGGTCGTTCGCCTATGCCGCCATCAATACCTATCGCAAGAAAAGACTTTCCCCATGATGGGGGCGACGCTGCTGTGTGGGCAGATTTCCATTCTGTTGATGGCGGCGGGTTCTGCTCGTGGCAGCGGAGTTTTCTTCAAAAAAGCCACGTCGGCGTCCTATCTGCTCGGCCTCAGACTGACAGGCTTCGCACTGCTGGGTTTAAGCCTGATGCTTCAACTCCATGGATCGCAAACGCCCATCATTGATGTCATCACATGGCTTGGCCTGCTCAGCGTAGAAATATTGCTGGCAGCCCTGCTCTGCACGACATTGAACGCCAAGAAAAATCCACCGCGCCGGAAATAGCATCAACGATTGCAGACATCTCGCAGCGACTGCCCCTGCTCTTTTGAGAAAAGAGCCAGTTTAGGCGTCCCGATCCTTTGGGAAAGATAGATGCCGGTATGGCCGGACACGAGATAAGCGACGAAACAACCAGTCGCGTAATAAATCACATCGGTCGCGCCGAAGAGCTCCACCGCCATGAATGTACAGGCGAGAGGTGTATTGGCTGCCCCGGCAAACACGGCCACAAACCCCACCCCTGCCAGAAGATCAACTGGCACACCCAGCAGAGGAGACAATGCGTTTCCCAAACCCGCCCCGATAAAGAAAAGGGGCGTCACTTCGCCGCCTTTGAAGCCGGTTGCCAATGCGACAAGAGTAAAGACCAATTTCCAGAACCAGCTCCAGGGATAATATCCAGCCCCAAAGAAGTTCAGAATGCTCGCCCCGCCCTCCACATGTGAGACAGTGCCGAGGCCAAGGTAGTCCCGCGTTCCGAGTATCCAGACCAGCAGCAACGTCAGCACGCCACCAATTGCAGGCCGTATCCAGGCTGATGGACAAAGGCGCTGGAAGACGCCTGCCAGGCGATGAACACCGTCCGCAAACGCCCGGCTTGCGAGACCGAAACACACGGCAGCAAAACCGACCTTCACCAGCAAAACGGCGTTGACGTGAAACATCGAACCGTCTGCCGCGGCGATCCCCCGAAAGCCGACATGATAAACGGCATGGTGGATACCCCATGCATGACACGTCCAGTCTGCGACAATCGAGGCCACCGCAACCGGCAACAGAGCCGCATAATCAAGCCGGCCAAGCGTCAGAACTTCCAGTCCGAAAACAGCCCCTGCAACAGGCGTTCCGAAAACGGCACCAAAACCTGCGGCAATCCCCGCCATGAGCAACAGGCGCATGTCCTGCACGTGCAGCCGAAACAGGCGGCCAATTGCAGCAGCAAAGCTTCCTCCGATCTGAACGGCCGTTCCTTCCCGACCAACAGATGCGCCGAAAAGATGACTGACAACCGTTCCAAACAAAACCAAAGGCGCCATGCGGAAAGGGACGCCCCCACCCGGCTTATGAATTTCATCAATAATCAGGTTATTGTCGGCGGCTGATTTCCCGCCAAACCACTGATACAACAGCGCAACGCCCACTCCGGCCAGCGGAAGGCCAAAGATCAGCCAAGGGGCCTCAAACCGTATGTCCGTGGCCTGGTCCAACAACCAGAGAAACAGGGCACAAACAGATCCGACACTTCCGCCAAGCAGCAGAAGCAGAAAGCCCCATCGCAATGTCGTCACAGCCACGCGGGGGAAATTATGGAAAGCAGGCATCGGACGCAATTCTCCTGTCATGCTTCTAAAGAAGCGAGTTTGACAGGAATCATCAGCATCTCGGGGAGGAGAGCGGTTCGACCAGTATGGTCAGGCAGAATCCATTACCGTTGTCGAAATGCTAGCGTTCAAAGCCAGCGCTGTCATCCTCGCAATACAAAAAAAACGGCCCTCCCTGTTTCCAGGAAGAGCCGTCCTTCTCTCAAATGCATATCGCCGCCAGATCAGAACCCGACAGAGATATTCCCCGTCACACTAAAGCGCGGATAGAGGTAATAGGTCGGCGTTCCGCTGGCACTGATCGTGCTGCCGTAAACACCCTTGGCTGCCTTGGCATTGGACACGAGGCTGTAGGCGCCAGTCCGGACGAAATCGCCGCCCAGATTGCTGAAATTCAGCTGGAACTTCGGTGCCTTGAACCGGCCGTAGGAGTTGAAGCGATAACCCAGTGACAGATTGTCCGTCAGATACCCTGGGATTTTCTCGTCATTCATGAACGTCGAATACTGGGACGACACGTAGCTGACGCTGCCATTCGCAAAGAAATGGCCATCATCATACGTCAGGCCCGCACTCGCATGCACATGCGGAGACTGAACGGCCGTCTTGCCCTTGGTCGGCAGCAGATCACTGACCGTCTGACCATTCAGGGTGCCCGTCGTGAGGATATTGGAATCCATCGTGGCGTTCAGATATTCGACGGAAACATACGGGCTGAGATGGTGCCACGGATGTGCTGATATCATGAAGTCAACACCGCGCGCGGTCTGGTTACCCGCGTTAATGGTGGAACTGATGGCCTGATTGTTGATGTAAACGCTCGTGGACAACAGACGGTTGGTAATGGAGTAGTTGAACAGCTCCAGATCCGTCATAAAGTAATCGTTATCAAAGCGCCAGCCGAGTTCTTCCTTGATCGAATACTGCGGCTTCGGGTTGTACGGATTGCCAACATAGCCACCCGTCTGTGCATCATAAACCTGCCCCAGCGATCCCGGATCTGGCATGCGGAAGTCGCCTTCGGCATTCACATAGATCAGATTATGCTGATCAATCCGATAGCTGATGCCAACCTGCGGCAGAGGCACAACCTGGTTCTGCTCGGTGCGGGGCGTTGACGATGCGCCATTGACCGTCCAGCGATTGATCATGGCGACCTTGATGCCGCCATTCAGCGTCAGGCGATCATGCAGGAACTTGGCCGTATTCTGGAAGAACAGCGAATGGATCTTCCACCCGGCATCCCCCTGGTACGGCATATAGCGGGTTCCATTCACATACAGCCCCTTGGAGGTATTGTACGGGAAGTACTGGCTGCCATTGGTCTGCAACACGGAATACATGTTGTTGACCTGATTATCCTGATAATCGAACCAGTATCCCAACTCCATATGATCCCAACTGACCGGATCATAATTCAGCTTCGCCACCGTCCCAGCGTGCGGACGATAAACGCTGTAGTAAGAGGCTGAGGGCACACTGCCGGAAATGGGCGTTCCACCCTGGCCAATGGTCGCGTTACGGCCCGCTCCGCTAAAGAGGCTTCCGTTATAGGTATAGCCACCGTTGTAAACGTAATATGGCTTGAAATCGAAAGAGAATTTCGCCGGCAGATGAATGTGGACAGGCAGCGTTACGAAGACCTGATCCCACATATTGCCATTCAGCATCCCGTATTTTGACGGGTTCGACGGATCATAGCTGGACGAGTAATTATACGTCCCGATCCCGTCTTTCTTGTCATAGAACTGCTTTGCCGTCGGCTTGAGCGGCTCCATCGTGAACTGGTGGTTCCATGAGACAAAGAGGTTGACGGAAGAGCCATCCTCAAAGTCCTTCGCGGCACCGAAATCGAGATGACGACGCTCGTTCGTTCCTGGCCCATTCCAGTTCCGGGCATGTGTATGGGAGAAGGACGCAAACGTGCGGATGCCGGAATTGCCGATGTCACCGCTCTCAACACGAAGGAACTCACGGGACATGTTGTTTGTGCCGTACGAGAAATCCATCAGGCCGCCGAACTTATGAGACGGCGTCATGGTCTGAGAGTCCATGATACCCGCGGCAGCGGACGTTACCGGCAGATCAATGGCAGACGATCCCGGCGTAACGGAGATCATGTTGACGTTTTCAGTATCAACGTTCTGATTCAGGTAATACGCGGTCGCGACAGGCACACCATTCAACAGAATGCCCATGTCTGAATCGGTCAGGCTTCGGCTGTTGATCTTGCCACCAAGAATACCAGAGCTATCGACAGTAGAAACCGTGACGCTGGGCAGGTTCTTGATCATGTCCAGCGCCGTACTGGCTGGGCTCTGCATCTCGATATACTGGCGCGTGACGGTCTGAACCGAGTGCGATGCCATTTCGTGGCGCATCATGCCACCGCCACCATTCAGCGCCTGACGGGACACACGGACAGAAATTGCTTCCGCGTCCTTGGCATCAACAGCCGTGCGATGATGAGCAGGTGCCACATGAGGATGAACTGGCGCAGCATGCTTACCCCGAGCCTGTGAGACCGCAGCATAGGCTGCTGCATCACAAAATACTCCGGCCAGTACAGTGGCTGTCAGCAGTGTGAGACGTCTGGCACCAAAATTCATCTTCACGCGATCCTAAGATGTGTCGTTTTGCGGCAGAAAATATTCAGAACGTCGACCAAAGCAAGTCGGGCTAAGAACTTACTGATCCTATATTTTGAATTTTATTATGGTTTTTTATCGTATGTGTCTTTTAAATCACACATATAGACAATATATATTTTGATATAATTTATTTATACAGCAGTAAATTCTCAAATATTCCAATATATACTTTAAAATATTACTGTACCTACAAATAGCATCAATCTGTTGCCTATAATAGAACACCTATCGGAGATGAATATTTCTTTTCGATATCTTTCCTGTATGGTGTCCTCATTATGAGAGCGGAACGACGGTAGAAATACATGAAACTTATCTCTTTTGTGCAACAAATCATGCCACCCGCCTTTTCCATGGGCTGCCTGGCAGCACTCGCACTCACAACAGCGCCGGCCAAAGCCAAAGAACAGCCTTGGGATATCCGCGCCGTCGTACTCACCACATACGAAATTGGTGAAGATACCGGAGACCGGGCAGGAGAATTCCAGCCCTGGATCGAAGGAGAGCATCTCACAGAGAAGGTTCCGTTCCCTCTCGGCATTCATCCGATCTACACGGATGCGCAACATCATCTGTTAGTCGTCGTAACGGGAACACCGATTGCCTCGGCAACGACATCCGTCATGGCCCTCGCAACGGATCCGAGATTCGATCTGCGCCATGCTTACTGGATGGTGGATGGTATTTCCGGCTTTGACCCCACCGTCGCGTCCGTCGGTTCAGTTTCAATCGCGGACTATGTGGTTGGAGACATCACGCGTTACATCGACAAGCGGGAAGCTCCGAAAGAATGGCCATACGGCTATTTCATGATCACCGCTCAGAAGCCCAATCAATACGCTCTGTCGGGCGGGGATGCGCCCGATGGCAGCATTCAGCACAATAATGCATTCCAGCTAAATTCTTCTCTGGTGCACTGGGCTTATGACCTGACCCAGACCGTCACACTGTCTGATCCTCCGCAACTCGAAGCCCAGCGCAAGCTCTACAAACCAACCGACATCGCTGCTGGACGCCCAGCTGTCGTGACGGGCGGAGACTTCGGCTCGGATACCTTCTGGCATGGCAAGATTATGACCGGTTTTGCTCGGGACTGGGTACATCTTCTCACACAGGGCAAGAGCCATTTTGTGTCCAGTGACATGGAAGACTCTGGCATTCTCGAAGCCCTGACACGCCTTGGGCAGGCCGGTCGCGTGGACAGCAGCCGTGTTCTGGTTCTTCGCAGCGCCTCAAATTACACTGAGCAGCCTCACGGCATGACAGCCGTCCAATCCATGAACAGCGGCTATGACGGAGAAAAGGTAGCCTTGGATAATGGATACCGTGTGGGCTCCCGCATCATTCATGAACTGCTGCAACACTGGGACAAATTCGGCACCCAAACGCCCTGAAGAAGCCTCACCTTCTGTTGCTGGCATAATATTGCGAAGTCTTGCTGAAGGGTTCATACAGCATGTCAGACTCTCTTTTCCGTGAGGGAGCCTGACACAGAAGCGCCTATCCGCTTCAGCCGCCGACCGGACATGTTTATCGATTGATCGTGCCCCCTTTGACGGCTCCTGCAAGGTGCTTCGCGGCCAGACAGGGGATCACACATGAGCCGAGAAACCAGCGCCACTCTTTTTCTTGAAAAACAGGGCGTGCCGTTCAGTCTGCATGACTACGAATACAATCCGAATGGCGGCCTGATCGGCATGCAGGCGGCTGATGCCATCGGCGCTGATCCAGGCAGTGTGCTCAAAACCCTCGTTGTCGAAATCGACAAGAAACAGCCAGTCTGTGTCGTGGCCCCCGCTCATCAGAAGCTGAATTTGAAGAAGGTCGCAGCCTTATTCGGCGGCCGGAACGCAAGAATGATGAATCCGGAAAAGGCCCACGAACTGACAGGCTATCAATCCGGCGGGACAAGCCCCTTCGGCCAGACCACATCTATTCCCGTTGTCCTGTCTCAGGATGCCATGGGACAGGAAGCCGTCTACATCAACGCTGGCCATCAAGGGTTCGTGGTGCGCATTTCCCCCGCAGACGCTCAGCGTATCACCGATGCCAAGGTGGCCGATGTTGCCGCAGACTGAGACGCCCTCTTCAGCACAAACAAACGCCGCAGTCACAAAATTTTCCCTGTCGCGTCACTTGTCCGCTGAGCAGAAAGATCTTTTAAACGAGGTCCTCTCGTTCTGCTCCGCGCATCTGTCAGATCAGAGCGCGCTCCTCATCATTGAAGGCGCTGCCGGCACAGGGAAGAGCGTTGTCCTCAACGCAATTTTCAATGCAATTCAGACACGCGCACGCTCAAAGAACCCAGATGATCCCATGACGGGCACCCGCAACATGCTGCTGGTCAATCATCCGGAAATGCTGAAGCTTTACCGTAATGTCGCTGCGGAGACGCCAACTCTTCGCAAGGCCGATTTCGACAGACCTACGACGTTCATCAACCGCCTGCACAAAACCAATCAGACGGCAGACATTGTTCTGGTCGATGAAGCCCATCTGCTTCTCACCCGGGCTGACCGATACAATCATTTCCAGCAACAAAACCATCTCGAAGAAATTCTGGCGTTGGCCCGCGTAGTCGTTGTGGTGTTTGACCCGTTACAGGTGCTGAAATTCAAGAGTCACTGGTCTGCGGATCTGCTTGATCGTTTCAAAACGGGTCGGGCAACCCAGACCCTGCACTTAACCACGCAATTTCGCGTCGAAGCGGGTCCAGAAGTCCGGCATTGGCTGGACCAACTTGCAGCGGGACACGTGGGAAGGCGCCCTAAAGACCCAGACTTTGATCTGCGCGTTTATGACGACTGCGCCCAGCTTTACGATGATCTGAAAGAGCGGAATAACGAAGTCGGCCTATGCCGTCTGCTCTCAACTTACGACTACCCTTATCGGCTGGATGGAGAAGACCACTTCATCAAAGAAGGACGTTTCCGCCTGCGATGGGATCGCTCCAAACCCGATGAAAAGCTTCCTTGGGCTGAACGCCCCGATACGATCGACGAAGTCGGCTCGGTCTATACAATCCAGGGCTTTGACCTGAACTATGCTGGCGTCATTCTAGGCCCTTCTCTGTCGTATGATGCTCAGACTGACAGTATCCGCGTCGATCCGACCCGCTACGAAGACAGTGCTGCCTTTCAGGGACAGAGCGGAATTGTTGCTCCCCAGATGGCGAAAGAACGCATCATTCTGAATGCGCTGAATGTCCTGCTCACCCGCGGGATGAAAGGTCTTTACCTATACGCGCATGACCCTGCGCTTCGAGAGCGACTACGCAACAGCTAGGGCCAGCCTGCTGCATGATAACTTTCCAGCCTGGAACTTTAACGCTCAACTTAACTTGAATTGTTACCCGCACAGCGTTCTGATCCAGTGCGGCAAGGAGATTGGTTCATGACACTTCGCTATCCAGCCCTTCTTGCCGCACTTGTTGGCGCCCCATTAATTGCTTCCACTGCCCACGCTGCGGAAACAACAGACAAAGGTTTCACAGCCTCCGGAAACGTTGAAATCATCGGGCGCTTTACCGATGCGCAGCCCTCCGGCATTGCCGCACTGCCAGATGGCCGGCTCGTCCTTGGCTTTCCCCGGAGCGTCAAAGACCATTCCGGGCCACGTCTCGCCACATATGCTGACGGCCACCTGACGCCGTTCCCAAATGCCGAAACACAACAGGATTTCGTGTCCCCTCTCGGCATGACCGTTGATGCAAAAGAACACTTCTGGGTGCTCGATGAAGGAATGCTGGCAGGCAAAGGAACGATCACAGGCACGCAAAAGCTGTTTGAAATCGATCCTACGACCAACAAGGTTCTGAACGTTCTGACCCTGTCGGCGCCAACTCTTTTGCCAGACAGTCACGTCAATGACGTTCGGATTGACCTGACACATGGAAAGTCTGGGACCGCGTTTATTACTGACACTTCGACAAGCACCCATCCGGCGCTGATCGTCGTGGATCTTGCTTCCGGGCACCAGCGCCGCATTCTGGCCAATACGAAACCCGTCATGCCCGAGAACGGTTTTGTCGCTGTCATGGATGGCAGAGCAGCCCGGTACAATCCAACCAAAGCTGAAATGCCCCAAGGGGGCGCCAATGGCATTGGCCTCAGCCCAGATCAGCAAACGCTCTATTGGCAACCGCAGACAAGCCGTCGCCTCTATGCGGCGCCCACGTCAGTTCTGTCTGACTGGAAAGCCACAGAAAAGCGCATCGAAGCCTCCGTCCTCGATAAAGGAGAAAGCGGGATGGGAGACGGCATGGCAACCGGACCTGACGGCTCTCTCTACATTACCGATGACGAACGCCACGCAATCCTGAAGCATGCTCCTGATGGCACATTATCAGTCGTGGCCCATGATCCGCGTATGATTGAACCAGATGGCCTGACCTACGGAAAAGACGGCCTGTACTGCACAATCGGACAATGGGCGCGGTTGCCAGACTTCCACAATGGAAAAGACATGCAGGAATTACCGTATATTGTCGTAAAAATCACTTTGCCTAAGTAACTCTTAATCCCGGGGCCGCATCCAAATGAAACACTGGGCTCTGCGGCACCGGCCTACTCGTTTTCCGGAAGCATAATGCGCCGGGATAGAGCTTATATTTGAGCAGTGGATGGAACAGCTATTCGCCTTTCCATCGCCACTTCCATCCGCCTTCCGTTTTAGCCGAGCAAATCCAAAGCAGTCCGACGACCGACACAAGATCCACGATAAGGGAAATAATAAAAACGGGCACGCTTTTGGCCCACATCATGATCATATTGCTCAGAAGGATCGTGCCAATAGACACAAGAATGGTCACACGTCCTTCCCATGTTATTGCGCGCCCTGCTCCATAACCATATTGCTTCGCCGCAAACCAAGGTCTTTCCATGACTGGCGCCCCCCTAAAAGAATATCCCGTGAAAAATTGAGGGTTCGCAGCGGCACACGTCAAGGCGAACGGCCTGTGTCACACAAATTTCGCAAGACCGCAGAAAATACTCGCAAACAATACCGGCAGAAGAAACCGGCCGATGCGGACTTTAAAGTCCGATATGCAGGTTCAAACCAGCGGCGCTTAAAAAACTCAATAATGCTACTCTGAATGTTGCTCTCAGCGACTAACCCGGCACTTGGATTTCATCGTCATGATGAAATGTGCAGTTGAGCGATTCAATGTGCGGTCTTTCGCACAGATCAACCCTTGACGCAGCTATACCGCCGACAGAGCCTACGCACAGCGAGAACTGAGTGAGGTCCCACGCTGAAAAATAATTGATTTTCTTGGAAGAAAAGACCTGGTGGAGAGAGTTGGACTTTCCACAAATCTGTTATTTTCCGCAGAAAACTGCCAAAAAACCAGTGACACTCGCAAGTTAACTCAACGTCACTGACGTTCGATCCTGCTTTAGTCACGACATAACGGAGCCTTAGAGTTTCCTCAAGGAAATCCTTATGAGGCCCGATTTTCTTTAGTGACGCTCATGCTCCCACTGACAAATAAGTCAAACGTGCATGTCTCGTGCTTTTTAGTGACACACCGATTTAGCGAAGCTTGTTACTCGCCAAAATATTGCATGAAGCTGAGTGCTAGACGGCCTAGCCTATTCCCGAAAACTCCTCTCCAACTTAGGATGAGCGCAAAAAGAAATTTATAGCCAATTGTTTGGACGGTCCGAACATTTTGGAGTATTCGGCGGCTCTATAAAATTGGAAAGAAAATACCATGCCTTGGAAAAGAGTCCGAGTTGTCGAAATTCGCCGCACAGAAACCGGCTATACAGATGAGACTGTAGAACGGGAGAAATCTACAGGTCGTTTTGGGGTCTGGCTACCAACTAAAGACGTACCCATCGGCATTGAATCCAATGAAACACCCTGCAAAAGAGAAGTAGATAGCTTAGAAGAAGTTGCCGACCTGCTAAGAAAAGGATGGCGCGTAAGTGTACTAACCGGAAAAAATCGCCGGTCTATCATTTCTCCTGAAAGCCTCGAAATAGTAGAAACGTTTCGCCTTAAGTAAGTGCGTTTCTACAAGCGTTCAACTTATTAAGACGCGTGACACAGTAGCAGCGGTCCACGTCCCACCTTTGGAAGTCTTGATGCCCAGCTCTGTCATACGCTCTGCAATCTGGCGAAGGCTCATGCCCTCCTCCCGTAGCCCGGCGACCATTGGACCAATGCTTGCACGGAACGCTTCAGCAGCTTTCTGACGTGCTTCTATGGACAGCCGATAATCCACCTTACGAGCGCCGGGCCGATAACCACCCAACTTCTGGCCCCGAGCCTTTGCTTCAGCAAGAGCGGCCTTGGTCCGTGCTGAGATAGCTTCTCGCTCCTGCTGGGCGACCAGAGCCATAATCCCAACTGTCAGGCGGTTAGCGTTGGGCATGTCCGCTGCAATGAAGTCTATGCCAGCCTTTTCCAGTCCAAGAAGGAAATGAGCATCTCGGGAAAGTCTGTCCAGTTTTGCAATCAGCAAGACGGCACCCGTCAGACGGCAACGCTCCATTGCCTCGGAAAGCTTGGGCCGTTCGTTATTCTTCCCGCTCTCAATCTCCGTGAAGGATGCAAGCTCCCGTCCGCCTGTCTGGGCCACATGGAGCGCAACGGCCCTCTGCTGGGCCTCGATACCAAGCCCTGAAGCACCCTGACGAGTTGTGGAGACGCGGAAGTAGCTGATGAAGAGTGGGGCCGTGGTAGTCATGTCGTCCTGCGTTCGCTGAATGTGAACCGTCGTTGACATTGGTGATACATGTTTGGCGCCAGCATGACTCTTGCAGTTTCGGAATCCCGACGATTCCTAAAACGCATAGCTTCGGCCAAGTCCCGCAAACCTGATTTTCCATCTCAGAGCTGATTCAAGCCTGCACAAATGAGGCAGACGGAAGGACACCTTTTGCTTTGGCAGGAAACGGGAGTCCCAACGGGCCACCGCGAGGGCATGACGAAGTTCCGGGTTCGGTTCCAATTCGGGGCCTAAACCCCGCGTTGTTTTGTTGTTCGATCCAGACGAGCGGCGTGGACATTTTTTGAGGCTCACGGGTCCCATTTTAGGCACCAATGCGAAGCCGAAACGTAACAAGCAACAAACCCCAGAAAATAGCCAAAAATTGAGATTTTCTGGATATAAAGCCCATCTCAGAGAAACTGCCCTGCCCACGGTCCATAGAGATGATCGCGGACTACAGGTCCAGTTCTGCCATTCAGAAATCTACCCCATCCCCAAAACAGCATAAAGGAAACCTAATGCACCCAGACATGGGCACGCTCGCCCATACTCTAACGGCCAGCCAGCATGGCTTTCGTCCGTTCCTACCAGATTATCCGTCTGAAGGATGGACACGGCTCTCCGAACCTGAGGCATCCTTTTCAGAAAGAGTTGAGGAGCCCAGCGCCGAAAGTTCAGGACGCAAAAGGCCGGGACGAGCGCGGACACCCGCTTTCGACCGCCTTATGGCTACTGCACAAAGGACCAGCATACCAAAGCACATGCCTCACCTCGGCCCTTGCTTGGTACGACCAAGGGCATCGCTAGACAGATACGGTTATGACCGCATCAGCATGTTCGTCCGCGATAAAGACGGCACTGAGCGCATGAAAACAGTTCCGGCTCACAGGTTCATGTATGAGCATTACCATAATGTTTCGCTCACACCAGAACAGAATGCCCTTCATCGCTGCGATAACCGGGCTTGCATCGACCCCTGCCATCTCGAAGTGGGCACCCATGCACAGAACATGGAGGATATGGCGGAGAAAGGAAGGTCCCGGACAGGGAACCGGATTAGTCCTGTCATGCGATCCACCATCCACAAGATGCATGAGGAAAGACACAGCATGAAGGCGATTGCTCGCGTTCTCAATACCAGTCTGGGGTCTGTGAAGCGCATCCTGAAAGCTATCAGGCAGGAACATACGGCTACCCATGAACCTCAGGGGCAAGGCTTTCTGTTTCAGGACACACCAGTTCTGCTTTCCTGAGCTGGCCCTTCAGGACGCACTGAAAGCACCCATATCCTCGGTGTGGTGGCAGACCACATGAACAGGACGCCTCATAGTTCCTTCTTGGTAGTCCTGCTCTCCATGTCCTGATGCATGGTCTCTTCTAATGGTGGAGGTGGTATTGTCTTCTATGACTGCCATCTCCTTCACCTGCCTCCATCATCATTAACATCATCTCATATGTATGATGCCCTATTAAAGAAGACTTGCTTGCCATCAACGAACAGGACCTCTACATGGAATCCCTATAGGGTATAAGGTGAAAGGTTTCGGACATTGGGCGATGGCCTGACAAACACACACGCAAGAGAACAGCGCCCGTTCTCTCCTCCATCCCCCCAGCATGACCCTGCCGATCTGGAAGCCGCACACTGGCTCTCTCTAGGCCGCATTCCGGACACTGAAGCTGCCCATGCGCTCGTGGCCCGCATTGCGGAAGACATTCGTCCCCACCTCGGCAGCCGCACCAAAGCCGCTCTAGGAAATCGTGACAAAGGCAAGGAAAGGCGTCTCCGTGAGACAGGGATTATCCTCGCAGGGCTCCTGAGAAGAGGTCTGAAAGGCCACTGGTCAGCTGTCAATGAAAGCCCCAGCACATGGTTCTGGAAGGCATCCCGTAAGCTGCCCGTGAAGCACACAGCCTTTCAGACCAAGGTCGATGCAATGCAAACGCTGGGCTTGCTAGACCATGTTCCCGGCAAGAGCTTCAAAGGTGCCTTTGGGGATTATCAGGGCCATGCTGCCCGTCTGCGTCCGTCCAAGAAACTGCTTGAACTCGCGGAGCAGTACGGATGCCTTTCACAAACCGCTGCACAGGATTGGAAGTTGGTAAACCCTGCCCCTGTTGAACGCATGGCGACTCATGAACTGCTGTCCTTCACAACTATTCCGCGCAAAAGAAACGGACGGATAGACCCTGCCAGCAGAAGCAAAATGGACATCCCAGCTGGCTGTGAGGACCTTCAAGTGTTCATGAAGGCCCTGACAAGCTCCTTTGCTGATGTCGTATTCACAGGATGTGCGGAACCTGTATTTCAAGCCCGTTTCAGTGGAGTGAGAGAGTTTGGTGGCCGCATCTATGCCCAAGGCCCAGACAACTATCAAAACGGCATCAGCAAAGACGAACGCCAACGCATTACCATCAATGGCGAACCTGTAGCAGAGCTGGACCTGTCCGCATCGTTCCTGTCCATCGCCTTGGCTCTTCTGGACCAACCTGCTCCTGAGGGCGATCCTTATGCGCTTCCGGGACTGGAAGAAGCTCACCGCACCGCCATCAAACAGTGGTTTGTCGTCTTCTGGCAGACCGGAAAAGCGCCCAACAAATGGTCCGACAAGACGCCTCAGACCATCCGTGACAGCATCCCGCCCACGGACATTACAGGCCCGGCGTTCGAGCGCTATCCGGCCCTGAAGGACATCAAATCCATCGTTCCGGAAGCCCTGCTAAAGAGCGTCGAGAAACCCATGAGAAGCTGGGCCGTAGGGCAATATCTGACAGGCGCGGAAGCGGACATCATGCGGAAGGCTATGAGTTCCATCATGGAAACAGGCGGCATTGTCCTGCCCGTACATGACAGCCTTATCGTGCCCCGCTCACAGATGGAAATTGCCCGAGAGGCTATGAAGGATGCCTGTGTGGATCGACTAGACCGACAAATCAGGATGGAAACCCAATAAGATGGCTCAACCGAAAACCAAATGGTGGCTTGAAGCAGCCGAAAACCGCTTCTGGCAAGTCGGGGTTAAAATGGCGACCGTCGAAGCAAGACACGCCAATTACGTACTGAACATCAAAACTCGGTTTCAATCTATGAATGTCTGGAAATTAGGCCGGAAAATATAACGGCTCGGAACGTAGGGCACAGCATGAGAGATCGGAATGCGAGGATCACGGCTCAACGGCAACATCACGCTAACTGAACGATAGCCCGCATTACAAAATGGTTGCCCATCACCTCGCAAAGTCACCCAAAATGGTCTTGACCAATACAAATCTGGAACAGACTCAGCTTTTTCGGGCACCCCACCTGCTAGTAACATTTGACTTCGAATAGGGAATTCCGAACAAAATTTGTTCACAAAAAGAAACTGACGGCGCATAATAGCACCAGACAAAATCAGAACAACTGAATAACCATATAATTTAAACAACCCCAAATATGATACAACACAAGAAGCAATCAAATGTCTACTTGATCTTAGCTTGTTGGTTGAATATTTTATGGTGTCTGAAATTGCCTTGTCGTAATGAGAACCTTTCCACCCATTACATCCATTTTCAGCTAATTTATTTCCCCTGATTTTCAGTGGTTTTTTACATGTTAAGGTTAAACCCGCTCTCTCATTTTGTGTGTATCTTTTACGGATTTCAGCTGGATCACATCTAAGAGCCTGCTTAGGCAAAATATGTTCCAAACTAAAATCTTGAAAAGGTAATAACCTACCACACAATGGACAAATAAGCCGCTCATCGCCCTTTAACGACGGCACGAGAGATATGAGATCACTCCTCATTTCTGCCCAAAGCCTGCGTCTGATATCTGGTTCGTCAATATTCATATAATGACATTATCTAATGGTATTAATATCGTCCATGAAAATGGTTTTGCCATCGCTAATCTACGCTTTGGCGAGGCTTTGCGTAGCAATCTAATGTATAGATAATCGCCTCAGGTGTCCCCTTCTCCACAATGCCAAGCACAGCCCGACTGTACAGGTCCCATCCAAGGTCCTTAGCGGCATAAGTATTCGAGCCCAGCGCCATGGGTTTGTGTCCGATAAGATGATCTCGCACCAGTTCAGAGCACTCGGACACCCCATTGGCCAAAGCCGTTGCCATGAAGGTAGCGAAGCATCGCCTAAAGCTATGGAAGTTCACCTCACCATCCGTCTCTCTCCCAAGAACGTCTCTCCGGAAATCCGTGAAGCGTTGGGAAAAGAAATGACTACGCTTCATTCCTGTTCCTCCCGGCTTGCACTCAGGGAACAATGAAGCGTCAACATTCCCCTCCCCGGCTTCCTTGAGGCGTCTGGCAATAATTGGCTGCACAAGAGGATGGAGCGGTATGCGTCTGACAGAGTTCTTTGTCTTGGCTTCATCATCGGTCACTTGGATGCCCCAGAGTTCCCCTTCAGTCCCGTCTTGGTTGAGAACTCGCCCAACGGTTAGCGAAGCAAGTTCATTCTGTCTTGCACCAGTCAGCAAAGCGAGGCGCATCAGGTCACGGATAGCCGGCCCCCACGCCCATCTGCGTTTCTCATCAGGGTCCGCCCGCAGGAGAAGGACCAGTTCATCTTCGTTGAAGGGCCTGACCTCAGACTTCTTCTTGCCAGCTTTTCGCTTGAGGCCAGCGGTCGCGCCCTGCCATGGGTTTGGGCCTTTCAGAATGTGCTTCTGGATAGCAAACGCCCATAAACCTTTAAGCGATGATATGCGGCAACTGACTGTCTTTGCACTCAATCCGCGTTCGTTCAGGAGCCACTCAGAAAAGCCTCCCAAGACCACCTCAGGCACATCCTCGACAATCTGAGCGCGAAGGAAGTTCATGAGGTTTTCAGGTTCCTCACGGTCCTGAGAATGAGCCAGATAGCGAGAGAAGAGATTAAACGCGGCCTGATCCAACGATATGGCGGAATGACCCACATCGCTCTCCCGGTCCTTCATCCAACGGTCCATCACCAGAGCGAACGGTGTACGGACACCCATTGCTATCTCCCGGAAGCGGGCCTGATACTCTGCCCCGTCCTTTCCCGCATGGTCGAGCTTATGCGTCCTGCCTTCCAGAAAGCAGTCCATGCCCTCCACAACGCGATCTCTTGGGCTTTCTGAGATGCCGGTATGCTCGTCATAGAAGTCATCACCATCAGAAGCAGACGCGATCTTTCGCCGGGCCTCCAATGCCTCAGTCAGCATCAGTTCCTCGTTCAGCCAATCCGGCACATCAACCCCATGAAGAGGTGCCAGCCCTACATCCACCAGCTTCCTGTTTAGTTGCTTTCTGATTGCCTCAAGAGCGGCATCACGAAGCCTCAGGGCATCTTTATGCGTGCGTGTCTGGAGCGATTTGAGGATGTCTTTTCGGATTCCCGTCCGGGAACCAAGCACCTTGCCAGCATCCTGCCAGCGGTCTTTCGGGATGATGAAGCGGACATAATAGAGTCCATCCCGATTGGTTAGATTAGCCATATCCATGCCGCCTTCTATCAACGAAGGCAGGACCGAGCCATAGCATCAAGGTGACGCTAGACCAGTGACGCAGCGTTAACGTGACGCTGACTTTGGCTAAGTACTTGTTTTTCTTAGGAAAAAGAGGACCTGGTGGAGAGAGTTGGATTCGAACCAACGTAGGCGTACGCCAGCGGATTTACAGTCCGCCCCCTTTAGCCACTCGGGCACCTCTCCGGGTCGGCGGTTGGAATATGGCGGATGAACGGCTATGTCAATCGCCTATCGTCGATTATATGATTTTTTCATGTCCAGACGACCAAACTCCCGATCCGCCGCCCCGTCCCACTCTGGGGACAGAGGCCCTCAACGTTCCGGCAATGCCGAGCGCTCCTCCCGTTCAGGCAAACCTGCCTCCGGATACTGGATCTATGGCCACCATGCCATAGAAGCCGCACTCAACAATCCCGACCGAACCATTCTCGAGTTTCTCGCAACCCGAGAAGCAGCATCATCGTTCAGTCAGTCTCTCCGTGCCCAACCCCAGATCGTTGACCGCGAACGACTGGATCGCCTGTGTGAGCGTGATGCCGTTCATCAGGGCGTCTGCCTGCGGGTCGAAGCCCTTGAACCGCCAACCATTCATGAAGCACTTGAACGGCCCGGCCCAATTCTTGTGCTGGATCAGGTGACAGATCCTCGGAACATCGGCGCCATCTTACGCTCCGCTGCCGCATTCGGCGCCTGCGCGCTGCTTGTTCAGGATCGCAATACCCCGCAGGAAAGCGGTGCCATGGCCAAGGCGGCATCAGGCGCACTGGATCTTGTTCCCATCATCCGGGAAGTGAACCTGTCGCGCGCGCTCGCAACCCTTCAGTCGCAGGACGTCTGGGTTGTCGGACTGGACGCAGGCGGATCAAAGCTCGACGGAAGCAGCTTTGGTACGCGCCGTGTTGCTCTGGTTCTTGGTGCAGAAGGTGCAGGACTACGCAGACTGACTCGGGAAACCTGTGATGAGATTTCCAGCGTTTATATGCCTGGGAACATGGAAAGCCTGAACGTGTCCAATGCAGCGGCTGTTGCTCTGTATGAACTGGCACGTCCTCAGAACTAACAGGATTGCTCCGAAAATAACCTATAAAAATCAATCAGTAAGAGATCATCGACATCCTTACTGATTGATCGGGCCAAAGATAATATTTGTTACCTAATTGATAACGAATAATGTATTTTAACGAATTTGGCCACTTTCTAATCACGATCCTGTGAAAATGCCTCATTATCGTCAAATTTCATCACATTAAGGTTTGCATTAATAAATTTCTAACTGCTAGCTTACGCATGTATCGAAAGCGACGACTATTATGTCGGCAGCTAATGTTTGCTCATGGAAATCATGAAACAAGCAGGAGAAGAAACATGGCCAGCGCCCAAACTTATACAACCACATCTGGGGTAACTTATACAGTTACAAATACTTCCTTACTTCCCTCTGTATATAACTCATATGATGTTACCATTACAGCGCCAGATGGCACAGAATTACTGAACGCAACTGATATTAACCGCGGCGTAAACGTTTTTGGGCTTGTCCAGCTTCTTGCGTCGGGTGATGTCATCACCGGCTCATCGGATTCCAGCGTTCTCTTGAATCTTCTCAGTGTCGGAACATACGTCAGCGTACCGGGAGCGACGGGCGACTTCATTATTGGCGTGGGTGCCGCGACAGCAAATACTTATTACATTGGCGGCACAACATCCATATCCGGCCTGGCCAATCTCGTCACGGGATCAACCATTAACGTTGCTGGCGGTACCGCCACACTTACTGGAAGCAGCGGAAGCGCACTCGTTGGCGCTTTGAATGGCTCCACTGTCAATATTGAGTATGGCGGTACATTCAATACTGGGGCCGCACTGGCGAGTGCTTTGGAAGGATCGACCGTTTCATTTGGAACTGGTGGCGGAACACTTATTCTAAACGGTGGCAAAACGGCTATCAGCCTGCTGGCTTCAGGATCGCTGGCAGCGACAACAATCCAGAACTACGACCCATCCAAAGATACAATTGAGCTTCAGGACACCGTAGCTGCCATAACAAAATATACAATCTCCGGAGATTCAACAAAAACTATAACATTATATGGAAGCGATGGAACAGAAGTCGCTGAATATAGTGTTTCCTTAGCATCAGGCGTCACCCTTGCTAACGGCACATATAATTCCGTTAATTCAACCGAAAATAACCCGCTTTCCGTTACCTATAATAACGGCAATACTTATGTCGGTGTTTGCTTCCTTGCAGATTCCATGATTGCAACGCCATCTGGTGACAAGGCCGTCCAAGATATTGAAGTTGGCGACGTCGTATTGGCCTATAACGGTCAATCACAAAAAACCGTTAAAGTTATCTGGGCAGGTCACACTCACGTTAGTACGAAAGCCGATCTTCCAGACGATCAGGCAGGATATCCTGTCCGTATTTTGAAAAATGCCATTGCAGAAGGCGTCCCCTACAAGGATCTTCTCATAACGCCAGAGCACTGCCTGTTTTTTAACGGTAACTTTGTGCCTGCCCGCATGCTGGTCAACGGACGATCCATTTTCTACGACCGCAGCATCACCAGCTACACCTACTTTCACATAGAGACAGAAGACCACTCAGTCATCATGGCTGATGGCATGCTGACTGAGAGTTATTTGGACACCGGAAATCGCCATCATTTCCGCCAGAATGGAAACGTGACTGTTATTTCAGGCCGAACGAAATCGGATCAACCCAAAGACTGGATTAACGATGCAGCAGCCTCTCTGACGGTGGCACGCGATTTCGTGCAGCCGCTCTTTGAGAGAATTCTACAGCGAGCGAAACAGCTCCGCATTCCCGGTCAAACACCACCTGTTGCCATGACGATGAACTCAAATTTTCATCTCGTTTCGGACACTGGCTTGCTCATTCATCAAACCCGCATCACGGGTGGGCGTGTTCTATTCATGATTCCTTCTGCCGTAACATCGGTACGACTGGTGTCACGCTCCAGCCGCCCTTGCGATACCGTCGGTCCATTCGTTGACGATCGGCGACAGCTCGGCGTTTGCGTTGGCGATGTCACCTTCTATGACTCCGGCAAATCAATCTGCCTGTCTGCCAAGAAGTCCGAAAGTGATCTTGCAGGTTGGTATCCTGTCGAAGAGGGCAACATTCGCTGGACGAATGGTAATGCTGTTCTTCCATTGGGAGAACGCTCAGCCAATAGTCTTGGGATGCTGGCTATCGAAGTCCTGGCAGGAGGGCCGTATCTGCTGGAAGATCAGGACCAGCAGCGCGCTGAATCGCTCTTCGCCTAAGACATCATCTATTTCCGCCAAGATAGCCGGGACGACACGTCGTCCCGGCTTTTTCAGGATTACTCAGCGAACGAGTAATCCGTATATCCATGCTCCCCGCGGCTGTACCACGTCGCCATATCATCGGCCTGAAGCGGCAGGCTTTGCGCAAAACGCGTCGGCAGGTCCGGGTTTGAAATAAATTTGCGCCCAAAGGCAATGGCATCGGCCCGCCCTTCACGGACAGCATCCTGAGCGTTTTCAAACGTGTAATCCTGGTTCAACACCAGCGGACGTCGGAACACCTTCCGAATTTGCGGAGAAACCGGCGGTTGATCCGTCTTGCCGAACGTGCCGTTCGGTCCAGGTTCACGCAGTTCAAGCCACGCCACACCCAGACGCTCCAGTTCGGCAGCGGCTGGCACGAAGACGGTTTCCGGTGCGGAATCAAGGCATCCCTGCGTGTCTCCGTTCGGAGAAAGCCTGACCCCCGTTCTCTCTCCACCAATGGTCGAGATGATCCGTTCCGTTACCTGGGAGAGAAGCCGGATTCTATTTTCAGGCGATCCGCCATACTCATCTGTCCGATGATTGGTTCCATCTTTCAGGAATTCGTCAATCAGATAGCCATTGGCGGCGTGAAGCTGAATGCCATCAAAGCCGGCCTTGATCGCATTTTGAGATGCACGCTCATATTCCGCCAGAATACGGGGAATTTCGTCCAGTCGCAGAGCGCGCGCCTCTTCATAAGGCTGCTTGCCATCATAGGTGTGAGACTGACCTGGCGCCGTGGTGGGTGAAGGTGCGACCGGCTGCAGGCCCGTGACAGATGAATGTACCATCCGGCCCATATGCCAGAGCTGGCAGACAATCCGCCCACCCCTGTCATGGACAGCCTTCGTGATTGGCTTCCACGCCTCAACCTGCTCGTCTGACCAGATGCCCGGCGCGTAGGGCCAGCCCAGACCTTCGCGGGAGATGCCTGTTGCCTCTGTGATGATGAGGCCGGCTTCCGCTCTCTGCGCGTAATACTTTGCCATGATCGCTGTCGGAACAGCGTCCCGGCCCGCACGCGCTCTCGTGAGGGGAGACATGAAAATGCGGTTTTTTGCCGAAAATCCACCAAGTTCAATGGGATCAAAAAGATCGGGCATGAAAGGGTACTCCCTGATCGAAACTTCTATAGTTCGATAACGATCGAACTATAGAAGTGTTGCGTCAATTCTTCAAGGAAGGGATAAGACGCCGTATGCCGTGCCATGACTCGCCCGATCTGAAAAAGCTCGATCTGATTACGGTCCTCAGGGCTCTGGCTGATCCCGTGCGTCTGGACATTGTTCAGCGTCTATATGTTCTGGGCGAGGCAAATTGTGCCGCCCTGATCGGGGCGCGCCCAAAGTCCAGCATGTCCCATCATTTTCAGGTTTTGAGAGAAAGCGGTGTTCTGCACACCCGAATTGAAGGCGTGCAGCACCATAACTCCCTCCGCCTTCAGGAACTTGAAGAACGCTT
This sequence comes from Gluconobacter sp. OJA, assembly GCF_039638325.1. Taxonomy (NCBI): domain Bacteria; kingdom Pseudomonadati; phylum Pseudomonadota; class Alphaproteobacteria; order Acetobacterales; family Acetobacteraceae; genus Gluconobacter; species Gluconobacter sp. OJA. Next base: position 739,990 of record NZ_JBDIWI010000001.1, on the reverse strand, counting down.
TCCCGGGCTGATGCAATCAATCCTCGGTGGGGCAGACGCCACTCAGTTGCGGCGCCAGACTTCTTCCTGAACAAACACCGCGAACGTCAGCCACACGAAAAACGGTATCTGAAGCTTAGCGGCGGACGGATCAGCTTTTTTTGCCGTCCAGATCGACGCGCCTGACGTCACGACCAGACCAATGCAGATCGCCAATCCCGCATCCAGACGCCGTTTACGGAAAACTGCGAACGGAAAGCCGGCTACGCCAGCAACGCAGATAGCCCAAAGCCAAAGTGCTGCGGTCCGTGCGCAGGAACGTTCAGCTCGCAGAAGACGATACCCAGACCATGCCAGCAGGCCGTCCAGAAGGGTCCAGACCACGGCATACACAGGTGCTGGCGGCGAGAATTCTGGCTTGTTCAGATGGTGATACCACCGCCGGGTTGAGCCATCTTCGGCCGGGCTGATCTCCCGGCCGAGATATTGAGCTCCGAAAACTGTTCCAGCAGCCAGAGCGGCGTCAATAATGCGTCCCATGATGTCTGTCCTGATATGATCTTGTCAGTAACAACGCATCAGGAACTGGAATGTTCAGCCGAAAGACCTTACGGGGCGCTGCGAGGCACGCCGAAATCGAGTTCTGCCATGACGCGACCTGCCTCAGGGCTCCACAAGAGAACGCGTTCAGCGCCCGGGCGCCCTAATGTTACAGCCATCATGCCGTCCGGCCGTGCGGTGACAGCCGTAATGTGTTCCCCCTCTCCCAAGGGCAACGCAAGGCGCGTCGAAGACCCGGATGACGGCGCAGAAATACTGACATCATGATGCGGATGCATAACGCGATGGGCGATCACACCAATCATGACCGCCACGCCAGCGACGATCATAACCCCCATAATAATGACGGCGCCGAGCAACGCTTTCGGTGTACCTGACTCGCTGCCCGCTTGATCCTCGGCTAAACCCTGATTCATGTCAGATCCTGAAACCCCGTTCCGTCTTGTTGTTGATGCCAGCCTGGCCGGCCAACGCGTTGATCGCGCCCTTGCTGACGCCATCGGCACGATTTCCCGCTCCCGGGTCAAGACCCTGATCGAAGAGGGTCATCTGACCCGCAACGGCCAGATCGTCAATGAGCCCGCCGATACACTTCGTGACGGGATGGAGCTTGTGCTTTCGTTCCCTACCCCACTTCCGGCTCGTCCCCTGGCGGAAAATCTGCCCCTGACGATCTTATATGAAGACCGAGACCTGATCGTTCTGGATAAGCAGGCCGGGCTCGTGACCCATCCTGCCCCCGGCAACGAAACCGGCACTCTGGTCAATGCCCTTCTCGGACATTGCGGCGAAGGGTTTGAAGGCATTGGCGGTGAAAAACGCCCCGGAATCGTACATCGCCTCGATAAGGACACATCAGGCCTGATGGTCGTGGCCAAGAATGCCATGGCTCATAACGCCCTGTCTGAAGCGTTCGCTGCGCGCGACATAGATCGTGCTTACATGGCCCTTGCCTGGGGTCTACTGCCCTCATCCGGCGAATTTGACGGTGCCATCGGGCGGGACAAGAAAGATCGCAAGCGCATGGCGGTCGTTCAGTCAGGCGGAAAAACCGCTCTCACGCGCTTCAAGCTTCTGGAGCCGATCCATGCAAGCGTCTCTTTGATCGAATGCAAACTGGCCACTGGGCGAACCCACCAGATTCGTGTTCATCTCTCACAGGCAGGACACCCTCTCCTCGGAGACCCCGTTTATCTGCGTCGTATTCCGGCCGCAGCCCGCGGTTTACCTCAGGATGCGAAAGAAGCGGCTCTCGATTTCCCACGCCAGGCTCTCCATGCCGCCCGACTCGGCTTCATTCATCCCAGGACAAAAAAGCCACTTTCTTTCGAAACTGCGCCTCCTGAAGACTTCCAGACCTTGAAAATGCGCCTGACAGGCTCAACCTCTGAAAGTTCTTGACCTTTTCGGTTCCACCTGTCATAAACTCACTTATCCGACGAGCTGACGCGCCGCCGGAACGGATCGTACCACCGTGCACTGCCCAATCTGGGGGTAAGCGGCTGGGGACGTGATAGTCCTTCCCAATGCGTCACCTGGGTGTGAGGAACTTTGCCTCTGCCAGTTCGTATGAGTCTACTCCTCATCGAGCCAGGCACACCCCCGGGCGAAAGGAATCGAAGACCATGGCATCTCCAGCTGTCATCTCCGTGGGTCCTGAAAACAACTTGACCCGTTATCTCCAGGAAATCCGCAAATTCCCCCTTCTGACGCCGCAGGAAGAGCTCGATCTCTCCCGTGCCTGGCGCAAGAATGAAGACACCAGTGCGGCACACCGCCTGGTGACGTCTCACCTTCGTCTCGTGGCCAAGATTGCCATGGGCTATCGCGGCTATGGCCTCCCGGTGAATGAACTCATCAGTGAGGGCAACATCGGTATGATGCAGGCTGTCCGCCGCTTCGACCCGGAGCGCGGCTTCCGCCTTGCAACCTACGCCATGTGGTGGATCCGTGCTGCCATGCAGGAGTATATCCTGCACAGCTGGTCACTGGTTAAAATCGGTACGACAGCTTCGCAGAAAAAGCTGTTCTTCAATCTCCGTCGCCTGAAAGGGCAAATGCAGGCGATTGATGATGGTGATCTGAAGCCCGAGCAGGTGAATTCCATTGCCACCACGCTCGGCGTTCCGGAACAGGACGTGGTGTCCATGAACCAGCGTCTTGCCGCCCCGGACCATAGCCTGAATGCGCCCCTGCGCATTGATGGCGAAGGTGAGTGGCAGGATTGGCTGGTGGACGATAACGAAAACCAGGAGCAGACTTACGCGGCGTCCGAAGAGTTCAGCGGTCGTAAAGCTCTTCTCGATCAGGCCATGATGACCTTGAATGAGCGCGAACGTCACATTCTGGCCGAGCGTCGCCTCAAGGAAGAGCCATCTACGCTGGAAGATCTTTCTCACCACTACAACGTGTCACGTGAGCGGATCCGTCAGATTGAAGCACGCGCCATGGAGAAGCTTCAGAAGGCCATGTCGGCCGAAGTTGAGCTTCGTCGTCGGGAGAATGGCCTTCAGGCCTGAACAGACAAAATACTCTTCAGAAAAGCTGCCAGATATGTTTCTGGCAGCTTTTTTTGTGTCGGCTCTTTGAGAGATTAATCAAAAATAGAAATAACTAATTTATTACAATAAAATACACAATTAACCTGTAATAGGATGAAGTCTTATAAAAATATAACCAGAAAATTTTCTTGTGATCAAAAATCGAAACGAATTTTTATTAAATGTAAGTTTATTAATTTTTATCATACTCTGCAGAACGCAGACATTCGGAAATCCTCTCATCTATTCCGACGAGGAATTTTATCTCTTCGGAGGCGGTAGAATTCTACATGGAGATCTTCCCTACCTTCAATTCTGGGATAGAAAACCGGTTGGAATATTTCTGCTTTACGCATTTTTCCACCTTTTCGGCTCTTACAGAATTTTCGCCTATCAGTTCGGCGCGGTGATTGCCGTCTGGGGTACGGCCTGGCTTCTGTTTCGCATGGGGAAAACCATCGCTTCCACGACAGCTGCTTTCCTTTCAGCCTTGCTCTATCCAGTCCTCCTCAATCTCTCACGGGGAGAAGGAGGTCAGACCCCGATTTTCTATAATTTCCTCGTAACAGCCGCCATCGCTCTTGTTTTGCATGATCTTCTGCAGCCCGATGGAAAAATTCGAAGAAAAACAGCCCTGTTCGCCATATTTCTGTTCGGCCTCGCTATGCAGATAAAATACACTGTCGTCTTTGAAGGGGCGTTCGTTGGAATTTACTATGTCGTCAGGCAGTATCTAACTTCCCGATCCGTCTCCGAGCCCCTGAAAGACACTGGTCTTCTGGCCCTTATCGGCCTTCTTCCTACATTTCTTGCTTTTTTCTTCTATGTCATGATCGGGCATCCAGGAGCATGGATTTTCGCCAACCTGGATTCCATTTTCCTGCGCGGTCATTTTCCAGACGGAGAAGCGCACCACCTAGAAATTCAAATGCTGAAAGCGGCTCTTCCTCTCCTGCCAGGGTTGATAGCCACGATACTGATCGCACGTACGAAATCATGGCCTGCCCATTATGTCTTTCTCATACTCTGGGCCGGAGCTGCCTGTTTGGGAGTCATCGCATTTGGGGGATGGTATCCTCATTACATTTTGCCGCTTTATGTCCCGCTAGCTCTGGCCTGCGCATCGCTCTGGACCTGGAAAGCCGGTCGGATATGGCTCATTGGTCTTCTTTGCATCGTTTCAGTTGTCGGACAGCTTAGTCTGCACAGACACCGCATAAACGACGGCGATCAGCGAAGTTTTCAGGCCATGTTGGATGTCTTCCAACAAAAACCGGGCTGTGTTTTTGTTTATCAGGGGCCACCTGCCCTGTATGACACACCTTATTGGTGCTCTTTGACCAACCATCCTTTCCCGGGCCATTTCAACACAGCAGTTGAAGCCCATGCGACCGGGATGAATGTTCTTCAGGAACTCGATAGAGTTCTTGCCAGAAAACCTGAATATATCGTCACGGAAGAAGCCTCTCCCTTACGGGAAAATATTGCGGCACGGCGTGAGGTCTTTAAGGCTATCAAAGCAGACTACACGCCAGTATATCGCTTCACGAGCGTGAATGACTCACTCTACATTTACCGCCACAAGTAACTTGTTACTGGGAGAGAGGCACGGCCAAAGCTAGCCCGCCCGCCATTGCGCCGCCGCCTTTACGATGCTGGTCGGGATGATTTTCCGCAGCGGCGTCGTTGATTTCGCCCACTTTATTAGAGAAAAAATCAGGCTTCACATAGGCGTCGGGCTGCCCAGAATCCTGAGGGCCTTCAATATTCTCATCGGGGACTGGAGCCGCACCAAAGCCCGAGGTCATTTGCTGAGCCACGACTTCTGCCCGATGATGGTCCAGACCACGCATCAGCGCCGCCCCTTGCCGCGGATCAGCCGATACTTCCTGTGACAGCGAGGCGTTGAAAGGGTGCGTAAACGCTGAGAATGGCTTCTTTGCCGCCGAAACTGGCTGCACCGGCTCTGCAGCCAATGCACTACACGTCCCTACTGCCAGAGCAAGCAATGGAAAAGACTTCATCAGCATAGGCAGAAGGCGCATCAGGCGGATTCCAGCACGACAGAGAGCTGAAAGCAGTGTGGTGGGTCAAAGCCTCAAATTACAATTGAAAAAATTAGAAAGTTTCGTGACGTCACAAAACGTGATCCGCGCAGGTATCTGAAACGAGCATTTTGTAAAGCTCACTTGACATTCAAGCCCAAAAAGTAAAGCCTGCTTTACAGTAGGAGGGCTCAGACATGCTGTATGGTCGTCAATATCTCATCGAACTCGGTAGCGCGCTCGCGCTGTATCTTGTGCTGCTGTTCGGAGCCAATTATCTGCAACAGGCACTCCACCCGGCACCTTTAACAAGAATAATACTGGCATTCACCCCCATGGTGGGAGCTGTGACAGCAGCATGGGTCATCATGCGTGCAATCTGGCGAATGGATGAATTACAACGTCGGATTCAATTGGATGCCATTGCAATATCATTTTTGGGAACCGCTCTACTGACCTTTGGCTGGGGCTTTGCCGAAAGTGCCGGATTACCGAAACTCAGGGCCTTTGCAGTCTGGCCGATCATGGGAACCCTCTGGTGGATCGGTGGTCTTGTCGCTCAAAGGCGTTATCGATGAACAACTGCCTCAAGGAACTTCGGGCAGAACGAAGCTGGAGCCAGGCCGAACTGGCAGCAGAGCTGGCGGTTTCAAGGCAGACAGTCAATGCCATTGAAAAGGGGCGTTACGACCCGAGCCTGCCGTTGGCGTTCACAATTTCACAGCTTTTCGGCCGCAGTATTGAGGAAATTTTCTTCCCGTAAACCGACCATAAAAAGAGCGGGGAGATTGCCCTCCCCGCTTTTTCAGAACTCAGTCCAGACCAAGCTGGTGTCCGGTTGTGCGAAGCACCTCGATGCCTGGAAGAATTTTTCCTTCCAGCCATTCCAGAAATGCACCACCCGCCGTGGAAACGTAGCTCATCTGGCCAGCAACCCCGGCGTGACGCAGCGCGGAAACGGTGTCTCCACCGCCCGCCACAGTGCGAAGCTTGCCTTCCTGTGTCAGGCGAGCAGCTTCCTGTGCAACCTCAACCGTTGCACGATCAAACGGCTCGATCTCAAACGCCCCGAGTGGACCGTTCCAGACCAGCGTTTTCAACGTAGCCAGACGTTCGTTGATCAGCGCAACAGTGCGCGGACCAGCATCAAGGATCATGGCGTCGTCAGGCACTTCGCCAATCAGGCAGGTTTCGGTTTCTGCACCGGCCTTGAACTCGCGCGCCACAACGGCATCCACTGGCAGAATGATTTCACAGCCCTTTTCCTGCGCCAGATGCGCAATCTTGCGAGCTGTTTCGTGCATGTCCGCTTCCTGAAGGGACTTGCCGACATTCATACCTTCTGCCGCCAGGAACGTGTTGGCCATGGCACCAGTGATGAACAGTGTGTCCACCTTAGCGATGACATTGCCAATCAGATCCAGCTTCGTGGAGATCTTGGAGCCACCGATGATGGCACCAACCGGACGCTCCGGATTCTCCAGCGCAGCCGACAGAGCCGATAACTCAGCCTGCATCAATCGCCCGGCGAAAGACGGAAGATCGTGCGCCACACCTTCCGTAGAGGCATGGGCGCGATGCGCTGCCGAGAAGGCATCATTGACGAAAATGTCGCCATTCTGCGCAATCGCCTTAGCAAATTCCGGATCGTTGGCTTCTTCACCCGCATGGAAACGCGTGTTTTCCAGAACCAGCACTTCCCCATCATTGAGAGCCGCAACAGCGGCTTCAACAGTCGGACCTACGCATTCCGGAACGAAACCAACAGGCTTACCCAGAACTTCCCCAAGCTTTTCAGCAATCGGACGCAGGGACATGCCAGGAACGACCTTACCCTTCGGGCGGTCGAAATGGCTGAGGACCACAACGCGCGCGCCCTTACCGGCAAGCTCATTGATGGTCGGGGCAACGCGCTCGATGCGCGTGGCGTCAGTGATGACGCCGTCATGCATCGGCACGTTCAAATCAGCCCGGACGAGCACGCGCTTGCCGCGTGCCTCCAGGGTGTCGAGCGTGCGGAAAACCATGGGTCAGAGGCTCCCGAAAGCAGCAGCCGTGTCGGCCATGCGGTTGGAGAAACCCCACTCATTGTCATACCAGGCACAGATGCGAACGAGCTGGCCGCCATCGACCAGTGCCGTCTGTGTTGCATCAAACGTGGAAGACGCAGGGGAGTGGTTGAAATCCGTGCTGACCAGCGGCGCCGTGTTGTACTCCAGAACGCCCTTGAGCTTGCCTTCGGACGCAACGCGGATTGCTTCGTTCACGGCTTCAGCAGAAGCAGGAACGGTCTTCGGCACGAAATCGAGCGAGACAAGAGAGACGTTCGGCGTCGGAACGCGGATCGCCGTGCCGTCCAGCTTGCCCTTCAGGTGCGGCAGAACCAGGCCAACAGCCTTCGCAGCGCCCGTGGACGTCGGGATCATGTTCAGGGCAGCAGCGCGGGCACGACGGGGATCCTTGTGCAGGGTGTCCACCGTGCGCTGGTCACCGGTGTAGGAGTGAATCGTGACCATGTAGCCGCGCTCGATGCCGAACGCTTCGTCCAGAACGTAAGCGACAGGAGCAAGGCAGTTCGTAGTGCAGGATGCGTTGGAAATGACCTTCATGTCCGGCGTCAGAACGTCGTCGTTCACACCGAAAACAATGGTGGCATCCACATCCGTTGCAGGAGCGGAGACGATGACGCGCTTTGCGCCAGCATCCAGCAGGGCAGCGGCCTTTTCACGCGTGGTGAAGAGACCCGTACATTCCATGGCGACATCGATGCCTTCAAATGGAACCTTGGACGGATCACGCTCGGCAGAAACGGTAATCGGACCGTAGGTACGGCCGTTTGCTTCAATGATGAGCGTATTGCCTTCAGCGCGGACCTTGCCCGGCAGGCGGCCATGAACGCTGTCATAGGCCAGAAGGTGTGCGTTTGCTTCGACCGAACCAAGATCGTTGATGGCTACGACCTCAACGTCCGTACGACCGCTCTCAATGATGCCGCGCAGAACGAGACGTCCGATACGTCCGAAACCGTTGATTGCGATTTTTACCGCCATGCCTGCCTACTCCGCTATTCTGACGAAAGGGCTTCTTCCATAGCACCGCCACAGCGAAGCAACAGGGGGTTGGCATAGTTTTTCATGAACTTGATGCGCTTAATCTTGCCGAAACCCTCCGTTCCTGCGACGGTCCCGCGCAATATGGCTGCATTTGTCCGACATTTTCGTTCGCCCCGAGGCATCATGGCTCCACGCGCTCTCTCTCTGGCAGGCTGCATCCTGCTGGCTACGCCCCTGCTTGCGGGCTGCAAACTGGTTGATCAGCGCACGTTCAACCCGCAGGCAGGCAAACCGCCTCAGCCGTATATCCCGCCACCGCCCCCGGCCCCGAAAGCGAAACCGCCATTCCTGCAAATCGAAGGTGGGACTCCGGAATCCGAATACGGACCTGTCGTAGATCAGGCTGTTAAGTCAGCGTTGGCCCGCAAGGAGAATGCCCTCTTTGTCGTCAGGCTTCTGGTCCCGCTTCAGTCTGATCCGGCAGCACAAACCAAAGCCATGACAGAAGCTACACAAACAGATCTGGAGCCTGTTGCTCACAGGATCAGCGCGGCCGGTGCCCAGCCTATCCAGCTCGAGATGCATGCTCTCACTGATCCATCGGTCCAGCGTCCGCTGATCCGCGTGGATGTTCGCTAAAACCAGACACCACGGAAACATCACTTTATGCCAAGTGCAGCCTGTGCCGTCCTGACCCATAATGCCGCCCCTCTTCTAAAGGAGTGGCTGCTGTGGCACCTGGCACTCGGTTTCGAGCGCATTCTCGTTCTCGATGCAGGGTCCACAGACGAGACGCAGGCTGTTGCACTCGCAGCAGAACATATTGGCCCGGTTGAACTTCATGAGTTCGTCAGCGGCGATGAGCTCTCGCCTGAAGAGCTCCGCAAGACTTTAACGGCCGAGGCGGCTCGTCTGGTAGGTCAGGAACAGGATTGGCTCCTGGTTTTGGACGTTGATGAATTTCTAGATCCGGAAACAACGCTGGAGAACCTGCTGGCGACAGCGGGAGACGCTGACGCCATCGCCATCAACTGGTGCATCTACGGAAAGCCCCTCAAGCCTGTTCCGGCTCCTTCTGTCATTCAGGCGTCCCCCTATCGGAGTGCCGTCACTTTCCCTGACAACCGGATGGCCCGTCTGCTTGTCCGGACGAAAAAACTCCCAACTTCGATAGACGTCCTGTCTCCGGACTTATCCCGTGAATGCATCGTCCATCCGGATGGCACGCCAGTCGATCGGATCGGCCCTGGTGTCGCTGTCTCATGGAAAGGCGCGCGCATTCTTCATTATGTCTGGACAGGAGATCCAGATATGCCTCCTCATCTTGCAGATCATTATTTCTGCCGGGATGAGGAAGATCTATCCCCAAGACGACGACTGCCTGACGTCTCCATGATCCGGCACGATCTCATGGATACTCAGGCCTATCGGGGATTGGAAAGTCTTCTTCAAAGCCTGACGCAAGAGCCTTCCCTGGCACTCCCTGAACTGTCGGATGCAGGAAGCTCCATGCCGGACCATGGTCAGCATGAGCAGTTTTCCTTCCATCGTATCCGGCCATCTGCCGAAGAGCGGCTCCTTCTAACGCCTCAGAGTGCTCCTCTGCCAACGCGCACACGGGCCTGTTTCATTCAGGATGTAACGGGCGATTTTCTGGTCGTAAGGGCAGATGGATCTCCCCGCTTTTCCAGCGATCCGAATATAAAAACGACAGACAAACTGGTCGGCATTTATCAGGATAGCCATCCTGAAATCTTGATGCTCTCGTCTCTCAATGGGCATCCTGTTCAACTGGCGGACCAGTCTCTTCTGCGGCCTGTTCTGAAAATACGCTGGATTGAGGCCGACACATTCATTTTTGCGGATGATAGCGGGTTTGGTGACACCCTGTTCCAGTTCGTGCCAACCGAGGAGGCAATTTCTCTGGATCTGCCGGCCCTTCCAGCCCCCGACACAGCGGAAGGTCTGTCTTTCAAAGGATTCTGCGCGTGGTTTATTCGCCATCCTCACTGCGCATTGAGAGATGTAGCGCGCGTGATAGCTCTGCTCTCTGAAATGGGACGGAAAGATCTGGGAAACGCTGTACCAGAATTGCAAACGTTCCTCTGACTTTCAGAGAATACGTGACAGTACCAGACCGGCCAGCGTTCCCAGAACCAACAAGATCAGGCCATTCCGCAGACGGGCACCAAATGGTGCTCCCGCCGGGAGCGCTGCCATAGACGTTGCACTCTCCCGCAGCGCGACAATTTCTTCCTGTTGCGCGCGCTCTTCCTCCTGCCGCTGCCAGACACGACCGCTCATTCTGCGTATGTAATGGCCCGCATCAGCAGGCGTCGTTGCGGAATGATCCACCAGCCGCTCCGCCAACGTCCGATTGGCGGTATGCCCAACACCCAGAACACGATGTGCCACACAGTTGGAGAGCGCCTCCAGCACCAGCGGATGCTCAAACACTGCGAAGTCGGAAACATCTCCGCCGCCACGGATCAGAACGATAATATCTTCCCGGCACGTGCCTATGGCGTCCGCAATACGGTGCGGATCGGTCATGGCAACAGGAAGTGCGCGGATACGCTCTGAACGCCAGCCGCCGCCCAGCGCCTGAAGGAAGTCTTCCGAGACTAGTGCGCTGGAGGACGCAGAATGAATGAGAAGCAGTCGGGCGTCCCGGCGGTCAGGGTAAGGCTGAAACTGCCAGCTCAATCCTCTCAGAACATCCAGCAGAGATCGTTCTGCCCGGTCCACTTTCTGACGGCCGGGATCATGTGGTTCAACGGTAAGCACTTCAAACCGGAGGGCAACCTGTCCCCGCAGATGGCGGGCTCGCAGACACCCTGTCACACGGACATAATCTCCGGCACGCACATCTGCTGCCGCCAGAACCAGCTTGGTCGCTTCCAGCGAAATGGATGTCCCAAGCTGCGGATCGACCAGGGGCAGCTGATAATATTTCTTGTATGCGTTAGGCGCGACGTCCCCCAGTTGCCCCTCAACCGCAAGCGGGAAACCCCACTCTTCGAAGTGGGCACAAATCTCATCCAGCCGGGCCGTGAACAGATCCTGAACCTGAAGCGGTGACAGGACTGGCATGGCAGCCATATCACTGGCTGAAGAATCAGTTCGGGTGCGTCTCGGAAAAGCGTCCATGCCGCACCATATGGAGTAAGAACAGATGTTCTCACAGAGGGTGCAGCAGCCCTCACAGCATTTTTTTATGTATTTTCAGAAGGTTGGTCCGTCTTGACCGGTTCTGCTCCTCAGGATCTTCTCCTCCGACTTCAAAAGTCCAGTTTTCGGGCACGGTTTCATCTGGATGAACAGGCCCGCCTCTACCTGGAAAGTCGCGGCCTGAATGCTGTCATGGAACATGGTGCTGCCTTCATCCGGGATCGTCTGGCGCCTGCATGGCCAGCACAGGACGGAAAGCAGACGCCAATGCGAGGGCATCCAGTTTTCATCGCACAGCATGCAACGGGCTCATGCTGCCGGGGATGTCTCGCGAAATGGCATGGTATTGCCGCAGGAAAGCCTCTAACCAGCGAAGATCAAGAGGCAATCCTCGCCGTGTTACGAGCCTGGATTCTGAAGGACATGGGGGCAGATGTTCCCAGTACGCCAGCTCAAGGCGTGTTGTTCTGAATTTTCTTACCTCGCGGCAGAAATCGCTCCGCCAGAAGAATAACAACAATCGCAAAAGCGCCCATTTCGATTTGCGAACGGGTTTCCGCCTGAATCATCATGGCAATGATCGCAAGGGCTATCAGCGCAAGCGCCACGTAGGCCCCAACGGCCTTCTGGGGCATGAGCTTTAATCGTCCCAGAACAAGCAGGGCGTTATTAAAAAGCATAAATCCGCCCGTCAGGCTGACAAGAACAGCAAAAATGACGCCCGGCGACAGAACGGCCGTTACCGCAACCAGAATGGCACTTCCAACACTGGCGAGAAGCGCGCGCCGAGGAAGCTGCGTTTTAGGCTCAACCGCCAGAAAGACCGCGGGAGCATCTCCCTGTTCAGCCAGTTCGAACAGGATGCGCGAGGTGACGTAAATCCCGGAGTTCAGGCTGGAAAGGGCCGCTACGAGAATGACAATGCCCATTGCCAACCCGGCGAAAGGCACATGGAACCGGTTCAGAACCAACAAGAATGGTGACTGGCCCGGTACGATGTCACTCCACGGCACCAGGCACAGAATCATCGAGATGGTCACAAGGTAGAAGCCACCAATACGAAGAGGAATGGTCCGTGTTGCGCGGGCAATGTTCACTTCCGTGTTGTCGGACTCGACCGCGGCCACTGTTGCAATCTCACTGCCGCCCATTGAGAACAGCACTGTCGGAATGACAGCAAGAAGTGCCATCAATCCGTGGGGCATGACACCGCCATGCGCAAACAGGTTTTCCTGCACGGGAATGGAATGTGCCCCAAATGCCCAGATACCAATTCCGATGAAAAGCACGATGGCAGCCACTTTGATGGCTGAAAACCAGTACTCGAACTCGCCATACCCTTTGACGGACAGGAGATTAATGGCGGTCATCACGCCCAGAACGAGAAGTTCTAAAACGGCATAAGGAACCGGAATGTAGGGCGTGAGCATGGATGTTACGGCAATGGCTTCAACGCCAATGACCGTCACCCAGGTCAGCCAGTAGGTCCAGCCTGCGACGAAACCAAAGCGATCTCCAAGAGCATGGCGGATCTGTCCGAGAAATGACGCTCGCCCTGGTGTCTGTGAAGCAAGGTCTCGCATCATGCCGTTCACAAGCCAGACCAGAAGTCCCGCCAGAACGTATGACACGATGACGGCCGGTCCACCCATCGACAGGGCAGCCGAGCAACCGATGAAAAACCCAGCACCAATCACCCCGCCCAAGGCAATCATGACAACATGTCTCGTCCGGAGACTTTGGGCGAGCTGATCTGTCTGGGTCATGAAGTGTCCTTGTCCGTGGTCTGTGTCAGACTGGAAGATCCCTGTTATCTGCCAGGGTTTCCATGGTCATGTATGAGGTGATGGCATCCAGCTCGACCTTGCTGATGATCTGCTGATAGACACGATCGAAATCGTTCATGTCGCATGCCACGACCTTGAGAAGATAATCATACTCACCGGCAATCCGGTAAAAATCAACGATGTTTGGGATCGAAACGACCACTTTGCGGAACGTTTCAAACCATTCGTGTGAATGATGACGCGTCCTCATCAGCACAAAGACCGTCAATGTCAGGCCAAGCGCCTGAGCATTGAGACGGACGGTATCGTGGCTGATGATTCCACTTTCCCGCAGGGCGTTCAGGCGCCTCCAGCAGGCATTCTGGGAAAGGCCAACCTGTTCGGCCAGTTCGCGCTGGGACGGCGTCCCCTGCTTCTGGAGAATGCGAAGGATGGCACGGTCCGTTTGATCGATAATTCTGCTCATAATGATGTAAATGACAACAAAAAACCGGTTTTCGTCTACAAGAAAGAGACAGTTTCCTAGCCGTCATTGAGATATTTTCCTCTTACGAGATCAGGTAAGAGGACAGGGCATCATGGAAACGATCGGCAGTCTCGACAACAGTGCAACAGCGCTTGAGCAATTTGAGAAAATGCTCCGTGCAGGTGGTCGCGACGCCCTCCGCAAGGGCGTTCTCGGAGACGGCACGAAGTTCATGAGCCCTTTTGGTGTTCAGTCGCTTCTTTATGCAGACTATGTCGCTTCAGGCCGCGCGCTTGTTCAGGTTGAGACATTCGTCATGAACGAAGTTCTTCCCTACTACGCCAACAGCCACACTGAAGCGTCTTTGTGTGGGGCATACATGACGCGGATGCGGAATGCGGCGCGTGATGCGATTGCTCGCCTTTGCCATGCCCCCAAGGATCGTTTCACGACCATTTTCATGGGCAACGGCGCGACGGCAGGCCTGAACCGTCTCGTACATCTGCTGGAAATCCCTGCCCGCTGTGCTGCTGGAAATCGCCCGATCATTTTCATTGGCCCGTACGAGCATCACTCCAACATCCTCCCCTGGCGGGAAAGTGGCGCCGAGATCATCGAGATCCCGGAAGCCGAGAATGGTGGTCCAGATCTTGCCATTCTTGAACAGGCATTGACCGCCTGCGACGAAGGCCGCCTGAAAGTCGGCTCTTTCTCGGCAGCATCAAACGTCACCGGCATCATGACGGATGTAGATGCCGTAACGGAACTTCTGAAAAAGCACGGTGCTCTGGCGATCTGGGATTATGCCGGTGCCGCTCCGTATCTTCCCATCGACATGAAGCCCGGCACGCCTTTCGAAAAAGATGCCGTGGCGGTGTCCTGTCACAAGTTTATCGGTGGCCCGGCAGCCTCAGGCGTTCTGATCGTCCGCAATGACGTCGTGACGCGATGCGGCCCGGTTCTCCCAGGCGGAGGAACAGTACGGTTCGTTTCCCCCTGGAACCATGACTACACCACGAGCCTTGCAGCTCTCGAAGAGAGTGGAACACCAGACGTGGTGGGAGACATCCGCGCGGCACTGGCCTTTATCGTCAAGGACGTCATCGGCCAGACTTTCATGAGCGACCGCAATGCGGAGCTTCGCGCCCGCGCTGTTGCCCGTTGGAGCAAAAACCCGAATATCCGCATTCTTGGTCACGCCACAGCTGAAGCCCTGCCCATCTTCTCCTTCCAGGTCCGGGACGAAAGCACAGGTGGCTTCATCCACCAGCAGCTTTTCACGCGCATGCTGTCGGACCGCTATGGCATTCAGGTGCGTGGCGGATGCGCTTGTGCAGGACCGTATGCCCATCGCCTGCTCGACATTGACGAAGCGGCCTCGGATGCAATTCGTCAGGCCATTCTGTCTGGGCAGGAAATCGAGAAGCCCGGCTGGACACGCCTGAATTTCAGCGTGCTGATGGATGATGCCAAAGTCGAACGCATTCTCGATGCTGTCGATGATCTGGCGCTCGACCCGCATTCGGTCGCAGCCGCTTACGAATGCGACATCTCGACAGCCCGGTTCCGTCCAAAAGCGGCTGCTTAACCGGGACAGGGACGCTCTCTCGCCATCCCTTCATCTTCAAGCCAAAACGGGGCATCTTCCGGACAACAGCAGGAAGATGCTCCATGAAGACTTTGACCGCCGCCGAAACGCGAAAACTGCTTCCCTTTCCCGCTCTCGTGGAAACACTTCGGAGAGCAGCTCAGGACTATCATGCTGGACAGATTTCCTGCCCTGAACGCATGGTTGTGCCAACGCTTGATCGCTCCGGAACGGTCATGTCGATGGTTGCGTGTGCGCCTGATATTCTCACGACAAAACTTCTGACCCTTTATTCTGGCAACTCCGCACGCAGTCTTCCTGCTATTCAGGGGCAAGTCATGTGCATGGATGCTGTCGATGGTCAGTTTCTGTTCGCATTGGACGGCGTTGCTACGACGGAACGACGCACCGCTGCCATCTCCATGCTGGGGTTGGAGTGCTTTCGCCCAGACACTCTGGAAACGGTTCTTCTCATTGGTACAGGCGTACAGGCCAAAGCTCATCTGGAAGCGCTGAATGTGCTTTATCCGGGCCTCACGGTTTATATTCGTGGTCGCTCTGGCGAGAGCGTAGCCGCACTGACAGGAAGCGAAGCATACCCCGCCCTGAGGCTTCGCAATGATGACGAAACTTGCGACCCGGATGTAGTCATCACCGTGACCAGCAGCCAAAGTATTCTGTATGACGCGCCGCCAAAGTCTACGCGGCTGATTATTGGTGTGGGGGCTTATCGACCGGAAATGATTGAAATAGGTCCAGCCATCGTCAACGGAAGCACCTGTGTCGTAGATGATCCCGTTGGCGCACCATCAGAGGCGGGAGATATCATTCAGGCAGGGAAAAACTGGGAAGAGGTCCAACCTCTGGCTGCTTACCTATCCGGCAAAGAAAAACCGGAAGGTCCAGTATTTTTCAAGAGTGTCGGCTGTGCTGCTTGGGATCTGGCAGCGTGTCGCCTCGCCCGACAAACACTGGGCCTCTAGGAGGTGGCACCCCGTCCGAGAATACTGCTCGGACGGGAGAAGCCATCTTTACCAGAGATAGACCAGCTTCATGTAATACGCATTCGTCTCAGGCACGTTTCTGCCATCAACAGAATGAGAATACCGACCGGTTAATGAGACGCGCTTGGAAATATTGACCATGGCGCCCACACCCAGTGCGACTTCACGCCCACTGGATTCACTGACCCAACTGTTGGCCGTGTTGTCCCGCATTCCGGCTGTGTTCTGCCAGTCGAATGCAAAGAACGGCTCAACAATCTTGCTCGCTTTCCAGCTGAAACGCAGGTTGGAATGAAAGACCGTCCCGGGCGAATAGCTGTGCTCGCCTGTCTTGTGCTTCGTGGATGCTACAATTGCACCCAGATCCCCATCGAAGCTGAAATGCTTCCATTCATAATCGAACATGAAGCTGGACAGGTTTGACCAGTAGCTCGGGGACAACGCATCCCGTGTGCCAACCGGCGTCTGCATGAAGGTCTGGATACCGAAGGTGCTGTGAGCATTCGGCTTGAACCAGACAGCAGGGCCCACGATTGTCGGACCGAGGCCACCGTAATCCTTGCCCTGTGCCAGAACGAAGCTTTCCGACTGAATGACTTCAAACGCAAAACCGACATGCGGCAGAGCGTCAAAGCTGCGAAAATGCACGTACTTCGTCATACCCGCCCAGGTGTGGCTTCCCCCAGTGGGCTGACGCCGGCCACCACTGTCATAAGTGTTTCCCGCGACATTTCCATCTCCGTACTGCACGAGCACGTTGAACGGTTTGAAGTCCACCGGCAGGTCGTATTCATGCGGGCCAATGATGGCCAGAGGAATATCAGCAGCATGTGCCGCAAGGGCTGGCAGGAGGGAGGAAGCGGGCAATAGAATGCTCAGGGCCCGGAGACACCCTCCGGACCAGATTTTGCGAACCATGACTTTTATTTCCGTAGAAGAAGAAACTGGAGCGCCTCCAGTAAAGAAAGCGCTCCAGCAGTAATAAGGCCAGATCAGTGCGCGGCTGCGCCCTGCTGTCCGTCAATCGTGTAAGCGATGATATAGTCACCGCTGCGGGTGCCAAGGCCCCCATGACCGCCAGCGGCAATCAAAACATACTGCTTCTCGCCGATTTGATAGGACATCGGGGTTGCCTGTCCACCAGCCGGCAGACGGTCACGCCAGATAACCTTACCGGTCGAAACATCAAAGGCACGCAGGTAATCGTCAGCTGTCGCACCCATGAAGGATACGCCACCCTTTGTGATGACACTGCCACCGATGTTGTACATGCCGGTCGGAAGCGGAAGGTTGTTGTGCGTCCGGAAAGGACCGGTGTCGCGCGTCGTACCAACCGGGTGCTGCCAGACAATCTTCTTTGTCACCAGATCGATAGCGGTGATCGTACCCCAGACTGGTCCCTTGCAGGGGATCTGAAGCGGGTTCAGCCACGGGCTGGTGTAAGCGATGTAAGGCGTACCGTAGTCAGGAGAGACACTAAGCGCATCGCCCTTGGCTTCCGGCTTGTCACCCTTGCCATCCCACTTCGGCAGGATACCACTGGTTTCAGCGTGGTTACGCTTCTCCAGACGGATCCGGAATGGCAGGTAGCTTGCGTTGGCGATCAGCAGCTTGCGCTGCGGGTCGATGGACGCACCCTGCCAGTCAACCACACCATAGAATGCCGGATAGACGATCGTCGTCTTGCCAACATGCGGCGGCGTGAACTGACCTTCATAAGCGGACTGACGGAACTGGATGCGGCAGATCATCTGATCCAGCAGCGTCGCGCCCCACATGTCGCTTTCCTTGAGGTCTGGCGGCGTCAGAGACGGCAGACCAACAGCAAACGGCTGCGTCGGAGAAACATGGTCGTCTGCGGCAACACCAGCAGTTGGAACCGGACGTTCCTCAACCGGGTAACCCGGAACTGGCTTGCCTGTGCGACGGTCCAGAACGAAGAACTCACCGCGCTTCGTGGTCTGGATCAGAGCCGGGACGGTTTCACCGTTCGGGCCTGGCAAATCAACCATCGACGGGCCAATGGCCAGATCCATGTCCCACAGATCGTGATGCACGGTCTGGAAGGTCCAGCGACGCTCACCGGTTTCGATGTCGAGAGCAATCGTTGCACTGGAGGTTGCGTCGTCGAACGGACGGCGTGAACCACCCCAGTTATCCGGCGGGGAGTTACCCATCGGCAGGTAAAGCAGGCCGAGGTTCTCATCTGCCGTGTAAACGCCCCATGCATTCGGGGTGTCACGCGTCAGCTCGTCGTTCGGGCCGGGCTTCCAGTTTTCCGGGTTGTGACCGGCATCCCAGGCCCACTCGATCTCACCGGAAATCGGGTTGAACGCACGGATTGCACCGGACGGCTCGAAGTTCGCCTGGTTATCAAAGATCCAGCCACCAAGAACCACACGATCCTTCACCACCAGCGGCGGAGACGTCACGAAGTGGAAGCCATGCGGCACATGACCAAGATACTGGCGCAGGGAGATGAAGCCGTGCTCGCCGAAGTCTTCGCAGGGCTTGCCTGTTTCGGCATCGACAGCAAGAAGACGAACGTCACCAACCGGGGAGAAGATACGCTTCTGGCAGGCCTTGGAGCCATCAGGAGCGGTATAGTCGTCCGGAGCCTTGTAATAGGAGACGCCGCGGCAGGCGAGATAGACGTTGGCAGCCAGATCTTCAGCAGCAGGCTTCGGATCGAACTTCCACTTCACCTTACCCGTTGCGGCATCAAGGGCCATGACCCAGTTATGCGGCGTGCAAAGGTAGAGCGTGTCATCAACCTTGATCGGGGTAACCTCGAGGTTGAACTCGTGGCCTTGATCCGGACCGGCCACAACACCTTCGTCAGCCTTCTGGACGTCACCCGTCTGGGTAACCCAGGCGCGCTTCAGGTTGCTGATGTTGGCAGGCGTGATCTGACCCAGCGGGCTGTAACGATCACCGCCGACCGTACGGCCATAAGCAGGCCAGTCAGCTGCGGGCGTGCCCTTGCCGGTCTCGTCAACCTGGCCAGATGCAGCCATACGCTCGGCCGGGAGCGTGCCATTGATGGAGTAGGAGGTGAAGCAGCTTGCAACGATCGCCACAACGGCGATGGCAGCAGAACCAGCCAGTTCCCGCTTGTCCGTAGCCCAGGACGCATTGGAGCGCCAAACCCACGGCAGAAGCATCCAGCAGGCAATGCCAACCAGAGTGAACAGACGAACTTCCAGCCCCCAGATGTTGAAGCCGACTTCAACAACAGACCAGATCGTGGCAACCAGCAGCAGACCTGCATAAATACGGCCTGCCTGAGACGGGTTCTTCAGGCTGACGGCAGCCGCCGCAAGCATGACGAGACCAGCCAGCGCATAGAACCAAGACCCACCGAGCACGAGCAGATAACCGCCCCCACCCAGCAGGAACAGCCCAACAAGCGCGAGCAGGATAGAGGTTACTGGAGACAGCACCCTCTGGAGAGAAGAAGACATGACACCTCGTTTTTCAAAAATATGGAAAACCACTTTTTCTGAAATATTTTGTCTCTCTTAATCGCTTAAGGAGCAGGATATGATCCGTCCCCCATATGACTGTGCGAGGGCAGAAAACTGCTGCGCAGGTCTTTCCCTGCCGGCCGGATGATTGTCTTGAAAAGCTTGTTTCTCATCCATGCATCCAACCCCTCGCCAAGAGCGTTACAACAGAAAGGTGAGAGCTACCGGTGGACGAAACTTTCGTCTGAAAGATACGGGCACCAGTCAGTCACGCACTCTGACTGCCTTGTTCCTTCCACAACCCGCGCGACGCTATCCATGATCGGATCTCTTTCACCCGATTGTGACTACATCGTCGCCACCTGTCGCAGTTCTGAGACACATCTGAAAATCGAGAGACACTCATGACCGGCATTACGCCACAAACCGGTCTGTCCGAGTCATGGATCCGGTGCTCCACCAGCTATAACCTTGATCCGGCAGAGCGGTGGGAAACACGTCTTCTGAGCCAGCCGGAGTTGCGTTTTATCAGCAACCGCACGCGCCTCCTGATCCAGCATGCCCTGCCAGAAATGGAGCGCCTGCATACGATGGTGATGGCGCTCGGCTTTACCGTGATGCTGGCTGATGCAAACGGGGTTGTACTGTCACGCCAGACCAGCCGTGACGATCTGACAGGATGCCGTCGGTGGGGTTTTCAGGCTGGTGCACTCTGGGACGAAGCGAATGCCGGCACCAACAGCATCGGAACATGCCTTCAGGAAAAGAAGCCTGTCATGGTGCTTCAAAGCCAGCACTGGCGGCTATGCTTCCGGGGCCTGACCGGCATTGCCGCCCCTCTTTATAATGCTAGTGGAAAACTCGCCGGTGTTCTGAACATCTGTTCCTTTGCGGGGAACGATATCCTACCATTTGCAGGTCTGCTGATGGAGACCATGACGACCACGGCTCGTAAGATCGAAGAAAGGCTGTTCCGGGAATTTTTCCCCAACGAGACGATCATTACGCTGGGTCTGGCGACAGCGAGTTCAACACCGCTGGTTGCGCTGAATACTGATGGACATGTGCAAGGCGCCACGCATGCGAGCCGGGAACGCATGCACTGGCCGGAAGGCGAACTGGAGCACCTGCCTGCTCTGATGAACTTTCTGGACTCAGAAGATGAGCTGAGTTTCCGAAAAGCCGAGGTCCATGTCATCCGCTCAGCCCTAGCCACCACGCAGGGCAATGTCAGCGCAGCAGCTCGGACGCTTGGCATCAGCCGCTCTACGCTTCATCGCAAAATCAAGATGCTAAACCTGATGCCGTAAGCATGGGGTTTAGCTCGCGAATAGTGCTTCGTACTCGACAGGCTTAAAACCGACACCCACGATGTTGCCCTCACGTTCCAGAACAGGTCGTTTGATCATGGAAGGTTGAGCAAGCATCAAGGTAATAGCTTTCGCCTGGGTCATATCTTCCTTCTGCTCTGGTGGCAGCTTGCGAAACGTCGTGCCCGCTTTGTTGAGCAATATCTCCCAATCGACCTGACCGACCCAACCGTCAAGAACCGCCCTTGAGATCGCATTCTTCTTGTAGTCATGGAATGCGTAATCAATATCGTGATCAGTCAACCAAGCTTGGGCTCTTTTCATAGAGTCACAGGCTTTGATTCCATACAATATGATTAGATTATCCATCCTGTTTTCCTCACAATCTTTCTGCCCCTTACACTACCATGAGTTTCGGGTGCACTTGTGCATCAACAAAGTGATTAATTCTGGCCCGACCTAGGTAGCTATATTTTTCAACCGATTGGTGGTTCTGGTCTTCGAGTGATGTGTGGTGTGATTGGGTAGTCTGGAACGCAAAAGGCCACCCTGGAGGGTGGCTTTTGTGGGTCCTGGACAGGACTTATTATATGGTTGCGGGGGTAGGATTTGAACCTACGGCCTTCAGGTTATGAGCCTGACGAGCTACCGGGCTGCTCCACCCCGCGGTGGTAATGGTGATGTTGGTGTTTTGGGAGTGATGAGTGGGCTAGGGGACCTGGCGGCGACCGACTTTTCCGCACCTTGAGGTGCAGTATCATAGGCGCTGAGGGATTTCACGGCCGAGTTCGGGAAGGGATCGGGTGTAGGGCCCTCGCAATGGCCACCAGGTCTTCTAGCCCACCCAGTCTTTTTGAGAGTGGGTGGAGGTTGGTGTTTTATGAGTGTGGCTGATTTCTGTGCATGTGTTTGATGTGAGAAGTATGAGCGATTAGGACCGGTTAGCTGCATGCATTACTGCACTTTCACACCCGGCCTATCAACGTGATGGTCTGTCACGGCTCTATGAGACCTCGTTTTGAGGTGGGTTTCCCGCTTAGATGCTTTCAGCGGTTATCCCGTCCACACTTAGCTACCCGGCTGTGCCACTGGCGTGACAACCGGTGCACCAGAGGTATGTTCATCCCGGTCCTCTCGTACTAGGGACAAATCCTCTCAAGTCTCTTACACCCACGGCAGATAGGGACCGAACTGTCTCACGACGTTCTAAACCCAGCTCACGTACCACTTTAATCGGCGAACAGCCGAACCCTTGGGACCTGCTCCAGCCCCAGGATGTGATGAGCCGACATCGAGGTGCCAAACCTCCCCGTCGATGTGGACTCTTGGGGGAGATCAGCCTGTTATCCCTAGAGTACCTTTTATCCGTTGAGCGATGGCCCGTCCACGTGGGACCACCGGATCACTATGGCCGACTTTCGTCTCTGCTCGAACTGTCATTCTCGCAGTCAGGCGGGCTTATGCCATTGCACTCGACAGCCGGTTTCCGACCGGCCTGAGCCCACCATCGCGCGCCTCC
>NZ_JBDIWI010000001.1:0-712500 GCF_039638325.1 Gluconobacter sp. OJA | reverse complement strand
TCTCATCCAGACGGTTCAGGAATTCCGGTCGGAAGTGATTGCGCACCACCTGCATGACCTGCGCCTGAACCAGTTCCGGCGATTCACCATCTTCCTGATTGGCGAGAACATCTGAACCAAGGTTACTCGTCAGAACGATGATTGTATTGCGGAAGTCCACAACACGTCCCTGCCCATCTGTCAGACGGCCATCATCGAGCACCTGAAGAAGGATGTTGAAGATGTCCTCATGGGCCTTCTCAACCTCATCAAACAGGATGACCTGATAAGGACGACGACGCACAGCTTCTGTCAGAACACCACCTTCGTCGTACCCGACATATCCCGGAGGTGCGCCAATCAGACGCGACACTGCATGCTTCTCCATGAATTCACTCATGTCGATCCGCAGCAGAGCCTTCTCGTCATCGAACAGGAACTGGGCCAGAGCCTTCGTCAGCTCGGTCTTGCCCACACCCGTCGGACCAAGGAACAGGAACGACCCAATCGGGCGGTTCGGATCCTGAAGTCCTGCTCGGGCACGACGCACAGCATTGGCGACGGCAACCAGAGCCTGCTCCTGCCCGACCACACGCTCACGCAGCGTATCTTCCATCCGCATGAGCTTGGCGCGCTCACCTTCGAGCATCCGATCTACGGGAATACCCGTCCAGCGGGACACAACCGATGCAATGCCCTGATCCGTGACGCTATCAGCGAACAAGCCAGATTTAGATGCTACGTCTTCCTCTTCCTGCGCTTTCGCGATCTGAGCTTCCAGGTTTGGAATCAGGCCGTACATCAGCTCGGAAGCCTTCGCGAGATTTCCCTGACGCTGCGCCACATCCACATCGGAGCGTGCTGTATCCAACTGCTCCTTCAGCTTCTGAATGGCATTCACGCGATCCTTTTCGGCATGCCACTCGGCACCCATCGCATCGGACTGCTCCTCCAGATCAGCCAGTTCGGCCTCAAGAGCCTGCAGACGATCCTTGGACGCCGTGTCGTCTTCCTTACGGATGGCTTCACGCTCGATCTTCAACTGAATGATGCGGCGATCGAGTTCGTCCAGAGCTTCCGGCTTGCTGTCGATCTGCATCCGCAGACGGCTGGCAGCCTCGTCAATCAGATCAATGGCCTTATCCGGCAGGAAGCGATCCGTAATATAACGGTTGGAAAGCGTTGCAGCAGAGACGATAGCGTTATCCGTGATGCGCACACCGTGGTGAAGCTCGTACTTCTCCTTGATGCCACGCAGAATAGAGATCGTATCCGCGACAGATGGCTCACCAACGAAAACCGGCTGGAAACGACGGGCAAGCGCGGCGTCTTTCTCGATGTACTTGCGGTACTCATCGAGCGTTGTCGCACCAATGCAGTGCAACGTCCCGCGAGCTAGTTCCGGTTTGATAAGATTGGACGCATCCATCGCACCATCGGAACGGCCAGCGCCCACCAGCGTGTGCATCTCATCAATGAAGAGAATGACCTCGCCTTCGGCCGTCTCAACTTCTTTAAGAACTGCCTTCAGACGCTCTTCAAACTCACCACGGAACTTCGCACCTGCAATCAGAGCCCCCATGTCGAGTGACATCAGTCTCTTGTTTCGAAGCGCTTCTGGCACATCGCCATTAACGATACGCAGCGCCAGACCTTCAACGATTGCGGTCTTACCAACGCCTGGCTCACCAATCAGAACCGGATTGTTTTTGCTGCGGCGGGCCAGAACCTGGATCGTGCGTCGAATTTCCTCATCACGGCCAATCACCGGATCGAGCTTGCCAGCCTGTGCAATCGCCGTAACGTCACGCGCATACTTTTTCAGCGCATCAAACGTATTCTCGGCAGATGCGCTGGTCACTGTACGCCCCTTCCGGATCTGTGCAACGGCACGTTCCAGCGCAGAGGCATCGGCCTTTCCTTCAACCAGTGCTTTACCCGCAGCAGATCCGCTCGCAGCAATGGCGACGAGCAGACGATCCTGCGCAACATGGCTGTCACCTGCGGCTTTTGCAGCAGCTTCAGCGGAATCCAGTAGCCTTACGAAATCAGGCGTGGCTTGCGGTTGACCTGCACCGCCGCCCTGAACCTTCGGAAGCTTGGAAAGTGCTGCGTCATTGGCAGTCTGAACAACTTTTGGATCACCACCCGCAGCCCGGATAAGGCCGGATGCGGCACCCTGATCATCATCCAGCAGGGCCTTGAGCAGATGCTCCGGCGTCAACTGCTGATGGTAGTCTCGAAGGGCAATAGTCTGTGCGGCCTGGAGGAAACCCTGGCTCCGCTCAGTGAATTTCTGAATGTCCATTCTAATATGTCCTCTCATGCCCCGTATCGGCGGCATATGGTGTCTCGGTCGCCCCCGAAGGCGACGACCGGTGATGAATATTTAGGCACTCATTTTTTTGTTTCAAGGGCATCCCGATGACGTTTCGCTGGCCCGTGCAAGACCATATCGGCCTCCGACAGTCTGCCAAACGCATTCCGCTGCTGGTGCCAGTAAGGATAAATCAGATCCGGGGCACTGACATCGTCAAGCCGTGCGACTTGTGCCTTCGTCAGACGTAGCGATGCCGCAGCAAGATTATCCAGCAACTGGGTTTCCTTACGGGCTCCAATCACTACGGACGTCACACCCGGTTTGTGCAGCAACCACGCCAGCGCAACGCGTGCAGGCGAGACATCGTGTTCCTCTGCGATCTCCACCAACACTTCAACCGTATCGTAGAGTTTTTCGATATTGCGGACTTCCGGTTCTGGCCAACCCGAAATACGTCGGCTATCCGCAGGCGCCGTCTTCCCGCGACGATATTTGCCCGTCAGCAGCCCACAGGCCAGCGGGCTCCAGATCTGAACGCCCAGTCCTTGATCCACAGCGAGTGGCAGAAGCTCATATTCAGCATCCCGTGCTTCCAGAGAATAATAGATCTGTTCGGAGACCGGCGTAATGAGACGGTCCCGCTCCGCGGCAGACAGAAGCTTCATGGCCTGCCAGCCAGCAAAATTGGAAAGTCCCGCATAGCGGATCTTGCCCTGGTCCCGAAGCGCCTGAAGTGCCTCCAGCGTCTCTTCAACCGGCGTCAGACCATCCCATTCATGCAGATAATAGAGATCAATATGGTCTCGCCCTAAACGACGCAGGCTGTCATCACAGGCATTCAGAATATGATGCCGCGACAGGCCCTCTTCGTTCGGGCCTTTGCCCGTCGGAAACCGGACTTTGCTGGTCACAAGCAGTTCCCGGCTTCTGCCTTTCAGAACACGACCAAGGATTTCTTCGGCTTCTCCACCCGAATAACCATCGGCCGTATCAAACATGTTGACGCCATGCTCGACGCAGAGATCCACCATGCGTGTGGCCTCTGAGACGTCAACATTGCCGGTGGAAGCGAAATCGCCCTGCCCGCCGAACGTCACAGAGCCAAAATTGAGTGCGGAAATTTTCAGGCCAGAGCGACCTAGCTGACGATACTGCATATCCATCAGGTTCCTCTTCTGAGACAGACCATGACACACAACACCTCAACGGTGGATCAGTCCCGGTAAAATCGGCCCCGCTCTCATCATCGTGAGCAAGGCGACTTCTCATGCTCATGCACTCTGTTCAGGAACGACAGGTCAGTCCATGATTGATGTCAAAACCTTTCCTGTCCCGGAGCCGCCATGCCTTCATTCCGTCTCCGCAGAGCCCTGCTGTCCTGCGCGTTCCTGTCTTCCCTGCTTCCCGCCTTACCGGCCATGGCCTCCGAACCTGCATCATGCATGCTCGATCTTGCCAAAACACGGAACGGAACGCTGGGTCTGCCCACACGATCAGAAGTGACACCGGACGGACATTCGGTTCTCTTCCTGCGTTCTGGCCCGTTCGACACACGCCTGCATCTGTTTCGCTACGATCTGCCTGACCACTCGCTGCATGAACTTGCGGCCCCGGAAGCTGGTCCAGAGCACTTGTCCGTGGAGGAAAAAGCCCGGCGAGAGCGGGCCCGCCAGTCCATGTCTGGCATCACCGACTATCAGATGAGCGAAGATGGCGGCACGATCCTGGCATCTCAGGGCGGACGCCTCATCCGCATTGCCGCTGATGACGGCCGGGTGTCTTCCGTTGATGGCAACTGGATCGCGCCCCGCCTTTCCCCGGACGGACAGACCATTGCCGCAGTGCGGGACAACGACCTTTACGCGGTCAATCTGGTAACAGGCGCCGAAACACGGCTGACCACTACAGGCACAGAAACGCTGACCAATGGGTTGGCCGAATTTGCCGCAGCAGAAGAACTGGAGCGCCCGGATGGCGCCTGGTGGTCTCCGGACAGTCAGACCGTGCTGTTCGAAGAAGCCGATTCAGGCAACGTCGAAAAGCATTATATCACCAATCCTGAGACGCCCCAGACGGCCCCTGTTGAGTTCCGTTATCCACGCGCCGGCACGCCCAATGCACGAACACGTTTTGGTCTCACCAGCATCAAAGGCGGAGACGTTCGCTGGATTGGCTGGGATCATGAAGCATGGCCCTACATGGCGCGTGCGGTCTGGCGGAAGAACGGTGGCCTGTTTCTTATTCTGCTCAACCGGGAACAGACGCAGGAACAGGTTCTGTCCGTTGATCCAGCGACAGGCAAAACGACGCTCCTCCTCGCAGAAAGCGACAAGGCCTGGCTCAATCTTGATCCGCGAGACGCCGGTGGCAGCCATGCCTTACCCGTCGTGCTGAACGGTCAACAGGGTTTCCTTTGGGCCTCGGAGCGCGGAAAAACGTGGCAGCTTGAACATCACGCCCCAGACGGGTCCCTTAAGCGGGTTCTGACGCCCGATACCTTGCCGTATGTCGCCTTTAATGATTACGACGCTGACAGTAACAGCGTTGTCGTGACGGTACGCCCGAACCGGATTGATAACGAGGTCGTCCGGATTTCACTCGCGGACGGCAAGATCACTCCGTTCATCACGGAGCCGGGCATCCACAATGTCCATTTCACCAATGGCACCCATCGCCTGCTGGTCGATGCGTTTGCCGCCGCTGACGGAACTCGGCGCACTCTTCTGCGGGACGCGAAAGGGAAAATCCTGGCCAGCCTCCCGGGTATTGCGCAGCCCCCTCACCTTCCCGTCCACGTACAGTTCACAACGGCCGGGGAACGACAACTCGATGCCGCGATCATCCGGCCAGAGCATTTCCAGAAGGGCCATCACTATCCGGTCGTGCTGTCCGTCTATGGCGGCCCCGGCGTAAAGCTGGTGCACGATACACCGTCGAGCTTTCTGGAAGACCAGTGCCTCGCCAATCAGGGCTATGTCGTTGTCACGCTGGATGGACGCGGCACCCCGGGCCGGGATCATGACTTTGAACGTGCCATCAAAGGCAACCTGATCGATGCTCCCCTTCAGGATCAGATCGATGGCTTGCAGGGGCTGGGCAAAACCTACCCCGAACTCGATCTGTCACGGGTCGGTGTTTATGGCTGGTCTTTCGGGGGCTACTTCACGGCAATGGCCACCATCCGCCGTCCGGACGTCTTCAAAGTCGGCGTTGCAGGTGCACCCCCCGTCGATTTCGCCGATTACGATACTGCCTATACCGAACGCTATCTAAACACCCCGCAGAATGACCCGGAAGGATATCGCAAAAGCAACGTCCTAACCTATGCGGACGGCCTGAAACGTCCCCTTCTGGTCATGCACGGCCTGACAGACGACAACGTGTACTTCGAAAATACCATGAAGCTGACACAGGCCCTTCTGAAAGCCGGGAAACCTTACAATCTCCTCCTGCTCCCCGGAACGCATATGCTGCCTGATCCACTCTTGCGCGCGCGCGTAAGCCAGCGTCGTGCAGAGTTCTTGGGCGACGCTTTAAAGCCCTAAGGTTGATCTGCCTGGGCCGCATGATCCGAATGGTTCGGAGAGGCAGCCCAAGCCTTCAACGCGGCCTGATATTGCCGTGATGCTTTGAGCCTGGGCATATAGGTAATGGCGCGATGGCTGAAGAGTGGGAAGGTCTGCCCATTAAACGATCCTCGCGCGCCACAATGCCCAACCCGACAAGCACTGTCAGCATCCTGCAAAACAACATCTTTCCCAGTCCGGCGAAGCGTCAGGCGACAGGGCTTCTCGCCTGCCATGAAGGGCGGTTCCTGATACACCAGAGCCTCTCCCTCCATGCGGCCGATGCCTGACAGGGAACACATGTGCCCATTGAAGAACTGTGTTTCTATTCGAAGATACGCCGCCTCTGCGCTGACGGGCACAACCTCCAGAACATTGTCGCTCCAATAGGTATCACCCGACACGTCACCGTTTTGGAAATGCGTACTGTACCGCCCCGAAAGCTGATTCTGTTCAGAAGTGGAGCGCCCCATCGCAGCATGAGCCACTGTCGCTCCCGCCAGAACCACGCCCAAACAGACAGCAACACTCCGCATCTACAAAGCCTTTCTCTTAGAGCCTGAATCAGAAAGCGGTTTGATTGATTTTCCGCAGAATTCTGCGGATATGGGCGATCATCAACCACGCGCAGGATGACGAGATTGTTGCCTCGACATCCTTCGTGAGGCGGCGGCAGCGTCCGAGCCATGCAAAGCTACGCTCCACGATCCAGCGTTTGGGCAGGACGACGAAGCCTTCGGCCCGATCGCTGCGCTTGACGATCTCGATCGTCCATCGGCCGAGTTCAGCCAGCGCACCACGCAACTTCTCGCCGGCATACCCTCCGTCACCGATCAGATGGCGAAGCCAGGGGAACAATGAGCGTATCCTGGCCGCTACCAGCGGCGCGCCGTCACGATCCTGAACGTCGGCGGGATGCACGACAGCCGCCACGACATGACCCAGCGTGTCGGTCGCGATATGCCGCTTGCGTCCCTTGATCTTCTTGCCCGCGTCATAACCGCGTGGGCCGCCGTTTTCAGCGGTTTTAACCGACTGGCTGTCGATAATGCCCACCGAAGGCGTGGCGTCTCGTCCATCCTGCTCACGCGACAGGATCACGAGAATATGGTTCATGGCTTCCCATCGTCCCTCGCGGATCCAGCGGTAGAAATAGCCCTGCACGGTCGTGAAGGCGGGAAAGTGACGCGGCAATTGCCGCCACTGGCAGCCCGTGGTGACGATATAGAGGATCGCCTCCATGACCCGGCGCAAATCCGTACGTCGGGGTCTCCCCAGTCGTTTCCTCTCGGGCATCAGCGGCGCAATCAGCGCCCACTCCGCGTCGCGCAGGTCGCTTGCATACTCCAGGTCGTCCCGGCGATACTGCGCTCGGGTGATTTCAGTCCAGGCCATCTTGATCTCATCAGGTTATCGCAAACCCATGAATCATAACCTGCTGAAATCACTCAACTCATTTTAGGTCAGGCTCTTAGTGAGACAGCTCCGGAATCAAAACCAGAAGCGCGTCCATTGCCGGACCAACGGCGGAAACCGGCGTCCGTTCATTCAGACCATGCATGAAGGAGTCTGAATTCTTGATGAAGATCGGGCTGATGCCATAGCTGGGAACACCATGAGAGCGAAACCACATGCTGTCGCTCGCTCCGGATGACATGGCTGCAAAGACCGGCACATCCGGATAAACCGCATGAATGGCGGCATCAATCGCATGAACCACATCTGGCCGCATGGGAGACGCAGCAGTTTCAACAGACCCTTCTGTCGCGTCTTCAATCTTCATACCCGGATCCTGCGCCGCGTCGCGCAGTTCAGCCATGATCGAAGCCCGAGAGTGCCCTGGAAAGATGCGACAATTGATATTAGCCGTCGCCCGCTGCGGCAGCGCATTGAGCGCATGACCGCCTTCAATCATCGTGACCACACAGGTTGTGCCAATCCGCCCCACAAAGGACGGGTCAGCCGATAGCGTGGCAATGGCCTTTTCATTGGCTGGATTGGCTGCGAACGCCTTCATGGCCGCCGCAATATCAGGCTTCTGCCAGCGGGCCGCGTTGACAAAGAAACTACGGCTCAGGTCATTCACTTCCGGTTTGAAGCGATGTTGCTGGATCCGCAGAAGATCGGCACTCAGCTCATCAATGGCATTGACGGATCTCGGCTCCGAAGAGTGACCACCGGGGTTCGTAACGGTCAGACGGAAATCAGCGTAGGTTTTTTCCGCTCCTTCCCATGTGAAATAATCTGGCTTCCCCGTCTTTTCATCCAACGTGCCATTGGCCCCATCCATGTTCAGAACAAGTTCGGCATTGGACAACTTGTCAGCGATGATGGCGCCAGTTGCCATCGTCGTCTCTTCATCTCCCGAGAACTCGATGATGATATCCCGACGGGGCACGTACCCTTCTTTTTTCAGCTCCAGCAGAGCAGAAATAGCCAGTGTATCATCCAGCTTCATGTCCGTTGAGCCACGGCCGAGCAGATAGCCATTTTCAATCTGTGGTTTGAAAGGATCATGCGTCCAGTCAGATGCCTTGGCTTCAACCA
The DNA here is from genome assembly GCF_039638325.1 of Gluconobacter sp. OJA. Classification (NCBI taxonomy): domain Bacteria; kingdom Pseudomonadati; phylum Pseudomonadota; class Alphaproteobacteria; order Acetobacterales; family Acetobacteraceae; genus Gluconobacter; species Gluconobacter sp. OJA. The sequence goes on along the minus strand of NZ_JBDIWI010000001.1, from coordinate 704,088 downwards.
CATCCATATGGCCAGAAATCACCAGCGGTTTGAGAGAGGAATCACGGCCGGGCCAACGGGCAATCAGATACGCCGTATCCTTGTAGGGCGTGATCGTCACATCCGCAGGCGCAAAACCTCCCTTAACCAGAGCATCCCGGAAAAGGGCTGCGACCTGTGGTGTCTGGTTGGCAGGCCCCGCGACTGATCGCAGGGCGATGGCCTGCTCTGCAAGGTTCAGGGCTTGCGTTGCGGCGTCATGATGCTGGGGAGCTGCGGCAAGCGCGCTCCCGCTCATCAGGGCCAGTAACAATCCTGCGCCAATCGTATTCCGCATCGTCTTCTCCTGCATCAGATGCGAAATCGTAACCATACGGACAGTAGATGCCTAGCCGGGATGTTGCAGGACATTTCCATCCATCCGGCGAGATGATTTCAAGATGTCCTGCAATTACCTTCCCTCAGGCCGCAAACCCATCCAGCAGGCTCACACCAGATTTTTCAGACATGGTCTGACGGTAAGCCTCGACCCCGAGCGGGTAACGCAGTCCTTTGATGAGTGACATGCTGTGAAGCTGGGCGAACAGATGAATATCGTCTGTGGAAAGTGTGCCATTCACGGCTTCAGGAGACTGGATCAGAGGTTCGAGATCTTCCAGCAATGCGTTCAGCTCTACAATTTCCTTTGAGCCATCTGCCAGAATTTCCCAGAACGGGCCGGTAGATTCTTCCTTGCGACGAATGAAGCCCGCCCGGGAAGACGTTGTCGCGAATTCAGGCAAGGGTGCGCAAACTGCACGCGGCAGGAAAAGTCGATACGTGGCCTTGCTGCTTGCACGCAGCCAGTCTGCAATGTCCGTGCGGACCGGACCGGTCAGAACCGGCGCGCCAACTCCATCAATATGGGAGACGATATCCATGCTCTCCGGCATGTATCGACCGTTTTCTTCCAGAATCGGGACAACCTTTCTCCCAACCATACTGATCGGGCCAGCTTCGTCGTCATTCAGGAAAATACGCTTCTCGAACGGGATGTTTTTCAGGCCAAAAATCATCATGGCCTTCACGCAGAACGGACAGTGCTCATAAACGTGAAGGATACGGGTTGTCTGATTCATGATCTGAAAATCCTCATGTCTGTCAAAAGTCGTTGCTCCGAATAAATCGGTCAGGCTTCACCCATAGCGGAGGAGAGCAGCAGCGGATCAATGTTGATGGCCGCCAGTGCCTTTCCCCATTTTTTCGAATGATCCATGCCAAAGACAATCTCATCACTGGCCGGCGCAACCAGCCATGAACTATCCCTCAGGATCTCTTCTTCAAGCTGACCCGGTGCCCAGGATGCATGGCCAATAGCCATCAACGCCCGCTTGGGGCCCTGCCCCGCAGCAAGCTCCCGCAGCACATCCAGACTGGCCGTCAACGTCGCCTGATCATTGACGCCCAGGCTGCCCTCTCCATTCCAGTCTGTCGAATGCAGAACAAACCCATGTGAATGATCGACAGGCCCCCCCATACAGACGGCAATCCGGCGCTCAGGAGGGTTTGGCTCGATTCCGAGCTGCGCAAAAAGATCATCCAAACCCGGCTGGGCCAGACGACGGTTGATAATCAGCCCCATCGCCCCGTCTTCGGGGGAGTGAGCACAGAGATAGATCACGCTCTGGGCGAAGACTGTCTCCGCCAGTTGCGGCGCCGCAACCAGGAGCATGCCTGTCAGGTTGTCATTCTGTCCGGCGAGTGTTTTCTTCATTCTCTACAAATGGGTGCATCTCGTGCCTCTTTGCAAGCGTTCCCATGTCGAGAGTTTTATGGAGGTCTTCATGTCCCTTACCGTTCTCGTGACCGGTGCCACTGCCGGCTTCGGACACGCCATCGCCACACGCCTCGTACAGGATGGCCATCGCGTCATCGCCACAGGAAGACGGGCAGAACGTCTTGAGGCCCTGAAAGCCGAACTCGGAGACAATCTTCTCCCCTTCCCTCTGGACATGACGGACCGCGACGCACTCCGCGCACTGCCAGACAGCCTGCCGGAAAACTGGCGAACCGTGGACGTTCTGGTCAACAACGCGGGCCTTGCACTCGGTATGGAACCCGCACAGGAAGCCAAGATCGATAACTGGGAAACGATGATCGCCACCAACGTCTCCGGTCTGGTGGAAATGACCCACGCACTGCTGCCCGGAATGGTCGAGCGCAACTCCGGATATGTCATCATGCTCGGCAGCACTGCGGGCCTCTACCCCTACACTGGCGGGAATGTCTATGGCGCCACGAAGGCGTTTGTGCGGCAGTTCAGCCAGAACCTGCGAACGGATCTTTTGGGCAAGCGCATCCGCGTCACGGATATTGAACCAGGTCTGTGTGGCGGAAGCGAATTCAGCTCCGTTCGCCTCAAGGACGACGACAAGGCCGCCGCTGTCTACAAAGACACCACGCCCCTGACCCCGCAGGACATTGCAGAAACAGTCTCCTGGCTCGTGGGCCTGCCATGGCACGTGAACGTTAACACAATGGAGATCATGCCTGTCTGTCAGGCTTCTGGTGGCCTTGCGGTGAACCGTCATGTCGGCTGAAAGCGGTATTCCCTCGCGCCTCACAATTACGGACGGCACGAAGTTCAAACTGACCGACTTCAGAACCGATGACCGGATTGGGCACGACAAGAAAAGTGCCCATACCCGCATCCGGGACTGCGTGGACCGGATGGCTATTCTGCAGGGGCGTCTGGCGGCCCATGGGTCCCACGGTATTCTGGTCGTGCTGCAAGGGATGGATACGGCAGGAAAGGATGGCGCTATCCGCCATGCCTTTTCCGGTCTGAACCCACAGGGCTTTCACGTCACATCCTTCAAGACACCCGCCGGTGCCGCAGAAAATCGTGACGACCTCTGGCGTGTGCATCTGATGGCACCAGCCCGAGGCGAAATCGCGGTTTTCAATCGCAGCCACTATGAGGATGTTCTGATCGCACGTGTCCATCCGGATATCGTCAAAGCACGCGGGCTCAACCCGGATGAGCCCGGCTTCTGGGACAGGAGACTGGCTGACATCCGGCACTTCGAAAGCTACCTGACGCACCAGAACGTCATCATTCTGAAGCTCTTTCTGCATATCTCTGCGGACGAGCAGAAGAAACGTATTCTCAAACGCCTCACCCAACCGGAGAAGCGCTGGAAATTTTCTCCATCGGATCTAGCCGAACGTGAGAAGTGGCCGGATTACACCAAAGCTTACGAGGCTGCCATTCAGGCAACGTCCACTCCGGAAGCCCCCTGGCACATCATCCCTGCTGACCATAAATGGGCAGCCCGCTTGATGGTCGCCGAGGCCCTGCTGGAAACCATGGAAAAACTTCACCTCAAAGTACCCGAAGAAAAGCTCTCCGACACATTGAGGGCTGCCCGTGATGCCCTTCTCGCAGAAGGGTCTTCCAGGACCTAATAAAGAAAAACCCCCGCCGGATCGCTCCAGCGGGGGTTTTCAGCTCTGACGTAAGATCAGAAATCAGGAACGACGCTTGCGGCTCGCACCTTCACCTGATGAGCCACCAGCGCCCGGCTTCGGACGACCGAAACCGGAACCGCCACGGCCCTTGTAACCGCCGCCAGCACCGCCACCGCGCGGGCCGCCCTTGAAGCCGCCACCAGCGCCACCGCCGGACCGACCAAAGCGCTTGCCTTCGCCGGGGTTACGACCACGGGAACCATAGCTGCTGCCACCGGCAGGCTCAGCAGACGGCTCGATCGTCACTTCGTCAGGCTCAGCGCCAGCCACACAGGACTTGAAGCGCTCGACGCTCTCATCCGTAATCTGGAAATAGGTCTGATCCTGCTCGATGCGGATGCTGCCGATGTCACGCTTCTGAACGTTGCCAAGACGGCAGATCAGCGGGATGAGCCATTTCGGATCAGCGCGCTCTGTACGACCGACGCTCATCTTGAACCATTCGCCCGACACGATGCGCTCTTCACGCGGTGCGCGTTCCGGACGATCGCCACGGCTCTGTGGAGCTTCAACGGACATTGCCCGGATCTGCTCAACGTTCGGCAGGCGAGCACGGTACATCTGCACCAGCGCTGCTGCGAGCTTCTTCGCGTCGTAGGTTTCAGCCAGCTTCAGAACCAGCTCATCCGTCGTCTCTTCGGATGCGTTGGCAAGGATCGGATCGTCCAGCAGGCGCTTCGTGTCCTGAGCGGCAATCGCGTCCGCCGTAGGAACAGCTTCCCACTCGGCCTTCACGCGTGCCATTTCCAGCAGACGCTCAGCACGACGGCGCTGGTTCATCGGCACCATCAGCACACTGGTGCCCTTACGGCCCGCACGACCGGTACGGCCAGAACGGTGCAGCAGGGTTTCAGAAGCCGTCGGGATGCTGGCGTGAATCACGAGGTTCAGCGCTGGCACGTCAATTCCACGGGCGGCAACGTCAGTCGCGACACAGACGCGGGCCTGACCGGAGCGGAGGCTCTCGATCGCACGGCTACGTTCGTTCTGACCCATTTCGCCTGAAATGGCGACAGAGGCGAAGCCACGCTCCAGAAGAGCAGCCTGCACCTGACCAACCATCATACGGGTGTTGCAGAACACCATGGCAGTCGGGCTTTCGTAGAAACGCAGAACGTTCACGAGGGAGCGCTCGATTTCCTGCGGAGCCGTTACGACGCAACGGTAGGTGATATCAGAATGCTGCTTGGCGCCGGAAACCGTATCGATGCGCTTGGCATCTTTCTGGAAGCGCTTGGCAAGAGACGCGATTTCGCGCGCAATCGTTGCCGAGAACAGCAGGGTGCGACGCTCGGACGGGGACGCATCCAGAAGCTGCTCAAGCTCGTCACGGAAGCCCATGTCCAGCATTTCGTCAGCTTCGTCGAGAATGACGCAGCGCAGACCAGACAGGTCAAGGGAACCACGGGACTGATGATCACAAAGGCGGCCTGGCGTTCCCACAACAATGTGGGCACCACGGCTGAGGTCGCGGGCTTCACGGCGGGCATCCGTGCCACCAATGCAGCTCGCGATACGAGCGCCGGTCTCGGCATAGAGCCACTCAAGTTCGGACTGGACCTGAAGGGCCAGTTCACGCGTCGGGGCAATAACCAGAGCCAGCGGCTGTGGCGACGGCGGGAGGCGATCAGCCTCACCAAGCAGCGTCGGCGCAATAGCCAGACCAAAAGCTACGGTCTTGCCTGAACCCGTCTGGGCGGAAACCAGAAGATCACGATCCTCCAGCCCTGGCTGCAGAACTGCTTCCTGAACGGGAGTGGGCTGTTCGTAGCCACGCGCCGTCAGGGCGCGCAGAAGGGCAGGATGAGTATCGGGGAAAGGCATATTTAATGAACACTCGGCAAACGTCACGCCGACGGCAAAAAGCGGCGGCTGGGATGCCGCTGCATAAAGACTTCCGAGCATAAATGCCAGAAGTAACGCATCCGAACCTGCGAATCAGGCAAAATCAGCCTCTGGGCTTCCGCCCGACAACCGCCCGAACCGTGTCACGCCATGCCGTCAGATCTTCCGGAGGAACGACTTCACCTGTGTCGAGTTCCCCAAAACCAGCCTTCGAAAGAAGAACACTGACAAGACGTGCACGGTCTTCTGGCTCCAGAGCCTGCCACATTGCAACAGCTTTCTGCTGATGAAACTGATCTGAGAATGTGACAATCAGAGGAGCCCCTTCCTTCAGAACACGAAGGGCTTCCGTCAGGACTTTCAACGGCTGCGTCAGGTATGCCACCCCGTCACACAGGGTTATGGCGTCAATTGTGTCGTCTTCGAACGGCAGGATGGGGTCTGCGTTCAGATCCTGTACGATCCGTGTCGTCAGCACAGGATTGGTGTCCAGCGCAGCCTTGGACGCTCCCAGTCCGATGGCATCCTGAAAGCGTGCCTCTTCCGGGTAATGGCTGAGTGACCCCGCCATCAGATCCAGAACCGTGCCCCCAACGGGAAGGGAGGTCTGGTAAAGTGCCGCAACTGCCGTGCGGGCCCCCATGTCCATCAGCGAATCCGGAAGACGCTGCGCATAGAAGATCGTATCCGGTTCATTATTGACGCGCGTAAACGCCGCTGCGTGAAAACCTTCAACCTGTTCCGTGCCGCTCATATCCATCTCCTCCTGACTGACCTGTCGAAATGAGGGTATGTTCCTCGTGCGTCAACCCGCAGGATGCTCTATGGGAGGCACCATCATGACCCTTTCTTTCACCAAGATGCACGGCCTGGGCAATGATTTCATCGTCATTGATGGCCGCGAAACCGACCCCGCCCTTGACGAAGCCACCATCCGGCACCTGTGCGACAGACGCTTCGGCATCGGCTGCGACCAGCTCGTCCTGCTTTCTGCTCCAACCCTGGAAGGTGCGGATGTTCTGGTCCGTTTCTTCAATGCTGATGGATCGGAATCCGGCGCCTGCGGCAATGCATCGCGGTGTGTTGCCAGTCTCGTTGGTAACAATCCCGTTCTCCAGACCCGGGTCGGCCTGCTCCTTACGTCACAGGATGGCGATCGCATCACGGTGAATATGGGCGCTCCTCGGACTGGCTGGCAGGACGTGCCGCTGTCCAAGGATTGCGACACACTTCACCTGCCCCTGCATGATGCAGCCGCCTGCTCCATGGGAAATCCTCATGCGACCGTTTTCGGCGACGTATCGCGCGCAGAAGACCTCGGCCCCTCTCTCGAGAAATCTCCGCTCTTCCCGCAGCGCGCCAATATCGGATTTGCGGATCTCATCACGCCCGGCCACATGCGCCTGCGCGTCTGGGAACGCGGTGCGGGTTTGACGCTGGCTTGCGGCTCAGGAGCCTGCGCTGCCGTGGTGAACGCCGTACGCCGGGGCCTTGCAGACCGGACCTGCCTCGTGACCATGGACGGTGGAGACCTAGAAATCACCTGGCAGGAAAACGGAGACGTCCTGATGACCGGGCCGGCCACAACCGTTTTCCATGGCAAGCTTCCGTGACTGCCCCTTCTGTCCTGACATTCGGCTGCCGTCTCAACGCGCATGAGAGCGACGGCATGGCGCATCACGCCCGCGGGCAGGATGACACCATCATCGTCAATACATGCGCCGTTACGACCACAGCCGAGCGACAGGCGAGGCAGGCTATCCGCCGCGCTCACCGCGAGCGCCCGGATGCAAAAATAGTCGTGACAGGCTGCGCGTCGGAAATTGACGCCAAGCGCTGGATGGAGCTGCCCGGCGTGGTGCGGGTTGTGCCCAATGCTGACAAGCTCAAGCCCACCACATGGGGTGACAGCAAGCCCGGCCTTCCGCCATCACGGCATGCCCGTGCTCTGCTTCAGGTCCAGCAAGGCTGCGATCATCGGTGCACGTTCTGCATCATTCCCTATGGCCGGGGAGACTCCCGCTCTACCCCCACAACGGAAGCTATTTCGAGAGCCCGCGCCCTGACTGAGGTAGGGCATCGTGAAATCGTTCTCACGGGTGTTGATATTGCTTCATGGCAAGGCACAGATGGCGAAGGTCTGGGCCGGATGTGCCGGACGCTCCTGCAGGACGTTCCCGCCATCGAACGCCTGCGCCTGTCGTCCATCGACCCTGTCATTCTTGATCCGAAAACGGGAGATCGGGACCTCTGGTGGCTTCTGGAAAACGAGCCCCGCCTGATGCCACATCTGCATCTGTCTCTTCAGGCTGGTTCCGACCTCATCCTCAAGCGCATGAAACGCCGACACACCACCACGCAGGTCGCTTCCATGCTCCAGCATGCTCGCACACTCCGCCCGAATATTGGTGTTGGTGCAGATCTCATCGCGGGCTTCCCAACAGAAACAGACACGCTTTTCAACGAAACCCTCTCCTTCATCGAAGAGCAGGCTATCCCGTTCCTGCATGTCTTTCCCTACAGTGAACGCCCCGGCACACCCGCCGCCCGAATGCCCGCGGTGCCTAACGGAGAACGTCAGGCCAGAGCAGCCCAGCTTAGAGCTGTTGGCGAGGCAAACCGCGATACGTTTCTTGAAAAATTTGTGGGTCAGACTGTGAACGTCTTGATCGAGACACCTGACCGAGGCCATTCTCCGGAATTTGCGCCTGTGCGCTTCGCTGCCGACGCCTCCCCCGCAGTCAGAGGGAGCATCATTCCCCTGTCGATCTACAGTGTCTCAGAAGGGCATCTTCTGGGACGCAGCCCTGCCTAAAAACCTGCGGTCAGGGCAAAGCGGGCAGAAACTGGCTCCAGCTAATGCCCTTTTGCGCCGCTCTGCGCAGCAGACCCCAGTGTCAGGCGATAGTTATACGCATATTGTGCCGCTTACGCATGCGCATCGAAGACGTCAGGCTCAAGACACATAGTCCGAACATGAAGGTCGCAGCTAGACAGATGGTCGAGAAGAAGAAATTCGTGCATCTATCATGGTATGTTCTGACAAACCGCCAATCCTTGAGACGTGCAAACATGATTTCGATACGGTTACGGCGTTTGTATCTGTGTTTGTCGTGCCTGATGCGGATTGCCAAGGATCCTCATCCTAGAATGCAAGGCTTTATCCCTTTTTACTTTAGAGCATCACTAAACCAGTCGGCATCCCTGATCTGCAAGAAGCCGTTCTGCCCCTAGAGAGGCTGCTCGGTCGCTCATCTTCAGTCTCCTCACGGAGCCAGAACGAGTTTTCTATAAGAAGATTATGGCTCCTGAGCATAATGTACGTTTTCAAACAAAACCTCACTCGGGGATCCTGACCTCACGCCTTGAGGGGACCGGCCAGAGGCAGCGCCACGGCCGATCCGTTACGGCAAAGAATCGGCCATGATGTTTGAACCTTGAACAGAACATCCCAGACAAGCCTTCGGAAGGATCTACGAGCTTTCAAGGGTTTGCCATGAGAGTAAAGCGGCAGGGGAAATATCCGCCAAATGATCTACGGTGTGAATCGGAAACGGAACTGTCTGGATGTCTGCGACAAAGCCATCATCAACTAGAAAACCCAGAAGCAATCCGGCGGCGGCAGCAGCTTGCATGTCAGTGATCTTGTCGCCCACCAGCACACTTCGCGTCAGATCAATGTCATACAACTGCCCCGCTGTCGTCAACATTCCTGGTGCCGGCTTACGCCATTCGGCAAGGGGGCTGACATCGTTAGGGGCTGTGCCGCAGAGAAACACGGCGTTGACATATGCTCCTTCGTGCAGAAGCAATACCTCGATCTGTTCCTGCACAGCCAGCATGGTGCACAGGTCGAAATAACCGCGACCGAGACCGCTCTGGTTTGAGACGATAACTACCGGCCAAGCCGCAGCATTGAAGGCCGCGATCATCGTCGCGGCGCCATCGCGAAGCGTCACGCTTTCTGGGTCCGCGAGATAGCCCGTATCGATATTGACGACGCCGTCTCGATCCAGAAACAGCGCTGGCGTGCCAGGAGCGATCGGCCGCCGCACCAGCATGACATTACTACCGTGCGGCATGATGACGTTTCTTATCTAGTATTGTCGTCATGCCGCGGCCATGTTTGAAGACGCGCGTAAGGATCCGCAGCAGCCTGTGTTCTGCCCGAACATACGAGCGCGTCAACGAGTTAGCGTTGCCCAAAATGGTCATCAGGACTCTTTAGTTAACAGAAACCGGACATAGTCCGAGACTCCTGCTGCGACATCAGCAAATACATGGTCGCAACCGGTGGCGCGCAGGCACGTCAGATCGGCCTGTGTGAAGCTCTGGTATTTACCCATCAGAGCTTGGGGAAAGTCAATATATTCCAAAATCCCGTTACTGACCATCTGCTCCAGCGTAATAGCGGGCTGGTCCTGTGCGCTGCGCAAGCTATTCACCACCGCATGGGTCACGTCATTAAACGCCTGCGCCCGCCCGGAACCGAGGTTGAAAACACCGCTCTGTCCTGGATTATCAAAAAACCAGAGATTGACCGCCACGACATCGTCAACATAGACAAAATCACGAAGTTGCTGGCCAGGTGCGTAACCGTCATAAGAGCCGAACAGCTTGACCTTTCCGTCCGCACGGAACTGGTTGAATTGGTGATACGCGACCGACGCCATACGTCCTTTATGCTGCTCATGCGGACCATAAACGTTAAAGTAACGAAATCCTGCAACCTGACTCCGGATCCGCGGCAGAGACTGACGGACAACCTGATCGAAAAGCAGTTTCGAATAGCCGTATACATTCAACGGACGCTCGAATCGAGGATCCTCGATGAATTGCGATGAGCCACCATAGGTCGCGGCGCTGGACGCATACAGCAAGCGCGTGCCCGAAGAAGCGCAGGTATCGAGCAACATCTTGCTCGTAGCATAGTTATTGGCCAGCATGTAGCGACCGTCATGCTCCATCGTATCGGAACACGCACCCTCGTGGAAAATGGCGTCTACCGAACCGAACTTTCCTGCCGCAAAAGAATCGTAAAATGTCGTCTTGTCCACATAGTCGCTAATTCCAAGATCAACGAGATTATGAAATTTCTCCGATTTTGCGAGATTATCGACTGCGATAATATTGGTATACCCGCGAGCATTAAGTCCTCGCACAATATTACTGCCGATAAAGCCAGCGGCACCAGTTACAATGATACGTTTGCGCATATTCTCTATTCACTCAATGGGAAAAGGGATTTTAACCTGTCTTTCAACTTGATGCCCCGACCATAGAACCGTGCGATCATTTCGATAAGACGGCAACTCGAACGGCCTACTATCAGACGGGGATCGCTCCCTCCCCGTCCTGGGACCATTTTGCTTTATTCGGTCTTCGACTGTTCGAACACGTCCAGTGCGACCTTGAGAACGGTCTCGACAGATATTGTGGTAATGCACGCTGCATCCCGCCCACAAGCATCACGGTTATTTAGTCCGCATCCCGCACACGGAACAGTACGAGAGAGGATCACGCCCCCCTGATTCTGTCCCCATTCTTCCCAATTCAAACGAGGAATGGCAATACTTACGACCGGGACACCGCGTGCAGCAGCCAAATGTTTGGGGCCGGTATCATTAGCCACGAACAGAACGGCGCTCGCGACCAGGGCATCGAATGCATCCATCGGCAGGCAGTCCATGAGCGTCACGCCAGGGAGTTCGGTACAACGTGAGCGTACTGCATCGTTAAGCGCATGACCGTCAACGAAAAACAGAACCTCGCTCCCACTCGCTGCCGCAAGGCCGCCGCAGAGGTGCAGGAAATTCTCGATCGGCCACCGATTGATGGGATGGCGCGCGCCTGAATGGACGATGATAGGGCGATCGCGAGGACGCGTCATGCCCAGTTGCGATGGGGCAGTTTCACGGCGAGGAACAACTTCACGCCGCTGGTCCATAAGTTGCCCAAGGGAAGAGACAAGGAGTTCAACATGGGCGGCGTGGGATATGACAGGCTTACGGTTAATTACCTCGCGGGATATCACCTCGATTCCGAAATCAAGGAACGGAAACTGCTCGGGCTTAAAGCCCACCCGACGGCGTGCCGAGCAAAGAAGGAGAAGGTGCTGACTTTCAGCACCAGGGGAGAGGTCGATAGCCAGATCGAAGCTGCGCCCGCAAAGCTGGGTGCGCAGATGGGCGTCCGCCTCTGCGTCGAGATAGCGGCGTTCTGTTTTTGAATCGTAGCGCAGTGTCAGGTCAAGATACTCGTCTGCAACACCCGAGGCGCGGGCTACAGGCACATTGGCCTTCTGAAGAAGCATGGTCACGTGAGCCTGAGGGAAAAGTTTCCTGAGCCGGGCCATCGCGGGGAGGGACGCGGCGACGTCACCAAGCTGGTCGGTTCGCAGGACGAGGATCGAGTTTACCGGGCCTGAGAACAGAGCACCCGGAGGATGATGGCGCTCGACCGGGCGCGAGAGCACCCAAGACGTAGCATCGTCCGTCGGGGAGTCGGGCGACTGGATGTAAGAAGCAGACTGCACCGCATCGGGGACCGCGTGCAGGGTCGTATCCTCGTTCTGCACCATAACGAAGCGACGCATCTGCCCCGCCAGACGCGAGCCGGTCCAAGCGCGAACATGAATCTTCTGTCGGCCTGTCCTGAGACAGGACGTATCGATCCAGAGATTGGCCGACCAGGTGGATACAGCGCCGATCGTCGTCAGGCGTACCGGGGTAATGCGGCCAATGACCTCTCCTGTGTCGTCCGAGCAGGCCAGCACCTCCGTAAGGTCGTGGCGCGAATGAACGAGCACACGGAACGCCACCACGCCGGAAAGAACCGGCACGCCCATTCTGGTTTTCATCCAGCCGATTTGGACAATCGAAAAGCGTGTCCGGCTCACAGCCAAAAGGGCAGCAACGGAATTCCCCAGCGGACGGAGAACGGGCCCGACAAGTGGGTTCCTGTTCCGCGACCATGCAATCAATTGCCTGGCCAGCCAGCCGACATGGCGGAAAATGACACCATCGAGCAGGGCCGCCGCGCGGGTCGGGCCTGCCTGCTGCGACAGATGGGGAAAAAGCGCGTCCTCGTCAGTATACAGGTCGCGATGCCTTATATTCCGGTCGGATGTCAGACCCGGAAGACGTTCGACGTCGTCCGGAACGGTGTACACCCCCGTCATGCTTCAAAACTTTCTTTTTCGTCCCAGATTCCATGCTGGAACCCGCATTGAAAGGCCGGTGCCGGTTGGATTAAGGCCAGCGCCGGCCCAAGGTGGACGCGCATTATGGAGACAGAGCCTCCCGGAGTACCTCTTCGATGGTGATCTGTCTGATGCAAGCGAAGTCCTGACCGCATTCCGTTTCGTCATAACGTATGCCACAGCCCGCGCAGGGCACCCGGCGAGCAAGTACCACGCCGCCGAAGACCTGTCCCCATTCGCGCAGGTCGTCGCGGCCCGGATGAAGGCTAACAACCCGTGTCCCGCGAAGACTCGCCCAGTGCTTGGGGCCGGAATCGTTGCCGATCATCAGTGAGGCACAGGAGAGCAGCGCATCGAGGTCGTCGAACGGGATCTTCCGGTCGAGATAGACGATCCGCCCATCCTCACGGGCTTCGTTGGAGAGGCGTGCCTTTTGCTGTTCGTCACTGCCCATGTAGACGACCTTGTATCCAGCCCTTAGGAGCCGTGCCGTCAATTCGGGATAATGGGGCCAGCGAAGAAACTGGGCGAAGCTCGATCCGGTATGCAAGACGACATAACGGTCATTCTCGGACAGGCCGTACCGGGCCAGAGGCTCGGCGTTCGGCTTGGTCCGGGGGAGAGGACGCGCGTTATTATCCAGCCAGAGCCCAAGTGCTTCCGAGAGCGCGCGAGCGCGGGCCGTATGCGCCATGGGGGAGAGACTTAGGCCGCCATTCGGTGAACGGGCGTCAAAAACAACCTCCAGATCTTCGACTTGGTCAGAGCGCGCGACGGTCATGGTGACCGGCGCCCCGGTCAGAGGGAGCAGTTTGTTGGCATGCTCACTGTAGAGGAAGTCGATCGCGAGGTCGAAGTTATAGGGCTTGCACTGCGCTGCAAATGCTTCCTGCGCACGCTTGTCCATGACACGCCTGTCCTGATACTTGTCATCAGGAAAACGAATGACGACAATATCATCGAACACTCCAAGCGTAGCCGCCAGATCGGCATTGGCAGGGCTGAGAAGACCAACGATCCGGGATTTAGGCGCAAGTTCCCTGATACGCCGTACTGCCGGCAGCGTAATAACCATATCCCCGAGTTGATCAGGTCTGATGATCGCGATCGTATCGAGCTTGCCCGGGAAGGATCCTGGCGTGACTTTTCGCACAAGGCTCGGGAGACGGTTGACCTGTTCGACTACCGTTAGTGGTGACTCAGGGTCCAGCGGCGGAATCAGGGCAGGACTCTGCTCATCGAATCCTTCCGGCAGTCGCTCGGCGACGAGGATTGTCTCACGTTTCCATTCGATGCCTTCACGCGGCTCGCCCTGAAGGGGGTTCGCGAATAGGACGATCTCGTGCTTCCCGACAGGGAAATCACTGAAATCAATCCAGGCATTGAAGACGTATTTGCGCAGGTTGGAGCGGTTTTTTTCCCAACGCAACGGAACGACCTGCAAAGGTGCGGAGTAAATTAGCTCGTCATCAAGGAAAATGTCGATGCTGTCGCACGGCATTGACGTGATGACATGACCGCGCACCGCGTCAACACCGCGGATCACACGGCCTTTTCCCGAGCTTGTCTTGCGGTGGTTGCCAAGACGCGAAATGGTGAAGGTCTCATGATAGTCCCGCTGAAGCTGGTCGAGCTGCCTTGGGAACAGCCGCTCCGAGACGAGCCCCTTGAAGTCTGCGTCTTCAAGGGAATCACACCGCTCCTGCTCGCGGGAAAGCTCCTCGCTTTCATGAATTGCGCGAAGCTCGTGCCTGACTTCGTCGAAATTGGGATAATGATTCTGCATTGCCCGCATGTAATGGTGTTGGGCATCGCCATACCGGCCAACCGTTTTGTAGAAATGCCCGAGCTGCATGTAAATTTCCGGGTCATCAGGATTGGCCTCGCGGACGTTCTGATAATGCCGTTCAGCCGCAACAAAGTCCTTGGCCTCCTTGCGCATATGCCCAGCAGCCATTGAAATGGACGACGGCCCTCCAAGAGCTATGACTTTTTCGTAGAGTTCGGCGGCGGCAAGGTAGTCTCCACCGTCCCGAGCCTCGTCCGCCATTTTCTGAACTTCGCTGCGCCATTTGCCTGCGCTGATCGTTGCGCTCATGCCATGTCTCCTAATGCGAGGACGGGTGTTGGTGACTCGGTGGAGGTCTCTGGCGCATTATCCGGGCGTGCAATCTGTTTAGCGACCTGGAAGAACACCTCGTCGACAGTAATATCTTTCACGCATGCGATGTCGTAAGTGCACTCCTCCTGACGAGAGATGGGAATTGGGCCACATCCCGCGCAGGGGACGCGCCGGTAGAGGCACACACCCGCTAGCTCGGATTTCCATTCGGTTGCGCCTAGACGTGCAGAAAGTATTCTGACGGCTTTCGCGCCCCGCAGAGTGGCAAGATGACCCGGGCCGCTATCATTGCCTACAAAGCTTGAACAGTAAGACAAGAATGCATCAAAGTGATCGAACGGAATCAAGCCAGCCAAAAAGATGATCCGTCCATCTAAAAGAGCTTCTTCGGAAAGATTTGGGCGCTGGCTCTCATCATGAGCAATATATACAACCTTCAGTCCCATCTGCTCGACAATTCGGTTGGCAAGTTCGGTATAACCTGGCCATTCCGTGGCCTTGATGCGCGAACCTGTATGCATGACAACGAAATCGTCATTAGGTCCAATTCCGTAAAGCCGTAATAAGTCACGGCTCAGGTCATCGCGCCGCTGAACACGTGCGCCACTATCGAGCCACACTTCCAGTGCCTTGGCCAGAAGCCCATATCGGGCGGCATAGTTAAGGATATTTGCGCCAGAAATTGCGTCGCGCGAGGTGTAATAAATGTTAAGGGTTTTGTGATCTTCACCGTCAAAGCCGATAGTCACCGGGGCGCCAGTCATCACTGAAAGCTGCCTCGGCCTGTCGCTTACCATGCCGGTGATCGCCAGATCGAACTTGTAGGAAGCGAGTTGCTCCATAAGTTCAAGCTGCTGATCTTCGGTTAGATATCGGCCCTGTTCATAAGGATTTTCCGGGAAATCAATCTCGATGACCTCATCAAAAATCTCAAGTGCCCGGCAGCCATCGGCATTATCCGCCGACGCGAGAACGACTAGTCTGGCCGAAGGAAGAAGCTTCCTCACATGCAGGAAGAATGGCACTGAGACAGCAACATCACCCAAACCATCAAGCCTGAGAATGGCGACGTTGCGTATGGGGCCGGGATAGGAATTGGGGCTCGCCTCGGAAACGACTGTAGGCAGGGCCCGCACCTGCTCGACAAGGGAACGGGACGGATCAAGACCGGCGACAGGTACGCGCGCCGTCGCATCTTGGAAAAATCCGTCGGCAATGGGAGCGTCCACGATAATATCGTCGATACGCCAGTTGATATTGACCTCGACGCTGTTCCCGGTGCCGACTGCTCGATAGTAGATTTTATGCCATCCGAATGAGAAGCGCGAAAAATCAACCCACACATTGTAAGCGTATTTGCGCAAACGCTCATCTGATTGTTCGTTCTGTACCGGCCCGACGGTCAGCGGTCCTTCGTGCACAAGCTGTCCGTCGATATAGATCTCGATGTGATGATAGGGCACAATCGAGAGAATATGGCCGCGCAGGCTTCCTACACCGCGCACCACGTCGCCGGCACCCCAGCGCGTTCTTTGATAAACGCCATTGAAGGTGCGTACGAACTGAGGAGAATGATTTTGCGTTAGTTCATGTCGGGTGGGATGAAAAAGCGCGGGGTCGATCCGCTGATCCACATCCAGACGGTTCAGTGCGTCGAGCTGGGCAGCCTGAGCGATCTTCTCGCGTTCATCCTCGAAATCGCGTTTTTTCTCAAAAACCATCTGTGCCTTGACATCGGCGCGTCGAGCAGCCGCTAAGGGCCAGCCGGGGTGAAGAAGAAGCGCGCTGTCATAATGCTGAATGGCCTGAAGGTAGTGCTTCTGGCAAAACTCGAGTTCGCCCCACTCAAAGTGAATCTGCACATTGCCGGGCTCGATCCGCAGAGCCTTGTCCAAGCTGTCGCGAGATGCGTCGTATCGACCCATATCGCGCTGAAGCCGCGCAATGGAGATCCACAGCTCTGGAGTTTCACCCCAAAGTTCTATGATTTTCTTGTAATACAGAACGGCCAGCGCCAGCTTCTTGCCCTGTTCGGCTTCCTTGGCGAGTACCCGTATGGAATCGGCGTCAATGGACGAAGAGGTCCTATCCTGGTTCCGAGAACCTGCTGTCTTATCCGGCTGCAAGCGCGCGCCCGAACGACGCCGGACGACCTCAAGGAACTTTCCCATCTTTACCATACGTTCTTCTCTGTACTTCGTTCTAGCGGCGGTAAGGTCATCCGGACAGTTAAGACCGAATGAGTTGCGGCATGATAAAGTCTGCCCACGTTTTTATCTTGCCCTCGTCGGAGGCATTCGTGAAGAGCATTAGGCGAGGTTACAACAAATGAATGGATCGAAGAGCCGTTGTCCGATGTTATAACGGATTGCATTTGGGGTGAGTCGCTCTGGTTCTGAAGTCCAGATTCTGCTGACAGTTCACAGGAAGCACAGCTGTTTGAGGTCTTGAGACTTTACCGGACATTACCGGCAGACATAAATTCATTCGTATGGACTTTTAATTGTTCATGACTGTCATCGAAAAAACCCTCCGGGGGCTTAGCCAAACGATGTCCGGCAATGTTTCCGTCGCCGATCAATTAAGGTGCTGGTGTAACGCCGCAGAATGTTTCATCCCCTCCCCGCAGGAGTAAAAGAATGACCGTTGCCGTATCACCCCCTTTCCATGTGACCCTTGATGGTTTCAATCTCGCTCTTCCCCGCGGGACAGGTGTCGCTACCTACGCCAGAACCCTGAGTGAGGCTCTGAAGGGAATGTCTGCGCAGGTCGACGTGCTTTATGGCTTTAACATTCCTTCCCATACGCCCGCCGCCCTCCGGGAAGTCCTGTTTTATGACCGGCTGGGCGAAGAAGAGCCAAAGACGAAGGCCCGCTTCCTGTCGGAACGCTGGAAAGCACGTCAGCGCAGCACTTTGACAGGATGCACGGCCCAGACGGTACCTGCAGACTCACAGATTGACGCCCGTTCCTTTAGCGAACGCATGCCGGCCTTCGACCAGTTGTTAAACGCGCGGGATCTCTTTTTCGTCGCTGCGCAGCGCTACCGGGCCACACGCCGTTTCATGACGGTGAATCTACCGGTAACGCCTGACGTGATGCACTGGACCTATCCTTTCCCGATCCGCGTCAGGGGCGCACGAAACGTCTATACGGTCCATGACCTTGTCCCTTTGCGGCTGCCGCACGCTACGCTCGACGATAAGAGCTATTATTTTCGCCTGATGACGGATCTTTGCCGGCACGCGGACGCGATCTGCACGGTCTCCGAGGCTTCGAAGCGCGATATCATCGCATTTTCTTCCCAGGTCGCACCGCTCGTTCACAACACGTATCAGACAATCCGCAGTCCCGCGGCCTCTCTGAAAATCAACGAGGAAACGCTGAAGGATGTTCTCGAACGGCTTTATGGCCTACGTCGGGACGGTTACTACCTGTTTTTCGGTTCGATCGAGCCGAAAAAGAACATTGGCCGCCTGCTGGAAGCAATGCTCTCATCGTCCGCTGAGCGGCCGCTGGTCATCGTGGGCGCGATGGCCTGGAAGGCGACAGGCGAACTCAGGCTGCTCGAGCGCTGCCTGAATACCGGACGGGTAATTCGCATGGAATATCTGCCGGAGCGGGACCTAATGACGCTCGTGCGTGGTGCACGTGCATTGCTGTTTCCCTCTCTAGCGGAAGGTTTCGGCCTCCCGGTCATAGAAGCTATGACACTCGGCACGCCCGTCATGACCTCATGCGAGGGCGCCCTTCCGGAAGTCGGTGGAGATGCAGTCCTAACCGTGGATGCATATGACATTCCGCAGATCACAGCGGCCATCGAGCGGTTGGACAGGGACGACTCACTCTGCGCTGCGCTGCGCGCCGCAGGGCCCAACCAAGCGGCACGCTTTGACATGAGTTGCTATCAAATACGGCTGAAAGCATTTTACGCCGATGTCATGCGGGCGCCAATGAAGCACCCCTGACGGGCGTGGCGCGCCTTCTTATACGGAGATGCGCCACACTTTCTGATATCCTGAGTAAAGAACCTCCGCGCGGATCGTATCGAAGAACCGGTCGACGATCAGCCCCTTGCCGCCCGGCCCCAGCGGCGCGACGTCAAAATCGTCGATGCACAGGATCGTTCCTGGGCCAAGAAGACGACGCGCGGCCATCAGTTCCATGGAGTGATGAATGGCGCTAGGCATCGGATTATCGAGGTCCAGATCGAAGGAATCGAGATAGATCAAGGCCGCTGGCCCCATACCAGCCGCGCCCAGAGCGTCGAGAGTGGCGACGGAATCGTTGAGGATGGTGCTAGTGACGCTGCTACACGCACGGCGAGCACTGTCAATGCTCTGGGGATTGACGTCGATGGTTATGACCCGCCCCCGCCTTTCGCGCGCATACCAGTCGAACTGAAAAGTACTCTGCCCATCGCCGTCCCAGTTGCGCGGCACACGCAGGCATCCGGTCTCGATAATGAAGGGCGCTTCGTGCTGGTCAAGCGCTTCAAAAATTGTCGCAAACCCGTCGGCACGCTTGCCGAGACGCTCACGCAGATAGATGTCGAATCCCGACCTAAAATCGCAGTCCGCCGCTTCGGAGGGCAGGCCGACATAATCGTAATCCGCCTGCGTGACCCACGCGATGCCGTCCGCGTCTGTTCCTGTCCGGGCGAGTTTGGCAAGCTCTTCTACGGCTGCGCCTGAGGCGATCTCGCGTACAATCGCCTCTATGTCCGCATTCTGACTATTGATCCGGGCGAGGAGCGCCTTGCCCGCGCCATCCGTGAGCCTATCCAGAAAGGCTAGCACATGCGCCGGGAATGTGTCCGTCGCGGCGGATCGACCTGTCTTTTTCGCCGTGCTTTTGCGTATCTCAGCCATGACCCGTCTCCGGCACACAGCCCGAAAGCAGCCGCGCCGCGCCATAAATATGATAGAGCGAACTGGCGGGCATGTAGTCCACCAACGGCGAACCCACCTCGTCGAAACGGTCTATCCATCCACCGGCGAGGCGTGACGGAGCAAATCGTGCGAGAAATGTCGTGCCCAGATCGTGAGCTGAGATGCTCTCCCGTTTACCCGAAACATGATGCGTGCACAGCAGGCGAAGGAGTTCTGTCTGCGGCCAAATCCGCGTCATCCGCTCGAAAACAACTCCATCCTCGGTCATCGCGTCGAAGACGAATCCCGTCTTCGGGTCGGTCCCGAGTGACAGGCCGGAACGGAACAGCCGCTCCGTCACATCCCTCAGCCCAGCCATATCCTCTCCCGACGGAGAGACGAGCCGCTCATATTCGCCGATCAGCCATGCCCATTCGAACAGATGGCCGGGCTCAACACGATTACGGGATGCGGGTTCCAACGGCTTCCAAGAAGAATCGAAGAACTCTAGGAGCAGGCCGGAGCGCCGGTCGAGAAGATGGTTCCGCGTGAGCGTCATCAGACCGCGCAGCCTATCAAGGTAATACTCGTCTCCTGTGGCTTCGAACAGGACGAGATAGGCTTCGAGCAGGTGCATGTGCGGATTTTGCCGCCGCAGGGAATCCGTGGAAGGGACCGTATCGAGATAACCCGTGTCGGGCGCGGCAAAGATACGCTCCACCTCTTCCGCCGTCTGACGGGCGATTTTCCGGTATCGTTCTTCCCCGGTCAGCCGAATTGCCCACCCATAGGCGAACAGTATGAATGCATGAGCATAAAGATCACGTCGGGAATCGGCAGGCTTACCGTTGGGCGCAAGGGAAAAAACCCACCCGGCATCCCCATCGCTGCCATGATAGGCGCGCTCAACGACGTCGAGACATTGCAGCGCCTGTGCGGAGGCATCGTAAAACCCGTCGAGCGTGGCGCGGCAATAAGTCGAAATCTGGCGCGCCTGTACCATCAGGCGCAGCCCACTCATGGGCACAGGACAGCCGTCCCAGTTTAGTCGCTCATGATAAAGATTTCGCTTCCTATCGAATCCCGCAACACTCCAAAGCGGGAGCGCCCTCGCGCTCAGCCAGTCCCTCCAGACTTCACCGGAGCCTGCGCTCTTCGTGTCGGTCGAAAAGGAAAGCTTGTCAGAAACCGTCATGAATGTGTCCTTGGATGAACGGGCAATGGAGCGGATCATCAGATGAAAGGCGATGGTGCCGGTGCTGTCTGCATTTTCCTAACGATGGACGTCGTGGAACGACCAGATACGATATCCACGAGAACGACTGACCCACCGTAGGACTTTACGAAATCCCCGCCCACGACCTGGTGCTCTTGGTAGTCAGCCCCCTTGACGACAACATCGGGCCGCAAAGCCTGAATGGTTTCAAGTGGCGTGTCCTCGTCGAAGATTACGACCATATCGACGTCACGCAGCGCCCCCATGACGGTCGCGCGGGCCCGTTCATCCTGAAGCGGACGCTGCTCCCCTTTCAGACGCCGAACGGAAGTATCGCTGTTAAGGGCCACGATAAGCTTGTCCCCTTGGCTCGCAGCAGCCCGGATCAGAGCGACATGCCCCGGATGGACAAGGTCAAAGCAGCCATTGGTGAACACCACTCGCGCACCATGGTGATGCCACTGCTCGATTATGGAGCGGGCGCCTTCGAGCGAAACGATGGCTCCATCCTCTTTCATCTCGTCTATCAGCGCCGCACTCAATTCCGCACGCGAGACGGTCGCCGTCCCAAGCTTTCCCACGACGATCGACGCCGCGCTGGTCGCGATAACGACAGCGGTCTCAAGATCCTGCCCGGCCGAAAGCACGCTCGCCACCGTTGCCACAACTGTATCGCCGGCTCCGGACACGTCATAAACCTCTGATTTACGGACCTGCGCATGCGTAATCCGCCCGTCTCGGCGGAAGAGTGTCATCCCTTCTTCCGAACGTGTCACCAGAACATGGCCGCCGAATTGCTCAGACGCAACATGTGCGGCCAGTTCGATTTCCGCATCGTCACGCAAGGGCATGTCTGTGGCCACGCCAAGCTCACTCCGGTTGGGCGTAATGAGATCGGCACCACGATAAGCCGTGAAATCCCGCCGCTTGGGATCGACGATCACCGGAACACCATGCTGTTTCGCGGCTTCGAAAATCGCAGCCAGAACCTCGTCCGTCAGGACGCCCTTGGCGTAGTCCGAGCAGATGACGACATCCGCCCCAGCGATCGCGGCCTGACTGGCCTCCACGAGACGGCGGCGCGTAGAGGCGGCGGTCGTCTCAACTCGTTCCTCGTCAATCCGCACGATCTGCTGGCGCCCGCTCAGCACACGAGTCTTGGTGATCGTCGTCCATGCGGAGTCCACTACAAGACCACTGATATCAATGCCTGGCTGAACACTCAGAGCCGCGCGCAGCCTATTTGCCGATTCATCGTCACCCACTAGCCCGACGAGTGCCACACTGCTTCCCAGAGTAGCGGCATTCAACGCCACATTGGCTGCGCCTCCTGGCACTGCAGTATGATTGGCCCGTAGAAGGACTGGAACGGGAGCCTCGGGAGAAATACGGCCGACAGAGCCGTTGATATAACAGTCGAGCAGGAGATCGCCGATAATAGCCACCCGGCCGAACGCGAAATTATCAATCATGACCACATTCTCGTGATTGCCGTGGAAGAAAAGAGGGACGAAACTGAATGGACCTCTCGAAATAAAGATGGCCCGCAGGACAACCAGACATCCCCCGCGCGACGTGAGATCCCCGAAAGAGGCCTGTGCACACACATACCTGCCGGGCCCAGTTGCGCTGCCGATAGCGCAACTGGGCGATCAAATCTGTCGGAAAATCACAAACAAAGAGTAAAGACCGCATCAGTGACCCCTTACCTTCCGGACTTCCGACATACTCCGCTGGCAGGACAGGATGCAGCATCTGGGGGTTACTTGGCGATCCATGCCGCCGTGATTGCTGGGCTAACCAGCGTGCTGATCAGCTGGTTGAATTTGTAGAAACGGTTCGTTCGTGCATTGGCGACGAGGAGAACATCCTTGCTTTTTACCGGGATCTGCTGCGTCAGAAAATAGGATGTCGGGCTCATCAGATCGACCTGATACACGACAGGAACGCCTTTCGGCGTCGCAGCCGTCGTAAGACCTAGCCGCCGCGCAGTCTCAGGAGTTTCGAAGCGGAACAGAAACGCAGCATTCGGGTCCGCCCGCTCATCCGCAGGCCCCCCAACACGCGCAAGCGCTTCCGCTAAGGAGACATGCGGCGTTTCAAAACGCACTTCCGTCGCTTGCTTGCCAGCAGCTCCAAATACCGTATAGCTCCGGGGCTGATAAACGACATGCAGGCGGTCCCCTGGCCGGGCTCGAAGATCTTCAGCAGGGTATGTTTCCAGCGTTCCCAGATCCGTCTGGGCAGCACGATTGCCGCGCACAACCTGAATTTGCGTATCCTCCGGCGGATACATCGCGCCTCCGGCGATGGCCACTACATCCGATAGTCGTTCCTGCGCCGTACTCAGCACGACGCGCCCCGGATGATGGACCGAGCCAGACACGATAACGGTATTGGAAATATCGCTGGCGATGCGAACCATGACTTCCGCATTCTGTGATTTGCCAATAAGGCGTGCTCGGATCGACGCGGCGGCTTGCTGAGGCGTAAGACCCGAAACATACAAACGACCGGCATACGGAATGGCGATCGTCCCGTCCGACTCGACCTCTGTGGGAGGTAGATTAGACGTCGTGACGCCCGTTGTTCCATGCGAGATCGCTCCGACATCGCCACTCTGTCCTGCCGCCGACATTGAACCGCTGGAGGAGAACAGTCCATTGCCGAGCTCAAAAACCGCTATCGTAAGAACGTCACCAGCGCCGATCCGGTCGTTATGAGCTGGTGGGTTATTTGCCGTATCTAGGCTCGAAACGAGTGGTGTCACCTCAGCCGCCAGAATAGCTGCAACATCGGGAGACAGACGTACAACCGCAAAATCAAGCGGATTTCGTTTCGTATCCCGGGCTTCTGAAAGCACGCCACGCTCTGTCGGACCACTGTCAGGAAGTGCCGAGCACCCACCAAGTATCAGAAGAAGCGCCACCTGCGACAGGCCAAGAACGCTGGAACACCGGGAAGAACCTATAAGAGAATTAGTCGGCATAGCAGCTCGTTGCTTGGGATATACGATCATGTACTCTTTCTGGTCTGGTTTTCCACTTGTTGCAACAGGTGAAGGGTTTGAAAAATCCTTTAAATATAAAATAAGCCCCGTTATTCCATTCTTTAGGACACAACAAAGAACGAGAAAATGAAACAGCCGGTTTTATGGTCCGAATAACTTGACGCATTGGAACCCACCAGAGAATTCACTTGAATCCTTCTGAGAAATTGTGACTTTTGAAGCACCCTAGAAGATATAAAAAGATCTTACCTCGATCAAACGGAGCAACAGTGGCTTCAATTAAAAAGCCATATATCGTCACAGACCGCTGCAAGAAAAATGTCTGGTTATTTTAGCGTCGCTCTCCTCACATTCCATGTCCATCCCACCGCCATGCAAAAACCTCACTAAAGACATTCACTACAGAGATTCGTAGGTAGAAATGGCTTCATCCATGCTATCGTAAGGAGTCAGTTCCCCCTGATCAAGAACTGCAACTCGGTTGCACGTCTCTCTCATAAAACCCATATCGTGTGAGACAACGATCATTGCCCGTTCATCGCGCTTCCCAAAGAGTTCTTCCTGGCAACGCGCATGGAAACGCGCATCTCCAACCATTATTACTTCGTCTATCAAATAACAGTCGAACTCGATGACGATCGAAAGGGCAAAAGCCAATCGTGCCCGCATTCCTGACGAATAAGTTTTGACAGGCTCGGTAAGCTGATGCCCAAGTTCGGCAAAATCATCCACAAAAGCTCGGGTATCCGCATAATCGAGATTGTAGATCCGGCAAATAAATTTCAGGTTATCTAACCCGCTCAAGCTACCCTGAAACGCTCCCCCAAAGGCGAGGGGCCACGAAACAGTCATATCCCGCTCGATTCTCCCCCCCGTAAGGTGCTCTACCCCCCCAATGATGCGGATCAAAGTCGACTTTCCTGCACCGTTACGCCCAAGAATCCCGAGTTTTTCGCCCTTTTTAAGGGTGAAATTAACGCCGTTAAGTATGCGGCGCCTTCCTCCATGGACCGGATAGTCCTTTATAAGATCAATGCATTGCAACATCAGTTAGCTTTCACATGCTTTTATGCTCACGGGCACCTGCAACCAGTAACGCACCAATGAAATACAATCCGAGCATGGTTACGAAAACGATGGCGATGTCTGCAACACTTCGTGGATAGATGGGATAGTCGGGCAGATCAGGTTGGGAGATCTCTTCCAGATAAAGCTGCTGCCGGTCGGCCTGAATTCGTGCAGCGTCGAGCGCCGCATCAGCCGCGCTGACTTCCCGCTCCAAAAGCTGCCGTTGAAAGACCAGATCCTCATATTTGCTGATCTTCGGCACGAATGATTTGCCGTCGCCTGTCACCTTGGTCGCCGAATTGGCAATCTCCTGATCCAGCGCACTCAGTCGTCGTGTCAGCACCTCGATCAAAGGGCTACTGGGCGTGGAGCGCCGAAGCTGCTCGAGTTGTACGCGAGTGGTCATTCTCGCCGTATCGAGACCGGCAAGATCGGTCAGAAGCGGCAGGGACTGACGCTGTGGATCGAGCAAGCCTGTCTGATTGCGATATGCATCGATCCGGGTATTAAGTGCCTGCAGACGGCTGATTGCAGCATCTCGCTCGCGCAGAGATGCTGCAATGGTATTTTCGCGCTGTCGCGCATTCATCTCGTTGACAAGCTGCTCAGCGGCTGTAAGGAGCGAGCGGGCAATACGTTGGGAAGTCGCCGCCCCGAAGGTGCGAACAGTAAGCGTAGAAAGGCCGGTCGTCGTATCGAGCTCGGCTTTCACATGCCTCTTATAGTAGCGATAGAAATGCTCGAACGTACGCCCCGAATAGAAATTCGGAAACCGCGCCAGAGCATCTGCCTCGGAAATGTCGAAAACATTAGCGAGATCCTGCGTTTTCAGCAAAAGCTGCGCTGCGTCGCGCGACATGACGTAGTCTTGGACGGCATACGTGTCCTCGCTACCACCTGCTGCGCCGCCAGAAGACAAAATCCCCGCCAGCAGCCCTGGGGTCTGCGGCGCCTGCCCGCGAACGACGAAATCGGCCTGCGAGACATATTGAGGAGACGCGATAAGGCCATAATAGATAATAGCCAACAGCGTCGGCAGAATCACCATCATGAGAAAAACCACGCGACGCTTGGCCCAGGCACTTATCTGTCTGATGCTAAGCCCAAATTTTGCATCGGATCTGGAAGACGAGGTGATGAACGATTTAGCCATAGGTCTGCTTTGCCTCAAACATCACAGGAAGGCAACGTAGCTTCCCCACCCTTTATTCCATCAGGAGAATATATTTTTTACCACGCTAACGTATTACACCTTGTGAAGAGTTCTCCTTGAAACTTTCGATCCATTCGAACATTCAGAAGAGACTACTGCACGAGCCAGTATATCCACTGGTCAAGAGGGGTTACGCAGGCGATGCGACAGGAAGGCGGGACGATCCTTTCAACGGATCTGCAAACCCGCTCCCTGAAAAGAGGAATAACCGATGTTACTCACCAACCAAATACGAATAAAAATACCCTAATAAATTGAAGATCCTTTCTCAGAAAATCACTGGACATTAATGTATTTTCTACTTCTAAGCGTGAGTGAAATTCCCAAAATAAGCATGAATGCTGTTGCGTATGAATTATAAACCATATCGTAGTATGGATGAATATTATTTCCGAATTGCCCACCACGAATCATTTCAATATTATTGACTGATGGAGACCAGAGAAGAAGGTTCCTTGCCTTAAGCGGCAGCCAGCTTTCCAAAATAAAAGCACCAGAAAACGGCAAAGAAAGATAAGAAAAAACAGTTATAGATTTTTCGACTAATTCTGATCGTTGGCTCAGAGCGGCGACAAGCAAAGCCGTCGCATAAGAAAAAAGGCTTTGGTAAAAAATTCCTATGTAAAGAAGTCCGTAATCCTTCGGGGGCGTCATATACCCTAGCAACATTGCCCCCGAGCAAACGATAACCCCTGCAATGATCGTTCCTGCTATTTCGAGAATGCTTCTAGCCGTAATGATGTCAAGAGGCGTTACTTGTCGATGAAAGAGTAAACTTCCGTTCGCTTCAAATGCCCGAACGGAACTTGCTAGGCAGTGCCGCCACATCGTCAGGGGGACATAGCCTGTAATTACAACAGCTGTAGTCTGTAGGCCATGTTCGTATGAGGGGCGGATGGCTGTCCAAGCGATGGCGACACCTGCACAGAAAAGGATCGGCTCACCTACGATCCAAAGATATCCGAGATTTTCACGTCCGAATCGTGTATGCAATTCGCGCAGCATCAAGGCGCCGATAACCCGAAGCTGGGTTAGAAAGAGTTGCAGAAGAGTTTGACGATTTTGATGCATGAAACATCATCCCTCAACAGGAAGATCATCGCAAGAGTCGCTAACTAGAGGGTTCAGAAAATCCTTTGGTTTTTAGAAGGTATCTATGATTTCATTTTTCCTTTGATGATTGGATGGATAAAATGAGACAGTCATTTTTTGATGTTGAGAAGAGGCTTTCTCGTTGGCGTGGGCTTGACAATCAGCTCTAGGCATCTAGTGGACTGTGGATTTTAAGGTATCTTGACCTAAATCTAGACAAAGCTATGGCTCATGCGGATGAGAGCAAAAGCTGATGTCCCCCCTTTAATCTGGTTCCGATGCTCAAATCCTAGTGTTCCAGACGTTGAACACGCGGCTCTTTCTAACGAGCACACGGAATATCTGATCAACAACTACCTGTCTTTATTTGCGTTGTCCGGGCCTATCGCACCGGGCACCCAAAGTCAGGCAAGATTCTAGATACAATTTCGGTGGGGGCGCCAAAGCAACGCAACACCAATAAAGAAAAAAGCGGATCTCCAGGCCCCCCCCTGATGGCTGGACACGCATTCTATGCGGGCAGATACTTCAACGGCCAAAAGGTGACACCAATACCTAGCTCAAGACACATAGTCCGAACATGACGGTTGCAGAAAGACAAATGCCTGAGAAGAAGACATTCGGGCATCTATTATAGTGCGTTGCGAGACGCCTCCAATCCTTGAGACCTGAGAACATGATTTCGATGCGATTAAGGCATTTTTATCTGTGTTGCTTATAGTACCCGATGCGGATTTCCAGAGACCTTCGTCCCAGAATGCAAGGGTTTATCCCTTTTTACTCCAGAACAGCCCCAAAACCAGTCAGCATCATAACCCTGGGCTGCCTAAAGCCATTCTTCCCTTACAGAGGCTGCCCAGCAAGGCAGTCGCCCTGAATTCTTTTTTACGCACGGGCTCAAAGCCGTGCAGTATATTTTGAGAGAAGCCGCATCAATCACCATGGTCTGCGGCGCTGCCTTTTGGCAGATAGGCCATTCCTCCCATGAAGCACCCATGTAGCCTCAATGTTTCCCGCTGTTATAAAGCGTCTTTTGCAGCGCATATTTTTAGGCCCGCGCAGGCCGTTCCGATTGACAAAAATAATGCCGCTCAGCACACGGCAGGCATCAATTCGGTCTGCCGTGGCTCTTCGGGAAACAAGGGCGCAAACGATCCATCTATTCGTCTGCTAGCCAATATTAGGGCGCTTATCCAGCCACCTCACGGAGCCTGAAAACAGATTCCTACAAGAAGATTATGACTCCTAAGCATGGCGCAAGCCACGAAACCGGGATGAAGAACCATACGCCCTTACAGAAAACTAGAAGGCTGTCAGACTGTAAATGTGTGAAACAATCGCCCAACAGCCCATTTACTCTCAGGAAATCGACGCTACAGACTTGACGTTGGGCCTGACCTGTCCGAACTCCCGTAAATGGCTGGATTTTTCTCACGACTCAAACAGGGTCTTTCACGCTCGAGCTCACGTCTCGGAGCTGTGTTCACGCATCGCAAGCTGGACGATGCTGCTCTTGAAGAACTCGAAGACGAACTGATCGCGGCAGATCTAGGGCCTGTCGTGGCAGAGCGTGTCATCGAGAGCTTTCGCAGCTCCCGTTTTGGTAAGGACGTCACAAGTGACGAAATTCGCGATGCCCTGGCCGAAGAGATTGCGCGGGTTCTGGAGCCCGTTGCGATCCCGTTTGAACCTGATCCGAAGAAGAAGCCACATGTCGTTCTCGTGGTGGGCGTCAACGGTGTAGGCAAGACCACAACCATCGGCAAAATGGCCCGCCATTACAGCGAAGAAGGCAAATCCGTCATGCTCGTGGCGGGAGATACCTTCCGTGCTGCGGCTGTCGAACAGCTTCAGGTCTGGGGGCAACGCTCAGATGTGCCCGTTATCGCGGGAAAACACGGAGCAGATGCTGCGGGTCTTGCCTATGACGGCATCAAACGCGCGACGGAAGAGGGCAAAGATCTTCTCTTCATCGATACGGCCGGCCGCCTGCATAATAAGGGCGCGCTTATGGAAGAGTTGGCCAAGATCATCCGCGTCATGCAGAAATTCGACCCAACCGCCCCGCATTCCGTATTGCTGGTGCTGGATGCAACGACCGGTCAGAACGCCATTGAGCAGGTGCGCGTGTTCCGTGAGCTGGTGAACGTGACAGGCCTGATCGTGACCAAACTGGACGGTTCTGCCCGCGGCGGAATTGTGGTCGCACTAGCAGAACAGTTCAAACTGCCCGTGCACATGGTCGGGGTCGGCGAACAGGCCGAAGACCTGCGCCCGTTCTCAGCTCAGGATTATGCGCGCGGTCTTGTGGGTGGAGCTACGGGAGATCTTGCCTCCCGGCTTGTCGAGAGCCCCTCAGAAGAAGAAACCCCGGAAGATTGAAGATACCGGCCCTTTCAGGGCTGCCTCTCACCGTCTGAAGTCAGCCATTCCTCTCGCAGGGCGTCGGTCTTCTTTTCGATGGCCCTGCGCTCTCTGCGAACATAATCCGCATACCAAAGTCTGGCACCAATGGCAGACGCTTCAGCGACCAGCCACGCCACACCAACGGCCATCCAGTCCATCACAAGCAGCATTGGCTGCATAATTTGCTGGGTACAGGCCTCCCAATCCCCATGTGACAACCATGCTTCCCTCAAGGGATGAACCATGACAGCCCCCAGATAAAACAGAACAATCATGATCCGCTGCCGATCAGCATCCGGATCGATGAATCGAAGCACGATCAGGGGCAGCAGCAGAACACCGCCCACAAGCAGACTGCCCGGCACATATGCCAAAAGCAGGCCAAGAATGAGGCCGTGCCACCATTTGAAACTCGCCTCCGTTACACGCAAACGCACTGACTGGCGGGTCATTCACAAAACTCCAGCCAGATACTGGTCATCGCGGCAGCAATCCCGATCAAGAGTGAGAAGAACTCTCCAGCATTGCGGGCCTGTTTTTCATGGACAGCTTTGCGGACAGGCTCCTCTTCGAGAATTTTCTCAAGATGTGCAATCTCTGCTTCAGCCTGTCGAGCCAACTTGCGATCATGCTGCAAGCCGGCAGGGTCAGTGACGTTATCAAGAAACTTCGTAAGATTTCCCGTTTCGGCCAGCTGAAAAAGCCGGGCACGACGCTTTGCTCTCGTCGTTTTGCTTCGCCATTGCTTAAGCTCGTTTTCCAGCAAAGAAAGCGCCCGCTTTGCCACAGCACTGAGGGGCGTCTTGTCGAAACGTCGCTGGGCCGCAGCCATCAATGTCAGATCCGAAAGCCAGGACGGAAGACCCGCTTTCTGGGACTGAGCAAGTGGGATGATTCCCTGGCGCGCGCAATGACTTTCCAGAAAGGTCCGCATCTGATCGTCCAGAAAGCCTGAACGCCCTAGGTCGTCGGCAGAGAGCTCCTGTTCAGAAACGTGCCGATCCAGCCATTGCAACAGACCCGCTGACAACGAGATCCGTTCTTTCAGGCAACGAGAAGACAGGCAGGGCTGATAGACATTCACGTCGTAAGGTACACGACGGATCTGCTCCATTCCCTTTGCACCTGTTCGCCGCGCATCAGTCGCGAGATCATTGATCTGCTTTGCCTGCAATGCGGGCAGCGAAGGAACATCAAACACTTCCGGGCTCGTCATCAGGAAGCCCGCTATCCCACGAATATTGCGCTGCTCTTCAGGCGGGAACCGTCCGGCTTCGGCACACGCCAACATATGAGGAATGGCGGATGGCCAGAACCAGTGTCCGGCCCAGAACATTGGAGCGGCAGAGTCCAGAATGGCAATGGCCCGTGTCACAACCATTGTCGTCGGGTCGACGGCTTTGTTTCCGCTGGATGGCAAAAACGCAATTCCAGCCTGTTCGATCAGGCTGGACATGACCGACAGCTCCAGCTCTCGATGTAACCATTGGCTGACAATTTTTCGCTGAAGCAAAGACAGGAACTCATTGGGATATTTCCCGGCATACCATGCCAGTGCCTGTGGTGTTCTGACCTCCACACCGCCAATGACCAGCGGCGAGCGCGCGGGAATATCAGGCCGGATTGAAAACAGCTTGCTCGGCGCAATCGTTATAAGGTCATTGGGAGAGGGTCTGTTTTCGGGCCTGTCTGAAAGCATGGCCTCCAGAAGGGAGACCAGACCTGCGGGAACATTATGCCCCTGCATGTAGGCCTCAGCAGAACCCACCTCAAAACGTCGTTGCAGAATTTCGTTATCTGACATGCCCCTCAGAGGCAGTTCCCCGATGCAAAGGGAGAGAACCAGTACTCCCAATGAAAAGATGTCACAGGCAATTGTCCCACCTCCCCGCGCCGTTGGATG
Source organism: Gluconobacter sp. OJA (assembly GCF_039638325.1). Classification (NCBI taxonomy): domain Bacteria; kingdom Pseudomonadati; phylum Pseudomonadota; class Alphaproteobacteria; order Acetobacterales; family Acetobacteraceae; genus Gluconobacter; species Gluconobacter sp. OJA. The sequence continues at coordinate 672,652 of NZ_JBDIWI010000001.1, read as the reverse complement.
ACAGACTGCGGAAGACAAAGGCTCGAACAGGACAGGCTGCGCTTCTGCGTTACAGGCAACCCCAAGCGGGCCCACCACCACCTGATGCAGCCCCTGCCCAACAAACAGATTATCTGGCCGGATCCCGCGACAGGTCAGCCCCATGGAAGAGAGCTTCTCAAGAGCATCGGCAATAGGGCGTATAACCCCATCAATGATCTGGCTTTCAGACCAGACGCCCAGATTGTCTTTCAGGGACGGTCCGGGAGGGTGCGGACATAGCACCCAGAGCGAGCCTGCATGATACTCATGGGCATGCAGGCCGATGACACTCTCATGTCGGAAAAACATAAGATCAGAGAGATGGGGAGATGGCATGGACGGTGCCAGAGCCAGCCAGGTTGAACCTGTGGCCGTAATATCCTGAGCCACCCAGGCAGGACAGCCGCTGAGGTTAGGTTGTTTCTGGCTCGTATTCACCAGGTAACGGTCTGCAATCAGCAGTTCGGGGCTGTCATCTCCCTGAGTGTAATCCATGTCCGTTCCATCAAATTCCTGTCTGACACTCTATGCCGGACAGGAATTGAGGCTTCGTTAACGGAACGGCGGTTTCCCGTTCAGAAAAAACTCAGTCTTCGAACGGGTCACGCATCAGGATCGTGTCATCACGCTCCGGGCTGGTGGACAGCAGCGTAACCGGAGCTTCAATCAGCTCCTCAATACGACGAACATACTTGATGGCCTGTGCCGGCAGCTCACCCCACGAACGGGCGCCCGCTGTGGTTTCCTGCCAGCCTGGCATTGTCTCATAAATTGGCTTCACACGGGCCTGTGCACCCGGAGCGGATGGGAAGGTATCGATCTTCTTGCCGTCCAGCTCATAGCCAACGCAGATCGAGATTTCTTCCAGACCGTCCAGCACGTCCAGCTTCGTCAGGGCAATACCCGTGACGCCACCAACGCGGGCTGCACGGCGCAGCATGACAGCATCGAACCAGCCACAACGACGCGGACGGCCAGTAACCGTGCCGAACTCATGACCACGCTCACCGATCGTGCGGCCAACGTCATCAAACAGCTCGCTCGGGAACGGACCTTCGCCCACGCGGGTTGTGTATGCCTTGGCAATACCCAGCACGAAGCCGATGGAAGACGGGCTGACACCACTGCCAGACGCAGCAACCGCAGCAACCGTATTGGAGCTCGTCACGAACGGATAGGTGCCGTGATCGACGTCCAGCATGACGGCCTGTGCACCTTCAAACAGGATACGACGACCAGCACGACGTGCTTCGTCCAGACGGTCCCAGACCGGGCATGCGAAAGACATCAGACGCGGTGTGAATTCCGTCAGGAAGTCCTTGAGTTCTTCCTTCGTGAAGGTCTCAGCACCCAGACCCGCCAGCAGCGTGTTGTGATGCAGAAGCACTTCGTCCAGCTTCCAGTCCAGCGTCTCCGGCTCGGCCAGATCACAGACGCGAATGGCACGGCGTGCAACCTTGTCTTCGTAAGCCGGGCCGATACCGCGGCCAGTCGTGCCGATCTTGCGATCACCGCGAGCAGCTTCACGCGCACGATCCAGCGCACCATGGACTGGCAGGATCAGCGGAGCATTCTCAGCAATCCACAGCGTTTCCGGCGTGACCTTCAGGCCCTGCGCCGTCACACGGTCAATCTCGGACATCAGGGCCTTCGGGTCGATGACGACGCCATTGCCGATTACGCCGATCTGGCCACGCACGAGACCCGATGGCAGCAGCGACAACTTATAGACCTGATCGCCGACAACCAGCGTATGACCAGCGTTGTGACCACCCTGAAAACGGACAACGATATCGGCGCGGCTGGCAAGCCAGTCTACAATCTTGCCTTTACCCTCATCCCCCCACTGGGTTCCGATCACGGTGACGTTGGACATGAGCTGGCTTCCTCGACTTGGTATGCAGAGCAGAAATTAGAAAAAACTGGGGGTCAGAGCGCGTGCGCTGCGCCATTCCGCCAGACATGAGTGCAGCGCAGATGGCGCGCTTCGGCATCAGGCTCTGCATCTACTTCAAGTGCAGAAACCGTCGCAAAACCTTGAGCATGGAGGGCTGCCATGGCCTCATCCTCCAGCCGAACGGGCACATAGCACCGCGGACGGGACGGAGGCACAGGAGCCGCACGCAACAGCGCCTGCGGACGCAACGTCAAACCACAGGCTGGCTCCTGACCCGCAATATACCGTCCACCACGACCCAGTTCTTCACGCGAGGTGGTGGAAAAGACCGTGATGCATAGTCCGGTATGATACTGCCATCCCCGGAAATCCACGGGATCTACCGTCAAACGCAAGGACGGTGCGCGCTCGCGAATAGCGGCAACGGAGGCAACCAGACGCTCGAAATGCGGACGGACGGAAGCCGGAAAATCGAGAGAAGCGAGCAGATCAAGCGCGCGACTGGCAGGACCTGCGGCCTGAAGCATAACCGCCAGAGTGTCCGCGATTGAGCCGCCAAGTTCAGCAACAGATGCTGCATCCTTGCGGTTCAGCGCCTGAATCAGATCTTCCCGGTCCGCTTCAGGAATAGCAGTCTCGATCAGGCCCAGAGCCAGAGCTGGCATCGAGAGGTCAAAGGACACACCCTTGATGCCCAGTTCCTCAAGTGCTCTGGCGCCCAGCGCCACCACTTCAGCATCAGCCTGTGCAGAATCCGGGCCAATCAGTTCGATACCAGCCTGAGAAACCTGACGGTCAGCTTCACGTCCTGGCGTGCCGATGACGATACAGCTTCCGGAATAGGAGAGACGCAGCGGGCGCGGAGCATCCTGAAGGCGGACACTGGCGATACGAGCAATCTGCGTCGTCATATCTGGCCGAAGAGCCATCATACGATGAGAGCTTGGGTCCATCAGACGGAACGTCTGAGTGGAGAGCGCACCGCCTGAACCATTCAGAAGGGAAGTTTCAAACTCCAGCATGGGCGGACGTACACGCTCATAACCATGGCGGGAAAAGGCTTCCATGACGCAGGCAATACCCCGCGCCTCAGCTTCGGCTTCACCCGGGAGAAGGTCAGAGAAGCCAGACGGCAGAAGGGCAGCGCTAGGGGTCTCGGAATACAGGCTCATGCAGCAAACTCCTCGCGCGTGCACTCATACGCCCAGTCCAGCCACGGAAGGAGAGCCTGAATATCCGCTGCATCAACGGTGGCTCCTCCCCAGATCCGCAAACCAGCAGGGGCGTCTCGATAAGACGCGAGGTCATAGCCTGCACCTTCCTGCGCGACCAGCCCGGTCAAGTGCTTGACAGCCTTGGCCCGGGCTTCAGACGACAGGGCCTCGAACCAGGGTGCTACGATTTTGAGGCAGATTGACGTGCAGGACCGCGTTGCAGGATCGGACGCAAGAAAGGACACCCAATCCGTCTTTTCCACCCATTCCGCTACGACGGCCAGACTGGCTTGCGAGCGCGCCTTGAGAGCAGGGAGACCACCTGCAGATTCTGCCCACCGCAAACCATCCAGAGCATCTTCGACGCACAGCATGGAAGGCGTGTTGATGGTATCCCCTTCAAACACTGCCTCTAGCAGGCCCTTCTTTCCCGTCAGACGGAAAATCTTGGGCAGCGGACGTGGGGAGGCCTCTGTCAGACGAGCGGCAGCACGGGGGCTGATGGCCACCATGCCGTGAGCAGCTTCACCGCCGAGGGCCTTCTGCCAGGACCAGGTGACAACATCCAGACGATCCCAAGGAAGGTCCATGGCGAAAGCAGCGGATGTTGCATCACAGATGATCAAACCGTCATGCTCGACGGGAATAGCCTCTGCATTCGGAATGCGAACGCCTGACGTTGTACCGTTCCAGGTCAGGACGACATCGCGGGACCAGTCCACAGCCGCCAGATCCGGAAGCTCTCCATAAGGAGCGTCCAGCACGCGAAGATCTTCGATTTTCAGAACGTCCCGCAGATCCTGCGCCCATGTTCCGGAAAAACTTTCAAAAGACAGTACATCCATGCCGCGCTCACCGGCGATGGCCCAGAGAATCATCTCAACCGCCCCGGTGTCCGAAGCCGGAACAACAGCCAGACGCCAGTCTGCGGGAATGCCTAGGATATTTTTTGAGCGGGTAATGACTTCCTTCAGGCGCGCACGGCCTTCAGGGGCACGATGTGACCGTCCCAGCAGGGCCTGATCCAGAGCCGAGAGGGACCAGCCAGGGCGTTTTGCGCACGGACCAGAGGAAAAGAACGGGCGGGAAGGTCTGACAGTCGGCTTGGACATGCTCGTTCCGGGCTAAACGGTCCTCGGGTGCAGCCAGACTGGTGCGCCCGGTTTGTGGTGCGAGAGGGGGGATTCGAACCCCCATGCCTTTCGGCGGTCGATTTTGAGCCGACTGCGTCTACCGTTCCGCCACTCTCGCGCGAACGGCCCAGACCCTAGTGCATTCCTGAGCAAAGGACCAGACCGTGAAAAAAAAATCCCAAACCGTGGAAAATCAGAGACCCAGCATCAAAAGCAGATTCTGGATCGCAGCGCCAGAGGCTCCTTTGCCCAGATTGTCGAGACGCGCGGTCAGAACTACTTTTTCTCCCTGCGCATTGCCGTGCACACGGAGCTCCATGTTGTCCGTATTGGCCAGCGCATCTGCCAGAAGTTTGGGTTCAGACGGAAGAACTCGCACATGGTCACACCCGCGATAAGCTTTTTCAAGCGTTGCCTCCAGATCGCGCGGCGTCGGATGGCCGGGCAGATCCGCAAGGTGAAGCGGGATGGACACAATCATGCCCTGCGGAAAGTGCCCTACAGACGGCACGAACACCGGCTGGCGCGTCAGGCCGGAATAGTGCTGGATTTCTGGAAGATGCTTGTGCTCCAGCGTCAGCCCATAAAGAAAGAATGCCGGGCCGCCATCCCGTTCATGCGCCTCGATTGCGGAGCGCCCTGCCCCACTGTAACCCGATACGGCATTGATGGAGATGGAGTGGTCTGCTGGGACAAGTCCAGCGCGAACCAGCGGCCGCAACAGTGCAATTGCACCCGTCGGATAACAGCCAGGATTCGCAACATGGGTCGCACCGCGGATCAGAGCGCCCTGATCTTCATCCAGTTCCGGCAGACCATAAACCCAGCCATCGGCGATCCGGTGCGCCGTACTTGCATCCAGAATACGGACGTTCAGACCCTCTGCCAGAGCAACGGTTTCACGCGCGGCATCGTCTGGCAGACAGAGAATGGCAATATCCGCCTGCGCCAGCAGGGCACGCCGTGCCTCAGCATCTTTTCGCAGAGCCGGATCAATCGATAGCAGTTCGAAACCGTAACTTTCGGGCAGGGCCTCGATACGCTGGCGTATGCCAAGCCCCGTGGTTCCTGCTTCTCCGTCGATAAAGATCCTGGCCATGTATTTAAATCCGGTCTGCAAAAAATGTCCGGCCTGTCCAAGCAGCCGGGCTGGCCTTCTTATAGCGTTACCCTTGGTGCTGTCATCCCGTGAGAGCAGTTCGTGCGCTCTGTGCTTTCTGTCTGTGCAACGAAAGAGTATGCTTTTGGGTCAGGCCAGACGCCAGATCATTACCCAGGAGCTGTTATGACCCAGACCCCCCCCGTCCGTCAGATTGACCGCCTTCTGGACATTATGAAGCGCCTGCGCGACCCGCAGAGCGGTTGCCCGTGGGACGTGGCACAGACACCCGAAACCATTGCGCCCTTCGCCATAGAAGAAGCGTATGAGGTGATGGATGCCATCGCCCGGGATGACAGTGATTCCTTGCCGGATGAACTCGGGGATCTGCTGCTACAAGTCGTGTTCCAAGCTCAAATGGCTGAAGAAAAGGGCCAATTTGACTTCGAAACCGTTGCTGGAAAGATCGCTGACAAGATGGTCCGCCGTCATCCCAACATCTTCAGCGATGTAGAACACGACGAAGACCTGTGGGAACGCACGAAAGAAACCGAGCGCCACGCCAAAGCGGAATATGGCGCACTCGCTGGTGTGGCCCAGCACCTGCCTGCCTTGGTCAGAGCCGCCAAACTGTGCCGCCGTGCAGCGCGCGTCGGGTTCGACTGGGATGATGCGTCAGGCGTATTGGAAAAGGTGCAAGAGGAAATCAGCGAACTTAAAGCTGAACTGGACGGAGACCGCGACCGGATCGAAGACGAACTCGGGGATGTCCTGTTCACTGTCGCCAGTCTGGCACGCAAGCTGGGCATTGACCCGGAAGCCGCATTACGTCGCAGCAACCGGAAGTTCACGCGCCGTTTTGAAGCCATGGAAGCCAGCCTGGCCTCTGAGGGTAAAACAATGGGCGAGCAAAATCTGGAAACGCTGGAAACGCTTTGGCAGACGGTCAAGAAACAGCCGGGGATGCGCTGATCGTTACCCGCTCACCTTCCTCAATTCTACATTGCCCCTAAGGATACTCTGATATGGACCTCCAGATTTCCGGCCGCAAAGCTCTTGTTCTTGGCGCATCTTCGGGTCTGGGCCGGGGCGTTGCGGAGGCACTAGCAGCAGAAGGCGTTCATATCGTTCTGGCTGCACGCGTCAGTAACAGGCTGACAGAAGCTGCCATGGCAATTGCCCGCCAGCACGGCGTTCAGACGGCTACACTGCCGGTTGATCTGTCGGACAGCACCTCCGTTGAGGAATGCGTTCAGGCCATCCGCACACAGCACCCGGATATTTCCATTCTCGTAAACAATACTGGCGGCCCCTCCCCATCAGGTGTTGAGGGCATTTCTGTAGACACATGGAAACAGCAATTTGAGACCATGGTTCTGAGTCTGTTCCGAATTACGGATGCAGTACTGCCCGGTATGAAGGAGCGCCATTGGGGGCGCATCCTTACCATCGCATCGGCTGTTGTGGTTGAGCCGAATATCAGGCTTGGCGTCTCCGTCACATTACGCTCGGCACTCGCGGGCTGGTCCAAAACGCTTGCGACGGAAGTGGCGCCCCATGGCGTGACGGTCAACATGCTTCTGCCCGGCCATATTACAACGGATCGAACCCATTTCCTGGCAGAGGCCGAAGCCCGCAAGGCGGGCAAAACACCGGAGGCCGTTCAGGCAGAAAAGGCCCGCAATATCCCCGTTGGACGTTACGGCACTGTCGAAGAGTTCGGTGCGACTGTGGCTTTCCTCGCCAGTACGGGTGCTGCCTATATAACCGGCAGCATGATCCGTGTTGATGGTGGCGCACTGAAGTCGATCTGAAACAGTCTTGAGTAAAAGAGCGCCCTATTTTCTTTTTTAGGAAACTGCGCTCCCCCGTGCGGGATTAATCCTTTCGGTTACCCCGAAGGAAAATTCCATGCCGCCTACGCCTCGACGCAGTTCGTTCCTGCCCCTTGTAACTGGCATCTTACTCGTTCTGCTCGGCCTGGGTCTGGCCTTGCCCGGTTTCTGGCTGATTGGGCTGGGAGGCTCTTTCTACTACGCCGTCGCAGGCGTCCTCATGGTGGCGTCCGGCATTCTGATGATCCGGCTTCACCCCGGTGCTTCCGCAGTTTATGCCGCCCTCCTGCTTTATACGCTTGTTTGGGCATTGGGGCGCGTAGGCCTTGATGGCTGGCGCCTTCTCCCGCCTCTTGCCCTGCCAGCGGGGATGGGCCTGTGGGTATTCAGTCCATGGATTACGGGACGACTGCTCCAGGGCACGGAGCGTCGCTCCTTCGACAAACCCGTTGTTGCAGGCGGCATGGCCTTCTGCGCGGCACTCTTTGTCTTCGTGTTTGCCTGCGGTTGGCACATTACTGCATCGCGCGACCACCAGTTCAATCCGTTCCCCGGTGAGACCGGTGCGACCCTTCCGGGCGCGGACCAGCAGGCTGCCAATGACTGGCAGTTCTATGGCGGCTCTCCGGCAGGAGACCGCTTTGCCATGCCAACCCAGATCAACGCTTCCAACGCACACGACCTGAAAGTGGCGTGGGTCTATCACAGCAAGGATCTGCCACGCGCTGGCGAGAACTCCCGCGGGCGGGAATTCAGCTTTGAAGCAACCCCAATCAAAATCGGCAACCGGCTGTTTTTCTGCACGCCACACCGAGATGTCGTGGCGCTGGATGCAACATCCGGAAAGGAAATCTGGCGATATTCGCCGGGTGGGGAATTCGGCAAGAACATCTATCAGGCCTGTCGTGGCGTGTCCTACGTCAATGCGCCGGGAACGGATTGCGCCCATCGCATCGTCTCAACAAATTCCAGCTCCCCTCCAACCCTGTTTGAAGTCGATGCAGACACGGGAAAACTCTGCGAAAGTTTTGGCGATCATGGCGTTGTGGATCTCCGGGGTGGGATGGGAGCTATTCCACCCGGCTTTCACTTCATCACCTCCCCACCCATGGTGCTGCATAACCGCATCATGACAAGTGGCTGGGTTTATGATGATCAGACGGTTGGCGAGCCCTCCGGCGTTATTCGTGGCTTTGACGCCATTACGGGCCAACTGGCCTGGGCCTGGGACATGGGCCGCACACCGACCAACAAACCTCTGGATCCGGGCGAAGTCTTTACCCGTGGCACCGCCAATGGCTGGGGCGTCTATACGGCCGATGCCGGGCTGAACATGGTTTACGTCCCGCTCGGGATTGCCACGCCTGACTATTTCGGTGGCAAGCGCCGGAGCTTTGACGAGAAGTATGACAGCTCCCTTGTCGCCTTGGATATCACGACGGGCGAGGAGCGCTGGCATTTCCAGACCGTTCATCATGATCTGTGGGATTTTGACCTGCCCGTCGGCCCATCTCTGGTGGATCTGCCAGATGCCCACGGCACCCTGACGCCCGCACTGGTACAAACAACCAAGCAGGGCGAACTCTTCGTGCTGGACCGGCGTACCGGTGCTCCATTCTATCGCGTTCAGGAAACCCCCGTACCTGCCGGGGACACGCCGGGCGAGCACTATTCGCCGACGCAGCCACTGTCCGTCGACATGCCCAATCTGCGCCGCCCTAATCTGACAGAAGATGATATGTGGGGCGCGACCCCATACGATCAGATGTTCTGCCGCATTGCCTTCCGCTCCATGCGGGACAAGGGCCTTTTCACACCGCCGAGCCAGCAGGGAACCGTGGGCTTTCCAGCGTTTGATGGCGTGGCAGACTGGTATGGGGGCACCATCGATCCGACGCACGGTGTCATGTATATCAACACCACGTTCATTCCGTTCCTGATGACGCTGGTGCCGCAGGAAAAAGCTCTTGCCAAAGGGCTCTACAAATCCTGGCATGACTGGACCCAGCCTTATCCAGAACCTGTTTTCACAAACAACCCACAGCATGGCCTGCCCTTCGCGGCCGTCGTGAAGCCATGGCTTGGCCCGTTTGGCGCTCCATGCCTGGCACCCCCATGGGGCAAGATGCAGGCGATTGATCTTGTTCACCGTCGGGTCATCTGGGAGCGGGCTTTGGGCACAACGAAGAATGTTGGCCCGACGAACATGCTGCGGATGCCCGTTGGCCTGCCTACCAGCGTCTTCTCCATGGGCGGCAGCGTGACCACGCCGAATGGTCTGGTATTCATGGGGGCGCTGGCCGATCAAAGCTTCCATGTTCTTGATGGGCATGACGGCCATACGCTTTTCAAGACAGAACTGGATGCCGGCGGCAATGCCACGCCGCTGACCTATATGGGCGAAGACGGCCGACAATATGTCGTGCTGGCTGTGGGCGGCCACGGTGGGCTAAAAACGCGCAACAGCGATGAAGTCGTGGCCTTTGCATTACCCAAAGCCCGATGAACATACTGTCTTCCTGCCGTCAGGGCAGGAAGACAGCAAGAGGCAGGATCAAACATGGCCGGAAAACAGCACACTTATTCCGTGAAAGTTATCTGGACCGGCAATACGGGAACCGGCACATCCTCTGCCCGCAGCTACACGCGCGATTACGATATTATGGCGCCTGGCAAGCCGACGATTGAAGGTTCGTCTGATCCTTCTTTTCGCGGAGATCCTGCCCGATGGAATCCCGAAGATCTGCTTCTGGCGTCCCTGTCGGCCTGTCACAAACTCTGGTTTCTAGGGCTCTGTGCGCAGGCAGGCATCGTCGTCACGGCATACGAAGACCATGCCACCGGCGAAATGGAAGAAGAACGCACCGGCGCTGGGCAGTTCACGTCCGTAACGCTTCATCCACGCGTCACCCTGTCCGCCAAGTCAGACGCCGAGAAAGCACTGGAGCTGCATCACAAGGCGCACGACATGTGCTTCATCGCACGATCGGTCAATTTCCCGGTCATGAACGAGCCTGTTATTGTTCATGAGGGTGAACAGGGCGCCTGAAACGCATCCACCTCGACGGCTTGACGCCAAAAAAAATCGCCTTTTGACCGAAAAGATGCGCCGGGTCGGCTGGTCCGGCGTTTTCATGTTGGCTGAACCTGCTAGAGAGCATCCCATGACGGATGAACTCGCCACGTTCGATTTCGAACTGCCCCGCGACCATATTGCGACCGAACCCGCCAGACCGCGTGACAGCGCAAAGCTGCTGCATGTGCGGTCCGGAGAAGCACCCGATCTGCGGATCATACGCGATCTGCCTGGCCTGCTGCGGGAAGGCGATCTGCTGATTGCCAACAATACTGCCGTCATCCGTGCCCAGCTCTCCGCCACGCGCGGCGAGGCGAAAATCGGCATCACGCTGGACCGGATTCTGGCTGACGGAAGCTGGCATGCCCTCGCCCGCAACTCCCGCAAGCTGAAACCGAACGATACGCTGAATTTTGGCGATGATCCGGTCACGGCCTCCGTTGTGGAAAATGAAGGCGATGGTGCCGTCAGCATCCGCTTTTCCGTCGAAGGGGATGCGTTCGATGCGTTCCTCGAACGCGTGGGAGCATTGGCCCTTCCGCCTTATATCGACCGTCCCTTCGGGCCGACCGTGCAGGATGACAGCGATTACCGGACGATCTTTTCCAAGCATCGCGGGGCTGTGGCGGCTCCCACTGCCGGTCTGCATTTCACGCCAGACCTTCTCGCCGCGCTCGACGCAAAAGGCATCCAGCGCCGAACGCTGACGCTTCATGTGGGCGCTGGCACGTTCCTGCCTGTCCGATCCTCCATCGCCGAGCATCGTATGCACGCAGAATGGGGCGAGATCGACGCGGAGACGGCGCAGGCCATCAACGAAACACGCGCCCGAGGTGGCCGTGTTGTTGCTGTCGGAACCACGTCTCTCCGCCTCTTGGAAAGTGCGGCGCTCGAAGACGGTACGGTTCAGCCCTGGCGGGGCGAGACGTCCATTTTCATCAAGCCGGGCTATCGCTTCAAGGCGGTGGACCTGCTCATGACCAATTTCCATCTGCCGCGCTCGACGCTCTTTATGCTGGTCTGCGCGTTCAGCGGCACCGACACCATGCGTGAGGCCTATGCCTACGCCATCGCCAACGGACTGAGGTTCTATTCCTATGGCGATGCCTGCCTTCTGGAGCGAGCACCATGACCGAACAGGCCACAAAAATGACGTGGGTTCCGGAAGCAACCTGCGGACAGGCCCGCGCCGGCCATCTGCATACTCGTCACGGCACCGTCCCGACCCCGACCTTCATGCCGGTTGGTACCGTTGGCACCGTGAAGGGCATGACCATGGATGCCGTTCGCTCCACGGGCGCAGGCATTGTTCTGGGCAACACCTACCATCTGATGCTGCGCCCGACGGCGGACCGCGTGCAGAAGCTGGGCGGCCTGCACAAGATGATGGACTGGTCCGGCCCGATCCTGACGGATTCCGGCGGATTTCAGGTCATGTCTCTCGGCGCGCTCCGCAAGCTCGATCAGGACGGGGTGACCTTCCAGTCCCATATTGATGGCAGCAAGCATCGCCTGTCGCCGGAGATCTCGACGGACATCCAGTACAAGCTGGACGCCACGATCAGCATGGCGTTCGATGAGTGCCCGGCCCTCCCCGCCACGCCAGAAGCACTCCGCAAATCCATGGAACTCTCCATGCGCTGGGCGGCCCGCTCACGTGAGGCGTTCGTGGCACGTGATGGCTATGGCCAGTTCGGCATCGTGCAAGGCGGCACCGAGCGAGACTTGCGCGAATATTCCATCAAGGCGCTGACGGAGATCGGCTTTGAAGGCTATGCGATTGGTGGTCTGGCGGTGGGTGAAGGTCAGGAACTCATGTTCTCGACCCTTGATTTCACAACGCCCATGCTTCCGCAGGACAAGGCGCGCTACCTGATGGGCGTTGGTACGCCGGACGATCTGCTGGGGTCGGTCATGCGTGGTGTGGACATGTTCGACTGCGTGATGCCCTCGCGTGCTGGCCGTACGGCGCGAGCTTATACGGAGCGCGGCTACATCAACCTGCGCAACGCACGCTTTGCTGAAGACACGCGCCCGCTGACACCGCATGACGACAGCCCGATGGCGGGCCGTTACACGCGTGCCTATCTGCATCACCTGTTCCGTGCTGGTGAGATGCTCGGCCCAATGCTGCTGACGTGGCACAATCTGGCCTATTATCAGCGCCTGATGCGGCAGATCCGCGCCGCTATCGTGGATGGTACGCTGAACGAACTGGCAATCAAACTGCGCGAGGACTGGTCCAAAGGAGACTGGACCGAAGATGAATGGCCCATGCCCTCTCTCGCTTTGTAAGTTTTCATTCTGATCCTGTTCCAATAATGTGTTTCCCCAACGACCTTCGGCTTTGGGGAATACGGATTTGAAACGCTTTAATGCAGGCCTGGCTTTTGCCGGGCTTCTCTGTGCGGGCAGCGCTCTGGCTGCGCCCCATAAGGAAGAAATCAAAGTTCTTGTTGTCGCCAACTGGGAAGTCGGCGCAGACAAGGGCGATGAGCCAGGCGAATATCAGGACTGGGTGGAGCGTCTCCATCTTGATGAAGAACGCCCCATTCGCGGCGTACAGGAAAAGCTCCGCCGCAATGCAGATGGCGTTTACGGCATCGCCCTGAAAAGCGGCAGCATTGACCTGCACGCGCTTGCGCTCGATCCGCATTATGATCTGACGCACACCTACTGGATTTTTACCGGCATTTCTGGCGTGAACCCGAATGTCGCGTCCGTGGGTAGTGTGGCCTGGGCACGCTGGGTTGTAGATGGAGACGCATTGCGGGAAATCGATGACCGCACGGTTCCGAAAGGCTGGCCGTATGGTTTGTATGCCATCGGGGCAGACAAGCCGGACACGCTACCAGCCAACGCAAACCATTATGGCTCTGTCACGGATGTGGCGGAACTCAGCAAGGCGTATCCACTCAATCAGGGTCTGGCGAACTGGGCCTTCAACCTGAGCAAAAACACTCCAATGGCAGACGATCCTGCTATTGCCGAGCGCCGGAAGGCCTGGAAAGGCTTCCCCAACGCTCAGAAGCCGCCAATGCTCATTATGGGTGAGACGCTTGGGGCGCTTCGTTACTGGCATGGCCCGTCCCGCAACGAATGGGCGGAAAAATGGGTCAAGCTGTGGACAAAAGATCAGGGTCAGTTCGTCATGACCAATGAGGAAAGCCAGACCTATCAGATCGATATGCGGACACTCGCCCGTCTGGGATATGTCGATCTGAACCGCGTCATGGTTCTGCGCTCAGGGAGCAATTTTGACATGCCGCCCCCAGGCGTGCCGATCACCGAGAGCATCGGGGACGAAGCGCCCGGCCAGAAACTGGCTTTCGACAACAACGAGCGTGCCGGTGAGCCGGTTGTCCATGAACTGATCGCGCATTGGGCGACGTACCGGACGCATATCCCGGGCCAGAATTAAGGCCGTCAGGCTCTGGACAGTGCAACAGCACCATCCAGAGCCGATTTATCAGAACCGGTTTTCGATCATGATTTCGGAAACCGGGAGCGCCCCGCCCGATGGCTTCGGAGCAGACGCGGCCTTTCCGATCGCCACGAACATGACGATCTCATGGTCCTCTGGCAGATTGATAAGCTTGCCGACGGCATCGAAGTCAAAACCATCCATCGGGCAGGTTCCATACCCCATGCTCTCGGCCACCAACATGATGGCAGCAGCAGCCATACCGCAGGAGCGCATGCCTTCATCCCGCTGCACCTGCTCGCGACCCCGGTAATACTGGTCGATGGCGCCAACCATGTACTCCCGAACAGCATCCGGGGCGTTTTCCCAGTAGCGCTCTGGCGACTTTTCCCATGCCTTGATGTCCGCACACAGAACGATCAGCGCAGACGCATCCGTCACCTGAGCCTGATCCCACGAGACGGCACGCACCTGCTTGCGCAACTCCGGGTCCTTGAGAGCCACAAAGCGCCAGTTCTGGATATTGAAGGCCGTCGGCATCCGGCGCGCCAGACCGAGAATAGTTTCGAGGTCTTTCTCCGGCATGCTGTGCGCAGCATCGAAATGCTTGGTCGCACGGCGCTGAAGAATGGCGGAAGAAACGTCGAGAGTCATGGGAATCCAATCAATCGAAACTAAAGCGTTCTGTTCACGACAAACTATGTCTTAAGCGCATACACGCAAAAAATGCCCGCCAGTTCAATCTGGCGAGCATTTTCCTTTCAACACAGGAGCTGGTCGTTATTCTGCACCCGGGATGGTTTTCTCGTATTTGTCCCAATGCGTGGCCAACTCGCGCACCACGACACTGCCGACAGTATAGGCTGCCTCAACAGATGGAATAAACGCCGAGTAGCTGCCTTCGTGCGCTTCTTCCGCCAGCAATTCAGCCGCCGTCTGGCCCGGATACTGCATGTCAAAATTGCTGGTCGTCCGAAGGATCAGAGCACGCTGGGGATCTACTCGACCCGCCTTAGCCTGTGCAGCAAGCGCCTGACAGAACGCAACGTCTTCTTCTGCCGTCGTGGCCAATGTTCCCTGATTGTCGGTCCAGTAGCGCACCCAGCGCTCTGCCCAGGCATTCATCTTCTCGCCAACCCAGAAGGTCTCACCAGAAATGGTGTCACCGACCATGACCGACGGTGCCTTCAGGGCTTCCGGGTAACCCTTGTAACGCGCGCGGGATGCCTGAAGGCCCGGCGTATCCGGCAGGGTCATGTTTTTCGTCAGGCCATAGGCCCACTGCACGAGCTGCGGGTTGAACGTGTAAACCATGTCCCCGCTGACAGAATGCAAAGGCGGACGCGGCTTCTCATCCGGGAGACTGCCCTGAACCGGCGTAAACCCATCCGGCCAGGATTTCGGAATTTCCCGCGGATCAATCAGATGCGACAGACCGCCATTAATCACGCGTGGCGCCCAGATGGCAGAGCCGACCGTACCGAACTTCGGATCAACACCGCCAATTCCGGCCAGAACAAAATAGGCATGTTTCAGGTCAAAACGCGGATCAAGGACGAGCGCCGTGATGGCCGATGCCATGTGCTCCGGCCCTTCCCCGGACGCGATACCCAGAACATGCAGTTCCGGGTTGTAGTGCATGACATCATGGTCCGTACCGGGCGCAGGAATTTCCTGCGAGAGCGGGAGCTTCTCAACCCAGTTTTGGTACTCGCCCGGCGTGTCGCCCGTGTCCTTGCCAAGTTCGAAGGTCGTCACCACAACTACGCGCACAGGAATAGGCCGCGTTTTGGCAGATGCGCTGGAGACGCTGCCTGAAACTGCGAGGACGGACAGGGCAGTCGCCCCGAGAAGAGTTTTCAGGCGGTTCATTGATAGAGGCTTTCGTGAGGAGCAGAAGTTTCAAAAGCGGCAAACCGCGATTCAAGCTGCCACTGAAGGCGGGCTTTCTCGCTGGTTTTCAACAGATCGGCACAAGGGCCGCTCTCAGGCTGAGATGAAGATACGGTCTGGCAGGCGGCAACAGGCTTACCGACCTGATGGTTGTCCCAAAGGCTCTGCCCTGGAATAAACGCATATTCCAGACCCGTCCGGGACATCTGCTTCAGGTCCGCATAGCTCAGATTGTAGGTTTGAGCGGCCCGGATATATTCCTGCGTCAGATCACCACGGGAGACGCCTTCGTCATCCGTTGAAAGTGCAACGGGAACCCCGGCCCGGCGGTAGAGCGGCAGCGGGTGTTCAGCGCCCTTCACGTTCAGGATCTCGTCATTACTCGTCAGGTTGATTTCCACCATGACGTGCTTCTTAGCCATCTCGGCCAGCAGCCCGGTAACATCATCTTCCGATGCGATATCGACGCCATGGCCGATGCGCTTGGCACCAGCGATTTCGATGGCTTCCCGAATGTGATGCTTCAGGCCTTCCGGCGGAACGAGCTTGCCAGTGAGTTCACCGGCATGAAGGCTGAGGTTCACCCCCGGATAGACCTGCGACAAAAACTGGAACATCCGCATATGCAGGGTGTAATCCCGCATGGCGATGGCATCATCTTCCGGCGCCACAATATTGAGGCCGACAAATCGGGGATCGGCCTTAACGACCGCATATCCGGCATCAAGCTGGGCATAGACTGCCTGTGGCGGCAGCGTACGAAGAACCTGGAAAAGGTAATGAACACTCACGCTGCAACCCGGATGAGCCTCGGGCGTGCCGCATTTCAGAACCGTTTGTGCCTGCTTGTCCATGGCATCCGTTTCCTGACGGGCCTGCGTCACAAGAGCAGAAATCTCCGGCTCCAGCGCTTTATGAGCAGCGGCGAAATCGTCACCACTCATCGGATGTTTGAAGCCAGCATGGATCATCGCGGGAAGAGCCGGTGAAATCATGGGCTCGATATAGGTGATATGATCGTGGGCGGCACGATCCATGGCCTCTGCCAACATATCGCCCTGATGGGCCGCATCGATCGACCCAAAGTGCCTGAAAGCTGCGAAGAAGTGGTCATGACCTGAGCGGTCAGTCGGCGATGGCGTGAAATCCCGCATGGACATGGCATCAATCAGGCGACTTTCAGCATCCGGATTTCCAGCCAGAGCCGTTGCTGGCATCTCACCCTCTTTCGGATGCGGACATGCATGACTGAGGATCTCAAGGCTTTTGAGAGAGACGCACAAGCCATCCTGGGCCGCCCAGTTCAGCATGTTTTCTGCGTAGATCGCCCCTACGAGATGATTGTGCAGATCTGCGCCTTTGGGAAAGGCCCGCAGAAACAGACCAAGCCGAACCGGATCATTTCGAACGGTGTTGTAAGTCTGCTCAACTGCAGACGGAGCTTCGGCCCTTGCCAGAGGAGACAGGGCCGTCAGGGAGAGGGCAGCCGCTACAAGAACGGAAGGAAGGGTGCATCGCATGGTGGCACGATGCCGACTGCCCACGCCCCTGACAAGATATTTTAAGACCGTTATAAACTCTGCAACAGACCGTTCTCAGACTTCGCTTTCCAAACTGAAAAATCCATCCATGACAGGGACACAGGAACCGGCGACGTAAGCCTTGCCCGCTTCTGTTCTGGCGTCCAGAAGGCTTGGTCGTCCCATGTCCACACCCTGCGTGAAGGTCAGGGACAGATCCGCTCCATTCTCCAGCGCAGACAGGAACGCGACGGCGGCAACTGTGGCGCTCCCCGTCGCGGGATCCTCGGCAATGCCATCCAATGGCGAGAACATGCGCCCCTGAATGTCGCTGCCTTTTTCAAAGGCGCTCTCCCCCGCATTGCGCGTGTAGGCATACACGGAACTGATCCCGTTGGAGGCGAGAAGCCTGCGATGCGCGGCAAACTCTCCATGGGCGCGACGCAGAGCGTCGCGAGACGCAAGCTCAACAATCAGGAACGGCAGCCCGACCGAAACAACCTGTGGCGCGTGGTGATCCGTACGAATATCTGCGGGTTCAAGCCCCAGACACGCAGCCGCATTTTCAGGAATCATCCGGCTCCGGCGTGTCATGGCTTCCGGCGCCATAAGCTCCGCCCGAACGACCCGTCCGTTCTCACGCTCCAGCCGCACAGGAACCAGGCCGGCCTTTTCTTCAAACAAAAGCGTTTCCGGCAGCTCCCGCCCCTGCGCTTCGGCCTGTCGCGCCAAGGCAAAAGCGGTGCCGATATTCGGATGACCAGCGAATGGCAGCTCTCCGGCTGGCGTGAAGATACGGACATGCGCCGTATGATCCGCCTCTACCGCAGGGAGCACGAAGGTTGTCTCGGAATAGCCGAACTCAATGGCAATCTTCTGCATCTGCTCGGTGGAAAGCCCCGCTGAATCCAGCACGACCGCCAGAGGATTGCCCCCAAAAAGCTGGTCCGTGAAAACATCCAGGGTGACATAGGAACGACGCATAACCGGTTCTCTCATCGGAGAATGAAGACATCCCATCATGTCTGATTGGCCCGTTGGGGGAAAGATGGCGTAAACTGCTGATTCTGCTTTCCATCCATCTGCTGAGCGCATGACATCACGCCCATCCCCTTCCCGCCCCGGACGTTCCCTTGAGGAACGGATCGAGGACCACGCCCGGCATCTGGGATTTGATGCCGTGGGCTTCTGCGCGGCGGAGCTTGGCCCGGATGTGGAAGCTGGCCTGCGCGCTTTTGTTGCCCAGGGCCATCACGGAACGATGGAATGGATGGAGACGCGCATTGAACAGCGCAGCCATCCGCAGACCCTCTGGCCCGAAGCTCGCAGCGTCATTTCCCTTGCCGTCTGTTACGCACCAGCCGAAGACCCGGACGCAACGCTGCGTCAGCCGGATCGGGGCAATATCTCCGTCTATGCCCGTAATCGGGACTATCATGACGTCATCAAAGGGATGCTGAAGCATCTGGCGCAGTTCGTCGTGAAGCTGGGCGATGAGACTACGCAGGTGAAGGTCTTCGTCGATACGGCCCCGGTTTCGGAACGCGCTCTGGCGGAAAAGGCTCATCTGGGCTGGCAGGGTAAGCATACCTGTCTGGTCTCCCGCACCCATGGTTCATGGCTTTTGCTGGGGGAAATCTACACGACGCTGGATTTAAGCCCGTCCGAGCCAAAAGGCGGAAGCTGCGGCACCTGTACGAGTTGCCTGACAGCCTGCCCGACGGACGCATTCATTGGTCCCTATCGTATGGATGCCCGGCGCTGCATTTCGTATCTGACAATCGAACACAAAGGGCCGATCCCGCACGACCTGCGGGAAAAAATGGGCAACCACATCTATGGCTGCGACGACTGCATTTCCGCCTGCCCGTGGAACCGCTTTGCCGAGGCGTCCCGCCACATCAAGCTTCAGGCCAGACCGGAACTGATCGAGCCAAAACTTGCAGAACTTGCAGCCCTCGATGACGCAGCTTTCCGCACGCTTTTTTCGGGCTCGCCGGTCAAGCGCATAGGTCGCAACCGGTTTGTCCGGAATGTTCTGATCGCAATCGGCAACTCGAACGATCCTGCCCTCGTATCCTCAGCGCAGGCTCTTCAGTCTGACCCCGATCCCGATATTGCCGAAACGGCCCGCTGGGCACTGGAACGCCTGACATGAGTGACCTCGTCAAACGCAGCCTTTCGCTCTCAGGACATCGGACGTCCGTCGCGCTTGAACCAGAATTCTGGGCAGTCCTGGATCAGATGGCTACGGAGCGGGCCCTGAGCTTTGCGGCCCTCGTTGCGTCGATTGACGCCAAACGCACACCAGACCGCCCCTTGGCTTCAGCTCTCCGTGTTGCAGCCCTTATGGATGCGCGAAAAACGGCCGAAGACTGATCGGATTACTTCGCGTTCGGAGGAAGATCCATCCAGTCAGGGTGCTTTCTCTGGATCCAGTTCAGAGCTTTCTCCATCAAACGACGGAAGAACGGAATATCTTCGGAAAGAAGCAGGATACCTACAGGAATCATCCACACACCCAGAACGGGTAAGAACGCCATGCAGCCTCCGAGCATGAACAGAATACCAGCCGGAATACGAATCCATTTACGCTCTGGCTCCCGTAGCCAGCTCAGCGTCTTCTGCATCCATTCAGGAAGTTTGCGAATCAGGGCCTGCATCTTCTCCTCATAGTCGTCTGCCGACGAAGGCTGAGCGACGGGGAGATGCTGCGTCTGATCGGACATAACTGGGGTGACCTTGTTTTTCATGATGCTCCTTCAACACCCGAAGCCTGCGGGAGATCCAGTTCTTTCTGTGGAGGGCACATGTCCGATCTGTCATTTGCCGCTTTCCGGGACCATGCTAGATTGTCGATATGGCTATCTGGGGCAAAATGTTCGGTGGTGTTGCTGGCTTCGCAGTCGGCGGCCCGTTCGGGGCACTGATGGGAGCAGCCCTTGGGCATGCCGCCGACAGTGGCTCTCTGCTTAATCCTTCCACCGGGGGGTGGAGCGAACGCTTTCCTGCACGGGGTCGTCCTGACCCGAACAGTGCAGCGTTTTTTGGAGCTGCAAAAATTGCGGCTGCCATGGGCAAAAAAGATCAGCTTTACGCCATTGGCCTTGTGGCGCTGTGCGCAAAGCTGGCGAAGGTTGACGGGCCGGTCAATCGCTCCGAAATCAATGCTTTCAAAACCTGCTTCCAGTTTCCACCCGACAATACGCGTGAAGTTGGCATGTTGTTCGACCGCGCACGGGAGCGAACGGACGATTTTGAAATGTACGCCCGCGAGATGGGCTCAGCTTACGGAGACGACAAGGCACCGCTGGAAAACCTGATGGTGGCCCTTTTCCGGATTGCTCGTGCGGATGCCGGAGCATCCAGGGAGCTCCATCCAAAAGAAATTGATTTTCTTCAGCGTGTCCATCGTGCGTTTGGTCTGTCGTCTGGAGCATGGACACGCGCAGAAAGTGGCGACAGCCGTGCTGCCAGCACTGGCGAGCCGGATGCCTATCGCGTTCTCGGCATCACGCGTACAGCGTCTGACAAGGAAGTCCGCGTTCGATGGCGAACGCTTATCCGCGAGTACCATCCGGATGTTATTGCCCAGAAACCCATGACGGATCTGGAGCGCAAACGTGCGCAGGAACGCGTGGCCCGGATCAATGCTGCATGGGACCGCATCAAGCGGGACCGTCAACTTTAACCGAAGTGAAGCCATACCAGCATACCGTAGCTGATGGCGCCCAGTCCCAACAGTGACAGGATGACAGCTCCTGTCACCCTCAGGCCAGCGTTCGCAACGCTGCGGGCATCAACACCGAGGCCCAGAGCCGCCATGGACGTTACCGTCAGAATTGTTGCGATGTGACTGATGGGGCTGCCAAGTGACGACGGAATTAGCCCGAGTGAGCGGCACGCTACCAACGCGAGAAAACCCAAAATAAACCACGGCACAAACTGGAAAATTCCGCCTTTCCTGACTGATGCGTTTATATTTTCTGACGTCTCATTTTTACGTTCGGAAAAGAAAACGGGAGAGGCCAGTCCAAGCCCGAAACACACGGGCCCAAGCATCAGAACGCGCACCAGTTTGACGATCATGCCTGTCTGCACAGCAATGGTACCGAGCGGGGCCGTGGCAGCGACGACCTGCGGCACAGCATAGACCGTCAGTCCAGCGAATGCGCCGAACATGCTGCCACTCATACCTGAGAGTAAGCCAAGACATGGCAGTCCCAACACCGTGAGAACGCCGAACACTGCAGTGAAAGCAATCGCCGCGGCAACGTCTTTTCCGTCTGCTCGAATAACAGGCGCAACAGCTGCAATTGCGGAGTTTCCACAGATCGAGTTGCCGCAGGCAATGAGCAGCGCCATGCGGGGTGGAAGCCCCATAAGCCGCCCAATCCCGAAGCTCATGATGAGTGATGTCGCTACGAGCACCATGATGCCAATAATCAGGACAGGCCCGACTGCCAGCAGGTTTGCCGCACTTACTGGCGCTCCGAGCAGAACAACAGATATCTCCAGAAAATAGCGCGCGGTGAAAGCAATGCCGGCTTGGTATCTATCCCCCGGCAACCAGAGGCTGCGCACGGCCATTCCGGTCAAAATCGCCAAGACGAGGGCCTCCAGCCATGCCTTGCCGAAAAGAACCTGCTCACCAGCTTCTAGCAATGATGCAGCAGCACTCACTGCAAGGCACAATCCTATTCCCGGCAGGGTGCGATAAGCGGGCTGAAATTTCGGAACAGCGAGACATCGGGGCATGATCGTTTTCTCCTGCCCTTCAGATATCCGCTCATAAATCATCAATAAAACAAATTGATTAAGTTAGTTCATTCGTTAAAAACGATTGATTGCTATTGAGGACGATCATGACGCTAGAGCAGTTACGCATTTTCGTTGGCGTCGCCGAACGCGAACATATGACGGCCGCTGCACGAGCGCTGAACGTCACGCAGTCCACTGCTTCAGCCGCAATTTCTGCCCTTGAAGAACGGCACGGCATCAAGCTGTTCCATCGCGTGGGGCGAGGCATCGCTTTAACGGATGCTGGCCAGATTTTTCTGGAAGAAGCCCGCAATGTTCTTGCAAGCGCAGCTTCGGCGCAAAACACACTTGATGAACTCAGCGGACTCAATCGCGGCAGTCTTCGCGTTGTCGCCAGCCAGACCATCGCAGCCTACTGGCTCCCACCAATACTGGTCGCCTTTCGCGCCACCTTTCCCAACATCACTATTACGCTTGAAATCGGCAATACGACGCAGGCCGCAGCGCATGTGCGAGAGGGACAATCGGATCTTGGAATTGTCGAAGGCGACGTGGATGACCCCGCACTCGCGCAGTGGCCACTCGCGGAAGATCGCCTGCAACTCGTGCAGGCAGAACCTTTCGGAACGCACACTGTGGACGCTGGCTGGCTGCAAAATGCGACCTGGATCATGCGGGAGCGTGGCTCGGGCACACGCTCATCGCTTGATACCAGTTTGCGGGCTGTCGGCGTAAAACCTGAGACCCTGAAGGAAGGTCTGGTTCTGCCATCAAACGAAAGCGTAAGGACGGCTGTTGAGGCAGGCGCCGGACTGGCTGCTCTTTCTTCCCTTGTGGTTGCCCCATCCCTCGCCAGCGGAAAACTTCATGCTGCTCCGTTTGATCTTGGCCCCCGCACCTTCTTCGGTTTGCGACACAAAGAACGCTATCGCAGCAAAGCCGCTGATGCTCTTTTGCAGATCATCTCGGCGCGGAAAAACGGCACCTAGAAACGGATGGGCGCCAGCCCATAAAAAAACCGCTTCCCCCTAAAGAGAAGCGGTTAAAAGACCTATCAGGCTGCCCGGTTTCAGGCTGGGAGTGCAGCCTTGACGCCCTTTTCGCGAATGATCTTGCGCAGCGCGATAACCTTCTCATCAAGCGTCGCATTATCAAGGTCACGCCAAGCGTCAAAAGCGGGAAGTTTCAGAGCGCTCTCAAAGTCGTCTGCTTTCGCGAGTGCCTTCTGCTGCTCACCGAAGGTTGGCTCAAACGGCTCGTACGTTCCGCCCTTCTCGCTCTTCCCACGCAGCATCTCAAGGTAGGCGGCCATGCCAAACGCAATTCGGGATAGATCCCGCTTGCCTTCAAGAGCCTGACGCACCGTTTCCGTCCAGAAGACCTGAATTTTCGAGGACCCATCCCCTGAAATTCGCAGGGTCTGGTCAGCCATCGCCGGGTTGGAGAAGCGGCTGATCACGCTGTCACGATACCCTTCCAGCGTCATGCCCGGCGGGGCTTCCAGGGTCGGGATGACATCCTTGTTGAGGAAGTTCTCCAGATTGCCCCGCAGATCCGCATCACGAACCGCCTCATCAACATTTTCATACCCGACCAGAACGGCAGGGAAGCAGAGCATGATGTGGCCAGCATTCAGCATACGGATCTTCACATGTTCGTAGTCCGTCACATCATCGACGAACTGGACACCGGCCTTCTCCAGTGCCGGGCGTCCGTCAGCGAAGCTGTCTTCCAGCACCCACTGATGGAAATCCTCAGCAACGAGCGGAAGGTCATCGCTCAGGCCACTGGCCTCATTCAGGCGCTTGGCAATTTCTGAAGACACGGTCGGTGTGATGCGATCCACCATTCCATTGGGGAATGTGGCGTTTTCTTCAATCCACTTAGCCAGTTCCGGATCACGCGCCTTTGCATAACCCAGGAACGCCTTGCGGGCGACGTTCCCATTGTGCCGAAGATTATCGCAGGACATGATCGTAAAGGCCTTACCCCCGGCATCCCGGCGACGGCGCAGTCCTTCCACAACATATCCGAAGATCGTAGACGGCGCTTCCGGCGTCTTCAAATCCTGCTGAACAGCCGCATTCTCAAGATCGAACGCACCCGTCGATTCATTGATGTTGTAGCCACCTTCGGTGATCGTCATGGAAACAATCCGGATGGTAGGGTCTGAAAGGTGCTTCAGTACGGCTTCCGGATCTGCCGGAGCCAGCAGATAGTCCCGCAATGCGCCCATGACGCGGACAGTGCTTTTGCCAGACGGTGCCGTTTCCGTCAGGGAGAAGAGGCAATCCTGCTTTTTGAATTCTTCAGCTTTTTTCTTTGAGCGATCACCGCCCGTCAGACCGACGCCAATGATGCCCCAGTTGGGATCATCCTTGAGAATTTGTTCAATATAGAATGCCTCATGGGCACGAAAGAAATTGCCCACACCAAAATGCACGATCCCTGGCTTTATCCCGTTGATGTCGTAGGGCGGAGCCTGCACACCGGCGGGAAGAGACTTGAGGGTTTCGTGCGTAATCATGGATTTCTCCGTTCCTAATGACCAGCCTCTGACGGGGGCCGGTTTTCCGGGCAGATGCACCGAGCTCTCCAGAAAACGCGGGAGATCACGACCGGGTTTCGAAAAAACGCCATCAAATGGCGCCTAGAGCCCTTTGGCAGCACTGGCATCATCCCGCATAAGAACGCCTACAGCGCGCTCCAGATCATCCTTGAACAAAGACATGACGAAGCGCATTTCAGGCCGCGTCTGTTCTTCCAGCCGTGGAAGAAGTTCGAGAATGTCCTTGTCTTCCGGCTGATGCGGATGACGGTCCTGCTTGCGAACAAATCTTTGTTCACAGCTATGAGCCAGTGCTCTCAGCGTGTGGCTGAGGCTTTTGTAGAGTGGAACAAGGCCTGTATTCCCTGCTGCACGGCCTGTCGCGATTGCTCGAGCCACCAGCATCGTATCGTTCAGGAGCCGCCGCATCAACCTTGGAAGTGCCGCAAGCACAGGATCGCGCTTCTCCAGATCACTGAAACGCTCGCGTCTGGCCTCTTCCACTGCGCCTTCAAGTTCGATCAGAAGGGCCACACAGGCTTCGTTCCGGGTTTCAATTTCTCGCCAGCCTGTTTTCTGATCCAGTGCGCCTTCCAGCAATCCGTCCAGACGTCGCAGAATACGGCTGGATGTGTGGAAAGCCTGCTTTCGGGCACTGCTATGCAATACCACGAAAGACACCACCAGAGAGACGACCACACCAATCATGATAGCCGTCAGCCGCGTGACCATTGGCAGGAACGGGCTGCCTTCGCTGGGAAACAGATACACAATAATCAGGGTGATACAGGCAAACCGCAGATTGGTCTGAACGGCTGCAAGGAAGGCCAACGGCGCGAGAACGATCCAGAAAGGCAGCCACCGCAGACCCGTCCACATTTCCAGCAAGACCGCCACGATCCCCGCGACAGCGCCTAGCAGCGTGCCGGTAATCTGATCGCGGGCCGTTGCCATTGTCTGCGTTATGCTGGACTGCGTAACAATCAGTGCGGTCACAAGCGCCCAGATTGTTTCCTGAAGATGGAGGGTCATGCCCACAACCCAGGCTGTGACGATCGAAACCAGAACGCGAATGGTCTGGCGCGTGGCGGGTCGCAGAACCTCTCGCCAGCTGCTTCCCTTCGGCGGGACCATCAGCCAGGTCTGTGTGATTTTTTTTAGAGCACTCATCATGTCATGAGCGCTTTAAGAGCTTCCCGGTTCTTCCGTCCACCCGTTTCAGAGCGAGATCAGATGCCCGCCTCTTTCAAACGAAGAACTGGACCAGTCATTCCCCGGAATGGCGATGGGAGGGAGACACACGTAGGACCTGACGTCTTGCAGAACCATGCTGATGGCAACATCAATTCCAACGTTCGTCCATCGTATGCGGGTAAATTCCCGACAAACGGGAGATGTAAAATACCGCAGAGCGTAATACCCGTCCTTTATCGGAAAGATATTTTCCATGAAGAATTTTGCACAGGCAGGCGTGATAACGTAGCAGCAACAGCCTGCGAAGGCACTGAGTTGCGGGTAACAGAACGCACGCCCTTTTAAGAACTTTGGCTGCTCTTCATCAAAAATGATTGTCGCCTTCATGGAGCCCGGAACAAACGCCACCTCCAACGGCCAATCCGTGTTGAACCCGAGAGCCAGAAAATCATAATCAGGATTGGTGGTCAGCGCCTGCTCTCGGTCTTTCCAGAAATCTGGAGACAGATGAACGTCATCCTCCATGACCATAATGGGCTCCCCGATGTCCCGGCAGAGCTGCCATAGCCTCAGATGCGACATCGCGACGGCAAGCGCCGTATCGTCATAATCGGCGTCATTTAAAACGATACCGGCATCAATACCCGCCTGCTTGCTGACATCATTTTTATCTGTCGCAGGGAAAACGGTAATCTGGTCGAGGAACGGCGCATTTATGGCATTGAACTGCGCAAGCCGGTCTGGCCTGGAAGCAAGACTGATGACGTAATTCTTCATCGCCCCTCACACCCTAAGAAGCTGAGCGGATCAGTTCCCCAGAAAGGGAACTGGTACCCAGCGTAGCCCGTCATCATCCTGCACCAACAGCAGAACTTCTTTCTTTTTCTGTTCCAGCGCGCGGCTCACAGCTTTGGCAAAAGCATCCGGCGTGTCGATCTGATCCTGCCCAACCTGCGTAATCACATTCCCAACGGCAATCCCGCGAGATGTGGCCGGACTGGACGGTTCAACCCGATCCACCAGCACGCCGCGCTGATCGTCCGTCAGAGCATACTGGGTGCGCATTTCTGCATCGATGGAACGCACCGCCAGACCCAGCTCGCCAAAAGCTGCTTTCGTATGCGTTGGCTGATGCGTGTCGGACGGTGGCATATCTGGCGCGTTTGGCGACTGTGCCAGCGTGATCGGAAGCGTCTTGATGCTGCCCTTATGCCAGACGGTCAGCTCTGTCTTTGTTCCAGGCAAAATGGACGCAATGATGCGCGGCATGGTCTGACCCGTCACATCCTGACTGCCCACACGCGTGATGATGTCGCCCACCTGCAGGCCAGCCTGAGCTGCCGGACTTTTCGGCCCCACTTCAGATACCAGAGCGCCCTTGCCGACGGTGCCGTCCGCCTGGTGGAAATCAAGGTCCTCAGCGATGTCGTAGGAGACATTCTGGAACTTCAGTCCCATCCACCCGCGCGACACATGACCTGTCTTGCGAAGCTGATCAATGATGCCGCGCGCGTCATCCGCCGGGATGGCAAAGCCGATCCCGATAGAATCACCCCCGGCCCCACCATAGATCAAGGTGTTGATGCCAATAACTTCGCCCGAGAGATTAAAGAGCGGGCCGCCTGAATTTCCCCGGTTAATGGCTGCATCCGTCTGGATATAGTCATCATACAGGCCGTGTTCGACATTCCGTCCGCGGGACGAGATGATACCTGCCGTGACTGTTCCGTTCAGGCCGAACGGATTGCCAATGGCCACCACCCAGTCTCCGATCCTGGCGGCATCGCTGTGTCCTAACGGAACAGCCGGCAGCGGATGTTTCGGTTTGACTTCCAGAACGGCCAGATCAACCTGACTGTCACGCCCCACAATCTTTGCCGGCAGCTCCGTACCATCCTGAAGTGTCACGGAGACCTGATCTGCGCCTTCAATGACATGATTGTTCGTCACGATGATGCCCGCCGGATCGACAATAAAGCCTGATCCCAGAGCCTGCATCCGCCGCGGCGGCCGGTTGGGTGCCGGCTTATGCGTCATGTAGTCGTGAAAGAATTTTTCCAGCGGAGAGCCCTGCGGGAACTGCGGCACCTGCGGCCCATCCGGACCACTGGAGTCCGGCCCCTTGTCTTCATCCTTACCGGGCTTGAGCACAGCAGACGTGGAAACATTCACCACGGACGGAAGAAGGCGATTTGCCAGATCCGCAAAGCTGGACGGAACGGAGCGCGGGGCTGGAACGGGTGCCGGAGAGGGCTGCGGGGCGGTCTGGGCCTGTACCGTCGTGACGGACAGCGCCAGGGAAACGGCGCAGGACAGGGCAAGGCTGGCGGTCAATCTGCTCATGGTGACACGCTAACGCAGAAGACAGTCCTTCGTCACCATCCTGTAGTTCAGGAGGGGCGTATGCTACGCTGTTTCTCCTTCCTGACAGGCCGTTCCCCCAGAAAAAAGAGTCTTGGCATGACCGATCATCTCCCCCCGACCAGTTCTTCTGACGAATCACATGCCAATGCCGAGAAACGCATTTCCGAGATTCTGAACAACGAACAAACTGGCCTTGGATCGAATGTATTGTCCTTTGCGTCGCTGGAAGGTGTTTCAGTTCGCGATGGACATGCGCACGTGACCCTTGCCACCTCGCGGGACAACGTGTCGCGCATGGAGCCGATCAGACCTCAGGTTGAAGCAGAGATCGCACGCATTCCAGGCCTGACGGGAGCAACAATTTCCCTGACAGCCCATCGCGCTACCACGCCACCACCGGCCAACGCACCAGTTCCCGCAGCCGGGGGCGGTCACCGACCGTTCAATCTGGGCGGCAAACGGCAGAATGCGTCCAGTCGTCATGCTCCAGAGACGCTTCTGCCGGGCGTAAAAGCCGTCGTCGCTGTTGCGTCCGGCAAGGGAGGCGTTGGCAAATCCACAACCGCTGTGAACCTTGCAGCCGGACTGGCTAAATTAGGTGTCCGGACCGGACTGCTGGATGCAGACATCTACGGCCCGTCCCTGCCGCGGATGCTCGGCCGCAACACACGCCCCGAAGTTATTGAAGGCCGGATCATTCCCATTGAAGCCTGGGGGCTGAAAAGTATGTCCATCGGCTATCTGGTGGACGAGCATCAGGCCATGATCTGGCGTGGCCCCATGGTCATGGGCGCCCTCACCCAGTTCCTTGGAGAAGTGGACTGGGGAGATCTGGACGTCCTTGTCATAGACATGCCGCCCGGAACCGGTGATGCCCAACTGACACTGGCCCAGAAGCTTGGGGCCAAGATGGCCAAGGGTGGGGCTGTTATTGTCTCCACGCCTCAGGACATTGCGCTGCTGGATGCAAGACGTGGCGTTTCCATGTTCGAACGGATGGAAACCCCCATCCTCGGCGTTGTGGAGAACATGTCCTATTTCTGCTGCCCCAATTGTAATCACCGCACTGAGCTTTTCGGCCACGGTGGCGCCAGAGAAGAGGCCGAACGTTTGGGCGTACCCTTCCTCGGCGAAATTCCTCTGCTAGCTGACATCCGGGCCAGCGGTGATCAGGGCACGCCCATTATCCTTTCGGCACCTGACAGCGAAGCTGCCCGTGCCTACACGGCCCTCGCCACGACTATTGCCGAGGCCCTCAGCCACTCTGATGAAAAGGCTTCCTCATGACCCGTCTTCTCCTGCTGGGAACAGCACTACTTCTATCGGCTTGTGCTAAGCCGCCTGTAGTCCATCATGGGCTTTCTTCAGACGGCTACGGCTTCACGAATAACTCCTCCCATCTTCCGCCGCCACCGAGCCTCATGACCCCTGCGACACGATAAAATTACAGAATCGACACTCAGGAGCTTGACCAAAGGGGTCTCGGCGTGGAAAAAGCCGGGCTGTGGATGCCGGGTTAGCACAGTGGTAGTGCAGCGGTTTTGTAAACCGAAGGTCGGGGGTTCAAATCCCTCACCCGGCACCACGATTTTTCCCAGAAAATCAAGCATTCTACGCGATTCTCCAAAAAAAATCGTGCATGCCGTCGACCTCCTCTTTGGGGGATCAAGCCCTGTGGATAAGTTTGTTGATTAAGATCTACGAAATGTGAGTCCGACGTGATTCCACATTCGTTCTCCGTAGAATCCGTTCAGAAACAGCGATTCCGGAAAACAGGAAATCCACCGACCATTTTACTCACCGAAATACGAACTCAATTTTCGGCGGTGGGGTCAATTTTATAGCAGTGTTCAGTCAGGCCCTTTTTACAAAGGGCCATATGCTTGTGTGCCGGTGCAGGCCAGAAAATGTGGATGCACACGGACGCAAGAATGAGCAGCCCTGCGAGAATCGCCCAAGGCCAGATCCGTGGTAACTGCGGCTCTATTTCAGCCGAAGTTTCACTTTGCACGGAAGGAGCTTCTCGCAGGAGCTTGTCAAAATCGTTCACGATTTTCGGTTATCTCAGGCTTCTGGTTCGAGAATGTTGTTCATCTCGATCCATTCGCGCTTGGAAAGCCCGGACGTTTCCTGTGTCACGGCCTCTCCCGCCAGACGGCGGCGCACCACGCTCAGCATCCCCGCTGAGAACGTGAAGGCTCCGCGACGATATTCTTCGAATGCAGCAGCCGTTGCCGGCACCCAGGCATGCAGGAGCTCAATCATCTTTTCTGCATAAACACGAATCTCGTACTGCGCATGCGGATCCGCGCGCAGGGCGAGGAAGTGCATCAGATTGTGCAGATCGATCTTCCAGTACCACTGGGTATAGGTGTTCAGCGTTAGGTTCATGCGCGCCAGTTCACGGGCCAGGCCAGTGCCCTCCGGGTCCAGCATCGATTCATAATCATCGTAGCACTGGCTGGCGTCACGACGCAGAATCTCAAGCACGCGCTCTGCTGTTTCCGGATCAAGAGCTTCGCTGCGTCCCTGACGGTTCGAGGCGCTCTGCGATGCAACCTGATCCAGAGCTGGCAGATAGAACTCACGGTCGAGAATCGAATAGCGCGCGGAATATTCGTTCACGCTCGCCATGCGATGACGAATCCACTGCCGTGCCACGAAAACCGGAAGCTTCACGTGGAACTTGATTTCGCACATCTCGAACGGCGTCGAATGCCGATGACGCATCAGATAGCGGATCAGTCCGGCATCTTCAGACACCTTCTTGGTGCCACGCCCATAAGACACCCGGGCAGCCTGAACGACGGCTCCATCATCGCCCATATAATCGACGACGCGCAGGAAACCATGATCCAGCACCTCGATGGGCGTGAAAAGAAGTTTCTCCATCGCCGGAACGGTCGGGCGGGAGGTCAGCTGGGGCTCGTTGCGCTGAGCTTCGATCTCAGCGCGCTGTTCGGATGTCAGTGCCATAGGCCGCGGCTCTAGCATGACGAAACATCTCCCGCCACCGCAAGAGACGAGTCCGGGCGGCATCATCATGCGCTTCGTCTTTTCCCCTTGCAGGACGGCAACAGCACTCCTATGTTCAGCAGTGCAAGGGGTTCGTCCCCGGCTATGGCGATAAACGGTAAGTGAAATAAGTGTTGTGGACCCGGGGGCAGTGCCCGGCGTCTCCACCAAGAAAAATCTCTCGCAAGAGGGATCTGTGGGGACGAAACAGGCTCGACGCGCATGGTAAAGACTTATCTTTTGCCCGGTATTGTACCACCGTCATCGGGCTAAACTTACAAGTGCCAATGATAACTCTGAGGTGCTCGCTGTCGCTGCATAAGCGATAAGCGCGGTTCGGGAGGGCACCGGGCAACAGAAGCCCTCCCACCTCATTTTTCCTTTTGTGCAAAACGTCTTGCCATTCTGGCTGGTCTGTCGCATCCCTGACCTGATTGACTGAAACATCAGGCCTGCGACCATGAGCGACGACGATCACACCGGCCAGGACGGCCTTGAGCATGACCTGCCCGAAAGCCTTCTTCCCTATGACGACTGGGTGGAAGACGCCTATCGTGAAGTCATGCTGCGCGCCATTGAGCACGTTGCGGCTGAGGGACTTCCCGGTGCTCACCATTTCTATCTGACCTTCCGCACCAATCGTCCGGACGTGATCATTCCGTCCCGTCTCCGCGCCCAGTATCCGGAAGAGATGACGATCGTTCTTCAGCACCAGTTCTGGGATCTGGCGCTGGATCGCGAAAAGAATGTCATTTCCGTTGGTCTGTCGTTCGGGGGCGTTGGCAGCATCCTCGTCATCCCGGTCGCCGCCATTACGGCCTTTGCCGATCCGCATATCCGGATGGCGCTGCGCTTCGTCAGCAGCATGGTCGATGACGACGAGGACATCGAGATCCCTGAAGGTGCGGTAGAGCCAGATGATATCGATCCGGCACACCACCCCGAGGTGACGATCGAAGAGCCTCCTCAGGAAGAGAAGAAAGATGCCGAAGTCGTCAGCTTGGCGGCATTCCGCAAGCGCCCACCAACCTGAGCTATTATTTCCCGCCCGAACAGGGCACCGAGGCCTGACGGTTTCTGCGTCCTGATGATAATATCAGGACCATCGGGCGCCGTTTTCTTGAGGGACAATCATGCGCTTTACCGTTGATCGCCTTGACCACATCGTTCTGACCGTACGGGACAGAACTGTTTCGGCATCCTGGTACCAGCGGGTTCTGGGCATGGATATTGAGGAATACGGCCGGAATAACCGTGTTGCTCTCTGCTTCGGCGGCCAGAAGATCAATCTTCGCCCTGAAGGATCAGAGGGTTGGGAAACGGCCGAGGGCGCGCAGCCCGGCACATCCGACCTCTGCTTCACAACAGCCATCTCAAGTGACGATGTTGTGCGGCATCTCGAAAAATGCGGTGTTGTCGTTGTGGAAGGTCCGGTTTCGCGCCTGGGCGCGCTAGGTCCAATCACCTCGGTCTATTGCCGGGACCCGGACGGCAACCTTGTGGAAATTGCCTCTTACCAAGGCTAACAGGCGGGTCTTGACCCGCCTGTCCTGCTGGCTTTTACCAATTTTTGGAGATCATCCAGAATTCTTCGGATGTCAGGGTAATCGCATTGCAGTCTTTGGTTTCAGCCGCAGCCGTGGCGAGGGCTTCGATCCGCTCGATCATGAGCGTCTTACGCTGATGAGCTTCTGACTGCTCCTTGACGGTCGCAAGTGTCTGAAGGGCAGACTTTGCAGCTTTGGCAACGCGGGCTGCATCAATAGCGGCATAAGACATGATTAGTCTCCATGGTGATGGTCAAACTCGAAGTTGATCCTACCGCACCCTTGAGACCAGACCAAATAACAGCTGACCTCAGGCCAGTGAGGCCTCATACGCTTCAAGCACAGTGTCCGTCGGACCATCCATGCGGATCTGCCCCTTTTCCATCCAGAGGATGCGCGTACACCACTGCTTGAGCACAGGCAGGGAATGCGATGTCACGACAAGAATTTCAGCGGCATCAACCATGCCTGCCATCCGCTCCTTCGCCTTTTCCTGAAAGCGCTGGTCCCCTGCCATGAACCATTCATCCATCAGCAGAATGCGTGGACGGGGAACCGTAGCCAAAGCAAATCCAAGCCGAATGCTCATCCCGGACGAGTAGAGTCGAACGGGCAGATCAAAAAATGGCCCCAGCTCCGCAAAAGCTTCGACATCGGCTTCCAAAGCAGGAAGTTGCCCTTTGGGCAAACCAATGCGACATGCAAAGAGATTGAGGTTTTCGCGCCCGCTCAACTCAGGGTTCATGGCAGACTGCGGATCAATGAGCGCATGACTGTCGCCCTCGATATCCAGATAACCGTCATCTGTTTCATAGATCCCGGCCAGCACACGCAGGAGCGTTGTTTTACCAGCGCCGTTATGGCCGATCAGGCCAATGCGCTCACCTCCATTGATTTGAAATGTCAGTCCTGACAGCGCCTGCACGAGCACGGCATCCGAGGCGACTGCACCGAGACGCATTCTTCCGCCAACAGATGCAGGCTTCGTGACGGTGGCCTTGGCACGCGCCAGCAGGGTTTTCTTCAAAGAGCGAGAAGCCCCGTGCAGAACCGGGAACGACAAGGAGAGATTCTCAAGGCGGATATGCGTCATGTCAGATCCAGAATACCAGCCGTGAGCGCACGCGGACGAAAGCCCATATCGCGATAACCCAGAAGACCGCACTCGTCAGCAGAGCTACAAGCCAGACGCCGATCGAAGGAATGTGCCCTAACAGCGGAGCACGAACGACTTCCAGCAGGGCATAAAACGGATTGTACAGAAGATACCGTGCTTTCCCCGCCAGCTGCTGCGGCTGCCAAATGACAGGCGTCACATAGAACACGATCTGAAGGAGCGCCCCGATAATCGGCGGCACATCCCGAAACCTCGCACAGAGCGAGCCCAGCAGCATACAGGCCGCAAATCCGTCCAGTCCCCATAGCAGGAGTGAAGGAAGCGCCAACAACGCCGTAGACCCCGGCCAGACATGATAGATCGCGAAAACACCCACAGGTACTATGATGTTGTGAGCAAAGACGATCGCATTACGGACCACAACCCGAATGGCCTGAAGCAGCAAAGGAAGACGACTGGAGCGTATGATGCTTTCTGCATCCAGAAAACTGGTGCAGGATTCCTGAAGGAGGCTCGATAACCCCGTTTGCCAGAGCGTCAGGGAGAGCGCCAGAAACGGCAGGTAAACCTTCATATCCTGATGAAAGAGACGACTGTACAGAACGCCCATGGATGCAACCATGATGGCGGATGTAATGGTCAGCCAGAATGGACCCAACGCTGATCCGCGATAGCGAAGCTTGATGTCCAACCATCCCAGCATAACGCCCAGACGCCAGAGCTTGCAGGCTCCGCGAAAATCATCCCAGGCCCGGGCAGCAGGGCTCCCGCGACGCTGGTCGAACTTCAGCGGGCTCAGATCATGCTTCGGTAGCCGTTGCATCTCTGGCTCTTTGGGGGCCGGGGAAGATGAGTTCATCTGGTTCGCCTAGCCGATAGACTCTGTTCCCGCAAGCAGTCTTCCCCTTGATGAAGAAGCACCCTTTCACCATCTCTCGTCGAACAGCTTCGAAGCGAAAAAGTAGGCGACAAACGTAAACCTTTCGTCATTTTTCCTAGTTTTGCCGTAATCCCTGTGTATTGTCTGGGGGTTGCGACAGTTCTTCCCTTGTCAGGTACCCTGCCCCGATGCCCAGACCCGCCGTGCCGTTCCAGACCACTCTTCGCCCGTTGACCGCTCTCCGTTCCGGTCTGGCACTTGGTCTGATCGGCCTTCTCGCGGCCTGTGCCGGTACACCAGACATGAGTTCTACCTCGCAGGTTCCGGTCTCTCAGGAAGCCGCGAAATATCGCGCTCACGCGAAATCCTATTACGCTCCGCCTGGCCCACCCAGCGATCCATGGGGGCCATACATTCAGGAAGCCTCTGCTCGGTTCGATATTCCAGAAGCATGGATCCGGGCGGTCATGCAGCAGGAGTCCGGCGGCCACCTTTACGACCACAATGGCAATTTCATCACTTCGACGCCGGGTGCCATGGGCCTGTTACAGCTTATGCCGCCAACTTATGATGACATGCGCCAACAATACGGCCTCGGCGACGACCCGTTTGATCCGCACGATAATATTCTCGCAGGCACGGCATATCTTCGGCAGATGTACGAAATCTATGGTTCTCCAGGATTTCTCGCCGCCTACAACGATGGCCCTGGAAGCCTAGACAGCTATCTGCGTCGCGGACGTCCACTGCCGCGCGAGACACGCCGCTATGTGGCAGCAATCGGTCCACGCATCGCAGGCGTGACCCCTCATAACCGGTCGGCCGCAGACCTTTTGGTCTCCCAGCATGATCCAAACGCCCAGATCCAGGTCGCAGAAAATACTGCTCCCACCACGCCTGCCAGTCAGTCGATCCGTGCAGCCTGGTCTCACAAAGATTCATCAGCAGACAGTTCGTCTGACGATAGCTCGTCTTCAGATGAGACCGTGTCCGAAACACAAGTCGCTCCCGCAGCGCCTGTGGTTGTAGCCTCTGCCGCACCGGTAGAACCAAACAGTGTCAGCGCGGCGTGGGCAGCGCGGGGTATCACATCACCAGCTCCCACTGTGCAGAAAGTGGCCTATCACCCACCAGTCGCAAACAGCATGGATACCGAACTGGCCGACAGCCAGGTCACGGCGCAGGAAATTCCGATGGGGCACCATTTGCAGCCCCAGCCGATCATGGCCGTCATGCCTGCTTCACGACAGCAGTACCGACTGTCTTCCCCTGCACCGACAATGCATCACGCCACCATCGCCGCACCACAGGAAACGAGTGGCCCCAAAACATGGGCCATTCAGGTCGGCGCATTTGCCAATTCCGGACAGGCCACTTCAGCCGCGTCTCAGGCTCATAGTCAGGGCGGAGCAGTTGTCGCGTCTGCGAAAACACAGGTTGCCAGCGTCAAAACAGGCAAGGGACACCTCTATCGTGCCCGCCTGACCGGCCTGACACATGAAAATGCTCTTGCGGCCTGCCACCGTCTGCCGCACGGTTCACCATGCGTCGTGGTTCCGCCCGGCGCATTCTAAACCGTTACCTTCAGGGAACAGAGCACATCCTATGCGTCGCTTTCTGCCAATTTCTGCTTTCTGTGCCCTTGCCATGATTGGCACCCTCCCTTCTCCAGCTCACGCTGCTCTGGAATCAGGAGCCCATGCTCCAGACTTCACGGCCAAGGCGAGCATGGCAGGACATGAGTTCAGCTACCATCTGGCCGAGGCCTTAAAAACGGGTCCGGTCGTCCTTTACTTTTACCCTGCCGCCTTCACCAAAGGCTGCACTATCGAGGCACATGAATTCGCCGAGGCTGTTCCCGAATTCAAGGCGATGGGCGCAACGGTTATCGGGATCTCCATGGACCCGATCGACAAGTTGACCCGTTTCTCCGTCAGTGAATGCCGGAGCGCATTTCCCGTTGCCGCGGATCCTGACGGGACCATCACCAATTCCTACAAGGCCAAGATGCCTCTTCTGCATATGGCCAGCCGCACCTCTTACGTGATTGCGCCGGATGGGCATGTTGCCCTCTCCTATGCGTCCATGTCCCCGGATGGCCATGTCGAGCGCACACTGGCTGCCGTCAAGGCGCTTCAGGCTGCCCACTAAGTTTACCACACACCGGAATGTCTTCTATGCCGCGCCCTTCCCGCTCCACACCGTTTCAGAGCGGAGGGGAGCCTGCTGACCTTTTTGGGCAGCATCATGTTGGTGATTCACGCCCGCTTCGGCTGTCGGAAGACGTCATCAGTACAGCCCTCTACGACGGCCCGGGCGACTGTTACCGTTACACCTTGAAGCGCGTATGGGACGAGACGAAACCCATGGTCATGTGGCTGATGATGAACCCGTCAGTGGCCACAGAACTCGGGGACGACCGAACGGTCGCCAAATGCCAGCGCTATGCGCGTGCATGGGGTTACGGTGGAATTTTCGTCGGCAACAGTTTTGCCTACCGCTGCACGGATCAGAAACGCCTTTTGGAAGTCGATGATCCCATTGGGCCTGACAACGACAGGCATCTTCTTGAAATGGCAAAGGCAGCTGATCTTGTCGTGCTGGCTTACGGTGCACCACAGGCAAAGGCACTTCGGCCTCGGGGCACTGCTGTGGCCCGGATGCTGGCGCACCATGGCGTGAAGGTGACGGCATTAAGATTGAGCAAGACAGGACGGCCAGAACACCCACTTTATCTTCCGGGTGTCCTGACCCCCCAGTCATTGGATCCGGAGACCCTGACCTAATTCTTCAGGCGGGTTATTCCCCGTCTGAGCGCGGGCTCTGCTCACGGATCTGCCAGACCAGAACCAGATGATTATCATGGTTCGGATAAACAACCTGTGGCTGGATCTGAGCGCCGAGCTTGTTTTCCCGATAGACTTTCTCGATCGCCACTTCATCCGCAGCCAAAGCCTGATCCGAGATCGCTGCGCCATCCTGAAGGGTGGTTGCTGCTGCCAGAGCAGGCGTTGGTACTTTTCGGTTCCCCTCGAAAGCGACCTTATCCACAATCAGTCCAGCAGTGCCAGCCTCGGCAGTCCTTTGATCGTGCTCCCTCATAAGCAGCTTCACATCCACCTTGTTGGCGGAGATATGCAACTGCTCACCAAGGTCCGCCCCAACACCGCGTGACTGATACAGCGTCGCGACCTGTTTCTGTGCGTCTGCCAGCTTCGCACGTGTGACGTTCTGGCCGTCGTGATAGCCGAATGCTGCGAGAATATCCGCAGACGCAACACGCTTGTTCCCCTCCACAGACACCGAGCCCAGTTGAAGAGGGGAATCGAGAGCGGGAACAGGGGGGGGAGCGACTGGACCTGTAGCGGGCTCGGCCAAAACCGAACCGGTCGTTAAAATCGCTCCCACGGCAAGACCCACTCCTGCACGTGTCAGCATGGAACGAGAGAACCTCATGCTGCCTCCTGTAAAAAAACAAAAAATCAAGAGATTGTCTTACGCCATAATGCTCCGGGAGTTGCCCTTTATCTGGACCATGATGGTCTCCATCCACACAATGTCACACTTCTCATGGTCAAAGACCAAACCACTTTAGTTCCCTTGCACGCATTGACAGCGGGTCGGGCGGTCTGCGACACACCACCTCTCACTCCATAAATTGGAATTCATTTTCTTCGCCCCCCCTGTGGGAAAGTCTTCGAAGAAGACCGTCTTCCTGTTCGCCATCATCAGACAGAAGAGAGATTCGCTGCCTTATGGTCGTGCTGACTGATCACGCTCGCCTTTTTCGTTCCGGACATCTGCGGACCGTTTTTCTGGGACTCCTGTCCGCCTCGACACTGGCTTTTGCGCCAGGCCAAGCCTGGGGTCAGTCGGCCTCGCCTTCAGGTTCAACCCCGACGGCAGGCCCGTCGGCGGAACCCTCGGCAGGCAACAGCAAATCCGAACTGACGTCTCACCCTATGGATACAGGGCGACGCGTTCCCATCCTGCAAAACAACATGCGCGGCGTACGCAGTGCTGGCACGCCTGACGAAGTTGAAGACCCTGGTGCGTTTTTCGCAGCCCCCATGGGATCACAGCATTTCTTCGGAGACTGGGGCGGCATCCAGCCATGGCTTGTCAATCACGGCATTCACCTCCTCGCTGCAGTTAACGAAGAATTCGCCGGCAATGTGACGGGCGGTAAAGACCGCGCCTATTCGGATACGGGGCAGGTCGGCGTCGAAGTGGATATCGACTGGGACAAGATGGCCGGTATCAAAAACTTCTGGACGCATACGCTGATCGTCAACGGACATGGCCAGAACGTGTCCCGGATGTTCGGGGATTCCATTGCGCCCGTGCAGGAAATCTATGGTGCACGTGGCAACGTCGTAGCGCATCTCGTGTCGATGTATGGAGAGGCATCCTTTTACCATAACCGTATCGATATCAGCGCAGGCTGGATTCCGGTCGGTTCTTTCTTTGCTGCCTCGCCACTTTTCTGCGACTTCATGAACGTCGCCGTCTGCGGAAATCCAGCACCAAATAAGTACACGGAAGGCAACCGCGACTGGCCGTCCGGTAACCTTGCAGCCATTGCCCGGGTCATGCCAACGGCCAACACGTATATTATGGGTGGCCTCTTCGCCGTCAGCCCGCATGCTTACAACGGCGGCATTTCCGGTTGGTCCTGGGCGCAATCGGGGCTGGGGAAGTTTTCAACCCCTGTCGAAATCGGCTGGATTCCCCGTTTTGGGAAAAACCATCTCGTTGGTCATTACGAGCTTGGATATTCCTACGACAATTCACGCTATCTGAACCTGTACGAAGACATTCACGGGAACTCATGGCAGCAGACCGGCCTACCGCGCCGCTATGAAGCCGGGCGAAACAGTGCGTGGCTGATCATGGATCAGATGCTGATGCGCAACGGTCCGGGTGATACCAACGGTCTGATCCTTATGGCGGGCGCCATGTACAGTGACGGCAAGACCGTCGCCATGCGAGACCACACATGGGTCGGCATGATTGATACGGGCAAAGCGTGGGGCCGTCCGCTCGATACTGTCGGTGCCATGTGGCAGCACTTCGATATGAGCACTACAGCAGCCTTGCAGCAGGAATCCTCCAAGCAGCTCAACCTGCCCTATCAGGATAACCAGTGGGGCACAGTCTATGGCCCGCAGAGCCATGAGAACGTGTACGAACTGTTTTATAGCGCGCATGTGGCCCGTGCGATGGCGATCCAGCCTGACTTCCAGTACATCCAACGCCCCAGCGCGACGACGACATTTCGTGATGCCGCTGTGCTGGGGGTTCAGTTCACCGTCGTGCTCTGAATTAGCGACGAACAAACCACGACAAAGCGAAGCCCGAAAAAGGCTTCGCTTTTTTTATGCCCGCATCCCGCACGCAGACGCAGTCATATTAAGTTACATTGATTTATTTGAGATTAATTCTCATTACCGTATGTAGCGCACATCTTCCCCTCCAATCGAGGCTTCTTTCCGTGCGCGCATATCTGCTTTCCCGCCCCAGACCTGCTCGCCATCGCAGGCACCTGGCCTGCCTGCTGCTGGCCGGAACAACCCTTCCCGCTTTCGCCTATGCAGCAAGTCCTTTGCCGAACCAGACCCAGGTGGCGCCCAACAAGGCTGCGGCAGCGCCCAGCGCGGCCAAATCATCCGCGCCGACCGATGAAGAAATCATCGTAAAGGCCAAGCGCCGGAACCAGATGGAAGTCACGAGTGGCGGACAGCTTGGTGCACTCGGAAACAAGAAGGGCCTGGATGTGCCCTTCAACATTCGCAGTTATTCTTCCAGCATGATCCTGAACCAGCAGTCCCAGACACTGGGACAGGTTCTGGAAAATGATCCATCCGTTCGCACGACGTATGGATACGGCAACTTCTCGGAAATGTTTGTCATCCGCGGTTTCGCCGTCAACGGTGATGACGTGGCCATCAATGGTCTTTACGGCATCACGCCCCGACAGCTTGTTTCACCCCAGCTCTACGACAGTGTTCAGGTTCTTAACGGCGCCAGCGCGTTCCTGAACGGCGCTGCACCGAGTGGGTCTGCTATTGGCGGCAACATTAACCTGATGTTCAAACATGCGACGGATGCCCCCATCACCCGTCTGACGGGAGACTACACGAGCAGCGCCATGGGAGGCGGCAGCATTGACGTGGGCCGTCGTTTTGGAACGGAGAAGCAGTTCGGTGTTCGCCTGAACGTTGCCGGACAATCCGGCGAAGATTCCATCAATAATGAATACCGGCACTCCACCGCTCTGGGGGCTGATTTTGACTGGCACAGTCGCGATAACAGCACACGCATTTCGATGGACATGAACTATCAGAATCAGGGCGTTGATGGTGGCCGCCCTGGGCTGATGCTGAGTTCATCTGTCACCAGCGTTCCGCGCCCGGTCGCCCCGTCTCACAATTTCGGTCAGAAATGGGCGTATAATGACCTGAACTACATTTTTGGCATGCTGAACATTGAGCATGATCTCTCCAAAAATGTGACCCTGTATGGGGCCTTTGGTGCCCTGAACGCGAATGAGAAGGGCAACTATTCCAGCCCGACCCTAACGGATGCAGCCACCGGCGCTGCAACTGCGGGCAGCATGTATGTGCCTTACAATCAGACGAATGAGAGCACCCGCGCCGGCGTTCGTGCACACTTCCGAACGGGCTTCATCAAGCACGAAGTCAATGCCGGTGGCTCCGCGCTCTGGGAAGATTCAGCTGCGGCCTACGCCATGGCTCTGACCTCTCCGACCACGAACATTTACAAGACACCGCAGTTTGCCTCCCCGGCTCAGACTTTCGTTGGGGGTGTTTTAAACGATCCGCAGACGACAAACTGGACACGCCTGTACAGCCTGTTTTTCTCTGACACGATGTCTTTCCTGAATGGTCGCGTCGCCCTTACCGGGGGCTTCCGTTACCAGAACATGATGATCAACGGGTACAACTACAGCACAACCGGCCGAGGCTCGTTAAGCACTCCGTATAACCAGGATGCGATT
Source organism: Gluconobacter sp. OJA (assembly GCF_039638325.1). Taxonomy (NCBI): domain Bacteria; kingdom Pseudomonadati; phylum Pseudomonadota; class Alphaproteobacteria; order Acetobacterales; family Acetobacteraceae; genus Gluconobacter; species Gluconobacter sp. OJA. Next base: position 631,093 of record NZ_JBDIWI010000001.1, on the reverse strand, counting down.
ACGCCTGTTGTCGGGCTTGTCATTCACCCGACGCGTCAGACGTCCATTTACTTCAACCGGATTGAGGGCATGTCTCAGGGTGATACCGCCCCTGCGAGTGCCCAGAACGTCGGACAGATTTTCCCGCCCTATAAGTCTGCCCAGTATGAAATCGGCGCCAAGTACGACATTGGTCGCTTCAGCGCTGCTCTGGCGTTTTATCAGATTTCACGCCCCAATTCTTATAATGTGCCCATCGAAGGCACGGGGTATTCCGTTTACAAACAGGACGGTTTGCAGCGAAACCGTGGCATCGAACTCACCGTAAATGGAGAGATTCTGCCGGGACTGAGATTCAATGGCGGCGGCACGCTGATTGATGCGGACCTGCGCCACACGGCCGGCGGCCTGCAGAATGGCAATTCAGCGATCGGCATTCCGAATTATACGATCAACGGCAATCTGGAATACGATCTCCCGTTCCTGAAGGGAGCCACGGTTGTCGGGCGTGTCGTCAATACAGGCAAGCAGTGGGTCAACACAGCCAATACCCTGCATCTGCCCGTCTGGACGCGCTTTGATCTGGCCGCACGCTATACGTTCACGACGTACCACAAGCCTGTCACTCTGCGCTTTGGCGTCGATAACATCGCCAACACACGCTACTGGTCTTCGTCCTTCAACGGCTATCTGCTTGAAGGCCTGCCCCGGACATTCAAGTTTTCCTTCACGACCGACCTCTGATTTCACGTCAGACGACTGGCACAAAAAAAACGCGCCACCTTGATCGGGTGGCGCGTTTTTCATGTCTGGCTTTTGCCAAAGAAATCAGAAGGTAATGCCCGTCTCAAAATCAAGCAGCAAAGCATTCTTGTAGCGATTGGTGCCCCCGGGATGCATAAGATACTGCGCACCCGGCCGGATCACGAGCCACGGGGTCGGACGCCAGCCATAGTTCAATTCAATGGCATGCTCTTCAGAGGGCTTGAACAGGTTTGTTGCCCCGGCAGCCTGCATCTGTCGCGCCCAGATCGTCAGCTTCGGGTTCACCCACAGCATCTTCATGCCAAGGCTGATCGTATCATTGGGTCGGCTCGGGAAGGTCCCCTTACGCGTGATGCCCCACGTAATGAAGTAAGGTGCAATCGCGGTGCGGGGATCACCCCAGGTGAAAGATCCGAAGAACGATGTTCCACGGTTCGGATCAGCCTTGTCACGTTCCAGCATACGGTCGAACTGGAACCAGCCACCAAAACGGCCACGAACCTGCTGGGTCGGCGCTGAAATCAGATACTCTGTCGGAACACCGAATGTGCCAAGCTGGCCATAGACGTTCTTGACCTGAGAAGAATCCCAGTAGCCACCAATCTTGATGTTGGTCTGAAGCGGGCCGCTGTAATCGTCCTTACCGCCCTGATGCCATCCAAGCTGAAACGGAACATACGTCCCCGTTGCGCCATGAAGGTTCATTTTCCAGCCATTATGCGTGTTGGCGATGGTCGGATCGACCGAATACGCACCAAACTGGATCAGGTAATGATTGTTTCCGGCAGGGTAGAACTTCACCCAGGCACCCGGATGCGCCGTCGGGTAATATCCGTAGCCCGAGTTCATTGCGACAGACTGCGGCATACCGCAGATGGCGTTGGACTCGAACTGGCAGTACTGGCTCATGCCCCAGTACATGGACGACTGCTCGAAATCATTCTCAGTGTTGATTTCACCGACTTCGGTAGAAACATACCGGTTCCACGGCATCTCCCACGAAAGACGGGTCAGACGCACGGTCTCACCAGATCCAAAGATCTGCTGCGGGCTATCCAGCGCCGGAAGCTTGGCACCGATACCCAGCCCCTGACGGGCAGTACTGAGGAAATGGAACAGGCCAAGGTTCCAGCCGGTCAGACGCTTCAGATCGAGATCGATGTTAAGACCGAATTCATCCGCATAACGAACGGTCTTGGCCTTACCACCCATCGGATTTCCTGCACTGTCCTGCAGGAAGTGACCACCGATGTTGATCCCTTTTTCCGTAAGCCAGGTGCGATATCCGCCCCAGTCACCGGTCATGGTGCTCTGCGTCAGCCAGTCATGGAAGCTGGCCGGGAAGAAGCGGTTTTCTGTCGTATCTGAAGGCTGCACGTCAGCAAGGTGCGACGGGGTCGGAGCGGGTTTGACCAGCAGAGGGGTTGGCTGGATGGACCGGGTGCGAAGAACCGGGTGCCCCGCACTATTATGGGCGCGAGGCTGACCAGGTTTTCCCTGATCAGATGCAGAAGCCGTCTCGGCGTATGCAATCTGGGGTGTGGAGAGCGTCGTGCTCAAAAGACAGGCCGCCCCCAGAGCCTTCGTCAAACCGCTTTTAAACCTCTGCATCTTTTCCCGCGTCTCCTTCTCACGTCGCCTGTAACCGGAAATCATGAATGACTTTCCCATACAGGCCGATGCCGGTCCGGAATAGAGAGAGGAAGACGGTTGTTTTCGTAATGCGACACTTCCGCCGCATCACTTCAGATCATGTCTAATCTTTTTCCTAGGTTTTCTCCCGAATTACAAAACCTTCACATGGTTCAATTCGGCGAAAGTTTCCTGTTCACAGTTATGTGTTCTCGGTCCCAACGGCGTGTCAAAGGCTCCAGGCAGGCCAGAATCACCACCACAACAACCGCCACTTCGCACAACGTCCGGAACAAACTGGCATACAGGGCATTTCCCGCGGAAGCTGCCATATCGGCAGGCATGGCCGCCCGGTTGGCGATGACACTGCCCACATACATCGCAATGCCCCACAGCAGATAAAGTGCGCCCATCATGAAGCCACTTAGACGCCCGGGCGTATAGCGGGCCACAATCGCCAGACCCAAACCATTTGTCAGCAACTCGGCGAAAGACAGAAGTCCGTAGCCCGCGACCATAATCCAGGGGGAAACCAAACCTGTCGTTCCGACGGCAGAGAGCCACCAAACCGCGAAAGCCATAGCCACCATCACGTAGCCAATCAGCATTTTTCGAGCCAGCGACAGGTCCCGCCCCTGTGCGCCCAGCCGATTATACAAAATCGCCAGTAGTGGGCTGATCGCCATAATCCAGATCGGATTAAGAGCCTGAAACTGCCCGGCAGACATATGAAAAAGCGTTACGCCGCCGATGCTGAAGTCGCCCGAGACATCTCGCAGTGCGAACAACGTCAAGGACGTGATCATCTGCTGATAAAAGACGAGATAAATCGTTCCCTGCAGGCACAGCATGTATGTAAGCCGCAAACCCGGTCGCTCTTCTCCCGGTGCACGGACGTACAGGACGACCCAGGACAGAAACAGCAACACAGCGGCAGCAAAAATACAGATCCGGGCAAGGCCGTCGCTGCTCATGATCCAGGCGTTAAAAACAGTCAGCGCAAGGAGTCCGAGCCCCACAAGAGCAAAACGGCTGGCAGGCACGCGCTCTTTTTCCAAAGGACTGGCTGTCTGGGCAAGCCATCCCGAACGCCACACATAATAGAGCAACCCAATCACCAACCCGACCGAACAGGTCGCGAAAGCAACAGGTGCGCCATAGTGAACCTGTAGCCATGGTGTCAGCAGCATCGACACCGTGGAGCCAACGTTGACGGACATGTAATAGAGGGTGAACGCCGCATCGAGGGCGGCATTATCCCCCTCATAAATCCGGCGAACCAGATTACCCGCATTCGGCTTAAAGAGGCCATTTCCTGTAGAAATCAGCGCCATGGCCAGCAGGAGCAGTGTCGGTGATGTCAGAGAAGCGGCAAGGCAGGCGTAGCCGATGGCAAGGGAAATAGCTCCCATAACCATAGTGCGCCGCGTCCCGAGAAAACGATCTCCCAGCACGCCACCCAGAACAGGCGTGATGTAGGTCAGGGCGGAGAAGGCCCCCAGCATCAGATTGGCCGTGGTATCGGCCATTCGAAGCTGCTGGACCATGAACAGCGTCAGAACTGCCTGCATGCCGTAATAACCGAACCGTTCCCACAGCTCGATTGCCAGCACAACGGTAAAGGCGCGACGACGTGTCGTCGCCAGCGGTTGCCCGGAGGCAGGTGTAGAATAAGAGGTCATGAAAAACCCGTCAGAAACAAAGACGGGCTTTATCTTAGGGCAAATGCCACTCCCCGGCGAGGATGAGGGCATGGGATCCGATCACGCTCAGCACGACAACGAAGATGATGGCGAAAATGCCACCAATAATCTGACGCCATGGCCAGTCTGGAATACGTGCTTTTGCGCGACGGATCATTCCCATGATCAGGCCTCCTGCTCAGCGAAGAAGGCTTCCAGTTCAGGAGAAACCGTCCCGATATGCACCTGCAACGTCACGAACAGGTCACCTGCGGGGTTCTTTTTGTCAGCGCCAATACCACGACCGGCAAGACGGAGAACTTTCCCACTGTCGGAATGTTTGGGCACCTTCACCGCGACGTCGCCCTTCGGTGTCGCCACGGTCACTTTCCCGCCCAGAACAGCTGTCTTGAGATCAACATTCTGGGTCATGCGTAGATTACGACCATCGCGGACGTAACGCTTGTCTGGCGTGACCGAAATCGTCAGCAGCGCATCACCTGGAACACCCGGCTGACCATCCATACCCGGACGACCTGGCGCGCCCTTGCCCCGTACACGCAGGGTCTGTCCTTCTTCGACACCCGGCGGAATACGAACTTCCGTATGGCCGCCCTCGCCCAAAGCCAGATCCAGAGACGTCCCAAGAACGGACTGTTCAAAGGTAATGGTCACGGAAAAACGGCGGTCAGAGCCCTTCGTGGCCCGACGTCCTGCCGCACCACCGGGCTGGAAGTCCCCACTAAATCCACCGCCACCAAACATGTCGGAGAAGAACGCGCCCAGATCTTCCTGATTGAAATTTCCCTGAAAGCCATGTGCCCCGGCTCCCGGACCGCCGCCACCGAAGCCACCACCGCCAAACGGGCCACGCTCCTGCCCTTCGGCATCAATCTCGCCACGGTCAAAGCGCGCACGCTTTTCCTTGTCTCCGACGATGTTATACGCCTGACCTACAGCCTTGAACCGCTCTTCCGCGTCCTTGCTGTCGGGGTTGTGGTCCGGATGGTATTGCTTGGCCAGCTTCCTGTATGCGCTGCGGATTTCCTTGTCCGTGGCCGTCTTGGAAACCCCAAGAACTGAATAAGGGTCTTTCATCTCAACTCCGCATCATCTGCTGCGCCGTCATCCAGAAGATCAATCAGTACGGCAAGTACGACATCACGCGAAAATCCCGCGCTCACACCTTCTTCAATCAGACTGTCCAGCTTTGGTCTGAGGTAATCCTCAGCCGGGTGACCATCCTGTGCCATTGGTTTATTCCTCCATTACTTTCAGATGTGTGACGTTGATCGCTTCGGGTCAATGACCGAGGACAAACTCCGCGACATGCGGCACCAGATCTGGATCAAGAGGGCCGAAAGAAGGAAGGCCAGCTCCGCTCATGGTTTTGGAATCAACACCCGGCATGTCCGTCAGAAAGTGACTTGCAGAGGGCAGATAAACAGTCGTCGCGCGAGGGTCAGCAGCCTGTAGCAAAGGCAGATCTTCTGTCGGGCTGATCTGATGATCCTTTCCACCCTGCACCAGCAGAACGGAGCCATGATACGCCCTCAGAAGCGCAGCAGGATCATAACGCATGACATCAATCAGGTATCCCTGCACGTCCGCGTTGAACAAAGCCTGTAAACCGGAATGTAACGTTAGCGGATCAACACGGTGGCCTGCTTCAAGAGCATCAATGGTGCTATCAATTTGTGGAAGGACCGTCTGCGCGCGCGGATTGGCGTGAAGCTGCGCTCGGATGAGTTCACCCATTGGTCGCCCTTGCCCTGACAACAGGATCAAACCACAGACACCCTGGCTATGCTGAGATGCAGCAAGTACGACCAGTGCGCCTTCACTATGCCCACCAAGCCAGACGCAACGTGTCCCCGTTTCTTTGCGAATGACAGAGATCCAGTTCTGAACGTCCGTCACGTAGTCCTGAATGGTAACGTGATTCCCGTTCGCGACAGCTCGTGCACTTCCAAACATACCACGCTTATCAACGCGAACCGTTGAAATACCCCGCCCAGCCACGCCCTCAGCCAACAGCTTCAAAGTTCCGGGCTTGAGGCCAGACGCTGAATCCCCGTTTCTGTCTGTAGGGCCAGAGCCAGGGACGAGCAGAAGAACGGGCGCTGTTTTCCCCGCGTCAAGATAAGTGCCAGATAATGGCCCAAGCGGGCCGGGCGCTTCAAGATCACGCTCAGTTGCTGCCTCGGAAAGACCAGTTCCCAACACAACTGCAGCCAGCAGAGCAAATGATCGCAGAAAGACAGGCATCATGGCAGGACTCCGTTCAAACTGTTCTTGCCCTGTTGCGAGCCAATCCTGTCCTAGCGCGTAAAGGCCCGTACCAGCGCGTTTTGCTTTCCAACTTCAATTGGCAGACGCGTATCGGTGAGCTGACGGCCCTGCCAGCCCGCACCCATAGCCGTATAAAGCGAAATGGCGTCACGCAGACGGGCCATACGTCCCACAACTGCCTGATCCTGAGCAGAAAGTGCGGTCTGCTCAGTTGTCAGAACATTCAGATACCCGGTCAGACCAGCGCTAAACAGCTTCTGAGCACGATCGCGGGCAAGACCGGAATCCGTCGCGGCTTCTTCAAGCTGCGTGACAAGCTCATTGTCATGGCGCCAGTCACCCATTGAATCTTCAACTTCAGCGAAGGCCTTCAGCACGGTTTTACGATACACCAGACGGCTCGCCTCGGCTTCTGCACGAGCCTGAGCAATTTCTGCTGTATAACGACCGCCATGAATGATGGGCAGCGAAGCCATCATCATGAAGCTCCAGGCCATACCTCCCATCTGAAACGCCTGATAGGCGGCAGAAGCGTTCGGATTGAACGTCAGCGGGATCATGAACTTCGGATAGAGGTTGGCAACCGCCACACCGACCTGAGCCATGTCCGCTGCATAATGCGCTTCCGTGGCCCGAATATCCGGGCGATTTGCCAAGACGATGGACGGCAGGGACGCCGGGAACGCAGGAACAGACGGCAGAGGGCGCCGCACGTCCAGCTCTTCCTCCAGCTTGCCGGGCATTTCACCCAGCAGAATGGAAATGGCATGGATCAGGCGCTCTTCCTGCGAGTGCAGTGGAGCAAGCCGCGAGCGCTCGAGATGCTCTTCCGTCTGTGCCTGCGCTACAGCCAACGTATTACCCAAGCCGTGCGTGTAAAGCTTTTCAGTCAGCTCGCGGGAACGCTGTGCCACATCGATGCTGTGTTCCGTGACTGCAAGCCGTTCCTGAATACCGCGCAACGTCACGTAGTCTGATGCGACTTCGGACAGCAGCGACAACAGAATAGCGCGACGGTTTTCCAGAGATTCCTCAACGAGCCGCTTACGTTCCTCGACCTGCCGGGAAATATGCCCAAACAGATCGATTTCCCAACTGGCGCGAGCACCGTAGGTCAGAACCGAAGCCTGAGGCCGGTTTGCCGGATTTCCAGGGCGGAGCGGCCAGTTGTCGACATTGATGGAATACCGGTCATCGCCACCGCCCATAGCTGCATCAAGCTGCGGATACCACGCTGCCTGAGCCTGCCGCCGGACAGCCCGTTCCGAAATGATGTGCTGCGATGCAATCTGCAGATCATAGTTGCCCTTGACCGCGGCCTCGATCAGCTCGTTCAGCATCGGGTCATGGAACTGGGCCCACCAGTCCTTCATGTCTGCTTCGGTCCGCGCGATCTCGGCTGCCGTCACCGATTGTGGCTGCTCGACAAAGGTGTCGGGCACCTTGATCTTGTCTGGCTTGAAATTCGGCCCGACGGTGCAGGCCGTAAGTGACAGACAGGTGCTGAGAGCGAGGGTCAGAAGCTTGTTGCGTGACATGTCAGAGATGGTTCTGCAGCCAGGTGGTCAACTTGCCACGGGCGCCCGGCGTTTCGCGCCCAATCGTGACGGTTGCGGTCATGCCGGCCGCGAGAGTGATTTCCGGCGGAACGTTATCCAGTTCCAGACGAACCGGGATACGCTGCGCAAGACGGACCCACGTGAAAATCGGGTTCACGTCTGGCAGACCAAGACGGTCTGACACGCCGTTACGATCGTTAATACCACGACCAATGCTGACGACGTGGGCAGGCAGGATCTGCTTGTAACCCATGAGTTTGACACGGGCCGCGTCCCCAACATGCACACCGTGCATCTTGGTTTCTTCGAAGTATCCGTTGATCCAGTAACTGTGGGCATCAATCACGGCGAGACCAGGCTGACCAGCATGGGCATAATCACCGACGCGAAGGTTCAAGTTGGTGATGTACCCGTCAACTGGCGAATAGACCGTGGAACGCTGAAGATTCAGCAGCGCCGTATTCAGTTCGGCTTTTGCAGCATTTACTTTGGCGCGTTGGGTTTCAACGTTCGAGTTGAAGTCTTCCTGCTCTTCGGCAGACACAATGCCACCGAGGCCCATACGACGCTTGGCATCTGAAGATCTCAGCTTGAGGTCTTCGTCTGCACCGGCAAGGCGGGCACGGGCGGCGTCAATATCAAGGCGGAAGCGAACGGGATCGAGAACGAAAAGCGGATCACCGCGATGGACAAACTGGTTATCCACGACAGGAACAGAAACAACTGTTCCGGAAACTTCAGGGGCTGCATCTACGACGTACACACGAACACGGCCATCGCGCGTCCATGGTGCCAGAACGTAAATGTCCCACATGGTCCGACCGAGGCCAATGGCCATCGCCAGGACAATCAGAGTCAGCAGAACGCGGATCACACTGCGGGTCCAGTTCATAGCCGACCCCTCCTAGACGTAAAGGATGAGTAGACAGAGAACACAGACATAGAGCGCTATTTCAAAGAGGGCGACGTGCCAGAACCAGCTCAGAGCACCGGTTCGCCACAGAATGCTTCTCAACAGAAGTGTTACGAACACTGCTGCAACGGCGTAAATTGAGAGGGGTGCGACAAAGACGCCGAAGAGATTGACTTCCGTAAGCATCAGGCTGTGACCTTGGTGCCAACTAACGGACTGTTCGACGAACTTTCCACGGGACTCCTCGCAAGTCCGTGACGACTCCCCCAAGGGCGTAATCACGGCACAGGCGAAGTGCTTACGCCATTAACCTACAACTGGCCAGATGGCTTTGACAAAAATCAGTCATAAAATGTCTTATTTGGAATGACTGAAGAAACTCTTCAGAATGGACAGGAAGCTTTTGCCCGTAAAACGGCCAATTGGCCCCAGCAGCAGACCAGTAACGGCTGTAATGGCAACAGACTGCTTCAGTTCGACCAACTTGCGGTCGCGACGAATACGCGCCTCGATCTCCACAACGTCCGGGATCGACCATGCTGCAAGAACTGCAAAAATCAGGACGAAGAACAGATCAACGCCAATAACGCACAGACTGGCTTTGACGTAGCTCAGACCTGCAACGCTGATGAAGAACGCCCACAGAAAGCCGTGAAAAGAAATGGCTGCGAACAGCAGGAAGACAACGGCAACAAGCGCGCACGCAACTCTCCGACCGATTCGCATGGCGGAGCGGGAGAGAATCTGGCCTTGGGCGGAAAGGACTTCCTGACCGAGTTCGATGGGCTTCATGGAGGATCGTTGCCTTTATTTCTAACAGGACGGGCGCAGGTCTGTGAATGGCCTGCCTCCCGCCTGAAAGGTCACGTGCCGATTACTTGGAGAAACGGCCCGCCAGGAAACCGACCACAGCGGAAATCAGAATAGCGGCGATGGGCCGCGACTGCACACGCGTCGATACATTTTCAATTTCATGATCTGTGATTTTGCGGGCATTTGCAACGGCATGCTCTGTACGGTCCGCAGCCTGAAGCAGAGCCGGGTTAACATAGTCGTTCAGGATCTGCTCAACCTGCTTGCGCAGCGTCTCGATCTGGTCCTGCGTTGTCTCGGCTGCAGCTTCGATGTTCTTCTTGACGGTATCGCGGCTCATGTTCAAACCCTCATTGCAATCAAATAGGGACCTGGGAATCAGGCCCGGTATCTGGCTTCAAACGCAAAAGCATTATCAGAGGTTGCATGTCCCGCCCACCCGGCGCCCCACCTTCCCCCACACGCCGCAAGAAGCCCGCCACACGCCTAGCTCCTGCTCTTAGGCTCGAAGCTCTGCGCGCTGGACTACGGGGAGAAGCGTTTGACCTCACGGTTTCCGAGGGGGAAACGGTTACCGCCTATGGAACTGATGAAGCTGCATTATCTGGCCTACTGGATCTGATCGCAGGTTTCTCTCCCCCCATGGGCGGGCGCGTGCTTGTGCAGGAAACGGATGTTACATCCCGTCCCGCCGGGCAACGCAGCATTGTCCTGATCGGCACCCGAGATCCGCTGTTTCCTCACCTCGATACGCGCAGCAACATCGTTTTCGCACTGCGCGCCCAAGGACAAAGCCGCGCAGAAGCCGATGCGGGTGCGGGTCGCATGATGTCTCTTCTGGGACTGGATGGGCTGGGAAATCTCTCTCCGCAGGACCTCAATCCAGAGCAAACCTTCCGTGCAATGCTGGCCCGCGCACTCGTAACTGCCCCAACCATTCTTTTGCTCGACAACCCATACGGTGGTCTGGACATCCACGCTGGTCGACGCATCGCGTCTCTGCTGTCGAAACTGTCGCGCGCGCGAAATCTCAGCGTTTTGCAAAGCGTCACGCGCAAGGAAGACGCACTACGCGCAGGAGGGCAGATCGCCCTCTTTAATGAAGAGGCGTTGCTTCAGTGCGGAACAGCGGCCGAACTGTATGATCGCCCATCAGACGTTGGAGTGGCGACACTCTTTGGTGAAGCCAATGCCTTGACCGGGCAGGTTCTGGATATTGCGGATGACGTCGCGCGCGTTCAACTTGCCTGCGGCGGCATTGTGGAAGCTCTCGCATCCGATGATACGCTTCAAGAAGGTCACGCCTGCCTGGTCTGCGTTCGCCCGGATCGGATCTCGCCCTTTTTCGGCAGCCAGTCTCTTGGTCTTGATGATGAGGAAGCGCCACCCGTTCGCGGCACACTGACGGACAGCGTTCATCTTGGCGATCATATCAGAATGCGGGTGCGCTGCCCGAATGGTACCGAGATTGAGCTCCGGCGCCCGCCCCTTCAGGCCCAGAAGCTGCCACGCGCCGGAGCTGCCGTTCAGCTCGCGTGGCCCGCCGGCCATGCAACGGCCTTTCCGCTTCGTGCCGACCTGTATTAAAGTGCCGCCGCATTCGGTCAGGCATCTGCGCCTGACTTCTTCATGCTGATTGAGGACACCATTCTGACCCGGCCCGCTTTCTTTCTGCGACATACGCTCCCGGCACGATGCCGGGCGGGTCTCGGTCGTATCATGCGTCCTGCAGCATTTCTGGTGGGCCTGCTTGCGATACAGGTTCTGCCTGCCAACATGCACGCGCACGCCACATCCGCGAGCAGCACCCGCCCTTCCGATGACATCGGGGATTTCTTTTCCCATGTCGGCCAGAGTGTCGCCTCGGTGTTCTCGCCATCCGAAGCCTCGGCGCACGCGCACAAGCGAGCGGTTACACACCACTCCACAAAACATCGTCGTGCAGCCAAACCTGCTCCGCCCGCCCCCGGCTGGGCCATTCCTGAAGGTGCGGTGACTGCGAATGCCCTGATCACAAGCGACAAGTCGCTGAAGCAGGTTGAATGGGACGGCCAAAACAGCACGCTGAACGCGGGCGTTCATTCATCAAACCCAAGCTGGGCTGCTATTCTGTTAAACGGCAGCCAGCTTGCAGATGCCTGTCAGAAAGGTTGGGTTCACCCTCTGGACGGTACTTTGGGATGCGGCCTGCCCGGAGGCCAGACAATCATGGCACTCGCATGGGATCGTTCACGACTACCTGCCGCCCCTGACTGGAAAGACTTCTGGGACGTTGCACGTCATCCAGGACGCCGCGGTCTTTATCTTGGCGCACGTACAACGCTGGAAATTGCCCTGCTTGCGGACGGAATAGACGCGCGTGACATTTATACTGCGCTGTCCACGCCCGCGGGTGTTAGTCGTGCGTTTCACAAGCTGGATCTGCTGCGACCCTATATTGTGTGGTGGAAAACACCCGATGATGCCGCCCGGATTATGGAACAAAGCAGCGCACTCATGACCAGCGCCCCCATGACGGAAATTTCCAGCGTCAGCATGAAAGTCAAAGCGGGACCAGCGGCTTCTCTTTTTGTCGCGCAGCCAGAGCAAACTCTCAGCACGGCACTCTATTGGGCAATACCGGCTAACAACCCGACAACGACTGCACAGAAAACCCTGACCCAGCTGCACACTCAGTCTCCACACCTGAACGACATGCCTGAAAGCGTCCTTGATCCGAGAGGAACAGCTTTGTCCGTCAATGACGCGTTCTGGACGAAATACGGTGACCACCTGGAGCAGCAATTTCAGGACTGGTACGGCAGCAGCAAGCCATGATGGCCATTTCCATGCGGCTTCACTTGCCCGCCATTATACTTGGCCTGCTCATTGGCTGTGGTGTTATCACGCTGCTGATGCGTCTTCTGCCAGCCCGACACGTACGCCTTCTTGGTTTGCTGGTTCTACTGCCCGGCCCGGCTCTCGCTTTTGCGCTGCCTGAACTTCATCGCGCTGGACTAAGCTTTATCAGCCGACATTATGACATCCTCCAGGGTGTTCTGATTTCCCCAGCTGTCATGATGCCGTTCGGAGCCACGTTACTTGGACTGCCCATCGGAACAACGCGCGCAGCAATCGGCCTGGGAGCAGATCTGACGACCCGCCTGAAATTAATATGGCTTCCCCTACTTTTACCCGCGGCCCTGCTTTCCCTGACAATAGCGGTTCTGTTGTGCCTCGGCTGTGTGATACTGGATCGGCCATGACTTCAGTTTCTCCTTTCTGGCAAACCACGCCGCTAGATCAGATGACGTCCGAGCAATGGGAATCCCTTTGTGACGGATGTGGGCGTTGCTGCCTGAACAAGCTCCGCGACGAAGATACAGACGAGATCGTTTACACGACCGTTGCCTGCCGGCTTCTGGACACACAGACCTGCCGTTGCACAGATTATCCGAAGCGCCATCGCAAGGTGCCGGACTGCGTTACTCTAACGCCTGAACTCTTGGCTGAAATCGACTGGCTTCCACCAAGCTGCGCTTATCGATTACTGCGAGACGGGTTCGATCTCCCGGAATGGCACCCTCTGCGCTCCGGGACGCAGGACAGCGTTCTGCTTGCCGGTGCTTCAGCAGGTGGGCGCTGCGTAAGTGAGCGCCGCGCGGGCCCATTGGAGAATTACATTACCGCATGGCCCGGTGAGTGGCCTGCGAATGCACCTGCGTGCATTTCCAGAAAGCGCTCCGGCTAACCCCATGCTTCCGCCGACCGTCCCTCTTGTATGGAGACGTTCGCCTCGTGCACGCCGCATGACCCTCCGCATTGATGCTCAAGACGGTAGTGTTGTTGTTACAATGCCGGAGCGCATCAGCCAGCGGCAGGGTCTTGCGTTCGTCCATCAGCATATGGACTGGATTACGTCCTCTCTCGCTGCTCTGCCTGAAAAACGCGTACTGGCTGACGGCCACGAAGTCATGATCGAAGGATCACCGGTTCCCATTCTGCACGAGCCAGATGCCCGTCGTGGCACATGGCTTGATTCAGATGGCCTGCATGTCAGCGGTGATGCGGCTCATACTGAACGTCGCGTAAGGGACTTTCTTCACAGCCTGGCCAAAGAGCGCCTCTCAAAGGCTGTGGCACTTCAGAGTAAAAGAATGGGGCTTGTACCGTCTCGTGTCGATTTGCGGGAAGTCCGGTCTCGCTGGGGCAGTTGCACCCGAAAAGGACGCATCATGTTGAGCTGGCGTCTGGTCATGACGCCGCTGGACATTCGAGATTACGTCGTGATCCATGAACTCGCTCATCTTCAACATTTTGATCATAGCGCTGCTTTTTGGGGCCTTGTTGACAGATTTTGCACAAATGGACGCACAGGACGTCTTGCAGCGGAACGCTGGCTGAGCCAAAACGGGACCGCCCTGCTGCGAGCAGCATGAGGCGTGTGCGAGCTTGGCGGAATGGTAGACGCACGAGACTTAAAATCTCGAGTCCGTAAGGGCGTGCGGGTTCGAGTCCCGCAGCTCGCACCACATCTAAGTTATTGAAAATAAACAGCTTTTAGGGTTTTCAGCAACCCGGAGCCCCCATTCTTCTACAAAGGGCTTCTACAAAACGAGCCCTGTTGTGCTGATTCGTCTGCAATCCGGTTTCCATTTCAGACGCGGGATTCCCGTTCGTTTTCGGCCTGCTCTGGGAAAACGGGAAATCTGGCACTCCCTGGAGACCCTCGACAGAAATCTTGCCAGAACCCGTGCCTGTGCCATGTATGGACTGACCTCTCAGCTTTTCGAGTGCATCAGTCTGGCCATGTCTTCATCGGAAGAAACATCCTCGCTCAACAAGGCGGTTGAGACCTTTCAGGAGGCTCTGGCCACATCTGACCTGCATCCTGTCCAGCAGGACCTGTTTCAGTGCATTGTCCAGACCTACGACAGTGAGATTCAGGCTCTCAAGGCTCGCTATAAAACCATGAATGCCGAGCACCTTCTGGCACGAATGGAAGACCATCAGCGGGTTTCCAGCGTGCTTGAGAAGATTGGTCCCGAAATCAATGCCCTGACAGACATCATTCACAAACTGGGCAAGGACAAAAGAAGCTCGGGCGAAGAAGCCTTGACAAAGCTGTCAGAACAGGTTGCCGCACTGACACAGCTTGTCCAGCCGCCAGCGCCCAAACCCTCCCCTCTGTTCTCCGAAGCGTCCGAGACCTTCCTCAGTCTCAAGGCCAAGAAGGCAAAACCCTCTGTCATTGCCGAACATCGCAACACCTACAGAAGATTTGTCGAAATCTGTGGAGACAGACCCATCCGCGACTACACGGGAGAAGACGCGGGCACGTTCAAGGACATGATGGAGCAGCTTCCTGTCCATTACGGCAAGAACCGGAAGGACACGCGGACAGTTGCCGAACTGACAGCAGAGGCCAATCGGAAAAATCTGGAACGCATTTCCGGAAAGGCCAGCAAAAATCATTTCACTCGCCTTTCCGCTCTGTGGCGTCATTACGAACCCCTCGGCCTGATTGACCGTAATCCGTTTGTCGGGGGCTGGAAGTTTGACACCACCGCAAAAACGCAGCGTATCCGCTGGTCGAACGATGACCTGATGACGCTCATCGACACTCCATGGCCGTTCCAAACCATCAGTCAGGCCACCTTCGGTCTGATTGTGGGAATAGCGTCCTATACGGGAATGCGGGAGGAAGAAATCTGCCGTCTGCGTCCACAGGATATTGTCCAGATTCAGGATGTCTGGTGCATTGTGGTGCAGGTCCACCGTGCTCATAAAGACGCCCCTTGGGAAGCATGGGACCCCAAGACTGAAGCCGGGGCTCGCATTGTTCCTCTTTGCCAGCCGCTTCTGGATACCGGCCTCGTGGAAATGGCCAAACGCGCTAAAAACCAACGACGTCGATACCTGTTCAAGGAACTAAATTTCACGGGTATGGACATGAAAAGGTCCGGGATTTTCCAGAGAAATTTCTCCTCTTTCAAATCACGGCTGGGCATCGGCCGGGAGAAGGTTTTTCATTCTTTCCGGCACAACGTCTCAACCAAGCTCCGCAATATTCACGAACATGGCGACGGTGGACTTCGGGAATCATGGATTGATGATTTTCTCGGACATGAAGGATTGAACAAGTCCGTTGGTAATATCGTCTATTTCGATGACGTGGATATCACGAACCTCAAACGTGTTGCAGATTCCATGTCATATCCTGAGTTCTGGGACCTAAAGAGACTGATGGGAAAGCAATAATCCCACTTCGAAACAAAACTGCATAACTGTCTGCTATACTTCCCTCTCAGGACTGGAGAACATCCCGAAGACCAGTCCGGAGAAGGAAGACCAACATGTTTCTACAACAGGACCATTATAGACCATTCTGCCTCTCTCCACGATTACACGGGGAAAGATGCAGGATGATGTGCAGTATGACGAAATAGACCACTGGATAAGAACCACCAGACCAGACATCTGGCGCAGGCTGTTACCCCTGCATGGGATTTACAAGAACGAAATTACCCGCAAGGTCGCAGAAAACTGCGCGTTCCTTGCCTGTTTCGAAGAGACCGAACAGGTCGCCATGGAAGTCGTGGACTGGGTTGAAACCCTATCCGATGACCTTGTTTCCGGCTTTGACCTTCTCTCCCAGTCTTATGACGAGCTGAAGCAAACTCAGCGAATCACAGGGCAGGTTCTCACACGCAAAACCAACAGGTTACGCCGCAATCTCCGCAGGGTTCTGGAACTCTCTCCGGAACGGGACAGCGTTCAGCAGGCCTTTGATGACGAGAAGCTGGCTGCCAGCAAATCGTTCATCGTGGTTCCCGACCGACAGAACCCGGACACTGGCCTGTCAGCGCATACGCTGCGTCAGTGGCAGCTTAGAAAACATTATGCTGTCACGCTGGCCATAGCCGACAGCCTGCATGATTTTGCTACCGGATTTCTGGGCTATCAGGGCCTGTTTCTGACCCTGACACTACCTGGCAAGTACCACGCCTGTTCCTATGAAGAGGCCAAGGCAGAAATCGCCAGACGTTGGAAAACTGTCAGACGCAAGGCACGGGAGAAAGATGTCCTCCTGCTGGGCATGACAGCGCTCGAACTTCAGGACGACGAAACACCCCACTATCATATCCAGCTCTATGTCGCCCCAGCCCAGAGAGCATGGCTCGAAGAGCAGATACTCCAGGCCTTCCCGAACGAGATTGAACGACAGGCGGAAGCCATCAAGGATATCCGGGATGTGTTGTCTGTCTCTCTTTACCTCACCAAGGACTACGGCAAGCCTGAGACCAGTCTGACCTTCATTGGCCTGACACGCGACATCCGAGCCCGTTACACGAGTATCTACGCAGGCAAGCGCTACGGAACCCTGTCAGATGCCAGGATTGCCACAGCTCACAGATTGATGAAGCGGAAAGCCTTTGGCGGAACAGCACTGCTTCTGATGCGGGGGTTTTCCGATGAGAGAGTAAACCGAATATCAGCACGCCATCCCGATTTCCATTATGTCCGCACAGGAATGCCACGGGTTCTGACAGCTCTGGTGCACACGATGCATTTCAGGACAGTGAAGGATTTCAATGCATCCCCTGTCAGCCAGACCTCCATGGTCAGACACGAGGTTTCAGCAGGGAAAACAGGGGTTCAGTCTCTCTTTGTTCCAACTTGTTTAAATGTATACCAAGAAGGTGTTCCTGCTTCAGCCTGTGGATGGGAGCGGCTTCAGTCCAGAGGGCAACCTCCTCCTTTTGGAAAAGAGGCACCCTTAAAAAACACTTACAAAAGGATACTACTCTATCAGAGACTATTTTGATGAGGCCAAGGATTCCCTTCATCAAATCCCTTATATTCATCAACTCGCGTACGAATGTCATCCCACTCACCATGCACGCCAAGCGTCAGATAGTAATTTGAGCCATCAGGCCTTCGTTCATAAACAAGAAACTCTCCCGTAACTCTTCCTTCACGAGCACGCGTCTGAAAAGCGCCCATCACCATCTCATGTGTAACCTGCGGCATAAAATCACTCAGGTATTTTCCGATATGAGGAGCGAACATGGCGTCCCACCGCCCATCTTTGGACATTCTTTCTGTTTCATCAATTAAATTACGCACCATGAAATTAGGGTCAAAATAATGCTTATGCCAAAGCCCCTTTAAAGGTTTTCGCATCTGTTTGGGCTTTTTGGTCATACCGAAGCGCTCCCCCGCACTCTCCAGCTTTCCAATTTCATCATAGACCCCATGGATATGAAAACGCTGATTAAGCGCACCAAAAGCCAGCTCAACCAGAAAGCCATGAGAAAATTGTCCATGACTTCTCTTTACATGGAGCCATGATTTAATCTTGGAGAGCTCGCGGTTAAGGCGAGTACACATCTCCTCATCAGCTTGCGAATGGACACCGACCGGCAACTGGAAAACTCCTTTTGTCCGGTCGTATTGAATTGTAGCCATGAAGTTTTCACGTCTTTTCCCGTTTCTATAATTTATAGCAGAAGAGAAAAGACATGCAGCAACGTTGTTAGCTTTTTACAGGTCCCACCGTTTGAGAAGGTCCGTCATTATATCGTTCAGATATTCGATACGAATCTCAAATTCCAATTTTTGGTCCAGTAGCTCGAGGGCGTCTTTTTCACGACCCAGTTCCTGGAAGCGTCGGGACCGCTTGTCGCATAGCGTTTTGGCATTCTCATAGCCTCGTCTTAGTCCTCGAAGTTCTTCCATGACGATTGCACATCTATTCATGGCTGACCTCCCTGTCCTTCATAGGACCAGGACAGAGGCTTCTTACCCTTCATCTCTGCCAGAAGAGAAAAACCAAGGTCGAAATGGGCATGGAGGGCAATGGATGCTCCTGCATTGAACTCCTCGGGAGCAAAGCGGATAAACCACTGAACGTACTGGGTTTCGCAAGCCCAGCTATGCCCGTGATACCGTTCCCAGTCCCGGAAAACCAGCAATCCCAACGCAACAAAGAGCGCGTTTCCGAAGCCTTTTCGCTCCGCCCTGACGTCTTCCTGCTCCCATCCCAAAGCACTGACTTCACTCGCTGGAATGCGTGAATCCAGAAAGAAGTTCAGCATATGGTCAGGCTTCACATCTCTCAAATATGCAGATTTTCTAAGAGTTTCAGCATACGCATTCGCACGTTTTGCTGTTGTGAACTCTTGTCCCTTCAGGTCTGTCCTGATGATGGAAACAATACGCTCGACCTCTGCCACTGACAGGGGAGCATTGCCTATATGACTTGATGTTCCAAGGGCTTTAACTCTCTCGACTGCGTTCATTTCCGCAAGTTCGAACTGTTTCATTATATTATATACGTATGACATCTTCCTTTATCTTTCGCCTCCGTTTGTGGGGCAAGGAGACGTATAGCCCATACAGACATCGATGTCAAGTATTTATTTGGTCGTTTCGAAAAATAAATGCTTTTTGATGAATCTGTATATACGAATACTTCTGTATCACTCCGAAATCACTTCCGAATACAGAAGACCATACACTCTCCCCTGCATCTCTCAGAGCTATAATGACTCACGCGCGCGAGGGGCATCATGAAAACAGAGACATTACATATCCGGGTCAGACCAGAAGAACGGGAGAGACTGAAAACCACAGCAGGAACACGCAGACTGTCTGTCTGGTGCAGGAAAGTCTTGCTGAACGAACTGGCAGGAGGGACTTCGATTGCCGAAGAGCTTCTGGCGTTGCGTCGTGAGCTGTCTGCCATCGGCAACAACCTGAATCAAATTGCTCGCAGGCTGAATACAGGGGAGCAGGTCGATATCGCTGCCCTGCCTGCGGACATCGACACCCTGAAAGCCCGCATCAACAGGGCTCTGAGGCGGGTGCGATGATACTCAAGAGCAACCCCATCAAAACGTCATCAGGTTCAGGAGCCATTTTCCACCATCTTGTGGAGAAGACAGACGAGAACGAGCATATCCTGCTCTGGAAAGGCAGACGTCAGGATGTCGATGACTGCATGGCTGATGCCGCCGCCTTTCATCGCGTGAACGCAGTCCAGCACTTCCAGATATCGTCCAAGGAGAAGCTGACAGACGAACAGTTTGCCAACTGCATCACCATGCTCGCCAAAGAGTTCGGGTTTCAGGCCTCGGATGTCTGCCTTGCGGTCATCCACACCAAAACCCGCCACGATGGCAAAGCAGACAATCGCCATTGCCAGTTTCTGGTCCGCACCACACATGCCGAAACCGGCAAGGTTCTGGATGTCTCGCATCGCTATGAACGTCAGGAGAAGGTCGCCAGACTGTTTGAGCTGACGCATGGTCTGGAACTGACTAAAGGACGTCACAACAGGTCCGTGTATCACGCGGTTCCAGAGGAATTTCGTGACCGGCTGAAAATTCTCTGCGAAGGACCGCTCCCGAACTCTTGCCTGTCAGACCCACAGTCCAGACAAGCCCAGAGACAGGGAGCCAGCCCTTTCGATATCAAATATGAAGTCAGGGAGATGTTCTCCCGTAGCCAAAGCTGGCAGGCGTTTGAACGTGCCGTGGCAGACCGTGGCTGGGCTCTGGAAGCTGGACAGAAGAAACCAGATGTTCTCATTCTGAAAGACGAAAACGGGGTCTTCGTTGGCTCGTTGTCCCGTTTACTGGGCCTGAAGAAAGCCGAGCTTCAGCAACTCAGAACAGACCCAGAGGCCATGAGACAAAAAGGGATAGCCAGCCCTGGCCCCTGCGATACATCGCAGCAGCCAACTGGCAAGGGGGAAACCCCCGTTGCCCCCCATAACGACAGAGCTGAGGATTCCGATGAGACTTCGGAGGAAAAGGAAAAATCTGGCTCATCCTCCGGGCCTTCAATCCCCTCCCTTTCTCAGAAATCTCTGTCTCAAAAGCCTCACTGGCTGGGACCGATTGCTCCCCTTCTGCACGCTTCCCGCTCGACAATTACGGAAGGGATGTCACACGCGGAAATCCAGTCGGTCATCGACTTCAATGCTCAGGAAGCGGAAAGAGACAACCAGCTCCGTGAGTTACTGCACGACCAGAAACGCTTTGCGGCCCTGCTGACCGAAATCTTCACCAGCTTTCAAAGCCAGTGGCAGAACCTGCCTCCTGAACCCTATCCCGACCCGAAAAGCCGGGATGCATCGGTTCTTCGCAAAACGCAGGAACAGAGACTGGCCCCCGCCCGTCAGACGTGGAAAGAGGCAAAAGCCAAAGCGAGTGTCTGGAATCTCTGGAACGGAGCTGACATCCAAAGAGCCAGAGCCGCGTTCGAGGGTCTGCTGCATCGCTATGGCTATGACCGTCACGAGGTCGGCAAGCTTGACCTGCTGGACGATGACAACTTTGCCTATGCCGTGAACTGGATGGCGGAACGGGTCGTGTCAGGTCGAGAGCGTCAGCACAGGGCGTGGCAGAAGACCCCCGAGGTTCGCAGGTACCTGACAGCGAAAGCCGAGATAGAGAGACTTGTGGCTCATCTGGACGCCACAAAGGACGTGGCACTGTTGCTCTTGGCGAGAACCAACCCGGAGGAGGCTCTGAAGCGTCTGGCAGACCTGACGAAGACAGAGGCTGGACAAACCAGTTCGCAATCCCTGCCTGTCAGGACAATTCCATCTCCCGACAGACAGAAGACACAGCGCTCCACTCTCTCGCTTTAAAGAGCTGCTTTGACTGTACTGCCTGAGAGTTTGGCATCAACAGAGCCATTCATCTGTTTGAACAGTTCGGCATACATGACCTCTTCAGCCCGCAAATCCTCCAGTGTCAGACGGAGGCCGGAGACATTGGAGAGGTTTTCACCGACCGGAATGACCGTCACCGAGAGATAGGCCATCTCATGGGGTGTCGTGTAGGTCAGCGGTTCATTCGCTTCCGCAGTCGTCCCGGTCTGGGTCGTCACGACCTTTCCATCCGGTCCGGCATAGGCTGTCCCGGACGGTGTGCCATAGCGGGTCATGGGCTGAAGATGCAGACCGTATTTGGATGCGATATCCGCCTGAAGGTCCGTGTAATGCGGGGAGGCTTCCATCGGGAAGGACGCAGAACGTTCAATCTTCGTAACCATCGCCCCCATGACAGGAATGGACAGGCGCACAGTCAGGCTGTCCTGTCCCTTCTGACAGGTCAGGGTGCTCGGGAAATACTGCGTGTTGACCCCGACACCCTTGTAGGTGGTGGACAGATAGGTGTTCGTCACCTGAGGAGCTTTGCCGCAATAGGACGTCATGGTGCTGGTGGCATCAGCCTGCGTCATCCCGAGCCTAAGGCCAAGAATGCTGTCCTGCCCGAACACGTTGTCGAGGGGCTGATAGGTTACGGTCTGCTTGAGATGCACCCCGCCATTGTCGGGAGGCGTCTGTGGCTGGGACGGTGGCACGGACAGTCCCAGAAGATGGGCACAGGCCGGTGTGATGAGACCCTGATTATGCGCCAGCAGACACTGGGTCAGGCTCTGGGCATGGACGGAGAGCGGAACAGTGCTGACAGCTAGCACGAGGACGAAAGCCGGAAGGAAAGACCTGCTCATGGCGTTACTGCCTCAGTCCGCTGCCGCCAGTGTTCTGGCTGGTGGTAAAGCTGTGATGGACCACGATGTCCTTATGGAGCGTGACCTTCAGAATGTTGCTTTTGGCGCTGTCTCTAGTCCCTAAAACGCCGAGACCCACAACGTCCTGCACCATAGACAGACCATCCTGCCGGGTGGCTGAATAGACATACACCCACTGCTCATTGCCGTTCTCGAAGGACGTTTCGGACGGCTCGCCATAGAGCTGATGCAGCTGGGACGAGGTTGTCACACCATCGCGAATGGAGCGGTCCACATCCGCAGCCGTGACACTCTTCAGGGAGGCATTGCCAGCCGAGGAGCAGGCACTCAGACAGCCCAGTACAACAGCCAGAGCCGCTGTTTTCATCATCTTCAAGACGGTTTTCCTTTTTGATGGAGAGGCAGAACCCACGTCACAGGCTCTCAAGAAAGCGGGGGTTGCCGTTGATGGTGTCGCTAAGGGTCTGGATGGCCTGTCGCTTGTTCTGAATCAGACGCCACAGAACGCGCAGAAACCCGATGACCACGAACAGAGCGCCAAACAGGATGACAGCGACCATGACCCAGGTCGCCACAAGCCAAAGCGGATTGGTGCCCTGACGGGTGTAATGACCAACCAGATTCCGGAAGATATCTGCCCCCTTCAGAATCAGGGCAAGGACAAGCAGAACCATCAGGGCGCGGGCGGTCATCCTGCCAACGGAGGCAAACAGAACCGACCACGGAAGGGTGTTATGGACGATTGAGGAGTGACCGAGAGACAGGTTGCGGATGTAGAGCATCCGTCCAACTTTTCCCCCCTTCACATTGCCCCAGACGAGACAGACCTGCTGGCCCTCTCTCACCTGACACGGCACATCCACCTGAAACTGGCGACCGTCAGACGCGACAACCCAGAACTTCTGGTAGTGACGGGTAGAGAAGGTTTTCTCGGCAGGAATATCCACAAACAGCGTATCTCCGACCTTCATGCTGCTCGCGGGAGGCCGGTACGTGATGTCTTCCGACCACTGGCGGACGCTGTGAACCGTTCCCCGGATTCCGTGAAGCCAGAAGGGTTTTCCGCAGAGTTTGATATCCATGCCGTGCCCGAAACCTTCCGAAAAACAGGGAAAAAACATGACCTGTCTCTTCTCGAGAAGGAGAGCACGCTCATGTCTGCCTGCGTTGAAATCCCCTGCAACATATCCCGTAAACACCTGATTTTGTTATGATTCAGGGAGGAGACCGGAAGGGCCTGAAAGGGTCCCACAAAGGTGTCCCGGAACAACAGGACAGGGATTATGGGAAAATATGGCTATGCACGCGTAAGCACATCACGACAGCAGACAGACAATCAGGTCACGGACCTTCTGCGGGAGGGCGTGCCGGAAACGCAGATTGTGACGGAAACAGTGTCAGGGGCGACAGCGTGGAAATCGCGTCCGGCCCTGAAGAAACTGGTCAGACGGCTTCAGGCCGGGGATACGCTGACGGTGGTGAAGCTCGACCGTCTGGGCCGTAACGCCCTGGATGTCCTGACCCTCATCGACGTGCTGAAAAAACGGGAGATTTCTGTCAGGATTCTCAATCTAGGGATTGATACCGCAGGCGCTGGAGGCAAACTGTTCCTGCTGCTTCTGGCGGGATTTGCGGAGTTTGAACGCAATATCATCCGCGAGCGGGTGCTGTCAGGCCTGGAGACCGCCAAGGCAAAGGGCATCCGCCTCGGGAGAAAACCGACGCTGACAGAAGACGACATCGCTCAGGCGCGTCGTCTCAAGGCTCAGGGATTGTCAGCACGAGAAGTGGCGACGCTCCTGCACGTCTCCAAGATGACCGCCTGGCGGGCGATGAACTCCTGAAATCCGTCCCGCAATCCCTGTCCCAGAATTGCAGAACCGGACTCTCAGCCATGCAAAATCACCCTATTCCCAAATCAGGTGTTTTTGGGACGAAAGAATCTTAAAGACTGGCAGCTTCTCGCAAGCTCTTTTCTATCTTCTCTTTCGCAACCGTCATATTCCAGCTATGCGTCCTGCCCATCCAATCTACCCGATTGCCTATTTTACAGAAGTAATAGAAATCAAAAAATTACTTAGTACTTTTTATTTCATCCAAATAATTGCCTCTCTGTACGAGGGTCCATTTTCATTCCAGCAGAGGATAGAGAAAGCTTAGCAATAGATATTAAATCTTGTCGGTCTGATCTATTGTGCTGACACCAATAAACTCGTGTCATTATGAACATTGCAATTACCATACGAAGCGAAATATTTTTCGGCAAACTTTTTATCGATGCTGATAAAAGCTTATTCCCTCGCTTAACGCTTAAATCACAAACCCAGAAATTTACTATAAAATTCTTAAATTTATCATCGAAACTTGTATTTATTACACTTTCCGGAAGAACATTACTCCTTGCATTATCGCAGAGGCCAGAAATCAATGAAATAAAAGGGGAGAACTTTATCAACATTTCCTGTATGTCAATTACTGAATTAATAACATTTTCTACTTCCTCCCTATTACTATCGGTATCTATAATTTTAGAAATTTCATCACTCTCAATAATATTTTTTCTTATTTGAGAAAAATCTGTATTAACAATACGATTGGAACGTATATTAAATATCAAGCTGCCCGCGTCGATAATTTTAGAAATAATTTCTCGTTTACGATATGCACTTAACCGTTCTGCACCAGATGCAATCATTAATTGAGCTATCTTGAGAATATCATTTGCATAAAAAAATTCTTCATCTTTTTCTGGTATTTCAGGAGATGACAAAATCTTTCTGGAAGAACCCGCTGCCTCCTTTTGGATAATTCTTTTTAAATCAAGAATTCTTTGCTTCTCAATAGAAAGATCCGTATCCCGGATAACATCATTCTCCAATTCAGTTATCTTTTCATCAAAAGCTTTTGCATTCGCCATTTTTTCGAATGATGGGCTTGAAATAACTTGACCAAGAAGTTTTAAATTAGATTCTTCAGGGCCAGAAGATTTCTTTAGATTTTCTATTGTGTTAGACAATTTCAAAATTACAGAATCAACGATTTTATCATCTATCCCAAGTTCAGAATATATAACAAATGCATCTATATTAAAAGAATCAGAATTAAGGTTAAAATATTTTATAGCGTCTTCTTTGTTATTTGTAAGATATTTTGCAAGCAAGAAACTTTCCATAAAAGGAAGAGTAAATTTTACAAATCCGTTATCTTTAAATAAAAGACCTCTATCCATAAAAGAGTTAACAAATTTTATACTATTAATTCCGAAATCAAATTCTTTGGCAAATTCTGAAGCCATTTCGATAAGATTATTTTCAGTGTATTTCTTTCCATTGAAATTCATTCCATATGCTAAAAGTGCTAAAAAATCCTCTCTTGCCTTTCTCCCCAAGGCGACATCTTGGTCATCAGTTGCCACCAAAAAACTTAGGTATCCTGCTGTAGCGATCTCAATAAATTCGGCCTTTTTATTTGCCTTCATAAGAGAATTCAATGCATCTCTCGGTATGCCTGCGAAATAGCTAGGATGAGAGCACATATTGAATTCATCAAATATTTCTCCCAATCTTGTTGCAACAAATTCGGATTGAGCATTATCTAAATCAAAATTATTTTTTATAAAATATGCTATTTCTCTAAAGGAAATATCAATCAAATTAGATGTCTTTGCGCCTAAAGATTTAAACTGCCCCAATACTCCAGGATCAAATTTACCTCTACAAACAATTATAAATTTAAATTGTGGATATTCTTCCATTTTATTCGCAATATACTTAGCCCTAGATACATAATCATTTGGAAAATTTTCCATAATAATAATACTTTGAGTATCTTTGGCCGTCATTGCCTCGGACACATCCTTTGGAATCTTACTAAGAATGCCACCTTTTGGAGGTTTTATTTCGGATGCGTCAATTACATAAGGTAAATAATTTTTTCCATCGACATCCATATTTAGTAAATCGGAAGCAAATATATACGGCAGGCTTTTATCCGGATAGTCTTTGGGAATTTCAATTGTTAATATTCTCTCCTTCTTTACAACATCCCGAACTTCAAAAGTGAAATTTTTTGATTTGAAACTAATCTCATCAGACTCTATAGTTATTCTTGGGGTTGGCAATTTATAATTATAATCAGAAATTTTTATTTGAGGTGTAAGGTCTTTTATTTTTAAATTATATTCTTCACAAAGATCAGATATACAGTTTGTAACGTTATCTAGACCACCTCCTATTTGGTTTGATGTTGTGGATAATTTTTGAATTTCCTTATCTGCTTCCCGAAGACGGAGAATTCTTGACTTAAACAAATCAGATTCAAAGATGATAAAAATTAATGACATCACATTATGTATTGCTATGTTTCTAGCTTTATTATCTGTTGCCAATTCAAATGAATTCTTATCTGCTTGAGCATAATCAGATACTCCACGGAATACTAAGCCAGGAATATTATGTTGCTCACATACACTCCCTAGGGCACCTGACTCAGTGTCCAGAACACTTATTCTTCTAGTAATACCTTTTAATTTTTTATTATATGATGGGCTTGAGGACACTAATCCACATGCAATATCCCCCTCTATTGCTTTAGGATTCTGAATGGTTTCCTCCTTATCACGCCCGGGAAAAGCATTAGGAATCAATACTCTTCCGCGATCACCGCAGTCTTGAGACCACTTAACATAATTGTTTTTCGTTTTTGGAGATGACTTGAAGCGAGATATACTCGGGGAAATCCTTGAAGAAACTTTATGTGGAGTGTTAGATAAAAGAAGATTTTCAAGTTGTCCTTCGGAGGCACCATCAATTTTTGCATTGTCGGTAACATCAAAGATATGCCTAGAAAAACATACGTCTCCTATATTCATATCTTTCGATATTCCACCCCCAATACCTGCGCTAATTATAAGTTTTACTTCATATTTTCTTAGAAAATATTCCAGCGTATCCCTACAAGCCCCTTTTCCCATATCATTTTGCTTAATAAGTGCCACCGATATATCGGTGTCAGGAATTATAGTTTTAAAGATAACATAATGATCGTCATCGACATCTGTAATTTCAGAAAAAAATCCCACACCATTGTCAAATTCTTCTTCCAATGGAAATATTATCAGTATATCAAAATTTTCCATTTCATAATCCTTATTCTTAACGAAATTCGTTCCTCCTACACTTAGCATCGTTACAAAATATGTAAACCTCAGGATTTAACAGGCCTCAAAATTTCACTATTCCATCGCTGCATTATTTGCTCGAACGACATGCTTGGTTATGCCAATCTCATGACATATCTATCCTATACGGCTTCCTTTCGCTGGCATGAAAATATCCCGCCATAAAACCGCCGGACTCAAAATCTATTAGACGTTAGATACCTGCTTTTAAAAGATGAGAGCAAAATTATGTTTCTTAAGAAACATAATTGTAGTAATAACAATGCAATTTTCCGGTATAATACCGCCATAGATTGAGAAATATGGCGGTATTATAGAACCGCAGAAAACAGCCAGAGAATAACCGCCATAAATCTCCGCCAAAATTATAAGGAGAATTATATGAAATACGGTTATTGCAGAGTGTCCACAGTAGGACAGGATTTGAAGGAACAGGAAGACGCCCTAATGGCTCTTGGAGTTCCAAAAGCGAATATCTTCAAGGAAAAGATTTCAGGTGTCATCAGGTCAGATGACAGACCTCAATTCGGGAAGCTTCTGAAAAAGATTCAGGCCGGGGATGAGCTGGTCGTGATGAAGCTCGACCGACTTGGAAGGTCTACCCTCGATATCCTGACAGTCATCCAGAACCTGAGAGGTCAGGGCATTGCCATCACCATTGAGGGAGTGGGGACCATCAGGGATGACATGATGGGAAGCCTTACCATGAACCTCCTGGCCTCCTTTGCAGAGTTCGAGCGTGCTCTGATTATCGACCGCACCCAATCCGGCAGAAAAAGAGCCATGGCCAACGGAGTACGAATGGGAAGAAAGGAGAAGCTTTCTCCCCAAGCTCAGAATGCCATCAAGCAACGTTATGGGAGCGAGACCGGGAAGGCCTTAGCCAACGAGTATGGCGTTGGCTTGAGAACTATTCAGAGAGTCGCAAGAGAGGTATAATCAAGCATGAGCTCTTAAATTGGCCGAGAAACAGTAAAAATGCATCAGCAATGGCTAATTATTGCCGAAGATGGTCGTCACGTATCGCTCGGCCGTCATACCTCTCCGACAGAAGACGAACTCAACGTTGTTGAAAAGGGACTATTATCACAAGGCTTGGGAGGGTGGTTGGTTAGAACAATGGGAAATTATTATGATAGAAAAAAATCATATAATATTTTCGTAGAAAAGCAGATAGCACCCGCGTCTGTAACATGGGAAGTTGCTGAAACTCGCTTCTCTAAAATCCGCCTGAGTAAAGATACTTAAGTTTTACTTAGGTAAATCTTCCAAAATTTCTGAATTGAATATAGCCGTTACGTAGCTATGACGGCCTGATGATTTTAGTACTTCTCTTGCCCCACTATCCTTAACTGCGACCGATATAAACTCGTCCGAATTAATTTCAGGATGTGCAAGTTTTTTCAGCAACTCGTTGTCCGTAGTTCCATTCAAGACAGCGACGCCCTTGGGACCTAGTATGTCTCTAACACCGCCATTAGCCCTAATGCGTTTCATAAAATCACTCTGAGACGCCACTGCTTCGACAATCCTTCGAGGGATTGGCCTTTCTAGAAGCATCAAGAAAAGGCGCTCAAGGCGCTTTGTGCCACCCCTTGGCGTGACTATCCATTTCCTATGAGAGGAAGGGACCTGCTTCCAAAAATTATCGGGATATTTGTGCTTAAATAGCAGCCAATGAATATTATTTTTCCCGGATGCACTTACAGAGACCTTACCGTCTCTATTAGCTCCTTGGGTGAGATATTCAGGTTTAGCAATAATTACTCCAAATGAGCATTCGGAGCGTTGTTCATCTTCATGTATCAGGATGCAGGGATGTCCTAATGCTTCGGCAGGTATCATCCAGTTTCCTGTAACTGTATTTTTCACATCTACAGAACGGCCTTCAACTTCTAAGTCCAAAACACCTGCTAATCCTTTTGGAAAACCAAGGTAATCCCTGACCAAAATTTCAACTTTAGTGCCAATATATGTTTTTTCAGTTTTTTCCGTTTCACTTAATTCGAAACGCCCAGTTCGAGGCGTATCAATCACTTCATCAATTGCCTGACGCAATCTCTGGGGCAACTCAACAACGAAGTCATCCCAACCTTTAGTCCCTGCTCTTCTGCGAATAGCTTCACAGATTTCTTCAATAATATGGAAGTCAGGATGGTCATTCGGTAACGGACGCTGTGGAATGGACATCTTACTTGGCAGCTTTGGCATGAGCTAAATGTGTTTTCTTAACCAGACCGGTAGAAGCAGATGCTTCCAACGCTTTTCTAATCTGCACCGCTACCGCCTTCGCAACAGGAGCAGGAAACGCATTTGCTACTTGTCTGTAAGAAGTCGTCTTCCGGCCATGAAACTTCCATGTATCTGGAAAACCTTGTAGGCGAGCAGCCATACGGACAGTCAAACGTGGCATTCCTTCAAAATCGGGAAGAGGCGCAGTCTCTGCCAATGACTTTCCATTGACACCGAGCGCTTCCCAAGCACGTTTAGCTCTCGTTGGACCTAGGTCAGGACCACCATGCTTTTTGGAGCCACCCACAAGTGTGGGGGCAATATCATCGCATTTTTCTGCCCACTTATCCGCCTCGGGCCAACCATTCTCGGACATCAAGTCGAGAAGAGCTTCTCCCACAGTAGGTGCAGAATGCTGATTAGGCGTTGGCCATTCAAAGAATTCCATTGTGCTTACAGGCAGAGCCACAAAGACTACGCGAGGTCGAAGCTGTGGCACTCCAAAGTCTGAAGCATTGAGAAGACGCCATTGGATATCGTACCCAAGAGCCCTGAACTTACGTTTCAGGTCGAGACGCACTTCTTCAAATCGTGGAGAAAGAATGCCTTTAACGTTCTCGATCATAACACCACGAGGTCGGACCTGGTCTATAATTCTTAGGCCATGACCAAATAAGTCGCGTTCATCCTGAGGTCCTAACTGCTTTCCTGCGATTGAGTACGGTGGACACGGAAGCCCTCCTGTAACCAAATCTACTCCCTTCCAGGAGCCAGCATCGAACGTCGTCAGGTCTGCTTCATGCACATTCCAAGAGGGACGATTTAGCAGAAGCGTTGCACAGGCATCCGAATCAATTTCCATCAATCCCGAGTGCTCAATTCCTGCCAGCTCAAGCCCAAGAGCCTGACCACCTGCACCAGCACACAATTCCAAGGATGTGATAGCCATCATTCGGCTCCTGTCCACGATATGTTCTAAGCGTTCAATACCAAAACGGCCAGCCAAAGACGATACCGTGCAGGAAAAAAACCTGCGCTCTTGAGCCCCCTTATCCCAGCGTGGTGACACGCAACGTGCCGAGCTTAGCAGGAGGCAGTTAAATAGTTCGCTTTCGTCCAACAGGGAGTAGACTAATTTACAAAAGCCTTCTACAATTTATCGAAATAAATCGCCATAAAGGCTATTGTTTTCAATAACTTAAGCAGGCTACTCCGGGACAGTTCTTGTTCGAGTCCCGCAGCTCGCACCACATAACTCTCTGATTTCATTGAAAATATGAGGATATGCCCCATAGCAAGTGGGTTGGCTCTCCAAAGCTCTTCTCCAAAGTTGGAGAAGTTTTATGCTCAAACTTGTCGGCTCGCGATTCCATTTTCGACGCGTCGTCCCAGTCCCCTTGCGCCCGATTCTTGGTAAAAGCGAGATCTGGATTTCCTTGGGAAGAGCAGGCAAAGTCGAGGCGCGACATCGTGCAGCACAACTGCATGGGCAAACGACTGACCTGTTTAAAGGACTTTTCAGTGTGAGCGATATAAAGCAGTCATCTGATGCGCTCACTTCCCTACAGGAAGAAATCAAATCCACCAACGAAGAATACGTCTTAAAAAAATAACTTGATACCCGTGATACAGAAATAAGAATTTTAAAGAATATAATAAAAATACATGAAAACCTTAGAATAACAGGAATTCATAACGCAGAAAAAATGGCAAAAATAAAATACAAAGAAACTGTTTTTCAACACACTAAAGATTTATTACTTTTTATTTTAGAAATTGACGAGATCGAAAAAGCTATAGAAAATTTTCGAACAGAATTTTTGGAGTCTATGGAAGATCTTGTTCGGAGACTACAAATCTCTTCCGCTGAGAAAGAAGTCCTAAGAAGCAAAATTGACCGCCTCCATAACACTCTCGTTACAACCTTAACAAAAGCCATTGAAACTACAACTTTCCGACCAGCACCACAGTCTCCAACACCTTATTCCGAAGAGGCACTTCCCATAGTCGCCGAAAATCAAACCAAACTACAGTCAAAGGTTCCCTCACCTCTTCTACTATCGGCGGCCCTAGAGCGTTTTCTCAACACCAAACCCGCCAAAAGCTCCGAAACTCAGCGAGACACGAGAAGAACTGTCGCACTTTTCATACAGGCATTTGGAGATCTTCCCGTACGTGAGATTGATGGCAAAGTCTCAGGGGATTTCCGCGACGTTCTCTTTTCCCTTCCAGCATCACATGGCAAGCGCCGCAACCTCTCTTTTCAAGATGAGATAGACCGTGCAGCTTCTCAGGATGTGCCATTGCTAAGCACAAAGACGGTAAAAAACCACTTCATGCGCCTGTCTTCTCTATGGAATGAACTTCTAAGACGGGACATGGTTGAGAAAAATCCGTGGAGCAAATGGAGTTTCAACCTGTCCAACCAAATATCGCGTCGGGCCTGGAAACAGGAAGAAATGAATAAGCTCGTTAATACCCCTTGGCCAGTAGGCAGTATTTCCAACGAGACCTTCATGGGCATCACGATGGTTGCTGCTTATAGCGGTATGCGACTTGGCGAAATCAGCAACCTGAGAAATGAAGACATCCAAGACGTGGAGGGTGTTCCGTGCTTCCGGATTTGTGCCCATCCAGAAGACAACTGGTCCCCCAAGACTGACGCAGGAGAACGCATTGTTCCCATTCACTCCACCCTACTGAGCTGGGGGCTGCTAGCTTTTCAAAAAGCCAATCAGAAATACCTTTTTTCTGATATTAAAGACTCACGGGACGGAAACCGGGGCGCTGACTTCAGCCGGGCATTCTCACGCTACAAAATGATAATGGACCTTTCTCCGGCTGTTACGTTCCACGGTTTCCGGCATACAGTGTCAACACTTCTGCGCAATCAGAAAAGCGACATTCGCGAAATCTGGATTGATGCCCTGTTAGGTCATGAATCCAGCCACAAGAGTCAGGGGGCCACGACATATCTGAGCGGTATCGATCTCACCAATCTGCAAACAACAGTCGAGGCTATTCAATATCCAGACTTTTATTTGAGAAAAAGGTTATGAGCGATACAAAAAAGATTAAGTTAGAGCATTTACGTCCTGAAGATGCACAAGATATGTTTTCAGGACTATCTGATAATCGCGCCTATCAATTCATTCCTGATGAACCACCAATAAGTCTTGAAGCTCTTCGTGACAGGTATGTTGTTTTGTCCTCAGGCGGGAATTCAAATGGTACCGAAATCTGGCTGAACTGGATCATCAGGCAAGGTGTGGATCAGAAGACTGTTGGGTATACGCAAGCGACACTGACGGCAGAGGAAGCGGTTGTCGCCTATCACGTCTTCCCTCTCTACTGGCGTCAAGGCATCGCAGCAGAAGCCATGAAGATCACCCTCAAAACTATTTTCCACAATCCCGACATCAAAATCGCACGCGCCTTTGTTGATACGAGAAATCACGCCTCTATCGCCCTGCTACACAAACTGGGCTTCAAACAGGTCAGAACAATTCATGACGCAGACTTCTTTAAAGGAGCAAAAAGTCACGAATATGAATTTGAACTGACTCAAACAGAATGGCTGAAAACGCCAATGCCTTCTGAAACCTAATAGTATCGCTGGCTGCTCGCGCCTTCTTTTCGGACACTGCATTCTACTTTTGGCTATCTGAAACCGTGCAGGCTCAGATACCAAGTCATTCTATGGAGGCATAACAGTCGATCTTGGCGTATGGGAGAAACGCAGCATGCTCATTTCATCCCAATTCTGGGAACTCATAATGTCTCAAAAGCCTCAAGTTATTATCCTGAATGGCGTTGGTAGCGTTGGCAAGACGTAGGCAGCTCAAGCTTTACAGGAAATAGCAGACCGTAATTTCCTACATGTATCCATGAACGTGTTCTTAGGAATGATGCCAAAGCGCATGTTTGGCCATCCTGATCGTTTGATGTTGGAAGCTGTCACAAACCAAAATATGCCTTCAGTTATCATCCACAGTGGTGTGGTCATGGCTCGTATTACGCAGGGTATGCGCCATGCCGTGGCCGCTATGACATCCGTCGGCAACAGCATTATCTTGGACGACGTTATGATGTCCCACGCTGAAGCAGACGAATACCGAACACTGTTGAGCCACGTCGATCTTCGCATTGTTGGATTACACGCCCCATTGCAGGTGCTCGAAAATCGGGAGCGCATGAGAGCCGACCGGAAAAATGGTTTAGCACGATGGCAGTTCGATCGCGTGCATCAAGGCCAGTTGTACGACCTAGAAGTTGACACTACGTCTTTTACACCAAGACAGATCGCTCAGCAGATTGCCGCCGCTTTCGACATTCCAGTGAGCGATTAACCTTGGGCAACACGGACAATCCCCGCTTACCTTTTTGCAAGCACGGTGCAGCATGCCTGCACTCGCCTTAGTACCTGACATCAACCATATATCATGAAGGAGCTATCTTAGCCTTTGGTCGTTGACGCGCGACACAACTGCCTAACGTTACATATAGGCTATTAGGTTTCTTTCTAAAAACCGATAGATTTATAGAATTTCAAACTAAAATTCTGAGAAATAACCGAGATAATTATAGCAATAATATTATTATCTAATGAAGACAACCAAAAACCATCAATAAAATTATGACAGAAACTACAATATTTTTCAATTATTGCCTGGATTATACTAATTGGCAAAATGCACAGTGCGCTACACAACAAAAATTTCCATACTTTCCCGCGCATGGCATCCCAACCGTCGGACAAGCAGAAACCGGAGCGGTCTGCTTTCCAGGCAACATCTGCTACCGTGAAGGCTCGGGTCCAGATCATTCCACAAATAAGGAAGGCTATAACCATAACACCGTTAAATATTGGCTTACCGAGGCCCCTTCCGAACAAGTGAACAACGTCACTGTCACCAGTTTCCAAAATACCTGTCCACAGGGAACAAGCGATAGCCGTGAAAAACATAAGTACGTAAGATTTATACGAACTATTTGTGATGCGTATTAACGACAGCCCTTTAGAAGAAGTTAATATGCACCTGACAACAGACATATTCAAAAACCATAGTATGATTGTATTTGGTATGTTGAAAATATTTCGGAAAACAATTTCTTTTACTCCCTCTTTAATCAGAAGAGTATTTTTTATTGAATATTCAATCACATCGGAAAAAGCCAGAAGGACCAAACCGAGGGTGAAAACAACAAGAATATCTCGACGAAAGAGAAAGGAAACTTGATAAGTCTCTTTGAATAAAGAGCGAAAACTTGGAAATGAAGGCGACAAGAATTTTCCCCAATAGCAACATACGGTTACAAAGTAACTAGTTACGAAAGAGAAATCAAGTTACCTCCTAATAACATTATTTCGAGTTTTCCAAGGGCGTTCTATCCTCGGGTTGAGTAAGGCCTGGCATCCAAATTTTGCATAAGCCCCCCCTTTCCTTCGCGGCGACCGCTTCCCATCAGTGGCGTCAAACTTTCCCTAAACCGGTCCACGGGGGAATTGATTTCCTCCTGGCAAGATGGAGATTGAGGAATACAAAGTATCCGCAGATCGCCATGGCTTGCTCTACCAATGTAGCCAATCTGAATGCTTACCGTCGGAGCCTGAATTTTTGCTGTTAGGGTCGATGCTGCCCAATCAGTAAACTGTATCGGGCATACCGGTTTTCTCCTGTCCGGTTGAGCGCTCCGAGCGTGACAAGCTCTGCTAGGTCACGAGTTGCCGTGGCAGACGTTGCCCCGGTGATGGACCGATAATTCTGGGCGCTCAGACCACCTTGAAATCCATCAGGCCCTTCAGCCAGCATCCGAAGCAAAGCCTTTTCCTGACGAATGTTCAGCTTTCCCCGAAGGCGGTCCAGAAGCCTCGTCTTCTCAATCAGGAACCGAATGGTCTGAAGCGTGCGAGATTGAGCTTCCAGTACGATCTGGGAAAACCAGACCATCCAGCCTTCTATCCGGTTTGTCTCACTGGCTCGGTGCAGTTCGAGATAATACGCCTTCTTGTGCGTATTGATGGTCGCAGCCAAAGCCGTCAGCGTCGGGGCTTCAAGACTTTGCGCCAGTGCTTTTTCAGCAATGGCCCTTCCGATGCGACCGTTCCCGTCTTCGAAGGGATGGATGGTCTCAAACCACAGATGCGCAATCGCAGCCCGTTCAATCGCGGATAAGGGGTTAGTCCCATGTGGAGCTGTTCTGTTGAACCAGCCAATAAACTGGGTCATCTCGGAAGGCACGCTTTGAGATGCCGGGGCCTCAAAATGGATGTGCGGTTCATGAAGGGGGCCGGAGATAATCTGCACGGCCTCAGCATGAGTTCGATATCCACCGATGACGTCCAGATCGCGACGGCCGTTCATGAGCATGGCATGCCAGTCAAACAGACTTTGGTCCGTTAAAGGAGAGGCATAATGACGATACAGATCTGCCATCAGTTCAGCGGCTCCTGCCTCGGCAGGCGTGGAACGTCGCCTGTCTGCTGCAAAGCCTAGCTGTCGGGCAACCGAGGATTGAACACTGGCCCGATCAAGCACTTCGCCTTCAATGGCCGAGCTCTCGACCATTTCTTGAGAGATCATTTGAACGACAAGCTGCTGACTGGCGTCTTTGTCGAGATGCTCCATCGCGCCTACGACAACGCCTGCTCCCTTTAGGAACTGCGTTTCAGCATCCCGCAACCGGATTTTCTCAAACTGAAAGTGCGGCCAACCCGGAAGCTGCCAATTCCAACGCATGATCGATACCTCAGAGTTATATCGATCACTTTATTCGTGTTTTATGATTGATAGAAGTTTAATCTATCAATCATCCTTACGACCAATTTTCCCGCACATAAACCCGGAATAACCCACAAAGGACTAGACCGATTTCATGACAAGATTTCTCATCCTTTCATCCGGATATGTGTAGTGTCGTGCAGCCCTTGACGGACCGAAGTTTTTCTCCAAACCTGTACTCCATAACGTTCACTGAGAAGAGCTTCATATTCCGCCGTTTTCTGCCGAAATTGAGACACTCCCAGCATCTCAAAAATGATGTGGAGCTGGTCGAGTCCCGCAGCTCGCACCACATATAAGTTATTGAAAATAAACGTCTTTTAGGGTTTTCAGCAACCCGGAGCCCCCATTCTTCTACAAAGGGCTTCTACAAAACGAGCCCTGTTGTGCTGATTCGTCTGCAATCCGGTTTCCATTTCAGACGCGCGATTCCCGTTCGTTTTCGGCCTGCTCTGGGAAAACGGGAAATCTGGCACTCCTTGGAAACCCTCGACAGAAATCTTGCCAGAACCCGTGCCTGTGCCATGTATGGACTGACCTCTCAGCTTTTCGAGTGCATCAGTCTGGCCATGTCTTCATCGGAAGAAACATCCTCGCTCAACAAGGCGGTTGAGACCTTTCAGGAGGCTCTGGTCACATCTGACCTGCATCCTGTCCAGCAAGACCTGTTCCAGTCCATTGTCCAAACCTACGACAGTGAGATTCAGGCTCTGAAGGCTCGCTATAAAACCATGAATGCCGAATACCTTCTGGCACGAATGGAAGACCATCAGCGGGTTTCCAGCGTGCTTGAGAAGATTAGTCCCGAAATCAAGCCCTGACCGACATCATTCACAAGCCGGGCAAGGACAAAAGAAGCTCTGAACATGGCTTGTCCGGTCCCTCCCCCACTGCGAGTAACCCCGGAGTTAAAAAAGTAAGGGTACTCATCAAGGGTTTTTCGAATGCATCATTCTTCTGAAAAATCAAAACCAAGAGAAACTAAGTTTACAGAATAGTTTTATTTTTAATTTAATTAATTGTAAATTTTAAAATTGAATATATTTTTTAATGAAAATTACAACCCACAAATAAATACACTTTAAATCAATTACAATCATTAAAATACATATGATATTTTTGAAATATTATATTTATCCATTTTAATTTTACATTTTTCTCAATCGGTAAAATTAGTTAAAAATCCGAAAAAATAGATAATCTTTTGTATGTCAAAAAAAAGTTGATATCCACACTTTTAAGAAATGCTATTGATCTGCGTCCACGAAATAAGAAAGCGCCCTAGAAAAAGAGATGAATATTTCTTATTGCAACAAAAAATGAGCTTAGAAAAATAAAGCAATCCACTCGATAGCACGCGGTAAATATTCAATAATTCTTAAAATTCGTGGGAATAATTTAAATGAATAGAAAATCCAACATTAAAATTCGTCATTTAAACGTAATAAAACATATTTATAAAATACAAAACTTAAAAAAAACATCCGAAGTGATGTCTTTAACACCCGCCGCAATATCCAAAACATGCATAGAATTTGAAAAAATTATTGGTAAAACACTTTTTTCAAGAACTATACATGGACTTATACCCAATGAGATTGCGAAACGTGTTGTAGAATCTAGTATTTTAATTGAAAAAGAAATAGATAGGATGATTATCGATATAGACAATATCTATAATGAAAAAAACTATGTGAATATATCATTTCAATCAAACTCTATTATTTCAGAGATGATGAAATGTATCTTGTCTATAGTTTCATCTAAAAATGTAAATTTTACAGTAAACTATGGGTCAAGAGAGCACCTATTTTCCTCTCTTTTGAAGGGAAGAACAGATATAATCTTTGCTAGTGCTTATAATGACATAATAGATGATAGGATTAACTATAAATATCTCATCCAAGATAAATGTGTTATTATCGATAAAGATCGCGCCTATTCAATGAAAGAGATAGTTAGAAACTGGGATAGCTTTCAATCAAAAGTATGGGTTCTACCCATTCGTGGAACAGCTATGCGCGATAGATTCGACTCTATTCTCGAGTATAATGGCTTGAAAACGCCGAAAAATCTGATTGAACTAAATTCAATCATTGGCGCATCCAGCTTAATAGATAATCCTGATACTATAGGAATGTCTACGATATCCTATTTAAAATCAGTAAAATACAAATTTGAAGAAAATAAAAACATCGAGGAGCTTTCCGATATTACCCTCAACGTAGGGGTTTACTGGCGGCAAGATTCGAAGAAACTAGTTTCAGAAGTTGTGGATTTCTTCATCCACAATATGGATCTCAATAAGTAATTCATATTTATCCTCAATGCCCGAGAAGAAGGATTCCCACT
This sequence comes from Gluconobacter sp. OJA, assembly GCF_039638325.1. NCBI lineage: Bacteria > Pseudomonadati > Pseudomonadota > Alphaproteobacteria > Acetobacterales > Acetobacteraceae > Gluconobacter > Gluconobacter sp. OJA. Next base: position 592,382 of record NZ_JBDIWI010000001.1, on the reverse strand, counting down.
TCTTCCCCTATTTGAGCGATCAGCCCCTTCCTGTTTTATTGCGCGACACTGGCATCCGACACGTGCTGCGTAGCTGCTGGGGGCCAGTAAGCAGTCACCAGTTCCGTCTGGATTGTTTCAATCTGCCCCTGAATCCAGTGCATATATTCATGCAGCCCGCGAATAATGATCTCTTCTGCTGTTTGATCTTCGAGGCTTGCGCGTAGGTCGGCCAGACGTTCTTGCACGGCATAGCATTGCTTACGCAGATTGTAGTGCGTGGACAATGCGCCCAGAACGCTATCAGTCTGTCGTAAATTCAAGGCGAGAGACCGAGGAAATCCTTCGTTCTTCAGTAGAAATCCGACCACATTTGCTGGCGTTGTCGTGACGGGCTGCAAGCGTCGAAATGCGTGATATGCAGCCGCAGATCGCAGAACAGACGCCCATTGTGTCGTATCGATTTCAGAGCCCACTTCTTCCTGGGGAAGCAACGTATGATATCGCGTGTCTATGAGACGGGTGATCTGGTCACTCCGCTCCATGTGTCGTCCCAGAAGGTAGAAGAGCCATGCCTGATCGCGGTATAAAGTGCCTTCGGTTACGCCTGTATGGGTCTGGCAGTCCTGCTTGATGCGATTACACAACGCAGAAAGGCCAGTCCTGCGGATATCGGACGCCTGAAGATCAAGGACCCAGCGTGTGAAGACGTTCAATTGCATCCACATTTCTGTGGAAATCAGTGGACGAACCGAGCGGGCATTTTCACGAACAGAGTTGGCCATCGCCTTGATGGAACTCGAATTTGCAACATCCGTAATGTAAAACTGTAGATAATCCTGCTCGGTAGCCGCTGGATAAAGAGCGCTGAACCGCTCTTCGTCTGAATTGATCTGAACGATTGTATCCCAGGACGTCCGTCCGTCCGGGCCTCGTACGAACGCCTCGGTCACCTCAATCAGACGCGCCAGATTTTCAATCCGCTCCATGTAGCGCGCCAGCCACATCATGCTCTCGGCATACCGGGACAGAAGGGTATTCAGGCCCGGAAGCATGCCTGATGCCGTTGGGGAAAGCTGTGTCATACGGACATCACCCATGTATCCTTCGATCCTCCGCCCTGGGAGGAATTAACAACCAGAGATCCTTTGCGGAGAGCCACACGCGACAAGCCCCCCGGCAGCACCCACGTCGTTTTTCCGGTTAATGCGAAGGGACGTAGGTCAACATGCCGCGCCTCAACGCCAGCGTCACACAGGGTTGGCGTCACCGAAAGATCGATCACGGGCTGGCTGATGTAATTGGACGGGTTCTCCGTCAGTCGGCGCCTGAAGTCCTCGAGCTCACTTTCCGTTGCGTGTGGCCCTATCAGAAGCCCATAGCCTCCGGACTCCCCGACAGGTTTGACGACAAGCTTCTCCAGATTCGCCAAAGTAAAGGCCAGTCCTTCTGGCTCAGCGCAGATGTGCGTTTCAACGCTTCCCAGAATGGGTTCTTCTTCCAGATAGTACCGGATAATCCGTGGCATATACGCGTACACGGCCTTGTCATCCGCAACCCCGGTCCCGAGAGCGTTGGCAATCGTCACGTTGCCTTGACGGTAGGCTTCCACCAGTCCCGGAACGCCCAGAAGACTTTCCGGATTGAAAGCCAGCGGGTCCAGGAAAGCGTCATCAATGCGTCTGTAGATCGAATGCACAGGTCGGAGCCCGGCGACAGTTCGCATGTAAACATGATTGTTTTCAACGAGGAGATCGCGCCCCTCAACAAGAGGAACACCCATCTCGCGTGCCAGAAAGACATGCTCGAAATAGGCTGAGTTATAGATCCCCGGAGACAAAAGAACGACCTGCGGGTTAGTCACGCCTTCCGGTGCGACATCGCAAAGTGCTCGATGCAGACGCAGCCCATAATCCTCGACCGAGCGAAGAGGCATCCCTGATGCCAGATCCGGCATCAACCGCAGCATCATGTGCCGGTTTTCAATGACGTATGACACACCTGACGGGGTTCTGGCGTTGTCTTCCAGAACAAGGAACTGCCCGCTGCGATCGCGGATCAGATCAGTGCCATTAATATGGACATACACGCCACCCGGGACATCAACGCCGACCATAGCCTGACAGTAATTGGCATTTTTCAGAACCAGATCTGCGGGAATAATACCGTCCTGCAGGATCTTGCGATCATGATAGATGTCCCAAAGGAAAAGATTGATCGCCTTGACGCGCTGTTGCACGCCTTTTTCGATAAACGCCCATTCGTCGGCTGTCAGAACGCGGGGGATCACATCAAAAGGTAAAACCCGGTCAATGGCCTCCCGGTCAGAGTAAACCGTGAAGGTGATACCAAGACGGTACAACTGGGTTTCCGCATTGGATGTACGGTGGCGGAGTTCCTTGATGTCGAACTGGGACAGCCTTTCCTGAACCAGTTGCAGGGCCTCAGGTAACGCCTCTCCCCGGTTCATCAGTTCACAGAAAAACGCGGGCTTGAGATAAGCGGAGAAAATGCCGGCTTCCTGGACCTGGGATTGCAAGACGTTGGACCTCATCTGTTTGCCCCGTTTCCTTACCCGACAGCTGTATGAACCATACCCGGCCGGATCATTACGATTATTTATTAACCTATCAACTCCCTTCTGTTTGCCAAGCAATAAAAGCAGCGAGCAGTTTTGTTTTTCCCAGAATATATCAAGAGAGTTGCCGTTGCCGTTCTTCCTGTTACGATAAAGGAAGGATAATCCCGAGCTAACGGGACATCAGAGGAGCAGGGAACATCAGGTCATGAGAGTGGATCGCGGAAATCTGCCACAATGAACACGCTCGTGACGCTTCGCCACCACACGTCCTATCGCTATGACCGTCCCGTCTTTCTGGGCCCTCAGACCATCCGGCTGCGGCCGCCCGTTAACGCACGCAGCCCCGTCCTGACCTATGCCCTGAACGTCGGTCCTGGCGAAGGTCAGATCGCGTGGCGACTGGACGCCCACGAAAATACGGTTGCCGAAGCCATCTTTGCCGAGCAGGTCTCCCACTTCGATATCGAAGTCCGTATGACTCTGGATATCACGCCCTATGACCCCTTTCAGAAGGGCGGTCAGCCACTTTCACAGACACCGGACAATCCCGCCTACAGAGTGGCTACGTCTGATCCAGACCTGCTGGACGGCTTTCTTGAAGGTCAATTCCTTTCAGCGGGAGAAACAGATCTGGCTCGCCTGATCTGGCTCAATCGCAGACTGGCACAATCTCTGCACTATAAGACGCGCATGGAGCCCGGCACCTGGGCTCCAGCTGAGACCCTGTCCCGCCTGACGGGCTCATGCCGGGATAGTGCATGGTTAATGGTTGCTTTCGCGCGCAGGTTGGGCTTCGCAGCTCGGTTTGTCTCCGGATACCTGATTCAGCCAAAGCCATTGGATACAGGCAGTCAGACATTGACCTGTGACTTGCATGCCTGGGCTGAAATCTGGGTGCCGGAATCAGGATGGTTCGGATTCGACACGACTTCAGGTTTGGTCACAGCCCAGAACCATATTCCCCTTGCTGTTTCGGCGACACCGGAAGAGGCTGCCCCTGTTTCAGGGCTTCTGGATCACTGTCAGGCGCGGTTTGATGTCTTGATGGAAGCACAACATTTGCACAGAGAGACCAATACCTGACATCATGCTTCGCAAGAGCTGCAATAAGGTGCCGAAACAGTGAAGCTTTTCTCATGTCAGTGCTGCCAGCAGGCTCTGTATTTCGAAAATATTGCGTGTGAATCCTGCCATCATCCCGTGGGCTATCTCCCTGGTTTAGCGACGCTGACTGCGCTGGAACCGACCGGAACGGGCCGCTGGCACCCCGTGGAAGAACAGGTCCAACATGCAGAACTCGTCTACTGTGCGAACCATTCCTATGACGCCTGCAACTGGCTGACGACACCAGACAGATCCGGCAGGCCCGCCATCTGCTTTGCCTGCCGCTTCAACCGGACAATTCCCAATCTCGACAATCCAAAAAATCTCGAACGCTGGCGGAAGATAGAAGTCGCCAAACATCGGCTGTTTTACACGCTGCTTCGCCTCAAACTTCCAATCCGGAGCCGTTGGGAAGACCCTCATAACGGTCTGGCGTTTGATTTCCTGGACGATGCCGCAGACGGCTCTGCCCCCATTATGACCGGCCATAACAACGGTCTGATTACTTTAGCCATCCGAGAAGCGGATGACGCTGAACGCGAGCGTATGCGGGTGGAGATGGGCGAGTATTACCGCACGCTTCTCGGTCATTTCCGGCACGAGATTGGACACTATTACTGGAACGTTCTGGTTCGGGACGCAGGGCGCTTGGAAAGTTGCCGCGCGGTATTCGGCGATGACCAGCAGGACTATCAGGAGGCCCTGCAAAATCATTACAACAACCCACCGCCGGAAGACTGGCGGGAACGGCATGTCAGCATGTATGCGACGTCCCATCCTTGGGAAGATTTTGCAGAAACATGGGCCCATTACCTCCATATCGTTTCCACTCTGGAGACCGCATGGGCGTATGGCGTGACCATTCATCCCGTTCTGCCGGATGCATCACCCCTCTCAACCAACGGCCCGGGGAACGATCCGTATCTGACGTCCACATTTGACGAAATCATGGAGGCCTGGGTCCCCCTGACATCAGCAGTCAACAGCCTTAACCGCTCCATGGGCCTCTCAGACTTTTATCCCTTCGTGCTGACGTCCGGAGTGCGGGAAAAGCTGGCGTTTATTCACTCCCTGATCCGGGAGACACAGGCGCTCGGTTAGGAGACCGCCTTTCCTGTCCCGAATTGGCGCGTGCGCATCTGCCGAGCCTGATGAATGAAGTACAGTTTGGCGCCCGTCATACGGACAGACCTGAACACAAGATAAACCGGCGCGGTCAGCGCCGTGCGGGAAGAAAGCGGAATATAGGTGATCTGCCCCGCATGGTGCTGCTGCATGGAGTGCGGAACCACGGAAATCCCCAACCCCCCGGCTACAAGACTGAGGGCCGCCATGAGTTGCGGTCCTTTCTGGCGGATATTGGGCATAAAACCTGCCCCGAGGCAGGCATCCACGATCGTCTTGTACAGACCGTTGTTGTACTGGCTTTGATAAAGAATGAAGTCTTCATTCTCCAGATCAGCCAGCCTGAGCCCCTCTGGTGGAGGATTGTCCGCAAGGGGATGGGCCTTGGGCACAGCCACAACCATGGGCTCTTCCAGAATCAACTCCACCATAACGTCCGAAACATCCGGGATGGACGCCCGGACAAACGCGACATCCACCAGATCGTCTCGCAAAGCGCCGAGCAACTGACTGGAATTTCCCTCCGTCAGGCCAAGCGTGACATCCGGCCAGCTTTCGCGAAAATACCCCAAAACGGCTGGTAAACTGGGGTGGCACATTGCTGAGTTGGTGAAGCCGACCGATAGCTCCCCGCTCTCGCCCCGCACGACACGACGGACATCTTCAACCGTCTCGTCTACACGGTCGAGAATGTCATAAGCTCCCTTGAGCATACTGCGTCCGGCAGCCGTCAAGCGCATCCCTTTGGCATGACGCTCAAAAAGTTGAACACCCATGGTTTCTTCGCAGGAGCGCAACATCCGCGTGAGAGGAGGCTGCTGAATCCCCAGCCGTTCTGCGGCTCGTGTCAGGGTGCCTTCCTCCGCGATGGCAACAACGGCGCGGAAATGACGGAGCTCAACCATGCGATACCTTTAAGGTATGATGAAACCTGTATGGAAATATTGGATCTAACAGTTTTCCTCTCTAAAGTCCGCACGCCTTCTCACATACGGACAGACAGGACGCCCCCATGACCGACAAGATCCCCGCTACCCTTCTCGCCGGTGATGGTATCGGACCAGAAATCATGGCGTCTGTCACGACAGTGCTTGATGCTCTGGGAGCGCCTTTTGTCTGGGATCATCAGAGCGCAGGCATGGGCGCTCTGGAGAGCCAGGGAAGCGCCCTGCCTGATGCGACGCTGGAAAGCATTGCCCGTACGGGCCTGGTGCTGAAAGGCCCGTTGACAACGCCTGTTGGAAAAGGCTTCCGCTCTATCAATGTGACACTTCGTCAGCAGTTTGATCTGTATGCGAATGTGCGTCCGACGCAGACCATCGTGCCAGGCGGTCGTTATGAGAACGTCGATCTGGTCGTGATCCGGGAAAACGTTGAGGGCCTTTACGCCGCCATGGAACACTACATGCGCGTTGGGGACGATCCGGAAGCTGTGGCATACGGTGCCGGGTTCAACACGCGAGCGGAATGTAACCGGATCGTAAGGTTTGCGTTCGAATACGCTGTGAAGAACGGCCGCAAGAAAGTTACGCTGGTTCACAAGGCCAATATCCTCAAGATCCTGAGCGGCATCTTTCTGCATGAAGGCCGCCGCGTAGCCGCAGAATATGAAGGCCGCGTGGAACTTGAAGAACGCATTGTCGATGCCTGCGCGATGGAACTTGTCATCAAGCCGGAAAATTACGACGTTCTCGTCACGACCAATCTTTTTGGCGATATCCTGTCTGATCTGGCTGCGGGGCTTGTCGGCGGCCTAGGCATGGCACCAGGCGCGAATATTGGCGAGAAAATGGCTGTTTTTGAAGCCGTTCATGGCTCAGCACCTGACATTGCAGGTCAGGGCATTGCTAATCCGCTCGCACTGATGATGGCAGCCAGCATGATGCTGGCCCATGTGGGACGTCAGGACCTGTCCGCCCGCCTTGATGTCGGCATGAAGCAGATCCTGACGACAGACAATATTCGCACCCGCGATCTTGGCGGCACAGCTACAACAGAAGACGTCACGCAGGCCCTCCTGCGCGCCATTCACTAAACCAGACGACACGACCAGCAGGGAACACACATCATGAAACAGGTTGGACGCGATCTTCTGGGCAGCCAGCGCGACCTGTCCGTTGACGGACAGACCTATCGCTATTTCTCTCTTCCCGTGGCCGCGGAGAAGATCGGGGACATTTCCCGCCTTCCCGTCAGCCTCAAGGTTCTGCTCGAAAACGTCCTGCGTTTCACGGACGGCACGAGCTACAAAACTGAAGATGCCCAGGCCATTGCAGACTGGCTGCAGTACGCTGGCTCGACGCAGGAAGTGCCGTTCAAGCCATCCCGTATTCTGATGCAGGATTTCACAGGCGTTCCGGCTGTCGTCGATCTGGCCGCCATGCGCGATGGCATTCTGGCGCTCAACGGAGACCCGCGGAAGGTCAATCCGCTTGTGCCGGTTGATCTTGTGATCGACCATTCCGTCATGGTCGACGTGGCAGGCCGTGCAGACGCCCTTCAGCAGAACGTTTCTCTGGAATTCGAGCGGAATGGCGAACGTTATGCGTTCCTCCGCTGGGGCCAGCAGGCATTCGACCAGTTCCGCGTTGTGCCACCGGGTGCGGGCATTTGCCATCAGGTCAATCTGGAGTACCTGTCCCAGGTCGTCTGGACCAACACGATCGACGGCGTGACCTATGCCTATCCGGACACGTTGTATGGCACGGATTCCCACACCACCATGGTCAATGGGCTGGGCGTTCTGGGCTGGGGCGTTGGTGGTATTGAAGCCGAAGCCGCGATGCTCGGCCAGCCAATTTCCATGCTCATTCCGGATGTCGTCGGTTTTCGTTTGGACGGCAAACTTCCCGAAGGCACCACAGCTACAGACCTCGTCCTGACCATCACGCAGATGCTGCGCGCCAAGGGCGTTGTCGGCAAATTTGTCGAGTTCTATGGCCCCGCACTGGACCATCTGCCTGTCGCAGACCGCGCCACCATCGCCAATATGGCTCCGGAATACGGCGCAACCTGCGGCTTCTTCCCGGTCGATGCGCTGGCACTGGATTACCTGCGCCAGACCGGCCGTGACGAACACCGTATTGCGCTTGTTGAAGCCTATCTGCGGGCGCAGGGCATGTTCCGTGATGCGTCCACGCCAGAACCGGTCTTTTCCTCTACGCTCTCACTGGATCTCAGCACCGTTACGCCATCCCTCGCAGGACCAAAGCGCCCACAAGACCGTGTAGAACTGCGCTCTGCCTCTGAAGCTTTTGAACAGGCCCTGACGGAGACACTCGGCGTCAAACCGGAAAACACCATCGTCACCGCTCCGGTCGCTGGAACGGATTACGCGCTGGAGCATGGTTCAGTCGTCATTGCAGCCATCACGTCCTGCACCAATACGTCCAATCCGGCCGTTCTGATTGCCGCAGGACTGGTTGCCCGTAAGGCACGTGCGTTCGGCCTCAAGCCCAAGCCATGGGTCAAGACCTCTCTCGCGCCGGGGTCGCAGGTTGTGACCGATTATCTGGACCGTGCAGGCCTAACAGCAGATCTGGATGCGTTGGGCTTCGAAACCGTTGGGTATGGCTGCACGACCTGCATCGGAAACTCAGGCCCGTTGGCCCAGCCGATAGTTGATGCCATTGAGGGACATAACCTAGTGGCGACATCTGTCCTGTCCGGCAATCGGAACTTTGAAGGCCGTATTTCACCCAACGTTCGCGCAAACTACCTCGCAAGCCCGCCACTTGTGGTTGCTTACGCGCTGCTCGGGACGATGCGTCAGGACATTACGACAGCCGTTCTGGGTCACTCGCCAGACGGCAAGGCCGTCTATCTCAAGGATCTCTGGCCCTCCAACCATGATGTTGCAGAACTGGTTGGGTCCGCGGTTACCCGGGATGCCTTCGTTGAGCGGTATGGTCGTATCACGGAAGGCACGCCGGAATGGCAGGCGCTTGGAACAGCCAGTGATTCAGCCACATTCAAATGGCAGCCTGGCTCCACGTATGTGCAGGATCCGCCATATTTTTCTGGCCTGACAGCTGACCCACAGACAACGAGTGACATTTCAGGCGCACGCGTTCTGGCGCTGCTTGGTGACAACATCACCACCGATCACATCTCGCCTGCCGGTTCGATCGCGACGTCCTCCCCTGCAGGCGAATACCTTCAGGAACATCAGGTCGCGGTTAAAGACTTTAACTCCTATGGGTCACGCCGCGGCAATGACCGTGTGATGGTCCGCGGCACCTTCGCCAATATCCGTATCCGCAATGAAATGGCGCCGGGTACCGAAGGTGGCATGACACGTCATCAGCCGGACGGGACACTCATGTCCATCTATGATGCGGCCACGCGCTACGCTGACGAAGGAACACCGCTTGTCGTGTTCGGCGGCAAGGAATACGGCATGGGCTCATCCCGCGACTGGGCCGCGAAAGGCACGCGTCTCCTGGGTGTCAAAGCCGTCATCGCCGAGAGCTTTGAGCGCATTCACCGTTCAAACCTTGTGGGGATGGGCGTTCTGCCACTGACGTTCGAACCTGGAACGACGCGCAAGACACTGAATCTGGATGGGACCGAGACCATCAATATTGCGGGCATCAGTGATCTGACTCCTCGCAAAACGTTGGTTATGACCATCACCCGTCGCGATGGCACACAGGAAAATGTTCCTCTTCTGTGTCGCATCGATACGGTGGACGAGGCAGATTACTATCGCCATGGCGGCATCCTGCCTTACGTCCTGCGCGGTATGGCTGCTGCCTGAACAAAAAAGGCTCTGCCCCCGACAAGGGGACAGAGCCAAAGCAGGAAAATACCGTGTCTCAGGCTGTAAGAGACAGGCCTGCGTCGTTCTGAGGGGCCAGCTTGTATGGTCCGCCAGCCTTGATCTGCAGAGCAAGAATGGCAATGCTGTTGGAAGGGCGGCTGCCAAGCGGCAGAAGGCCACGACCAGCTGTCCAGCGCATGTTACCCTTCTCCGGATTACTCCAGCCTTCCAGCGCCTCAGTCTTCAGATGAGCTGTAATCCGGTGAGTACGGCTCTCTTCAAACAGAGTGATATCACCAATCAGAACGCCGAGGTTGCGTCGGTCATCTACAAACGGGCCGATAACGTCACTCGGGCGGCTCGTTCTGGAGACAATCCGCACGCTTTTGACGTTGGCGGGGATCATGAACATGACACGGTCATTGGCTTCGCGGGTCTTGCGAATAACCGTGCCGGTGTCCGTCACCAAGTGAAGATCGGCATCTTCCGTAAGAGGCGCATCTTCGGAAACCGTCTCTGAGCAGACCGTGCTGGCACGCGCATCAAACTGGTGGAATAGCGGCTCCACAAACTCACGCCTGACATCCAGCGGCGCATTACCGTCTTCAGCCCATGTTTTAGCACGACCACCCAAGGCGACGACATTGCCGCTTTGAGCAAACGAGCGACGATTTCCTGTGTCCAAATAGCTCTCTGTAAGAACACCATTCGCGGTGATAACGGAGTGCTGCTCCGTCTCTACATGGTAATAGTCGTAAGACGTGATGCTCTTGTCGTAAAAAATTGAGCGACCGTTTACGAGCATCCGCACAGGTACGAATTTACCGTCGAAGAACAGACAATGCTCAGCAGTGATCAACAGGTCTTCATAGGGAACACCATCTGAGATGGCATTCTTGAGAACACGGACCGGATAACCAGCTTTGTCATTAGGCAGCCCTGGGCAGACAAAGGCCTTTTTGGTTCCAACCCACACGACCGGACGATTTACTTCGGCCTGAGCCTGCCAGTCATAAACGGTAACTTCATCGCCAATGCAGATATCTTCAACAGCGACCTCTCCCTGTGCAGTGCGGACCATTGATCCCCGCAAAAAGCACACGACAACCAGTGTTCTCAGATAAGTTTTGCCGTTGATCGTCGAAACCGTGAAGGTCGTTCCTTCATTGGCTGCCGGGAGCTGGAATGAAGATGTTCCGGAAATGGGTACGCCTTGATTGGTCAGTGTATAAACGCCGTTCTCATACGTATAACCGTCTGCCGTCAGGCCGCTGAGAATGATTGTATCATTTTCTTTAATATTTGTAATGTAACTAATAATACTTGGCGTTGTTCCTGCTGCAATTTCAAGCGTTCCACCGCCGCCTTCGTCGAACTGGATAAGTCCTGTTGTTGTGGTTGCATAACCACCAAGAACTACAGTGCCGCCATTACCAATAATTATTTTCGATCCGCCAGTGATCGAAACTGAGTTATCGAGAGATAGAGATCCCCCTCCACTCACTGTGACTGCTGCACTTTCGGATGCAGTTCCAATTGTCCAATTTGAAGCAGTTACAACAGAATTATTATCTACAATAACACTTCCTGTTGTTGCTTGACTTGCATCTGGAACAGGAAGTCCAGTATAAAATGCCGCCCCAGATATTTTTCCAGAATTTTCTATAGTTACTACGCCGTTCTGCGCACTGACGACAGACTGGCTACCCCCTGTTGGGGTAAAAATTACTGACGCTACCATTGTTTTCTCCTGCCTCTAGCCAGATGAGATCTGCAACTCACCGCGCCTGTTTTTTTGAAGCATGAGAATTTTGGCCACCACTCCCATATGGTAGTGGATGTTTGCTTTTTTTTGAATATTTTTGTCTGATGATTCCGGCTTCAAAAGAAAGAATCCATTAAATGGAAAATCATATTTTTATTACAAAAAATATCTACAAAACTATTGAAGACCGTTCTGAATGGAAGGAAGCCTTAGTAAATATCGCAAAATACTGCACAGATAGCAGTTTTGGCGGCGCATCTTTAATTCCATTAGACGAAGATATGTCTGATTGGCGGTTTGGCTCCAATCAGGATCCGAAAACAGAAGAATTATATTACAATCACTGGCGAAACAAATCACCTCTATCTGTCTATACAAGAAAAAAAATAGAGAATGACTTCCTGTATGTTGATGACAGCTTCTTATCTGACAAACAAATCGACAAAATACCGTTTTACATGGAATTTTTAAGGGAATTTGGTGTTCGAAGAATACATCATGCCATGTTCAAAACTGAAAATGGGAATAGGTTTCTACTGTCTGTACAGTCTCCAGACGGATTAACAATACAATCAAGCGCAATCATCAAGCAAAACCTGACACGAATAATTCCGCACGTTATTCAAGCAGTTGGAACCGGAATCTCCTTTAACAAGAGCAAGAATTTTCATGAAATATTTGAGAATTCCTTTAAAGAAATGCCGTTTGGAATTGCTCTTATTAATTCAGAAAATAAAATTGTATATGCGAACAACAACCTAATCCGGATGGAATCCGATGGAATTTTTATAAAAAACAACACAATCCAAGTGAAAAGTTCTGATGGTAACAGTAAATTTTCTCGCATCCTCTCTGGATCCGGCGACATTCACAATCCCATAAAAATAAAAACCGAAACAGATAAGATTTTCTTTGCAAAAGTAATAAACGTTTCATCCAAAATGGAACAAACCAGAATGGTTATTTTTTCTATTCACAGAGTCAATTCTGAAACAGAATCTATCCTGAGCAACCTTTTCCTTACAGCGTCTCAATCAAAAATTGCCTGCCTGATCGCGAATGGGAATTCCATTAAGGACTCTTCTTTGAAAATGAATATCACCGAAGGAACTGCCCGACAGATGGTCAAAGACATTTTTGTCAGGTTAGGCGTCAATAGCCAGAGCCAACTTACGGCTTTTGTTAAGAATATAAGCTTTATAGCTTAGATTTTATTACATACCCCTGCATCAATAGTACCAAAATGATGCAGAGGCAGATTAACAGATCTTCTTATACAGCATCTACCGTCACAGCTGACGGCGCATTTTTCTTAACGGATTCAATCCCGGCATTCCGCGCACTCTCGCTGCTGTACGCCTGACTGCTGCCAATCACCTGCCCGTTTGAAGCCTTCAGATTGAAGAATGGCTTTCCAGACGCTGAAATCTTGCGCTCATAATGGGCGTCGTCAGGGGCATGCTTCTGAACGGAAGCAATACCATTCACCGCACTGGCTTTCTGCTTGTACCCTTCACTGGCAAGAATATTCTCTCCGTTAGCTGCTTTCAGGCGAAAACGATATTCGCCAGCAGTGTCGGTATAGAGTTCAAATTTTGCACTCATGATCGAGCTCCTTTCAGAACAGCATTCATCAGCAGACCCCCCATACCAGATTCAAGAAGACCTGCTGCTGTGAGCCTGCCACAAAAAGTGCTGAAAAATCGAGTCTGCTCTCAAGCCCGACGGGCAAGTGCCAGCTTAAGGCTGAACAGCAAGAAAACGCTGCCGGTCAGGCGGTCCATACGCCGTACGACAGTCGGGCTGGACAGAAAGCGTCCAAGGGGAATGGTCAAGGCGACCAGCAGCCCAAGCCATGCAAAAGACAGCAACGCCTGGATGGCGGTTAGCAGAAGCGAAAATTCGCGCACGTTGACATGGGGCGGAATGAACTGCGGCATAAACGTCATGTAAAGGACGCCAACCTTGGGATTCAGCAGATTGCTCAGCAAACCGCGCCGAAAGGCCAGTCCTGCCTCTGGACGGTTCGTCGGCTGCTCAACGGCTGCTTCAGCCTCTTCTTTCGACAGGGATGATCGGGGATGTAAAAGCAGCTTGATGCCTATCCATCCCAGATAAAGCGCCCCCGCCCATTTGACGGCTGTGAATGCCGTCTCTGATGCTGCCAAAAGTGCAGTCAGGCCAAAAGCAGCTCCCAAGCCCCAGACGCCAAGCCCAAGACAGATTCCCATAACGGCTGCCAGCCCGGCTTTCCAGCCAGACGTCGTGGCCGTCCGGAGGGTCATGGCGGTATCCAGGCCCGGCGTAATGGTGAAAACGGCGGCAGTCAGTGCGAACGCAAGGAGGGGGAGCAGATAAGGATGCATGGCCTGAACCATATACATCCTTTCCGTTCTCCCCAAGGCCTCACCAATTATGCCTGCACAGGCAAGCGGATCAGGTAATCAAAGGCAGACAGGGAGGCCTTTGCGCCCTCACCCATGGCAATGACAATCTGCTTGTAAGGCACTGTTGTCGCGTCACCCGCCGCGTAGATGCCAGGCACCGAGGTTGCGCAATGGTCGTTGATTACGATCTCACCATATGGGCTCAGATCCAGGGTCCCCTTCAACCAGTCCGTATTTGGCAGCAGACCGATCTGAACGAATACACCGTCCGTCTTGATGTGGTGCAGGCCACCATCGGCATCGCTGTAAGTCAGGCCCGTGACTTCCTTGCCATCACCTTCGATCTTCGTGGTGAGCGCACTCATCAGAACCGTGACATTAGGCAGGCTCAGCAACTTGTCCTGCAACACCTTATCTGCCTTCAGATGCGCACCGCGCTGCAAAAGCGTAACGTGTGAGACGATATTCGCGAGATCAATTGCAGCTTCAACACCGCTATTGCCACCGCCCGTCACAACAACAGGGCGTCCCTTGTAGAACGGGCCATCGCAATGCGGGCAATAGGCCACGCCCTTGGTGCGATACTCCTCTTCACCCGGAACGCCTAGCTGGCGCCACCGTGCACCGGTTGCCAGAATGACCGTCTTGGAATGCAGGCTCGCCCCACTTTCCAGAGCGATCTCATGCAAGCCACCGATCTGAGCCGCCGGAACAAGTTTTGCTGCTTTCTGGGACGCGATGATCTGTACGTCGTACTGGCGCACATGGGCTTCAAGCGCAGCAGATAGCTGTGGGCCTTCTGTTTCCTTGACGGAAATGAAGTTCTCGATGCCAGCCGTATCCATCACCTGACCACCGAAGCGGTCCGCAACGAGGCCCGTCCGCAAACCTTTACGTGCAGCATAAATCGCTGCGGATGCACCCGCCGGGCCCGCGCCCAGTACCAAAACATCAAATGGTGCAACGTCGTTCAGTTTGGCAGCCGCACGCTCAACAGAAGACGCATCCAGCTTTGCCAGAATATCCGCGACTTCCATGCGACCAGAGGCAAATGGCTGCCCATTCAGATAGACCTGCGGCACAGACCGAATGCCAAGGCGTTCGACTTCTTCCTGAAAATCCGCCCCATCAATCGCGACGTGATGGATTTTCGGGTTCAGGACGCTCATGGCGTTCAGCGCCTGCACCACATCCGGGCAGTTCTGGCAGGACTGGGAGAAATAAGTCTCGAAATGGAAATCCCCGTCCAGCGCTTTGATCTGCTCAACAAGATCACCGTCGATCTTGGGCGGATGGCCGCTCACCTGAAGCAGCGCCAAGACCAGCGAGGTAAACTCATGCCCCATCGGGAGGCCGGCGAATGTCACGGCTTCAACCGAACCGGCCCGGCGAATCAGGAAAGATGGGCGGCGGGAAGCAGTTCCGGCGTCGGAGAACGTCACCTTGTTGGACAGGCTGGCAAGGTCTTCCAGCAATCCACGCACTTCGGCGGAGCGCTCGTCGGTGCCAAGGGTAGCTTCCAGCACGACGTCACTGCGCAGATATTCCATATAGGCGCGCATCTGGGTTTTCAGGTCGTCCTGAAGCATCGTTTTCTCCAGCAATTTAAAATTGGTGAAATCTTGAAGAGCCCTGCCCCGATGAAAGGGCAGGGAATGGTGAGGCGATCCCGCCTCACCCGGAAAAATCAGATCTTGCCGACGAGGTCGAGAGAAGGCTTCAGCGTTTCGCCGCCTTCCTTCCACTTGGCCGGGCAGACTTCACCCGGATGCGTGGCGACATACTGAGCGGCCTGGATCTTCTCCAGCAGTTCCGTCGCGGAGCGGCCAACGCCACCAGCCGTGATTTCGATGTACTGAACCTTGCCTTCCGGATCGAGCAGGAACGTGCCGCGATCAGCCAGGCCAGCTTCTTCGATCAGAACACCGAAGTTGCGGGAGATTACACCCGTCGGGTCGCCCAGCATGGTGTACTTGATCTTGCCAATAGCCGGGGACGTGTCGTGCCAGGCCTTGTGCGTGAAATGCTTGTCCGTGGAAACGGAATAGATTTCAACGCCCAGCTTGTCGAAAGCTGCCTGATTGTCAGCCAGATCTTCGAGTTCCGTCGGGCAGACGAACGTGAAGTCTGCCGGATAGAAGAAGAAGACGGACCACTTGCCACGGACGTCTGCATCCGTGACCGTCAGGAATTCGCCGTTGCGGAATGCATCGGTCGAGAACGGGGCCAGTGTGGAGTTAATGCGAACCATCAGAAGGTCTCCTGCTTTGTCGCTCGTGTTAGGTTGCGGAACCTATGTCCCACAAAATGAGAAGGTCAGGAAACAGTTCCTGTCAATATGATTGATCGGTCAAACCGAACAGAGATCAAACCCTCATCACCACTACCTATTTCATATCAGCCCCACTGACCAGTCCTTCAAGCCCACTGACGACGAAAGGCTTCCAGCTTGCCCAGATAGATTTTGCGCTGCGCCGGGCTGATCCAGGCAGCCTCAAAACTGTTTCGCGCCAGCGTCAGAAGATCGCCTTTGCTCAACGCGCCATCGCCCTGCGCCACGACAAGGCTCTCCGCCACATAATTGCTCTTCATGTAAGCGGGATCATCAGACGCGACCGTAACTTTCAGCCCCTGATCGAGCATTCCGCGAATGATGTTGATGTTTTCACCATTTTCCCGCAGCCAGCCACAGGCAACCGGGCAAACAGTAAACGCTGTGCCTCGGCGCTTTGCCACAGCCACCAGATCCGGACGCTCCAGAATATTGCCGCCATGATCAATGCGGTCTGCCTGAATGTCTTCCAGCACCTGCCGGATGTGTTCATGCGTATCGAGCTGGTTCAGGTCACAATGCATCGTCAGGTGGAAACCGGCTTTACGGGCGCGGGCAAACACCTCCCGGAATTTGTCAGGGGGATTGTTCTTCTCGTCAGAGTCCAACCCAATGCCGACAATATGCTGACGATACGGAAGCGCTGCCTCCAGCGTCTTCATGGCAGACTCAGCCGTCAGTTCCCGCTCGAAGCAAAGAACAAGCTGGGAGTCGATCTTCAGATTGCGGCGGCCATCAGCCTGCGCCCGCGTGAGACCATTCATAACCGTAGCGAATGGGATGCCACGATCCGTATGCATCTGCGGATCGAAGAATATCTCCGCATACAGCACATTCTGGGAGGCTGCTTTGGTCAGATAGGCATATGTGAGGTCATAGAAATCCTGCTCCTTGAGCAGAACGGTTTTGCCCTCATAGAAAATCTTCAGAAAGCTCTGAAGGTCGTGGAAGTTATAACTGGCCCGCATGTCTTCAACCGTGCTGTACGGCAGGGAGACACCATTGCGTTGGGCCAGACGGAACTTCATTTCCGGCTCAAGCGTGCCTTCAATATGCACATGCATCTCGGCTTTTGGCATTGCATAGATGAAGCGGGTCAGGTCATCGCCCGCTCCATCTGAAGTTGCCGCAGCCGATGCACGCCCGGTCAAAGCGATACTGGCTGAAAACAGCATTGTATTTGCCAGAAAAAACCTGCGCCCGAACGTCATCCTGTTTTCCTTTAGCGTTTACGCGGCATCTCCCTGCCCACGACTTTCGCAGGGAGAATGTTGCGCATCCGCTCCGATAACAAGGAGAGAAAACAGGATAGACCGACGTTAATTTAGATCAGGCCGTCAGACCGCCATCTACCGGGAGGGACGCGCCCGTAATGTAAGAGGCAGCAGGGCTTGCAAGGAAGCCTACGAAATCCGCAATATCAGCAACCTTGCCGTAGGAATTCGTCGCGGTGAAACTGCTGATCAGGGCCGCACCTTCGCCGTCAGCCGGGTTCAGATCCGTATCGATCGGACCTGGCTCGACCACATTAACGGTAATCCCCTTTGGCCCCACATCACGCGCTACGCCGCGGGCAAAGCCTTCCAGAGCCGCCTTGGTGGCGGAGTAAAGGGAAATACCCGGGAAAGGTGCGCGGGCGCCAAAAGCAGAGCCGATGTAAATCAGGCGACCACCCTGCCCCAGATGTTTTACAGCTTCCATCGTCTCGATCATAACGGCACGAACATTCAGGTTCAGCACCTGATCGATCTGCTCAACAGTCATCTGATCGATCGGCCCGTAAGGATAAATCCCGGCGTTACAGACGAGCGCATCCAGCCGACCGAATGTTTCCACGGCCTTCGTGACAACAGCGCGGTTACCTTCCGCTGTTCCGCCATTGGCCTTGATGGCAACAGCCTTGCGGCCCTTGGCTTCAATCTTGCTGACGATATCCGCAGCAGCTTTTTCGTTGCTGGCATAAGAGATCGCAACGTCATATCCGTCTGTGGCCAGACGAAGGGCGATCGCGGCCCCGATACCACGGGAACCACCGGTCACGAGAGCAGCGCGCTGTGTCATGGAGTCTTCATCCTTGCTGTGGAAATTCTTTGAAACCTTATACGCTTCGTCAGCAGATGTGTCTTGCCAAGGCCGATGACGCTTTCATGCAAATATAGGAAAAACCGCACTTCCATATTTTGGTGTTCGGTATTATCTATAATTCATGAGTTACGTTCCCCTTTCCGGCCTGTCCCTTCGGGACATCGAATATGTCGTGGCAGTGGATGACCTGCGCAATTTCTCCCGCGCGGCAGAACGCTGTGGTGTGAGCCAGGCGGGCCTTTCAGAGCAGGTCCGTAAGCTGGAGCAGCTTCTGGACGTTACGCTGTTCGAGCGCTCGCGCAGGCATGTCGCCCCCACACCTGATGGAGAGCGCCTGATTGCGCTTGGCCGTGAAGTTTTAACGGCAGCCCGGAATCTTCTGGAAGTCGCACGGACGCGCACCAGCCCGCTGGATGGCATTCTGCGCCTGGGCGTCATCCCGACGCTTGGCCCGTATTATATTCCCGGCACTCTTCCCCATCTGCGGCAGTCCTATCCGAACCTGAATCTGCGCCTGACAGAAGGAACGACGGATACGCTGGTCCAGTCTCTGCGAAACAACGAACTCGATCTGGCTCTGATGGCGCTGCCTGCTCCGTCGGAGGCGCTGGAAGCCCTTCCTCTTTTCGAAGAGGCTTTTCTGGGCGTTTTTCCGGTTACGCACGAACTGGCTGGCAAGAACAGGATCTCCCTGAAACAGCTGGGTCGACCTGATCTTCTGTTACTGGAAGACGGTCACTGTCTTCGCGATCAGGCGCTGTCCATCTGCCCAACCATTCCCAGACAGCGCGAAACCAGATTGGCCACAAGCCTAGAGATGCTCTGGCACATGATTGGTGCAGGCGAAGGCTTCTCGCTCATTCCCCGGCTTGCTCTGCGTAACCGGATGGATTTTGAGAACCTCATTACCGTCCGCCCCCTTTCCGAACCCGAAGCAAGTCGGACAATTGGGCTCGTGTGGCGTGCCTCAGATCCACGTGCCAGCACTTTCCGGGAACTCGGCATCTTTCTACGGCAGGCCACCCCCGAAGGATGCAAAATGTATCCGGCATGAACCCCGTGAACATCAAGGCGTTTTTGTAAGATATCGCTTTTCCGAAGGCTCTGTCCGGGGAAGCCAAACACTGCTGTAGGCCTGCGCCACAAATATGGCTGAGAAAGTCGCAATGCGTATTCAGATAAGACGCGCCGCGTGAAGAACGCTCTGATTGGTACATTCCTGCGGTTGCCGGGTGCACCAGAAACATCAGGCCCTCTTCCAGACATCCGGATTGATGATCCGACACTCGCTGCGGTTCTGGATTTCGATATTCCGCTTCTGCTTCTCCACGAGGGAACAACACTGGGCGACAGCCCAGTCTGGGATCAGGACCGCAACAGGCTCATCTGGTCAGATGTCATCTCGCGCAGGGTGATGGCATGGCACCCAGACGGCCATGTTCACACCATTATTGATCCCACGTGGTTCATCAACGGCAATGCGCTACTTCCGGATGGCACGCTGGTGCATTGCGAACAGGGACGTCGCTGCATCAGTCTTTCACAGGACGGTCAGGAAACCTTACCCCTCGTCACGCACTATCAGGGCGGCCGCCTTAATGCCCCAAACGCCATTATCACTGGCCCCAATCATACCCTCTGGTTCACCGACCCAATCTTCGGCATCCACTCCGCAAGAGAAGGGTATATCGCGGCACCAGAACTTCCCCATCGCAGCGTGTACCGATACGATCGAAAAACTGGAGATCTGACGCGCATGGCTGATCTGGATCAGCCCGATGCTCTGGCATTTTCGCCAGATAGGAAAACCCTATACGTAACGGACACATCCAGAAAAATTGGCGGTCACGGCTGCCACATTCATGCATTTGATGTCGGCCGTCATGGAAAGCTGACGGGGAAACGTCCCTTCTACAGCACGGAAAACGGCGTCCCTGATGGCTTGGCCGTAGACCATCGCGGATGGGTGTGGACCACCGCAGATAATGGGATTTACGTGATCGACGCCTTGGGTTGCACGCTCGGGTTCATCCCTCTTCCGTGGTCACCAACGAACTGTACATTTGGTGGCCCGGAGAACAGGCGCCTCTTCATTACCTGCCGTGAAAAACTGGTGGCTCTGGATCTGAGAGACTAAATCCAGAGCGCAGTTCTTTAGTTGGACGTATCACAGGCTTTCTTGCTTCCCGGAAAATCGGAGCAGCCAGCCTTACTGGCATCCCACTGATAATCCTTCTCGTCACTTGCCATGCCGTTCGGCTGAACCTGCGTCAAAACAGCAGACAGATCCGAGACGTGTCCGGCCGTGTATGTCAGCTCAACGTAGCCATTATAGGCTCCGGGCGTTTTGTTCGCGCTCTCGAAATAGGTGGGCTTATGGTCCTTGCCTGGAACACCCAGAATAGACGTCACCTGTGCAGGCGTGGCTTTCTCAAGACTTTTCAGCAAATCTTCCGTGAAGCTCCGACACGTCACTTCCGGTCGCTCGTCTTCACCCGGAAGGGCGGCCCAGCATCCTGCCTGTCCCGGGAACCCCTTGGCGGCAAACGCATTCCCGGACACGCCCATGACGGCACCCGTCACAATTAGTAGACCCATCACCCGCTTTAAAGTCACCATTTTACCGCACTCCTGCCGATCCATTTTCAGTCTGCCAAATCTCTCAGCAGGCATACACTCAACTGGGGGCTTTCGGGTAAAGCCGATTGACCACCTTCTCCATCGTCAGTCCCTGCACGATGATTGTAAAGACCACCACCCCGTAGCAAACCGGCAGCAGCGTCTCCCTCAGTTCTCCCGGGGGCAACCCCAGGGCCAATGCCACGGAAATCCCGCCCCGAAGCCCACCCCAGGTCAAAACACCGAGAGCTCTGCCACGCTCACCTTTTTTCAGGTGAACCGGCATTGTGGACAGAAACACACTCAGTCCGCGAACAATCACGGACAGTGGAATGATGATGAGTGTCGCCACAAGGTTGGGCAGATGTGGAGTAATTTCGAGAAGCTCAAATCCGATCAGCAGGAACAGCAATGCGTTCAGGATTTCGTCGATCAGCCCCCAGAACGTGGTGAGCTCCTGGCGGGAATGCTCTGGTATTGCACGCTTGCCTGTATCAGTCGCCAGCCACATCCCTGCCACAACCACGGCAATCGGTCCGGACATGTGCAAAGAGCTGGCGAGGCTGTAAGTGCCCGTTGCCAAGGCCAGCGAAGCCAGCAGATCAATCTGCATGTCCTGCACGCCCCGAATGATCTTCAGGGCGACCCAGCCCAGCACACCTCCCAGCACACCACCACCGACCGCTTCCACAAGAAAACGAACGATGAAGTCCGTCATTGCAACGCTATGGACCTCTCCAGTCGCAAGACCGATGACGGTCCCGTACATCACAATGCCTACACCATCGTTGAACAGGCTTTCTCCTGCAAAAGTGGCCTGAAGAGCTTCTGGCAAACCCAGCCGACGCAACATTCCCACGACGGAAACCGGATCCGTCGGCGCGAGAATAGCCCCCAGAACGACACACCAGCTGAAGGGAACATTCATGCCCAGAAGCGGAAAGACCAACCATGCTGCGCCTGCCAGAAGCCCCACGGCCAATACCGTTCCCAAGATAGCCAGTGCCGCCACAGCCTTTCCGCGGGAGAGCAGCAGTCCGAGATTAACCTGCATGGCCCCGGCAAAAAGAAGGAAGGACAGAGCCCCTTCCAGAAGCGTTTCTGGAAGATTGACCTGCCCGAGAAGGGTCCGGGGAATGTGCTGAAGGTCGTAGCCTGGCACCAGAGGATTGATCAGCATGATCAGCATCGAAATGACCATGGAAATCAGGAGAATACCGATGGTCAGAGGGAGCTTGAAAAGGCGCTCGTTCAAAACCCCGAAACACGTTGCTCCCAGCATCAGCAAGGCAAAGAGACCCAGCGAGTTCATCCGTTCTTCTCCTCCTGACAGTGCATCATGCACTGACCTTCCGTCGCCAGCCATCAATTCCGTTGCGACGCATTTTTATACGGTCCGTCAGAAACAGAAGCTTCTGTAACAGGCAGAGTTTCCTGCGAAAGATTTCAACATACTGCGGTTCAGGACTTTGATGTGCCGTTATTTCGAAGATGCGGCAGACGGTTTGCCAGGAAGCCCGTCACCGCTGCTTCTTCAGCCGATAGTCCATGCTCCGGCATATCCAGAACATCCTGCGCCCGTTTCTGAAACGCAGCCCTCAAAGTCCCGTCCAGATGCCCATCCACCACGCACGGATTAATATAACTCTTTCGACAGACCGCAGGCGTATTTCCAAGCCGAGCAGCCACGGACTTCACCGCTTCCACAACCTGCTTTTTGGCTTTCGCTTTCGTATCATAGCCATTGAAGGCACAGAGCGTGACGGCAGCCAGTTGCGTGGCAGCCCAAGTGCGAAAGTCCTTGGCCGTAATGTCTTCACCAGTGATGGTCTGAAGGTAGTCGTTCACGTCCTGTGAGTGCACATCGTGGCGTTCACCGTTCTCATCCAGATACTGGAAGAGACGTTGCCCCGGCAGATCTTCGAGGCGTGACACAAGACGTGCCAGTCGAGCGTCAGACAAATCCAGATGCTGCTCAATCCCATGTTTGGCCCGGAAATCAAGCGTGACGTGCTTTCCGGTCACATCCACATGCCGGTGCCGCAGCGTCGTCAGGCCATAGCTACGGTTTTCGCGCGCGTACCGGTCATTTCCGATACGGGCCATCGTCCGTTCCATGATGAAGACAATCGCGGCCAGAACACGGTCCCGGTCCAGCTTCTTTCGCGCCAGGTCCTTTGCCACCTGCGCTCTCAAGGCAGGAAGATGCTCACTGAAGACAAGCATTCGACCGAACTTGGCGACGTCCCGTGTTTCCCGCCATTTGGGATGATAGCGATACTGCAACCGCCCCCGCGCATCTGTGCCAACAGCTTGGAGATGACCATCGGGATCAGCACAGATCCAGACATCGCGATAAGCGGGAGGAATCCCCAGGCGTTTCAGGCGCCGGATAACGCTCTGGTCCGTGATGCGCTCCCCCGAAGGATCGTAATAGGCGAAGCCTTTGCCGGCTCGTCTGCGGGTAATTCCTGGTTCCGTCCTGTCCACATAATGCAGACCCGCGCGCCGGGCCTGTTTTTGCTCAGGTGAAAGTCTTGCTGTCACGGTTTCGCGGTTCCCTGTCCGTCCAACTGTAACAGCGTGCTGCTGGAACCGGAGTTTCGTCAGATCTGCTTACGCTTCCTGATACTTCCTGACATGACACCTGCTTTTCCACAGGTGACTTACAAGGAGGACATTACGGGTAGGGAATAAAGATGTGAAACGACTGTTGTTGGGATGCAGTATGTTCCTGCTCGCAAGCTGCGCATCGCATGCACCGTCAGACATGTCGGAAACTGCCGACAGCAACGACGCTCCGTCGTTCAATCAGACGGGCAGTGGCCCTGGTGGAGGCCGTGGCGGCGGTAACAGCATCTGGTCTGATGTGTTTCGCACCGCCCTACAAACTGGAATGGGCTTCGTTCACCACTGAACGAAGCCAGACCCTTATTTGTCTTCGTAGCTCAGTCGCCACTCAGCAGGCTCTGCATCCGCAAGGCTGTACCATTCCTTCATGAGCGGATGGTGCAGCATGCTCTGAACCCAAGCTTTCACAACGGGGTCAACATTAAGTTGATACGTGTGAATCCGGATAGCGACTGGCGCATACATGCAGTCAGCCACCGTCAGGAAGTCCCCGAACAGATACCGCGTGGCCGTGCCGGAGCGCAGAAGTGCCCCCTTCAGGGTCTCGCTTAACAGAGCAACATCCTTGGCCAGATCTTCGCTGATTTCTGACAAAGGCGCTGGAACACGTTCCACATCCATCGGGCAATTCTGCCGGATTGGGCGGAAACCGGCGTGCATCTGGGCGCTGATGCTGCGGGCATGAGCGCGCACCACACGGTCCTGCGGCCAAAGAGACGGCTCATGCTCGGCGCAGTATTCGCAGATGGCCAGACTTTCCCAAACATGCGCGCCATCATGCTGCAAATAGGGCACCAGCTTGTTGGGAGACAGTGCGTGGATTTCCGTGGTCTTGCCACCGCCCTTTAGAGCAATGACCTTCTCTTCCACATCCAGCTTCGCCAGCTTCACAGCCAGCCAGCCACGCAAAGACCAGGACGAATACCGCCGCGACCCGATCAGAAGTGTCCCTGCCATGCTTATGCTCCCGCCAGAATAAACCCGCCGCCCAGAACACGGCTCCCATCATACAGAACACAGGCCTGCCCCGGGGCCGGCATGGCTGGCTCCAGAAGCTCAACGAGTGCCTCACCATTCGCCAATGGCTTCACAACCGCATCCCGGAGCTTCTCCCGGGCACGGATCTGCACACCACAGGAGACACCTTCCGGCGGAGCATCAATCAGCCAGTTCATGTCCCGCAGACGGATCGCCTTGCGCGTCTCAACTTCGGTCGCCTGAACGCGAGGTCCAACAACAATCCGGCGCTTCGGTACATCAATCCGCGTCACCATCTGGCGCTCGCCAACGGCTGTATGGATGTCTCCCAGCCGCTTGCTCTGCCCAACCGTATAGCGCGCAACGCCTTCATGATGCCCAAGGACCTTACCCTGTTCATCCACGATTTCGCCTTCACCCCGAATTTCAGGACGAAGCTTCTCGACGATATCAACGTAAGACCCGCTTGGGACGAAGCAGATGTCCTGACTGTCCGGCTTGGCCGCGATTTCCAGTCCAAGCTCCTGTGCCAGTTCACGCACATGCGCCTTGTCCGGCATCTCGCCAAGCGGGAAGCGCAGGTAATCAAGCTGGTCTTTCGTCGTCGCAAACAGGAACCAGGTCTGGTCCCGCTCTGCATCAACGGGGCGATGCATTTCAGCACCGGACGGACCTTCAACACGCCGGACGTAATGCCCGGTCGCCATCGCTTCACAGCCCAGATCGCGGGCCATGCCCAGAAGATCCGTGAACTTCACGCCCTGATTGCAGGCCACGCACGGCACGGGGGTTTCCCCGCGCGCATAGGCGTCCGCAAAGTTCTCGATCACGCTATCCCGGAAGCGGCTTTCCGCATCAATGACGTAATGCGGGAAATCCAGCTTATCCGCCACGGCGCGGGCATCCATGATGTCGCGTCCGGCACAACAGGCCCCCGGCTTGGACGCCTGACCGTGATCGTAAAGCTGGAGGGTCGCGCCGATCACCTCGTGGCCCTGCCTTTTGAGCAGCGCGGCCACTACGGAGCTGTCCACGCCTCCTGACATGGCAACGAGGATACGCATGGTCTTCAGCCCGCCTTTGGGAGCTGAACGGTCAGGCCGTCCAGGTCTTCGGTCATGACAATCTGGCAGCCCAGACGGGACGTCTGCTCAAGGCCGAAGGCCAGATCCAGCATGTCTTCTTCATCGTCGGTCGGCTCGGACAGCTTGCCAGCCCATTCCGGGTCCACCACGACATGGCACGTCGCACAGGCCAGGGAGCCTTCGCAGGCGCCTTCGAGGTCAATGTCATGCTTGTGAGCGATTTCCAGCACCGACAGGCCGACAGGCGCGTCAACTTCACGGCGGGAACCGTCACGTTCGATAAAGGTCATCTTGGGCATGGGCTGTCCGTCTTGTTTCAGTCTCTTGAAGGTTGGCAGGTACGGACAGCCTCGATCAGAAGAGCCGCCGCACGGTCAATACCGGGCTTGGAGGTAGAGCGTCCGACCGACAGGCGCAAGCACTGCGATGCTTTCTCTGCAGAAAGTCCCATCGCCGTCAGCACATAAGAGGGGGTAATTTCTGCGGCCGAGCAGGCTGACCCCGTAGACATGGCAACTTCCGGCACCCGTTCAAGGATGTCCGTCGCCCGCACGCCTTCCGGTAGACAGAAATTCAGCGCACCCGGCAGGCGCGAAACTTCACGTCCATTCAGTTCACACCCTGGAAGTGCCGTTTCAATCTGGTGCCACAGATCATCCCGCAGGGCGGAAATCTGCAAAATATCCGTATCCAATCTTCGTTTCGCCAGCTCCGCAGCTTTCCCGAACCCCACGACAAGAGGGGTAGGCAACGTGCCTGAACGGAAGGCCCGTTCCTGCCCTCCCCCCGAAAAGAGCGGCTGTAGTCGCACACGGGGACGACGCCGCACATACAGGGCACCGATCCCCTTGGGGCCATACATCTTGTGCGCGGAAAAAGACGCCAGATCGATATCATCCAGTGAAACAGGCAGCTTCCCGGCCATCTGCGCCATGTCAGTGTGAAACAACGCCCCAGCCTCATGGGCGATTCGTGACAGGAGCGGAATGTCCTGCAGGATGCCCGTCTCATTATTTGCCGTCATGATGCTGACAAGCAGTGTCGGCACCGACAGTGCCTCCCGCAGAGCCTCCGGATCAACACGCCCTTGCCCGTCCACTCCAAGGATAAGAGGGTCAAAGCCTTCAGTCTCCAGATCCCGCACGGATTCCAGAACGCATTTATGCTCGGTGGCAACGGTAATAACGCGACGACGCTCATTGCCCATGCGCTTCAGGTGGCGAGCGGCTCCCTTGATGGCAAGATTGTTTGCTTCCGTGGCTCCAGACGTAAAAACGAGCTCCCGGGCTTCAGCCCCGATCAGGTCAGCGATAGTCTGGCGGGCTGCATCGACAGCCTGCGCCGCTTTCTGGCCCGGGCCATGGACACTGTGTGGATTCCCAAAATCCTCTGCGAACCAGGGCAGCATGGCTTCCACAACCTCAGGGGCGCAGGGCGTTGTGGAAAAATAGTCCAGATAAATCACGCTATACCTTCCACTGACCAACACAGATCGTTACGGTTCCAGATATAGATGGGCTTTTCAGCCTCGAACCCTGTTTCAGGCAGAGAATGCCTCATGGACCTGATCCCCCTTGGCAGCACTCTGTTTGCCATCGCCTTCGGTATTCTACTCCTCAGCCTCATTTCCCCTTTAGGCCGATGGATCAACGCCCGGAGCACCCTTCTGGAAGAGCAGGCCCGGAAACTCAGACTGGAAAATGACCACATGAGCGCGCCTTAACGTTTATTCAAACGACGCGCCATACGCTCATAGGCATCACAAAACGCGTCAACCTGCCCTGCCCTCACATTCCACGGCAACGACACTCGTATGGCCTGAGAGGCCCCGGCTGTCTCTCCCATCGCCGTCAGAACATGAGATGCCGCCACCTTTCCAGAAGAGCATGCCGAACCGGCAGAAACACAAAACCCTTCCAGATCCAGCGTCATGAGCTGCACCTGGGCGGCAACCCCGTCGAGGATCAGGCAGCTTGTGTTCGGCAGGCGGGCGACCTGACGCCCGGCAACACGGGCTCCCGCTGCCATCGCCACCTGTTCGACGCGCTCCCGCAGTGCCTCAATAGCGGACCAGTCCTGAGCCTGCGCCTGATCAAAAGCAGCAGCCATGCCCATAATAGCTGGCAAAGACTGCGTTCCTCCTCGCCGACCGCGCTCCTGACCACCGCCCACCATCAGGGCATCAATCGGTTCATCCCGTGGCAGCAGCAACGCGCCTGCGCCTTTTGGTCCGCCCATCTTGTGCCCCGAGAGAGCAACGCTGCACTCAGTCAGGCTGAAAGGCAGTCGCCCAGCGCTCTGAACCGCATCCACATGCAGATGTGCGCCCGAGTCGCGGCAGAGTGCAGCCACCTCCTCCAGTGGCGACAAAACCCCTGTCTCGTTATTGGCGGCCATGACACAGACAAGTGTTGGTGCTCCATCCGCGAGACGCTGACGGAGGGTTTCAAGGTCCAGAATGCCCTGGTCATTCACTGGAATAATGTCCGCGTCCGGGGCGGCTTTACGAATGGCATCATGCTCGGTTGCGCCGATCAGGATCCGACGCCCCTGACCGAACGCATGAATGGCCATTGCGTCAGCCTCCGTGCCACCTGATGTAAACACACAGGTCCCGGAAATCCGCCCGAAACCCGCACTGATACGACTACGGGCATCTTCAAGACATCGCCTGGCTTCGCGCCCTTCCGCGTGGACCGAAGACGGATTGCCGGACAGCAGCAGACCGGACAGCACAGCCTCCCTCGCTGCGGGGCGCAGAGGCTCGGTTGCATTGGCGTCAAGATAGGTCGGAGCAGATGCGTTCGTCATGTTCTCTAGATCGTGCAGAGTTGCAGGAATCGCAATCCCGAGTCGATTTTGGTGGAAATTCTGGCTTTCAACTCGATATACAGACGCCCACCGGAAGGCAGGGCCGTAATCCTGCCGGACATAGAGCGAGAGTATTCATGCCTGAAGTGATGTTCGCCGGCCCAGATGGCCGGCTTGAGGGTCGTTACCACCACTCCAGCGAACCAAACGCTCCCCTCGCCCTGGTGCTGCACCCACACCCGCTTCACGGCGGCACCATGAATAATCGTATTACGTACACGATGTATCGCCACTTCGAGAAGATGGGCTTCTCGGTCATGCGCTACAACTCGCGCGGCGTCGGCCGCTCCCAGGGGCGTTACGATGGCGGTATCGGAGAAATCTCCGATGCAGCTGCAGCACTTGACTGGATGCAGATGGTCAACCCGAACTCCAGCGAACTATGGATCGCCGGATACTCGTTCGGGGCGTTCGTCGGCATGCAGCTTCTGATGCGCCGCCCGGAAATCAGTGGTTGGATCAGCGTTGCGCCTCCAGCCAATGATTATGACTTCGGCTTCCTTGCACCTTGTCCGTGTAGTGGTCTGATGATCGCTGGCGGCAAGGACGAAATGGCTCCCGAGCCAGGCATTCGCAAGCTGGTCGACAAGCTCAACACGCAGAAGAATGTGACGGTCGATTATCGTATCTTCGACGATGCCGACCACATTTTCGCCAAGCAGGCTGAGCGCGTCGGAGAAGCACTGGAAGATCACGTCATGACCATGCGTGGCCGCAAGGCTCTCGCACTGGCCGCCGACTGATCCCGGTTCTTCAGCCAGGACTATAAAAATAGCCTGCTTTCCTGTCCGGATCGCAGGCTATTTTTTTGTTTGTCGGTTCAGTAACATTGTGCAACGTTTATTGCATGACAATCCGGCCCGCCCCCCCGACCTTACCCGTCCGTGTGACGGACCTCACAAAACGCTTCGGCAGCTTCACTGCGCTCGACCACGTTTCTTTTACCGTCGAACCCGGTGAAACCGTAGCTCTACTCGGGCGCAATGGTGCCGGAAAATCCACCTTGATCGGCTGTCTCATGGGATTTCTGATCCCCGATCAGGGGTCTGTGGACATCTTTGGCCAAAGTGTTCTTTCGCTGCCGCGAGACCTCCGGGCCCGTACCGGGTTTGTCCCCCAGACCATGACTGGATTTACAGCGTTCAGTGTTGGTCGACTGATTGATTATATCGGAGCGTTTTACGGCGATCTGCCCCCTATTGATCCCATCCTGCTGCAATGGGCCGATCTGGATTTCAAAAAGATTGTTCGCAACCTCTCGGGCGGCCAGAAACAACGTCTGGCTATTCTTCTGGCCATGCGGCACGAGCCCGATTTCCTCGTACTGGATGAGCCTGTCGCCAGCCTCGATCCTCATGCCCGGCGGGATTTCATGAATCTGCTGGGCAGTTATGCAACGCGCGTTGGCGCCAGTATTCTGATTTCATCACATATTCTGTCAGATCTCGAACGTCTGTGCTCACGCCTGCTGTTTGTTCGGCAAGGCCATCTTGTTCTGGATGTGTCTGCAGAAGTTTTCCGAACACAGACCCGGTGGCTCGATCACAGCACTCCGGAAGTACTGCACACTCTGCCATGCCAGATACTCGGGCAGCGCGAGAGCGGCATTCTTGCTCACGGGTGGACCGAGGACCTCGCCCTTCCTGACGGAACATCCGTTTCCATCCCCGACTTTGAAGACGCCTTTCTTGAAATCACGGCTCCGCGGGAGCATTGACCATGGGCAGCGTCTCCCTCACCCGGCAGGAATGGTCTGACCTCTGGCGAGCCCTGCAACTCTACGCCAGCCCCGTATTCCTTCGGGCAAACTACCTGCTGATTTCAGTTGGGTTCTTTCTGTTTACGTCCTTAATGGATCTTCGGAGGCTGCACAGGCTTCTGACGCATGAGACATTTGAGCAGGCTCTGTCGCACGCCAATGTTGTCAGTCTCATCCTCACATCCATGTTCATTCAGAACTGCCTGCAATTGCACGCTACAAGACAGATCGGTGCAGCTCAGGCTCCTGCTATTCCCGGGCTGGCTTTAGCGGAAGCAAGAGCAGTCTGCATCGTGGATGTCCTGTCCGTCTTATTGCTCAGCACGGCCCTGAGTTTCGCGCCCATTCCGTTCCACGACGCCCTCTTCTTTGTGCTGTTCAATTCAATCCCTACCGTGCTGCAGTGGTACGTCCCGCCCCAAGGCCAGTCCCAGAAACTACGCTTTCTGATCAGTCTGGCAGGGGGCATCCTGATATTGGGGCAATTCGGCCTCCTCCTCCTTTCAAATGCCAGCCTGTGGCTTCTGACGCGTCCACCCATCCTCACCATTCCAGCAGATGTTTGTCTTTTGCTGGTCATGATCGTCAGTATTCTCTCCCTGCCCAACCGCCTTCACGGTGCTCCGGCTACTCCGCATGCTCTCGACGCTTCTGCGTCTTTGAAAGACGCGCTGCCGGAGTTTCCTTATGGCAAAGCAAAGACACGGGCCCGCAAACCCATCACATTCTATCAGCTTCGCCAGATGCTGCTGGCACCGACCTCACCTCTGACACTCAAAACTGACATCCTGCTAAGCTGCCTGTTCATTCCTGTTCTCATGTCCATAGCGGCAATGGGAATGTCACTCTTCACTCACAAGAGTTTCGCATCATGCTGGAAGCCACTTGTCTTCAGCGCAGGCGCGATGATCGCCGTTAGCGACAACTGGCTTACCCAACGGCAGCATTGGCCTCTCCTGCTGATTACCGGGCGTTTTGGCGATCGTCTTTCCTTTGTCCGGTCTGTCTTTTCGGCAAAGCTTTCCCGCCTGTCCGTCACGATACCGCTGCGTGTTCTCAGCCTGATCATTCCATACGCCCTGATTACATCATTCGCTCTGCGCGACACCCTGTTGTTCAGTCTGGAATTTATGGGGCTGGCGCTTGGCTTTGCCCTCTGCGGGGGGCTTCCTTTTCTGGTGAGCGGAAATCCTTGGAAGGGCGTTGTTTATGCCTTCAATTTCATTCCGATCTTCCTTTTGCAAACCTGCAACCCATTCATCACGGGAACACGGATTGCGGGCATGATCGCAGGACTTTCCATAGCTCTGGGCTGCGTGGCCTATGTCCTTGCGCCTCGCAGTCTCAGTAAGGCAGACTGGCCCTACGAAACCGAATAGGCCCTTCACCAGGCAGGCCTTGTGCGAAAGGACACGCAAGCGTGATCCTGCCTTTGGATTATGACCGCTCAAATGGATTTTGGCGGTCTTTCCCAGAAAAAAATTAATGAAAACAAATAGAACCCTTTCTTCCAAATCACAGAAAGAGCGTCTGTAAAACTTCTCTCTTCTTTGTCATTCCCAGGCCTCGTCCGTCTCGTGAGATAGATTCATGTTCATGTAACGGAACGGTCCGTTACTTAAGCAGAGTTGGGACACGGCCCGCCCGGCCGTTGAGAATATGCAGCCGTTCGAGAGACAATGGGTCAAATCGCTGGGACTGGTCTGCGCCATTACGTCAGGATTTGCCTTCACCACAGGCACTGCACGGGCGCAATCATCCTCCGCCACCGTATCCGAGGATGAGCGAACAACCTCGGAACATGCTGCCCTTCGCTACAGGAGCAATGCAAAAAGCCGTATCAAGACCATCCGTCCTGCTCCCAAGCCCGTAACCGTCACACCATCCCAACCTGGCGTGAACGACCTTGCCCAGCCGATAACAACGGATCAGTCCTTTCTTCCCGCCAGTCTGCATGACTGGATGAAGCAAAGCACCATGACCGGGGACTGGGGCGGCTGGCGCCCATGGCTGACAGACAAGGGCGTGAACATCACGGGCCATTACTTTCAGGATTCTGCTGGCAACCCGATGGGCGGCAAGTCCCAGAATGTGAGGTACGCACACGAAATCGGCCTGAATTTTGATTTCGATCTCAAGAAGCTTACAGGCTACAGCATCGGCCTGTTCCACTTCATCGTGACCTCCCGCGCGGGACAGGGCCTCGGTGCAAAACTTCCTGCACTAAACAGTCCCCAGGAAATCTACGGCTCTCCCACAGTGCGTTTGTCTCTGCTGTCCTGGGAGATGAACTGGAACCGCTACGTTTCAACGACGATCGGCGAAATCAACTCTGAAACCGACTTCGAAACATGGTCCATCTACTGGGGCATGAACAACTACTGTCAGTTCCAAACCAACGCCATCTGCGGCATGCCACAGTCCATCGCTTACAACTCAGGCTATGGATACTATCCGACGGCCCATCCCGGAGCATGGGTGAAATTCTACCCTGCCGGAAACAACCATTATTCCATTCAGTTTGGCGTCTATTCGGCTGATCCGACGATTGGAAACACCCATAACGGATGGAAGATGAACCTGCACGGCGCCACCGGCACCTTTCTGCCCTTCCAGCTTGTCTGGCATCAGGGCGGAAAAGACGATTACAGTGGCCCCCTGCAAACCAACGTCAAGATCGGCGGATACTGGGATACGTCACAGGTCAACAATGTGTACTCCCAATATGGAATGTTTGAAATTCCAAGTAACTATCTAGTTAGTGCACCAACAGCAAAGGTCAGGGGACGTTTCGGCGGATGGTTCCAGTTCGATCGCATGATCCAGCGCGACGCAGGGGATGCGCATCGCGGCACATCGTTTTTTGCGTCCTTCACCTGGGGTGATCCAAGAACGGCCATCGCACCATACTTCGTCGACTGGGGCCTGACACGCAAAGGCACGTTCAAAAATCGCCCCGATGACACAGTTAGCCTCGGCATGAAGTTCCTCTGGGTGAACGCCAAGATGACCAACTGGGTCGCCGAACTTCAGAAAAATGGCGCCACCGGTCTTTACCGCCCAAGTGGCGAACACGCCATCGAACTGAACTACGGATGGCGCCCCACCCCATGGCTGCTGATCCGCCCTGGTGCCCAGTACATCTGGAGCACAGGCGGGACCAACCGGTACAAAAATCCACTGATACTGGATTTCGAAACCGGAATTACTTTCTAAGACCACACATGGAAACCGGGATCATGAATCATTCCAAAATCAATTCTTGCGGCAGAAACAGCACATTCCTTACCGGAGAACACGTCCATGGCTGTCCGTAACGGCACGAAGACTCTGACGGAGTGGCTGACGCTGCTTCTGGGGGTCGTTATTCTTCTTGTGGGCCTGATCTTTGTCATCATGGGGGCTGACCTCGCGATGCTGGGCGGCTCTGTTTACTACGTCATTTGCGGGATCGTGCTGGTTGCCAGCGGGGTGTTCATGGTGATGGGCCGCACGCTCGGCGCGTTCCTGTACCTCGGCGCCCTGGCCTACACATGGGTCTGGTCCCTGTGGGAAGTCGGGGTCAGCCCGATTGACCTTCTGCCGCGCGCTTTCGGCCCGACCATTCTCGGCATTCTGGTGGTCCTGACCATTCCGGTCCTTCGCCGCCTGGAATCCCGACGTACACTCAGAGGAGCCGTCTGATGCGTCGGTCTCACCTTCTCGCAACAGCCGCAGGCCTCGCGCTCGCCTGTTCGCCTCTCGCCGCCCACGCTCAGTTCGCTCCCGCAGGCTCTGGGGGGCCACCTTCGGCGACTATTCCCGGCCCGGGCAACGCCGACGAACCCAAGGAAAACACACCGGCGGATTCAAGCTATTTTGCCGGACCGTCTCCGTATGCCCCGCAGGCTCCCGGCGTAAATGCTGCAAACCTGCCGAATATCGGATCAATCGACATTTCCGAAATTCCAGCCATGGCGCCCCAACAGAGTGCAAGCCCATCGCATGAAGACTGGCCGGCCTATGGCCGTGACGATAACCAGACGCGCTATTCGCCTCTGACAGAACTGACCCCCGAGACGGTCAACAACCTGAAGGTTGCATTCACCTACCATACGGGCAGCTATCCACGTCCGGGTCAGACCAATAAATGGGCGGCTGAAACCACACCCATCAAGGTGGGTGACGGCCTCTACATGTGCTCAGCTCAGAACGACATCATGAAGCTGGACCCGGTGACTGGAAAAGAGATCTGGCGTCGTAATCTGAACGTCAAATACGAGTCCATTCCCTACACGGCAGCCTGCAAGGGTGTGACGTATTTCACGTCTGCTGCCGTGCCAGAGGGTCAGCCCTGCCACAACCGCATCATTGAAGGCACACTGGATATGCGCCTCGTGGCCGTCGATGCGGCAACAGGTGAATTCTGCCCCGCGTTTGGCCATAACGGACAGGTCAATCTTATGCAGGGCATGGGTGAATCCGTCCCCGGCTTCGTGGCCATAACGGCTCCGCCGCCTGTGGTGAACGGTATTGTCGTCGTCAATCACGAAGTGCTGGATGGTCAGCGTCGCTGGGCACCATCTGGTGTGATCCGTGGTTACGATGCTGAAAGCGGAAAATTTGTCTGGGCCTGGGATGTTGGCAATCCTGACGATCACAGCCAGCCAACGGGCAATCGCCACTATAGCCGTGGTACGCCGAACTCATGGGCGGCCATGACCGGAGATAATGCACAGGGCCTTGTGTACGTCCCGACTGGCAATGCTGGCGGCGACTACTACAGCGGGCTGCGTAGCCCAGCAGAAAATGCCATTTCCACGTCGATCGTTGCGCTCGATGTCAAGACAGGCTCACCACGATGGGTCTATCAGACGACCCGCAAGGATGTCTGGGATTATGACATGGGTTCTCAGGTCACAATGATGGACCTTCGGGGGCCAGACGGCATGCTGGCACCGGCTCTGATTGTTCCAACCAAACGTGGCCAGACTTTTGTGCTGGACCGCAGAACGGGCAAGCCAATCCTGCCCGTGGAGGAGCGCCCTGCTCCAGCAGGACATGTCCCCGGTGACAGCCGCGCGCCGACGCAGCCTTGGTCTGTCGGAATGCCTGCCCTTCGGATGCCGGAACTCCGCGAAAAAGACATGTGGGGCATGTCTCCGATCGATCAGCTTTACTGCCGGATCAAATTCCGCAGCGCGCATTATGACGGTGAGTTCACGGCCCCAAGTCTGGACAAGCCCTGGATCATGTACCCCGGCAACAATGGTGGCAGTGACTGGGGCTCCATGTCCTACGACCCAAACACCGGCATCCTGATTGCCAACTGGAATGCATCACCAATGTATGCCCAGCTCATCACCCGCCGGAAGGCCGATGCGCTGAAGCTGATGCCGATCGATGATCCGCATTACAAACCGGGTGCCGGGGCGGCTGAAGGGAATGGCCCGATGGAAGGCACACCTTATGCGATCGCCATTGCCCCTTTCTGGGACCCGTTCACCAAGATGCTGTGCCATCGCCCGCCTTACGGGATGATCACGGCGATCGACATGAAGCACGGTCAGAAGGTGCTCTGGCAGCACCCGCTGGGAACGGCTCGGGCCAATGGTCCATGGGGTCTGCCGACAGGTCTGTCATGGGAGATTGGAACACCGAACAATGGCGGTTCTGTCGTGACGGCTGGTGGTCTGGTGTTCATTGCAGCAGCTACGGATAACCAGATCCGTGCCATTGACGAACACACCGGCAAGGTCGTGTGGAGCGCAGTGCTCCCGGGTGGCGGTCAGGCCAACCCGATGACCTACGAAGCCAATGGACATCAGTACGTTGCCATCATGGCAGGTGGTCATCACTTCATGATGACACCTGTTACGGACCAGCTTGTGGTCTACGCCCTGCCAGACGCCATCAAGCACTGAAAAACTTATGCAAACCCCTGCCTGTACAACCGAGTATGGGCAGGTCAGTCCAGACTGAATACCCGGACTGAAACGAGAGAGGCGTCACACGTGGACGCCTCTCTTTTTATGCTTTTCAGAAATCCACACCTGCCTGCGCAAACACATAGCGGCCCGGAATAAAGCCCGAATACTGCGCCACAGCCGTATTGGATGCGCCATCCACCACGAAAGGTGGTTGCCTGTTGAACAGGTTGTTGATGCCCGTATTAAACGTCCACCGACCCGCTCGATACCCCACCGTCACATCCTGAAGGAAGACGCCCGGTGAGCGCGTACGCCCGGCCGTCTGCGGTGCCAGATCGTTCGTCCCGTCATTCCAGTGCATCCCGCCAATATATTGCACCATGTAGGTCAGGCTGAACGCGCCATGCTGCCAACTGACCGTAGTGTAGCTCCGCTCGCGCGGCATCCCGCTGCCAGACAGGTAGAGCAGTCGTCCTGTATAATTCCGCCACGCCCCGCCCGGCGTGTACTGCTGGAAATACCCGATCAACTGCTGATAGTTTTCGGACAGGGACAGACTGTCCTGTCGCCCCAGACGCATCCGGTATGTCAGGTCGATATCCAGACCGTTCGTGCGCAGGCCACCAAGATTCTGCTGAACGGCAGAAATCGCCGTAAGCTGCCCGCTTGTGGACCGTGGCGAGACCAGCGAGCAAAGCTGGGGCTCCGTTCCCGTATAGCATCCGTCCAGAATATACTGCGTACCCGGTGCTGAAATCATGTTCTGCAACGTATAGTGCCAGTATTCTACGGATAGCGAGAGATGCGGCACCCAGTGGGGTGTGACGACTGTTCCGATTGTATAGGTACGGCCCGTTTCTGGCTTTAGAGCCGCATTTCCGCCCGACAGCGTGGGCAACTGCCCCACGAACGCCGAATTGAACGTCTCGGGGTTGATCCCTTCAGACAGGCACCTTGCCCGAACCGTCCCAGCCCGCGCTCCATAGGCTCCAGCCTGACTGCATGGATCGGACGCAGACGGATAGCTCAGCGTCCGCCCCCCGTAGAGACTGTAGATGCTGGGTTGCCGGTAGGACGTTCCCAGCGTCGCGCGGAAAGCTATGTCCTGAACAGGCGCCCAGTGCAGCCCGACCTTCCAGTTCTTCGTCGTCCCGAATGTATTATAGGCCGAGATACGGCCCTGAAGATCCACAGTCAGATCCCGGGCCAGAAAAGCATGTTCGAGAAGCGGGATTTTTCCTTCGACATACCCTTCCGTCACATGAAAACCGCCACCCGTATAAGCCGTGGTTGCACCCGTTGAGTCCCCACGCTCCACAACTGGATCAGGCTTGTAGCTTAGCTGCTCGCTCCGGTGTTCCATCCCGAATGCGAGACCGACCTGACCTCCGTGGCGATATGGCAGGCTCAGAACATGATTGTTATGAAAGCGCAGATTGACGTCCCGCATCTGGTAATCCGCGTGGTCGCGCTGCGTAAACCGGACGTAATTTACAGCCTGCTCTGAATACGATGCGAACGGGTTTTGCAGAATGCAGCCTGAAGCAGCCACACAGATATCCGGATTATATCGCACCGCACTCGACGAACGGGATGGATCAAGCTGTTCCGTGCCTGTCGTTTCCAGCAGATGGCGATAGTTGACCATATTCTGCGTCTGCGCCGTCAACTGACTGACGCCGTAAGTCATAGAGGCATCATACTGCCAGTCCCCGACAATGCGTCCTTTGGCACCACCAATGACCGTCCAGGTATCCACAGCAAAATCATTTTGCCGGTATCCGACATCTTCCATCCGCTTCGTCACAGCGTAATCCTTACCCCATGGATTATCAGGGCTATCCGCTGGAATGATCCAGGAAGACGGAAGACTGGAAGGCGGGATGCTTCCTTGCACAGGAGATGGGGAAAGCTGCCGGGACGCCGTAGTGTGACTGTAACGAACGTTGGAATACAGCGTGATGTGTGAGTTCAGATCGTAATGGGTATCACCAGACAAGGCCGCATTCTGATGATAGTTCTGGAGCATTGAGCCTTCAGCGAAATTATACAGATCTGAAGACTGAAAGGCCCGAAAACTGCCATTGCCGTCAGGGACCATGCGCTTGCCTGTCACCGGGTTAAACGCCACGCCTGATGGGATAATGGAGGAGCCAAAACCTGGCGCTCCAGAAGCCGGATTGTCGTTCTGCGGCAGCGCAGCCCATCGTCGATCCCCTGAAGAAATCGGTCCAGTCGTATCGTACTGACCAAACAGCGTGACGTTGCCGCGGCCATGATCGAAATTGAAGCCCTTGTAACCAGAAATCAGCCCGGATCGACTGTCTCCATATTGTGTGATGCCGCCCTTGATCGTCAGGTTTCCTCCCGTCAGATCATGTTTCAGGCGGATATTGATGACGCCTGAGACAGCATCCGCTCCGTAAAGCTCGGAACCCCCATCCTTCAGGATCTCGATCCGGTCGATCTGCTGCACGGGAATAGCGTTGAGATCCACACATTCCGAGCCGGCATTCATCGCCGTACGCTT
Organism: Gluconobacter sp. OJA; assembly: GCF_039638325.1. Classification (NCBI taxonomy): domain Bacteria; kingdom Pseudomonadati; phylum Pseudomonadota; class Alphaproteobacteria; order Acetobacterales; family Acetobacteraceae; genus Gluconobacter; species Gluconobacter sp. OJA. Next base: position 553,880 of record NZ_JBDIWI010000001.1, on the reverse strand, counting down.
GCCATCAATCAGGATCAGAACACGCCCCTGCCCCAGATTGCGCAGGTCTGTGCAGGACACACCCCCACCGCCGTTCGTGCGGGTATTGGGTGTTCCTGATGAGCCGACAGAGGGCAGACGGGTCAGATAGTCTCCAAGAGAAATGGCCGAAGTCTTCTGAATATCCTTCGCCGAAATGATTTGAACCGGATTGGCGGTCTTGTTCCCCGCCCCTCCAAGATAAGATCCCGTTACAACGATATCCTCGGACTTCGAGGACTTTAGGGTCTCTGTCCGGTCATCTGCAAAGACGACAGGGCTCCACATCATGCTGCCAATCAGAGCCGGATAAAAAGGACGAACAGCTTTCCGAAAAGGACGGACAGACATGGGGGATACACACTCGGACATTATGTTACGATATAACATATCTCTAGTGACCGACGGTGCCGTCATTCAAGCGACAAACAATGACCATCCCGTTGCGTCTGGTGTCATGGGACACACGGTCGTGCTTTGCGCGATGTTATGATAGACAGATCTTCCCCTTTTCCGACAGCGCAGCAGCAAGACCGATCCATGCCAAAGAGTCCGTTCCTTCTCGAAGCCCAGGCACGCGGCCTGATTTTCCAGTGCACCGACCTCGAAGCCCTCGATGAAGCCATGTTGGCTGGACCGATTACTGCCTATGTAGGCTTTGACCCGACGGCAGACTCCCTGCATGTGGGCAATGCTATGTCCATCATGGCGCTGCGCCTGTTGCAGAAGCATGGTCATCGCCCAATTGCCCTGATGGGTGGCGGCACGGCAAAGATTGGTGATCCGTCCTTCCGTGACGAAGCCCGTTCGCTCATGACGAACGACACCATCGCGCATAACATCGCTGGCATTGAGCAGTCCCTGCGCCAGTTCATCACCTTCAGCGATGAAGACCCGTCCAGCGGTGCTATCCTCGCCAATAATGCGGAATGGCTGGATAAGCTGTCCTACATCAATCTGCTACAGGACGTCGGCGTTCATTTCTCCATCAGCCGTATGCTGTCTTTCGAGAGTGTGAAGCAGCGTCTGGACCGTGAGCAGGGCCTGACGTTCCTGGAGTTCAACTACTCCATCCTCCAGTCTTACGATTTCCGTGAACTGAACCGCCGCCATGGTGCCGTGCTTCAGATGGGCGGCTCGGACCAGTGGGGCAACATTGTCGCCGGTATCGACCTGACGCGCCGCACTGATGGCAAGCAGGTGTTTGGTCTCACCACGCCTCTCGTCACCACGTCGTCCGGCGTGAAGATGGGCAAGTCCGCACAGGGCGCCACATGGCTCCGTGCCGAGAAGCGCTCGGTCTTTGACTACTGGCAGTTCTGGCGCAACACGGAAGACGCCGATGTCGGCCGCTTCCTCAAACTTTTCACGGATCTGCCTGTGGAAGAATGCGAGCGACTGGGCGCACTTGAAGGGGCCGAGATCAACGAGGCCAAGAAGATCCTCGCCACGGAAGCGACTGCGATCTGTCACGGACGCACGGCTGCAGAAGAGGCTGCCGAGACGGCCCGCAAGGTCTTCGAACAGGGCTCCACAACGGCAGCTCTTCCGGAAATCGATCTTCCCGCCAATATGCTGGCCGAAGGTCTACCGGCGTTCCGCGTGTTTCAGGAGGCCGGACTGGCCGCCAGTGGCGGGGAGGCCCGTAGGCTGATCCGTGGCGGTGGTGGCCGCGTCAATGACGTCGTCATTTCCGATGAAAACCAGGTCTTCACGCTCGAGGATCTGCGGGAAGGCACGCTGAAGGTCTCTTCCGGCAAAAAGAAGCACATTCTTATCCGTCCGGTCTGAATCTGACAGATGTCATGACCTTGTCATGACGTCCTTCACTGTTTCGGATCATGGCTTGTGTCATAATCTTTCCGAAACAGTGGAGTCCGCGGTCGTGACAAATCAGAAAAACTGGAAAGCTCTTTCCACCGATGCCGCCGGACTGCTGTTCGCCGTCGTCTGGGCAGCACGCGGTGCCATGGCAGCGCATGTTTCCACAATGGCCATGGCCATCCCGATTGCTGTCATCACGCTAGCCTTGCTTGCCGGGTTTGCCAGACGCGACCTGATCCAGTGTCGCCCCGAGCGCATTTGGGACGCGGCCCTGCTGCGCCGTGTAAAGATCATGCGCATCATTGCCATTACTGTAATGATTACCTCCGTCCGCAGCACGCATCATCCGGAACTTCTTTACCCGCTGCTCGGATGCATTATTGGCCTTTCGTACATCCCTATGGGCCGCGCGATGCACGAACCCATTCACGTCATCATGGGTTTTGTGATTGTCAGCGTGTCAGCTCTTTCTTTCCTGCTTCCAGAACCGCTACATCTTGAAGTTGCAGGCTTTGGAACTGCTCTGGCCATCTGGGTCGGTGCCGTTATCCGTCTGCGCAATTCCGGAACCCTGTCCTTTCTGCCGAAGAACGCCTTGCCCTCATGACAGAAATAGAGACCTTCATCCCGCTTCCTGGAAACAAGGAAGACAACTGGCCGAGCTTCAACCGGTATCGGGTCTCTTATCTCGTTTATCTTCTGATCTACCCTATTCCCTGGTTGATCCATGGAGCACCCACCCTTCCGGCAGCCCTGTTTTCTGCTGGGGCAACAGGCATTTTCCTGCTGCTGTATTTCGCGCCTTACCGCAATGACCGGTATTATGGGCTGCCAGAAATCATCTTCACGGCCCTTATCGGATTTGCGACCGCTTGGACGCAGGGCGACTGGCTGGTCTTCAATATTTATGCCACCGCCATGTGCGCCTGTTTCAGGCAGATGCGGCAAGCTGTCCTGACAATTGTATGTTTGCAGATCGCCCTGTTCGCGTTTGTCTGGCTTCAGGACAAGTCCATGCTCCACGCGAGCATCGGGGCCTTCTTTAGCATCATCACCTATATCGGGACGTGGATGCAGTGGAAGCTGGGCCTGCAAAACCTGCAACTCCGCAAGGCACAACACGAAATCCGTACGCTGGCCGCTACAGCAGAGCGCGAGCGTATCGCGCGGGATGTACATGATCTTCTGGGCCATTCCCTGACTGTCATTTCAGTCAAAGCCGAGTTGGCCAACCGCCTGTTCGAGACTCACCCCGACCGCGCGCAACGGGAACTTCAGGACATTACGCAGATTGCCCGAACGTCTTTGAAAGAAGTCCGTGAGGCCGTCACCGGCATGAATGGTGCGTCCCTTCAGCATGAGCTGGAGCGCGCGCGCAAGGCGCTTGAAGCAGCATCCATCAGTCTGACCATCCATCACGCTGAGCGCCTTGAAGATCACCCACAAAGCAGCGTTCTCGCGATGGCATTGCGAGAGGCCGTCACGAATGTGATCCGTCATTCCGGTGCGCGACATTGCACCATCAGTTTTGACTGTGATGCTGGGGGGCAACCCTGTGCCATTCGCATTGAAGATGATGGCGCCCAGCAGTCAGGCCGGTCTCCGGCCCCTCCGCAGGAAGGAAACGGCCTTCGTGGCATGAGAACACGTCTTGCCGCTGCGGGAGGATCTTTAATGCTAAGCCATACCTCAAGCGGCCTCCGACTCACAGCGAGTATTACCCCATGATCCGCCTTATTCTGGCCGAAGACCAAGCCATGCTTCTGGATGCTTTTGAAGCGCTTCTTGGCCTTGAAGAAGACATTCAGATCGTGGGGCGCGCACCAGATGGACAACGGGCGCTCCAGCTCGCGGCCGACCTGCGCCCGGATGTCATCATCACAGACATCGAAATGCCGAACATGACAGGCATTGAACTGGCAGAAAAAATTCGGGAGCAGGGCCTTCCAAGCCGTGTCATGATCGTGACGACCTTTGGCCGTGCCGGATATCTGCGCCGTGCCCTTCAGGCAGGCGTGCGGGGATACATGCTCAAGGATGCCCCGATTACGCAACTTGCAGACGCTATTCGGAAAGTCGCTTCCGGGGGACGGGCCATTGCATCAGATCTGGCAGAATCTGTCTGGGATGCCCTGCCCGACCCGTTGTCAGACCGTGAACGGTCCATGCTCCGTCTGGCTGAAGCCGGGCGCACGAACAAGGAGATTGCCGAAGAGCTCTCGCTGTCAGCCGGGACAGTCCGTAACTACTTCTCGGAAATTGTTCAGAAACTCGATGCCCGTAACCGGATTGAAGCCGGGCGCGTCGCCCGGCAGAACGGCTGGCTCTGACCCCAGCCGCAACGCGGGCTCAGGACGGCGCAAATCCCTGCACGCCAACCTGAAGCACAAACAATGACCCGGCTGCGCACATGAACAGATGGTCGCGTTTCGGGCCACCGAACGTCAGGTTTGAGCACCCCTGCGGCAAGCGAAGCCGACCAATGAGCTTGCCCGCCGGATTAAAAACAAACACCCCGCATAAGCCGAGCGGACCCGACGCGCCACACCACAAGTTCCCGAATACATCCACACGAATGCCATCCGGGTTCATCTGCGCACCATTCAGCTTCATGTCCGCAAAAATGCGCCCGTTGGTAAGGCTGCTGCCATTCACGTCATAGACATGGATCGCCTGATCGCCACCCGCTTTCTGCCCCGGCCCTTTAGGCGTCGAAACGACGTAAAGCTTTTTGTAGTCGGGAGAAAAACACAAGCCATTCGGATCAAGTAGATCCTTTTCCTGCAAAACAGCCTGAAGCGTTCCATCCGGGGCAATGCGAAAGACATGGTCACGCTGTCGTTTGGTCCCGCCAATTTCACCCGTCAGTTCACGGCCAATATTCCAGCGAATTTTTCCGTCCGGATTGGTGGGCCCACCGGGTTCATCCGCATGACCTTCCGTAATGTTCGTGCCGTAACCAGGGTCCGTGAACCACAAGCTTCCATCGGGGTGAGGCACAACATCGTTGGGGGAATTCAGGCCCTTGCCTTCAAACCTATCAGCGAGAACCTTAACACTTCCGTCGTGCTCCCACCGCACGACGCGCCGGAAAAAGTCTTCACAGACAACAAGCCGACCATCGAAATCAAAGCAGTTCCCATTGGCTGCATAGCCATCGGGGCGGAAATCCGTGATTTCTCCAGTTTCCCAGATATAGCGTAACGCACGGGAGCGAATAACATCACTGAGAACCAGAAAGCGCCCTTCACTGCTCCATGCAGGACCTTCCAACCAACCGCCCTGATCCCACACGCGACGAATGGGGGCCGCGAAATACGTCAAATCACGAAACGAGGGATCAATCGCAATTACGTCAGGGTCAGGCAGATAACTGGGACCTGCTTTCTCGCCCCACGCTCTAGGTGGCTGGCTGATAACACTCGGCGGCTCTACTGCCCCCTGAGGCTGAGTCGCTTTGGCTTTGGCGGCACCAAGACAGACCAGCCCCGCCGCCCCCGATAAAACCGCGCGGCGCGCCAGAAGAACACCTGACCGGCTATTCCCGTCAGTCTGAACACTCGTTTCGTCAGACATCGTCCCTCTCCAAATAGAACGTGCCTATTCTCGTTGTTTTCCTGAGAGGCGAAAATCAAAATTTCGGAATAACCAAGAAATACCAGAGAATTTCGAGAAAAACGTCTACCGCGCTTCAGCCTCGATCAGACGCACCACGAGGTCCATGATCCGTTTTTCGCTATAGGACGCAACCGCCCGCTGCCGCCCCCGCTCTCCCATAACGCGCGCCAGAGGCAGATCCTGTGTCACTGTTCTCAGCGCCCGAGCCAAGGGCGCAGACAGGCCGGGAGGCACCACAAAGCCGGTCTGCCCATCCACGACCTGTTCTCGTGGACCGCGAACATTGGTCGCCACTACAGGCAACTCCGTCAGCATCGCTTCAATGACGGACATGGGAAGCCCTTCAAAGTGGCTTGGAAGCGCAAACACGTCTGCGGCGGCAAGAAGATCTGACACATCTTCCCGATAACCCAGCATCCGCAACCGCGGACCCAAGAGCTGTCTGGCTCTGTCAAACGCGGGCCCGAGGGCATCGCCATGATCAGATGGCAGCCGTTCCCCCACAACCCAGAGTTCAGCTCCTGGCACATCTTCCATGGCTCGGAGAAGTTCAGGATGGCCTTTGTGGCGCACCAGTCGCGAAACCACGATGACCACGGGGCGATCCTCCGGAACTCCCAACTCCCTGCGGATACGGGCCCGTACCAAGGGATTGGCATGATAGCGCTTGGGGTCACGGCCATTACCAATAGCAACGGGATGCGCATTCAGGTGCAGGCGTCGTGCGTCCCGTGCCTCTTCAACCGAGACGGTCATGTAGAGATCCGTGATCCGACCTGCGGCCCATTCCAGAACAACGGAGAGCACCCGGCGGGCCAAAGATCCAGGTTGATTGAACAGAAAGCCATGACAGGTGTAGGCAATGATCCTGACACCACAAAGACGTGCAGCAAGCCTCGCCAGAATGCCACTGATGGGCATATGTCCATGCACGACGTCAGGCTTCTCCCGGCGAATAAGCCGGATCAGCGCGACAAACGCGCGAAGCTGCGCAACCGGTGACAATGAGCGCGCCATCGGCACGGCATGAACGACAAACCCATTTGCACGTACTGGCGCCAGATGGGGGCCTTCCGCACAGGCCCCCTGAACCTCATGCCCGGCGGCACGAAGCGCCTTCATTAAGGGAAACAGGAACTGGCGCAGAGAGAAATCAACGTTTGTGATTTCAAGGATTTTCACAACAGCACCTTTATTCCGGGATACGTTCCAGAAGCCAGGTTACTGTCTGGGAGACAACCTGAAGTGGTTTTGAAGGTGCCGCAGGTTTGGCATTTTCCTGCGCTTCTCCACCATTCTCGGCTACCTCTTCCGCCGCAGGAACAACGCGCCTGAGAGAAGCAATAACGATTTGCTTGGTCTCTTCACGCCGACCGCGCGCCAGATAGACGTCATCTTCGAGCAGCAGCATGCCGCCCTTCTGACGGAAGCGCCAGATCATGCCGCCCACCTGAAGAATTATATCTTCGTCGTCCCGTGTGACATGCACGTCCGGGTGAATATGGAACCGCAGGGCAAACGGCGTCTCGCGCTCACCTTCAAGAACTTCCTGCCCGCGCAGGTCTTCTCCGTCCGCCCCAAGATAGAGACGTCGCGTCCACTTCATTCCAAGCGGCGGATGATACCCGTCATGAGACAGATCCAGCCAATGGGCTTCCCCACTGCTTTGATGCTCGCATGTGACATGCGCCGGACGCCGCGTGACATGTCCGTCAGGCCCGAAGTCTGAGGACGACAGACCATCCGCGACCAGAACCGTATGCGCTGCACTGGCTCTCAGAGCCTGCGCCCATGCCCCCACCTGCGCACTGCCGCAATTGACGAAAAGACGATGCCGCTGGTTTGAAAACTCGAAAGACAACGTGCCAGCATGCGCTGCCTGATCATAACTGGTCGGTGGAGGCGCACCGCTATCCACAATCAGCAGAGACTTCCCGAGCGCCAGCCGGGTAAATTTCCCCTGATGCATGGCGGGCGCAATCAGCTTCTGCCTGGAGCCCTGCGCCAGAACATCTTCCACCATCGCGCTGTAACGCTCGTTGGAACCATTAAAAACGGCCAGACCACCATCACCATGACGCATGGCACGCAACACCGGGCAGACTCTGTCCAGGGCCACATCAATAAAGGGCGGTACGCTCGAATGCGCTGTGCGGAACATCACGGACATTTCTGCCAACTCACGCGCCGTCTGATATTGTGCCTCCGGAGACCGCTCAGCAACCGTCCCATCGGAAAGAATCAGACGTTCAATTTCCGCTGGAAGGTAACGCAGGAAGCGCGTCATGAACCCGCTGTGATCCGGCATAGCCAGAGCCGCAGCAAGCAGGCCCCGCAAGGCCGTCAGCCCACGCCAGCCTTGCGGTTCAAGTGGCAAAAGGGCGGCAATGGTCCGCCCCTCTACCAACATCCGATCCATGATTTTTTGCTGAAGTTTACGGTCCGCCGAAGCCAGGCAGAACTCGTGGTTTGCCAGCCAGGATGAGAGGCGCGCACCTGTTACGCAGGCATCCTTGACCAGCGGATCCGTTGGAGGATGCGATACCCAGTCCGCGACAAGCGCGCGGGCCGTCATGCGGGCATCGTCACTGCCTAATGCGCGCAGATCCCGCAGCCATGCAAAACTTTGCAGCCACTGTTTTGCAGGTTCCGGCCAAGGGCCGCGTTCCCACTTTCCGCGTGGCAGATCGTAGTCCTGCCGCTCAAACCGAAAGCGACCCGCGACAAGGCGGGCGCCCTGCTCGGCGTCCCCCTTCCACGGGTCACGATAAATATAAACCGGTCCCTCTGAAGTTCCGCCACCAACGGGCAGTCGTGCGAGTGAAAGTCGTGCGTCCTGAATCCAGCGACGAATGGGCATCAGGCGCTGTCTTCCTTGAACGGGCCTTCAAGTGCATGAATGGCTGAATCACGGTCCGGCTTACCAAAGACGGCAGACCCTGCCACCAGCATCCGCGCTCCGGCAGCCACCACTTTTGGGGCTGTGACCGGGTCAATGCCGCCATCAACCGCCAGCACGATATCACGGCCACTGTCTTCAATCATGCGCGACAGGGTTCGGATTTTTGGCAGCTGGCTTTCCAGAAAGCTCTGGCCGCCAAACCCGGGATTCACTGTCATGACCAGAATGATGTCTACCAGATCAAGCACCTCTGACAGTGCTTCTGGCGGCGTCCCCGGACAGATCGCAATTCCCGGGCGGCAACCAAGCGCACGGATGGTCTGAAGCGTCCGGTGAATATGGGGGGCGTTTTCCACGTGCACCGTAATGTGATCCGCGCCAGCCTTGGCTGTTGCTTCCAGATACGGATCCACTGGATCGATCATCAGGTGCACGTCGAACTTCGCATCGGTATGCTTTCGCAAGGCCGAGATCACCCCAGGACCGAACGAGATGTTCGGCACGAAATGACCGTCCATTACATCCAGATGTAACCAGGGCGCGCGAGAGATGGATGCAATCTCATCTCCAAGACGGGCGAAGTCGGCAGCCAGCAGGCTGGGGGCGACAATGATCGGGGATCGTTCTGTCATGTTGTTATGTATCGGCAAAGCAACCTCCAGACGCAAGACAGTTCCGCACATCCCCGCGCGTTCGTGAGCGAGTACCGCCGACGAGGCCCTCAGGAACTCAACCGCTGCTGATGCGTCCTCATCAGACTGTCTGACTACTACCACCGTAGTATGGAGTTTTTATGACCGATCGCCTCTCCCCCATTCTGCTTAGTAGAGACGCCTGGATCCGCCGACCATCTCACCGGGCTTGGCTCGAAATGCAGGGCCGTCGGTTGCTGGATTTCAGCAAGGAAGGTTGTATCGACGGGGGGTTTGCAGGGCTGGATATGGAGGGCCATCTTCCTGAAGGCGCCAAAGCAGAAGCAACCCTGACTGCGCGGTGCGTCCACGCTTATGCGACTGCGGAACTCCAGGGCATTCCAGGAAGCGCGCCGCTCGTCGCACATGGCGTAAATGCGCTCATGACATCCTTTCGGGACCAGCAGCACGGAGGCTGGAACCACTTCGCGGATCAGCCTCATGAGCGCAAGCAGGCCTATCTGCATGCGTTCGTCGCACTTGCCGCGTCCTCTGCTGTTCTGATCGGGGTGGAAGGTGCAAACGCACTTCTCAAGGATGCCATCCATCAGATCGAGACGCATTTCTGGTCTGAAGACGAAGGCGTCATGCGCGAGAGCTTCGCAGACGACTGGTCTGACGAAGAGAACTATCGCGGGGCCAACAGTAACATGCATTCCACAGAAGCCTTCATGGCTCTTGCGGATGTTACAGGTGATGTGAAGTGGTTGCGCCGCGCGCTGCGGATCGTCACCCGGTTTGTGCATGAACTGGCCCCACAGCAGGGCTTCGCAATGCCCGAGCACTTCAACCGAAATTGGGATCTGCTGCAGAATTATCATGAAGACAAACCTACGGACGATCTACGCCCTTACGGCATGACACCGGGTCATTTCGTTGAATGGTCTCACCTGACCGTGAAACTGGAAGCAGCTCTACTCCGCAGAGGCGAAACAGCTCCAGGCTGGATGCTTCATGACGCACAGGCGCTCTTCGAAACCGGCATGAAATCAGGCTGGAACGTCGATGGTCTTCCCGGAATGGTTTACACAATTGACTGGGATCACAAACCCCATGTGCCCTCCCGCGTCCACTGGGCTCATGCAGAAGCGCTAACTGCGGCGATCAACCTGTATAAGCGCACGGGAAATCCACATTACGAGCACTGGTATCGCACGATCTGGGATTATATCGACACAACCCTCGTCGATCGGGATTTTGGAAGCTGGTTCAACGAAGTCAGCCCAGAAGGCGAGCCAACAGAGCATATCTACAAAGGTAAAGGCGACCTTTACCACGCCTACCAATCCACTCTGGCACCGATGATGCCCTTGGCTCCGTCACTCGCAACAGCGATCGAACAGATTGGCGTGCCTTACTGAGCAGGCGCCGGTTTCGTCACCCAGTATACCGGGAGCGCCACGGCCTCCCGGAACAAATAGTAGAGTTCAGGCAGCCGAAAGACTTTCGGATAAGCGCCTGACACGTCTTTCACGCCAGCATGCCGCAATGCCCATTCTGCCCGCATGATATGAAACCACTGCGAAACGACGACAGCCCCTTCCGGCGCTTCCTGCGCAACATGCAGAGCCGTCAGCCAGGTATTGTTTCCCTGTGAATCAACGATGATCGCTTCTGCCGGAACACCGTGATTTTCCAGCCAGTGCGCCATGATTTCAGCTTCATCCTGATGATTGGCAGTTTCCACAGCTCCACTCACCATCAGTTCCCGAACGCGCTTTTCCTTCCAGAGTGACAATCCGGTTTTCAGACGGTCCTGCAAAGCTGGCTTTGGCACGCCCGCATCCGTGACGGCTGTGCCGAAAATGACGCCCATTTCTGCGGGGCTGGCAGAAGCACGCATACCCGTTACGGCAACGCATGCGCACCAACTCGCACATACAATACCGCCAGCCAACGCCGCTGCCGCAATCCGCTTTCCCCAGCGAACGGTCACGAGTGCTTCTCGCCCTGCTGCTCCCGCATGCGCAGGATGTATAACAACGCCACCACTGCCGCCAAAAAGCCTGACAGTGCTCCGACACCCAGGGACCACCGTGGCCCAAAATAATTGGCAACCCATCCCACAACGGGGGCACCAAATGGGGATGACCCTGCAAAAACAGCAAACCGGATGGCCAGCACGCGTCCTCGCATGGATGGGTCGCTCGAAAGCTGCATGAAGCTGTTACTGGTGGCTGTAAATGTCAGAGATGATACGCCGGTAATGAGCAACGTGCAGGCAAAAAGCCAGTATGTCGGGGCCAATGCTCCCAACAGGCAACCCACACCAAAAATCAATGAACCATTCAGCAGAACGTCAAAATCTGCCTTTTTACGACCTGCTGCCAGAAAGCCCCCCAGAATGGTGCCCACGGCCATGGCGGAATTCAGAATTCCATAACCATGCGCGCCGACGTGAAACACGCCAACTGCCATGGTCGCAATAAAGATCGGGAAATTGAGACCAAACGCTCCGATAATGAACAACATAATCAGAATCGTCCGAAGATCCTCGCGCGCCCAGACGTAGCGCAGTCCGCTGGTCAGGGCGTTGCGCTCGGTTTCTCTCGCCCTGGCATGCCGAAACAGGTCTTCACGGCGAATAAAGAGCAAAGAGCCCATGACGCCGAAAAACGAAAGGCCGTTCAAAACAAACGACCAGCCTGAACCAATTTCCGCAATGCAGAACCCTGCCACCGCAGGCCCGATCATCCGTCCAGCGTTGTAGGACATGGAATTGATGGCCACGGCATTGGGAAGATCAGTCTCTCCCACCAACTCACCGACAAACGTCTGACGAACAGGACTGTCAAACGCGGCGACACAGCCACTCAGGAAAGCAAACAGATCCACCTGCCAGAGACGGACCGATCCCGTAACGACGAGAAGGCCCAGTGCAACGGCCAGCACACCCAAAGCACCTTGGGTAAAAAGCAGAAATCGATGCTTCTCAACCCGGTCCGCAATCAGTCCGGTCCAGAGCATAAGCAAAAGAGGCGGGGCAAGCTGGAGGGCCATCACGATGCCAATGGCCATGGCATCGTGATGGGTCAATTCAGTGAGAACAAGCCAGTCCTGCGTCGTGAACTGCATCCATGTTCCGATGTTGGAGAACAGTGCTCCCCAGACCCAGACACGATAATTGCGCCGCCCCAGAGAGCGGAAAGTGTCACCCAGCATCAGGGGACACTCCAGGCTGAAAACAACAGGAAGACGGACAGACTGGCATCCACCCACTGTCAGGAATCTTACATTGGATGTCGAGGGTTATTCCGCAAGAATGACCCTCACATCATGATTACAGGTGTCCCTGTTCCAGTTCCTGAGCAAGGGCATCGGCATGATAGACGGTCTTGAGTGCAGCCATGATGGCGCTCGTATCCGTCGAAACCGCTCTATTGCGCTCGCCATCGTAATAAAGATCGCCAGCCAGACTATCGAGATTACCGTCGAAAATCAGGCCCACCACATCGCCCTGCCGGTTAATGACCGGGGAGCCTGAATTTCCACCCACAATATCATTCGTCGAAACAAAATCGAGATTCGTGGACAGTGTCAGATGAGGCTTCGCATCCAGCCAGACCTGCGGGAGGCGGAACGGATCGCTCCCGGTCGCATGTTTGTACATCCCGGCAAAATTTGTGAAGGGCGCAATCGTCTTGGCACCATCCTGCCAACCTTTGACGGTGCCGTAAGACAGTCTTGGTGAGAATGTAGCATCTGGATAAAGCGTATCTGCCTTTCCTTCTGCCTGTGCGCGCGCAAACTGGGCACGGGCAATCGCACCTTGAGCTTCATGCATTGGTGCTTCGATCTGATCACGGCTTCGATTGCGGATCACATCCAGAACCGGCTGCAACTGACGGGCTAGAACAATCATCGGGTCCGTAGAAGCCTGAATGGCCTTTACACCACCCTTATACAACGCGAGGCGCTGTGCAGGATCAGCAAGCTTCGTTCCCTGCATCAGCTCCGCAGCGCGTTCATCCGGGCTTTTTGTGCCGAGAACCAGATGCACGGCAGCATCATCCTCACCCAGCATCTGACGCATCGTGGTCATGCCCAGAGCCAGCGTCATGGTTTCCAGATCGACATGCACCGGCACTTTGGCAGAAATTTCAGCTTCAAGTTCAGCCAGTTCGGCATCGTGGTAGCCCGCACGACGCTCGGCATCCGGCTTCTGTCGCTCCTGCGCGGCTGATACCAGCATGACAGCATCACCCAGCAGGCCATGAACTGTACGGGCAATGGCAAAGTCATGGCCATAAGACTGGCGCTGTATGGCCAGTGCAGCCTCCACTTTTTTGAACGGCTCGCCATAGATCTTGCGGCGCTCGGCATCCGCATCAATCCAGGCCTGTAGAGCACGATCTTCCGCTTCACGCTTTTCCATGACGCCGGGTTCCCGCAGGGCCTTCACGGTGCCCGACAGAGATTTCAGGCCGTTCTGAACGCCGAACAGCGTATTTTGCGCTTCAATCAGATGTTCCTTGCTTTCACGTGAATACTGCCAGAGCGCCCCTTCGCTGGTAGAATACACCCCAATGATGGTTGGCAGGATAATGTCCCGCTGGAACGTCAATGCACTGGCCGGAAGAGACCGCTGCGTTCGCCCCGGATTACCAGACGTGAACACCAGCTCTCCTGCTTTTGGCCCTTTCGGATCAAACTTGAAGAAAGGTGTGTGGACCGGCTTACCGTCCTCAAACACCCGCAACATCGACAGATCGATATCGTACCGTGGGAAGGTAAAATTGTCCGGATCGCCACCGAAAAATGCGATATCCTGATCCGGCGCCATCACAAGACGCACATCCTGATATCGACGATAGCGATAGAGCGCAGTTTGACCACCGTGATAGAGCGTCACGACATCACACCGCCAGCGTGTTGCATCTCCGCCCGCACATTCCTTCGTCAGAACGCTACTGGCAGCCTGAAGCGCCTTTGCATAATCCGCACCGTGCTTGCCTGAGGTCATGTCAGCGACACGGCCTGTCACGTCTTTCACCTGATCCAGACGATCCAGTTCCATACCCGGACATTGCGGCTCTTTGGAAACATCTGCTGCCGAAAAACCATCATGAAAATAATCGTGCGTCTTGTCCGACAGGTCGGTCAGGCAGGTATTGGCACAATGATGATTTGTCATCACCAACCCATCACCAGAGACAAAAGACGCCGAGCATCCTTCTGCCAGACGTGCTGAAGACTGAATGACGTGGTTGATCCATTCAGCCGAAGGCTCGAAGCCATATTGCTGCTTCAACTGACGGGCTGGCAGATGATCGAACGTCCACATTCCTTCCTCGGCCCGAGCTGAACCGAGGGCTGTGCCTGCAATGAGCAGAGTAGGTAACAGGCGCTTCACAACACGCATGACAGATCCTAGAAATGTTATCTTATAACAATACTCTATCCTGCTCTGCATCGCTGCTCCATCCCTGCCGACGAAATTTTGATCCCCCCATGCCTTACGGAATTTATTGACATTCTCTCGCGGCCCATGAAGGAGTGCTTCTTCACCTTGGGGTGCCCTGACAAAGGGCTGAGAGACTGCTGAGGGTATGCGCTTTAGAGCCATACCAGCGCAGTGACCCATCGAACCTGATCCAGTTCATGCTGGCGGAGGGATGGTGGCTACTGACAGATCCAAAGACTGGATTTTCGGTGTCTCTCGTCGTCCCCGCTGCGCATGGGGGGATCGCAGTATTGCAGGCGGGACAGCACCATCATGACCACCGTATTTGCGCGCAAATCCCGCCAGGTTCCTGTCTTCCTGCTCGGCCTGACCGTTTGTGCCGGTACAGTGCGCGCGGCGGACACCACAGCCCTTACCCCGCCTGCGTCCATCGCCCCGAAGGCCGAGCACATTACTGTCCACCGCGTTTCTGACAGCGCACCCGGACATCAGCCCGGCGGCGGACTGATCCGACCGGAAAACAGCGTGCGCTCTATCAGCACAGTCAGCCGTGACTACATGGACAAGCAGCCCCCGATGGCGACGGCCTATCAGCTCGCCTCCATGCTGCCCGGTGCGAATGTCGCCACATCCGACCCATTCGGCTTTTCGCCCAACACCAACCTGACCGTTCGCGGCCTAAACAATGATGCTATCGGCTATGTGCTGGAAGGCACACCGCTGAACGATGTCGCCTATTATTCCGGATATCCGAGCCAGTTCGCTGACAGCGAGAATTATAGTCAGGTCGCACTTGCCCAAGGGTCGGCCGATCTGGACAGCCCTGTCCTGAACGCCGCCGGGGGGCTGATGAGCCTGTCCTTTCTCGATCCGTCACAGAAGGCCGGGGGCTTCGCCAGCGTCTCCTATGGCTCCTTTGACACCAATCGCGAATTCATTCGCCTTGAAACGGGCAACATCGGCAATTCCGGCATTCGTGGCTTTGTGTCCTATTCCCACAGCGCCAGCGACAACTGGCGTGGGCCGGGGCGGGACAAACGCCAGCATGTCGATTTCAAGCTCCTGAAGGAATGGGGCCAAGGCAACCGCGCCAGCCTCATCGGCTCCTTCAACACCACCGTCACCAGCTATTATCCGCAGGTTACGATGGAAAGCTGGAAAGCCGATGGCATCCATGGCGCGAACAACCTTGCAGGCCATTATGACGCCTCCAACGCAGACAATGCCGTCAATTACTGGCGTTTGTGGCGCGCGCCGGAACGCACCTTCTATGCAGGTGCGCCCGTCCATCTGCATCTGACGCACAAGCTTTCCCTGGACGTCACACCTTACGCACAGTTCGCCTATGGCAACGTTCCGGGCGGCTCCACACTGACGGAAACCGGTCTCTATAACGGCACTCAGCCTCTGAATGACACGCTCGCGCTACCCAATGCGCAGGACGGCACCGCGGTCGTGCGTGCTAACTACACCCAGCGCAGTTATCGCTCCGGATTCAATTCAACCATGCATTACAAAACCGGCTGGAACGATTTCGTCCTCGGTTACTGGTACGATTATGGAGACGACAACGAGCAGCAGCCCTTCACAACCGTTTCCGCCACCGGCGCCTCAGGCGATATCTGGGCGGAAAACAGCCGTAGCCTGATCCATCTTGCGAACGGGCAAAAACTGCTGGGCGGCAGCTTCCACACTATTTCCCAGACCAACGCACTGTATCTGGGCGATCATATCTCGCTCCTGCATGATCGCCTGACCATCGAAGCGGGTTTCAAGGCCGTTATGATGAGCCGCGCGGGCACGAACAATGTTCCCGGCCCTCAGTATCGTGTGGCGTCAAACAGCATGGAGCCTCTGCCGCGTCTTGGCGTCCGCTGGCGCATTGATGAGCAGAACCAGATCTTCTTCAACGCCACGACCAACTTCCGTGCCCCGGACCAGACGGCACTTTACAACACCTACGACCCGACCTCCGGCGCACTCGCGACAACCGGCAGCGCGGATGTCCGCAACGAATATTCCATTTCCGAAGAACTGGGATATCGCCGCGCAGGACAATGGATCATCGGCAGCCTGACGCTATTCAACTATAACTTCACCAACCGCCAGATCTCAACGCTGGCCTCCCAGAACGGCTCCATCATTCAGACGACCATGAATGCCGGCGGCCAGACCTCGCGCGGTGTGGATGTGGAAATCGGCCTCCGCCCCTGGCACCACTTTAGCCCTTACGTCTCGGGCGAGTATCTGCACGCCACCATTGATAACAACATTGCCTCAGGTGGCGATCTTCTGCCGACCAAAGGCAAAATCGCCGTTCGCAGCCCGACACTTCAGGCCGCTGCTGGCATCAGCTACGATGACGGGCACATCTTCGGCGTGGCCACCCTGCATTACACCGGGCACCAATACGCAACGTTCATGAATGATGAGCGGATGTCAGACCGCACGACCGGCGATATTTCCGTCGGCTACCGCTTCGGTGATCTGTCTCGCCTACACAAACCAACTCTACGCCTGAACTTCATCAACATCACTAATGAGCGCTCCCTGTCCGGCGTTGCCAGCCCGACCCTGAACGCAAAGGACACGACTGGCATTTACGGCAGCACGATCAGCGGAAGCGCCCCGAGTTATTATATCGGCGGCGGTTTCGCAGCCCTGTTCACCGCGTCCACAGGCTTCTGAACCCGTGGCCGCTCCCGGACAGTTCGGCGTCAAGGGTGTGCAGGCTGAACGGCACTGGCCGCCGCTAACGCTCGCCGAGGCGAAACGTGTTCTGGCGTTTTTTTCCATTACCGCTGTTACGGAAACTGTTCTGTGGCATGGACAACGCCCGTTCTCCGCGACAGCCCTGATGCGCCTTACCGACGGCACGATGCTTTTTCTGAAGCGCCATGATCCACGCCTTCGCGATCAGAACGCCCTGACGGAAGAAAACGCTTTCATGGCGCATCTTGGCCACCATGGCTTACCCGTCACGGCGGCGTGTACAACGCGGGAACAACACTGCGCTCTGACAGATCATGGTTGGGTTTATGAGGTTTTCCCTCCCTTACCCGGCTTGGATCTTTATCGAGATGTTCAGTCCTGGGAGCCGTTTCTCTGTTCAGAACATGCGCATACCGCTGGCGGCACACTCGCCCGTCTTCATCTTGCAGCAACAGATTACGCCGCCCCCGCCCGGCCTGATCGGCTTTTGCTCTCCAGCTTCAACGCTATTACCAACCCCGATCTTGAGACTGGCCTCCGTCATTGGGCTGCGTCTCAACCGGGCCTCAACACGACGCTGAATGCGGAGGCTTGGCAGCAGACCCTAAGTGTTCTGGAACCTTTCCACGCAAAACTGCGACCAGTCCTGACGGAGATTATCCCCTGTTGGGGACACGGAGACTGGCATCCATCTAACCAGTTCTGGACGTCCGCCACTCCAGACGCCGAAATCTGCGGGATCTTTGATTTTGGTATGTCTGATCGCACCTGCGCTGCGTACGATCTCGCAGTAGCGATCGAGCGCACTGCCATCTCTTGGCTGTCCTCGCACTATGCTGTCTCGTGGAGCCAGCTGAGCGCCCTGTTAGCGGGCTATCACAGGGTCCGTCCCCTCACTCCGCAAGAACGCGAACTGGTCGTTGCGTTCCTGCCGCTTGTTCATGTCGAATTCGCATTGTCTGAGGTCGCGTATTACAGCACGCTTGTTCAGGATGAGGCGTCAGCCCGTGTCGCCTACGCAGACTATCTTTTAGGCCATGCACACTGGTTTGCAGGCCGTGACGGTCAACACCTTCTGAACTGGCTCCGCGAAACTCTGGATGCCATTGCCGCATGTCCCTGACGGAACTCATCGCGGCCCTTCTGAGTGCCATCGGCGTGTGGCTGACGGCACGCCGCACTATGGCTTGCTGGCCACTCTCTCTTCTTGCCGCTCTCTTATACGGGTGGGTGTTTTTTAAAGCCCATCTTTACGCCGACGCCTGCCTTCAGGCCGTATTCTGTGGCTGCCTGCTCTATGGGTGGTGGCGCTGGATGAAAGACGGTGCGCAGGGGGATGAGACCCTGCATATTCGGCCACTTTCGGAACGCGGGTTACTCTTGGGCCTTCTGATCGGCGCACTTGGGGGCGGACTGTGGGCTTTCTGTCTGGCGCGCTTTACAGACGATCCCACCCCCATGGCTGATGCCCTGCTCAGCAGTTACAGTCTGGTTGCACAGATCTGGGCCGCGCGGCGGCATACGATCAGCTGGGCCTGCTGGATCGTGATCGACACAGCTTACGTTGCCATGTTCGTCAGTCGCGACCTTTACCCGACAGCCGCCCTTTACGCGATATTCGTCCTTCTGGCGGTTCATGGGCTGCGCAAATGGCAAAATGCCTCCCAAGCGTAATGGGAAAACAAAATGCGTTTTCCCATCATGCCAAGCGCTGGCTTAAAATCGAAAACCTGGCCGCTCAATACGCAACGCTGACTTCGCCCAGGAACATACGCCCTGCAGAGGGGGTCGCACGGTTCGAGAAAAGGCTCTGGTAATTGAGTTTGTTGGCAAGATTGTAGCCATTCATGGAGATTTTCCAGTGCCGGTTAAAGCGATGGGAAATCATGGCACTGAAATCCAGATTTGCCGGAGCACGCAGAGTATTGGCGGTATCGAGCCAGACATGCTCACGCCAGGTCAGCCCACCACCGACTGTCAGGTTATAGGGCTTGTCCGGGAAGGCGCTATACGCTGACCAGAGGGTTGCCTGATTGTGTGGCACATACTGAACATTCTTGCCGCGGTTCGCCTTGGTAGCAGAAGACGTCGTGCTGCTATCATAAAGGGCATAGGTCGCTGACACGTTCCAGCCCGGCAGAATGACACCGCCGACAGACAGTTCCAGACCCTGATTACGCTGCCGGTCAGAAGAGCCCTGAATTTCACCCGTCACCGGATCAGCGTTCAATGCATTCCCTTTGTCCAGACGGAACAAAGAGGCCGTCAGACCCAACCGGTCATGCAGAATGCTGTACTTGGCGCCAAGCTCATAAAGCTGAGCCTTCTCAGGACTGGCAAAAGAATTGGTCCCCGGACGGATGGGAACAGACCCATTGGTGACGTACATTCCCATCGGGGTCGTGGAATTGGCCCAGGTAAAATAATAAGTCTGATGGTCGTCCGGCGTGACAACGAGGCTGGCATTCGGATTGAACACACCCGTCACATCATGAAAATGCTGATCGGGGTTCTTCGCGACATTTCCTCCCGTCAGGTTGTAGCTCGTTTGCCAACGATCCCAGCGGAAGCCCCCTTTCACAGAAAGCCACTTGGTGAACCAGATCTGATCGAACAGGAACAGGCCCGTATCGAACCCGTAGCCATTACTATGCGACTTCGCCCCCAGTGACCCCAGAGACACCAGACCGGCCGGGTTCATATCACCCGGTACCAGATCAAGATTGCCGACATTCCCCTTCGGATTAACCAGGTTTGCATACGGTTTTGGCTTCAGATACGTCGACTGTGAGCGAACATCATTGACGCGTTCGACGTCAAACCCGGCGACAACCTGATGCCTGAGAAAGCTTGTATGGAAGTCTGCAACCATTGAGCCGACATTCTGCACAGACCAGCTCGTTTGCTCATACGGCAGCGGCGCCATGTAGGTGCCGGTTCCTGTGCCCGCCCCCGCACCCACTGGCCCGGACCGTGCAACGAGCGCCTTTGGCGCATCCCCGTTGAAGTAGTTGTTCACACACGTCGTATCGCAGGTCGCTTTTGAAGCCGCGAAAGACCGGTAATACTCACCACCCCGCAAATCATCATAGAACGTGACATGCCTGTTCAGTTTGAAGCTGAATCGCGCTGTTTCCATGTTGGAATTTGTGGCGTTCTGGTCGTTATCCGTGCCGTACCAGTTCGTCCGGCGGATACCGTATTCCGTAATAGGCTGCCCGTACTTCGCCCCCGGTTTCGTGACAACCGGAACACCGAAATCAGGCACTGAGTTTTCCTGCTGGTGCATGTATTGCAGAACAAGCGTTGTTCTCTTGCCAATCCCGAATGCAAGAGACGGAGCAACACCCCAGCGATGAGAGAAGATATAATCTCGTCCCACAACATTATGCTCATCGCCCATTCCCGTAATGCGGAAGGCCGTAGAGTCATTGATTTTCTGGTTCACATCCAATGTGCCGCGATAATAACTGCCTGAACCGCCTGAAAAATCAGCCGAATAGTGATTTTTCAAACCAGGAGTTTTGGTCACCATATTGATGGCACCGCCCGTCGTGCCATTCCCAAACACTTCGGAAGACGGCCCCTTGATGACGGACACAGTTTCGAAATTGAATGAATCGCGGGAATAGACCCCGAAGTCCCGCAGCCCATCTTCATAGATGTCATTCTGGGCCTGAAAACCACGGATCAGGAACTGATCCCCGTTCATGCCACCAGCGCCCTCACCGATGGACGTTGTTACGCCCGGCACATTCCTCAGAGCTTCATCTAGAGATTTGACATTCTGTTGCTGCATCAGGGCCTGCGGCACGACATTGATGTTCTGCGGCGTGTGCATCACGTCCTGTGGCATCCGGGATAGCCCAAGAGACTGATGCATGGTGTTAAAGCCATGCCCCTGAACTGTCAGATGCTCGACATCCGACCCTTCAACCCCAGCACTGTCTTCCAAATGCCGCGTTGATGACTCCGGTTTGCGATCTGGTTTTTTCTCATGCTTCACAGGTGCAGCGGCATAGCCTTGCGAAGACATCAGGAGCGTACCGGCAACTGAAAGAGACGTGATGTGTGTGCGCAGCGAACCAGTCACCGGAACCTCTTCATTCAGACAAATAACTTTACATTTCGAAATCCCCATACTGGTAATGAGAAACATTCTCAAATAGTTTTTGATGAAGTGTTTCTAATTTCCGACAAACCTCGTCACGAACGAAGCGGAATAAGCCCGTATTTCCTTACGAACAAAAAAAGCCCCGCACCTGGAAACAGGACGGGGCTTTCTAAAACAGTCGTCGAAGAAACAGATCAGTTCGGCGTTTCATCGTCCGGCGCGAGCGGCTGAACATGCGTCACTTTGCCATAGCGATCATAGTAGATCACGGCATCACCACGACGTTCGGCATAACCATCCGGCTGGCCGTCACGGGTGCGGAAAAGCAGCCGAAACGCATCCGGCTGTTCAACCACCTTGTCCCCTGGTGGGCGATACTTGAAGCGACTGAAGTCAGCATGGCTCCGGGGCAGCGAAGAGCTATGATACAGCTCGTGCATGCTCGGCTTCTTGGGCCCGTCACCATCGGCATCCTGCGCGACAGCCGTGCCCGTCAGGGCTAGAACGGCCAAAGTAGTAGTCAGGATCCTGCGCATGATGCTCTCCGGTCAGTGCGTTGCGGCAGGCACTGTAGGCGAAACCGTCTTCTGGCTCCACCCACCGCCAAGCGCACGGTAAAGCGTGACAAGATTCTGGAATCGGGCAGCCTGAACCAAAATGGCATTCTGCTGAGCCTGATAAAGCGTTCTCTGCTGCTCAAGCGTCGTCAGATAGCTGTCGATCCCTGCATCATAGCGCATCTTTGCCAGATCATAGGCCTTCTGTGACTGGTCAACGAGCGACTGCATATGCTGCTGCTGCGCCGTGTAGGTCTCACGTGCTGTAAGCGCGTCGGACACTTCCCGGAAAGCTGTCTGCACAGTTTTCTCATACTGCGCGGCATACTGGAGCTTCTGCCCCTTCGCCATCAGCAGATTTCCCTCACTCTGCCCCCAGGTGAAAATTGGCAAACTGATGGACGGCGAGACCGACCATGTCTCGGCACCCGGCGTAAACAGCTTGCGGAACTGCAGGGAGCTTGTCCCTTCAGACGCCGTCAGCGTGACCTTCGGGAAAAACTCTGCTCGCGCCGCACCAATACTTGCATTGGCACCAATCAGAGTGTGCTCCGCCGCGACAATATCAGGGCGTTGGGCCAGAAGATCCGACGGCAACCCTTCCGGCAGATCACTGATCATCGTCTGAGCACCAAATGGTGCTGGCGGCGGCAGATCGGCCGGCAACGGCACACCCACCAGAACCTGAAGACCATGCTCGTCATCCGCTACGGCACGCAAATACTGCGCCTCATACGCCGAAGCCTGTTCGACCTGCGTCTTGACCTGCGCAAGCGTCAGGGCATCTGTCTCGCCATTGTCGTAGGAAAGCTGCGTCAGGCGCAGCGTATCCCGCTGGGACTTCAGGGTGTCGCGTGTAACGCGAAGCTGTTCACGATCCGCAAGCCACTGAATGTAGGTCGTGCCAATCTGCGAGACCGTCGTAATCAGAACGTTTCGGGCACCCTCAACACTGTTCAGAACCGTCTCGGCCTGCTGCTTCGTCAGGTTGCGAATACGGCCCCAGAGATCCACCTCGTAAGACGAGAAGCCGATGGACGTCTGATAAAGCCGGAGGGTCGAAACGCTGGTCCCAAGCCCTGGCGCAAAAGAGAAGCCTGCCGTGCTTGACGGCGCCATGAACATGCCCTGCCCGCCGGCCGTGATGATCGGGAACAGGGATGCGTTCTGAATTTCATATTGCCCACGAGCCACCGTGATAGCCGCTGCCTGAGCGGCTAAATCCCGGTTATTCCTGAGCCCCAATTGGACCAGAGCTTTCAGACGAGGGTCCGTGAAGAAATCTTCCCATCCCAGATTATAGGATTTGGCCACCGAAGAGACGTTCTTAGCGCCTGTATCCTGCGGGTAAGCATTCTGCACAGCCTGCGTCGGCTGATGATATCTGGGAGCCATGTTGCAGCCGGAAAGCATCAGCAGCGCGGCAAATCCAAGACGGGCCTTCATGCGCCGTGCTCCCCTTCAATGGCAGGTGTCGCCTTATTATCCAGATGGGCATAGGCGTCCTTCCGGTCCCGGATCCGGACCACACGGAACAGACGCAGCACCACCACGAAGAAGACCGGCACGAAGTAAATCGCAAGCAAGGTTGCAGACAGCATGCCGCCAACCACGCAGGTGCCGATGGCCACACGTGCGGCAGAGCCTGCCCCCGTTGCGATCGCAAGCGGGAACACACCGCAGACGAACGCAATGGACGTCATGAGAATTGGCCTCAGACGTTCACGCCCGGCTTCAATCACGGACTCTTCCAGAGACTGCCCTTCTTCAAAGAAAGCCTTAGCAAATTCCACAATCAGGATCGCGTTCTTCACAGACAGACCAACTGTCGTCAGCAGACCAACCTGGAAGTAAACGTCATTGGAAAGGCCACGGCCCAGCGTTGCGGCAATCGCTCCAAGCACACCCAGTGGCAGCACCAGAAGTACCGCAAAAGGAATGGCCCAGCTTTCATAAAGCGCGGCAAGACAGAACATGATCACGATAGCGGCCAGAGCATAAAGCGGCCCCGTTGAACCACTGGATGCAAGCTGTTCGTAGGACAGACCCGTCCACTCATACCCGATGCCACGTGGCAGCTTGGCGAGGATTTTTTCCATCTCGCTCATAGCCTGACCGGAACTGGATCCAACGGCGGGCTGCCCCTGAATCTCGTAGGAGTTCATGCCGTTGTAGTCTTCGACCTTCTGGGGGCCGCTTTCCCACGTACCTGAAGCAAAGGCATTGAACGGAACCATCGTGCCCGTCGTATTACGGACGTACCAGCGGTTCAGATCTTCCGGCGTCATACGCGCCCAGGGTTCACCCTGAATATAGACCTGCTTCACACGGTCATCACGCATGAACTGGTTGACGTAGATGGAGCCAAGAGCACCTTCCAGCGTCGTGTTGATGTCAGCGTTGGTCAGACCAAGTGCATTCGCACGTTCACGGTTGATGTCCAGCTTGAACTGCGGCGCATCTTCCATGCCGAGCGGACGAACAGCCTGAAGGAGCGGATTTTTAGCTGCTTCCATCAGCACCTGATTCCGCGCAGCCAGCAGTGCTGCGTGACCCAGATGGCCTGTGTCCTCAAGCTCCAGATCGAAACCGGTAGCGTTACCCAGCTCCATCACGGCTGGCGGGTTGACTGCGAAGATCTGCGCGTCCGGATCCATCCAGAAGTGCATCATGATTTCACGAGACACGGTCATCGTCGTATGGGCAGCACCGGGGCGCTGATCCCACGGCTTCATTCGAATAAAGAATGCGCCCGCAGACTGACCCTGCCCGGCAAAACTGAAGCCGTTCATCGTAAAGACTGACTGAACGTAGTCCCCGTAATTTTTCAGGACGTAATCCGTGATCTTCTTGTTGACGGCAGCGGTCTGCTCCTGCGTTGCGTTATTCCGCATCGTGACCTGCCCGAAGATGATCCCCTGATCTTCGTCCGGCAGGAACCCGCCAGGCACGCGATTGAACAGGAACACTACACCGGCGGTCAGCAGCAGAAAGACAACCATGCTGACAACAGGCGCGCGGATCAGCCACTTCACACCGCTCAGATAACCATTGGTCAGGCGGTCAAAATTACGATTGAACCAAGCTGCCGGACCACGCTCATGTCCCTTATGGGTAGGCTTCAGCATGGACCCGCAGAGTGCCGGCGTCATGACCATAGCCACCAGAACAGACAACCACATGGCGGCAACAATGGTGATGGAGAACTGGCGATAAATCACACCGGTAGAACCACCGAAGGCGGCCATCGGCAGGAACACAGCCGTCAGAACCAGCACGATGCCAATCAGGGCACCGGAAATCTCATCCATGGACTGGCGAGCAGCTTCCTTGGGAGACAGACCCTGATCCGTCATCACACGCTCGACGTTTTCAACAACGACGATCGCATCGTCCACGAGCAGACCAACAGCCAGAACCATAGCCAGCATGGTCAGCGTGTTGATGCTGTATCCCATCACGGACAGCAGCCCGAACGTGCCCAGAAGAACAACCGGGACAGCAATCGTCGGGATCAGCGTGGCGCGGAAGTTCTGAAGGAAGATCAGCATCACGAAGAACACGAGAATGATGGCGATAACCAGCGTCTCGATAACTTCCTTGATAGAGAGCGTAATGAACGGCTCCGTATCCAGTGGGTAGACCAGCTTCAGACCATGCGGGAAATAGCGCTGCAGATCTGTCATTCGGCTACGGACTGCGGCTTCAGTCTGAAGCTGATTGGCACCCGGCGCCAGCTTCAGAGCCATCGCAGATGCAGGATGACCGTTATAGACGGAACCGAGAGCGTAACTCTGTGCACCAAGCTCAACACGGGCCACATCGCTCAGGCGAACCTGGCTACCGTCCTGCTGAACCTTGAGCAGAATCTTGTTAAATTCTTCAGGCGAACTCAGACGCGTCGGACCAATAACCGTTGCGTCAAATCCGATGCCTTTTTTAGCGGGCAAACCGCCCAACTCACCGGACGAAACCTGAATATTCTGTGCCTGAATGGCGGACTGCACATCGCCGACCGTCAGGCCGTAATTATACAGCCGGGACGGATCAAGCCAGATGCGCATCGCGTATTCTGAGCCGAACAGTGTGTGATCGCCCACACCTGACACACGCGACAGCGGATCAGAGATATTGGACGCCACATAATCGGCAATGTCCTGGCCGGACATGCTTCCGTCTTCGGAAATAAAGGCCAGAACCATCATGAAGTTCTTGGTGGCCTTCGTGACGCCCAGACCCTGAGCTGTCACTTCAGACGGCAGACGCGGCTGCGCCAGCTGAAGTTTGTTCTGAACCTGAACCTGAGCGATGTCAGGATTGGTCCCCTGCTCGAAGGTCAGATCGATTTCCATCTGTCCGCTCGCATAGGACGACGCAGACAGATATTCGAGATGATCCAGACCATACATCTGCTGCAAAATCGGACGGACAACCGTGTTATTCACGGTTTCCGCCGAAGCACCCGGATACATGACAGAAATGGCGATCTGCGGCGGTGCGATGCTGGGATACTGGGCAATCGGCATGCGGGTGATGGCAACGCCACCAACCAGCATGATGATCAGCCCGATCACCCATGCAAAGATCGGCCGATCAATGAAAAAGCGTGAGAGCGTCATGTGCTGTTACTCAGCCTTTCCCGCAGGAACTTCCTGAGGTGCGACCTTCGCACCCGGCTGAACCTTCTGCAGACCGTTCACGATGATCTTGTCGCCAGCCTTGACGCCGCCCGTCACCAGCCAGTCTTTGCCAATCGTCCGGGTCGTCTGGATCGGGCGCTGCTGCACCTTGTTTTCGGCATCAACGGTCATCACGAAAGGATTGCCCTTCGAGTCACGCTGGACAGCCACCTGCGGCACCAGAATGCCGTTCGGATCGATACCTTCACGGATATGGGCATGCACAAACATTCCCGGCAGAAGCAGATGATCCGGGTTCGGGAAAACAGCTCGCATGACAAGCGTTCCCGTTGCAGGATCGACCGTAACTTCCGAAAGCTGGAGCTTACCGCGCTGGGGATAATCTGAATCATCTTCCAGCTTCAGACCCACGGCAGCGGCATCATCGCCTTTACGCTCAACCTGCCCCGTTGCCAGCTCATGCTTGAGACGCAGCATGTCAGAGGCGGCCAGATTGACGTCCACATAGATTGGATCAAGCCGTGTCACGACTGCGATCGGCTGTGTCTGCCCTGCCGTGAGCAACGCACCCGGCGTATAAAGCGTACGGCCGATACGGCCATCAATCGGGGCACGGACATGAGTGTAATTCAGGTTGACTTCGGCGGCCTCAAGATTGGCTTTCGCCTGAGCAACCTGCGCTTCAGCTTCGCGGGCCGTTGCAAGCGTGTTGTCATAATCCTGTGAGCTTACAGCATGCGCCTTGACCAGCGGCGCATAACGGCGAAGCTGACCAGCCGCGCGCGTGGCAACGGCCTGAGCATTCATGAGCTGCGCCTTGGCCTGGTCATAAGCAGCCTGATATGGCGCAATATAAACCTGGAACAGCTGCTGCCCTTTTTTGACGTCCGCCCCCTGCTCAAAGTCACGCGAGACAATCACACCATTCACCTGCGGACGGATCTGCGCCTGTTCATAGGCATCCGTTCGGCCGGGAAGAGACGTCTCCAGCGTAACCGGCTGGGTTTGCAGCGTCATGACGCCAACAGGCTGTGGCGGCAATTGCGGAGCGGCGGCTTTTTTCTGACAGCCAGCAACCAAGAAAGGCACGGCTGCCAGCAAAGGGATCATTGTTTTGGCCTGACGGCGCATCTGACCTTTCTCCAAGACGACAGTCGCGGACGACATCCAAAATGTTTTCTGAAAAGAAGGCATGATACAGCCGCTATCCTGTGATACAGAAACCACGCAGTTTCCAGTTGTTCCGGAAACTAGCCGGTTTCTTTGATGAACGTCAATTCGGCCGGTACGAATAATCCCGGAGTTGATCTTGAACAGTCCCACTTCCGCCCTACCCGATACCCGCAAGCTGCGGTGCTGCGATCATAACGGTTCAGTGGATGACGTAGAGCGCAAGACGCGGATCCTGAATGCTGCAAGTTCAATGCTCACGACTCATGGGTATCATGCAGCGTCCATGGACAGCATTGCCGCATGCTCCGGAATGTCCAAAAAGACGCTCTACCAGTTTTTCGAGTCTAAAAAATCTCTTTTCGAGACCCTTATCATAGAGCGGCTTTTCGCTCCGCTTCCATATACCCCGGTTGAAACAGACCCTCTTCCCCAACAGCTCCAGATGATGATGACGCTCCTCGCGGAGCAACTCCTAAATGAAGAGCGCCTTGGCCTTCTGAAGTCCATCATCACGGAAACCACGCGAAATCCTGCCGTACGACAAATCGTGACAGACCTGTTTCATCTTTCCGGAAGGGCCCTCCCCGTTCAGCAGTGGCTGACCAAACAGGCCGAGGCCGGCCATCTCCATATCGAGAACGTTGAAGAAGCGGCAGATCTGCTTTTCAGCATGACCTTGGGTGGCCCGCTACTGGCGCACCTCACGCATTGCAAGCCGCCCAAAGAAGGCGAAAACCTGATCCAGTTCATCGCATACGGCATACAGACCTTTCTCAAGGCTCATAGCACCTAAGGGCCTTATCCACCGGCAGGCGGCTTGGCCGAATTTTCACCAACCAGAAGCTTAAAGACCCCTGCGGACGCCGAACGCTCCATGAGAGAACCATACTGCCCTTTTAGAATAGCGAGCGTGGTATCATCATGGGCCCTTGAA
Source organism: Gluconobacter sp. OJA (assembly GCF_039638325.1). Taxonomy (NCBI): domain Bacteria; kingdom Pseudomonadati; phylum Pseudomonadota; class Alphaproteobacteria; order Acetobacterales; family Acetobacteraceae; genus Gluconobacter; species Gluconobacter sp. OJA. Next base: position 525,292 of record NZ_JBDIWI010000001.1, on the reverse strand, counting down.
GCATCGCCAGCCAGCTCCAGAACCAGCGCTTCCAGATCCGGCGACAGAGCTGAAGCCTCTTTACGCCCTGTCCAAGCTGCATCGATGACAGGTTTTAGAGCAGAAACTGCACCAACCCAATCCTTCGCCTGCTCCATCAACCGCGCACGCATTTTCAATGCCTGTGTCTCTGTCCGGCCTGTGAGGTAGTGCGCAGCCTTAGGCAAATCGTGTTGCTCACGCGCAACTTCAGCACGAAGCAATGATACCTCTAATGCTTCTGGCTGACCTCCCGGCAGCACAGATACATCGGCGGGGTTTTCTGCCGGTAAATCATGGAGTGCAGCGCTCAGGTCGTTCGCATCAAGATCCAGACGAACCAGCTTCACCATAGTATCCTGATGTTCAGGTCCTTGCTGGTTCTGAAGAAGACCACGCAATACCGTCCGTTGAGCGTCCGGGAGGCCTAGCACCGCATATCGACGCTCCAGAGCCTTCAGAAAATAAGCCTGTAATGTCGGGTCATTCGGCTCCATTGTCATTGCTGCTTTCAACAGTTCGACCTCAGCAAGAGCACTCTTTGCTTCAATGTCTTTCTGTTCTGCGAACCCACGGGCAATAACGAGCAATCTGTCATGACCGGGAAAACCAGCTTTCCCATAAACAGCCTGCCCGTCTTGCACGCCCTGTTGAGCGGCGCGCCATTCTTTCCCTTTGATGAACGCATCAATACTCAGCAGTCGTGCCTCACGCTCCCTTCCAACCATTCTAAAGGCAGGCATAAGACCATCCACATGTTCACCAATTGTTTTCGCGGGTGATGCATCTTTTTCAAGATCGAAGCGAAGAGCAGCTTCGCTGGCAACCGGCCACACCATAGGAGAAGGATCATGAGTGAGCGTCTCAAGCTGCCCTCTTGCATCCAACGCATGTGTCTCAGCTGCCGTTAAAGCACGCGCAAGAACGGTTTCCGGTACCGAGGGAAGAGATAAGAGAACGCCCCGATCTTTTGCTGTGCCATACCGCGCAACCCACTCTGCAGCCACCGGCAGCAGACGATGCCGCAAAGGCTGAGAATATCCCGATACAGAAGGTAGTCCCGCCGCAATCAACCTGGCCGTGCGGGTGCGCTGTACATCGATATCAAGTCCCTCTCCCGTAATGGGGAGCTGCGCGCGTACCATTCCTCGCCAAAACTGATCCTCCGGCGTTGCCCCTTCTTCCTCTGACAACAGAGACGGATCAGCACGACCATTCAGCACAGCCGAAATTTGTCTCAGCCTTCGTACATCTTTGCGGGTGCTCCCTTCAGGCTGATCTTCCAGTGCTACCTGCAGAACCTGTGAAACCAACGCACCATTAGCTAGCCTTGCCGCTGCCTGTGCCAGCCGGATCCGCGCATCGAAGCGCTGACCCGCTGATGCCATGGCCGCCGCAATTTGAGCGCGACGCACACTCTCCCGCAAACCTTCCGGTGGGCTGCCAGCCAACGCTACCCCGGCACCCGAAGCCCCATAAGCAGCAACTTTTCCTCCAGCAAGCAGCGGAGTACCGCTGGGGCCAACTCTATCAAGAAAGAACTGCTTTCCGTTTTGCCTGAGCTCGATTGCATCGGCATCTGCGGCAATGACCAACCCCATCAGACTTGGACGAACCTCAAAACCTGCTCCCCGCCGGATCAAATCACCTGAGACAGAACCGGACCGTGAGAGACCGAGCAGCAGCCGCCGGCCCGAATCCGGATCCCGAAACGTGACAACAAATAGAGCTCCGTCCTCCCGAGGCGGCGTGAAGGTCAGGGCACCATCATCTTGCCCTAACAACATAACATCTGGGGATGGGGTTGATTGCCTTCCGAAAGACACCGTCCATCCATGCCCGACGGGTCTGATTAATGGACTGGATCCTTCAGGACACAGGATGCTGACAGCTGTCACATCCGCCATAATGCGAGCAGATACACCTTCGAATGGAGCAACATTCGTTAGCCCGGCGGTGTCGATGACATGGCGACCGGCAGCAACGATCAGGAGACGTCGACCATTTTGAAATGCGGCAACGGGCGTCATTTCCCCCAGAGGTAACCATAATCCAGTGGCAGAGGAGACGACACCCTCATTCGCCTGCATGACAGGCCGCGCACTGAAATCCGTACGCCCGACCGATGCCCTAGCCTTTTCCTGGCTGGTTAAAAGTGGCGATGGATCGTTCAGGAATGACCACCCTGAGGGAAGAAGCGCACTTGCGGCTGGCGGCAAAGCTACTGCGCTTTGTGGGAACATCAGCATTGCCAGAGCGAAGAGGCAGCCCCGCGCCAACATCACCCGTTATCCCCAATATGCATGCCTGGATGCGCATGAGCATTGGCAAGAAGCTGCGTCGCCAGAATGGCTCGTTGTGGAGACATGGCTTCCATGATCGCTGAAGCCTTCCGCGGGCTCATACGGTTCAAAAGACCCACGCCAACCCGCAGATCAAGAATATTGAAAATAGCGGCCGCATCGACAGGCTTCATCGCCTCATAAATCCTGACCAGTCTTTCCGCATCCTGGTTCAGAAGCTCGTCCGAATGTCGTGCTGTCTCTTCAAACTGCGAACGGGATGTCTGGAGTGCGGTCATCCGACGTTGCAGCTCTTCTTCTGCCGCATCCACTAGTCGCTGCCGATCTTCTAACGCCGCAGCCTTGCGATCCAGTTCCTGCTGCCGTGCAGCCAGCTCTGCTTTCAGTGTCGGGTCAGGAGTTATAGCGTCTACCGTGCCTGTCGGAGACAATGCGCCTTGGCAGCCCCCTGACTTGCAAAGGTCCGAGGAGGGGGCCTTCTGTTGAGCAGGCTTCCCGTCTTCTACATCAGCTCGTTTGCTCGCAGCCTCGTCAGCAGTAGCTTTAGGCGCCACTTGCGTCGCGGCCGGCTGCGCCATGGCAGACGACATCAACGATGAATCCGTTGAGGCATCGACATACCCAACCAGATCGTAAACCTTCACGCCCAGCAGGATGATCATCAAACCACAGGCAATGTGCAGCAAGCGAAAGAGCATGAGCGTTACACCTGCTTCTGACGAAGGGCACGCAGCAGCTCGCGCTCGGCTGCAGTCTTACCGGATGGCGTTTTCAATGCGCTGGGTGATCCCCATCGTCCTTCATCTGTCCTGAGACGGGCAGAAAAACGAGGGCCCTCCATATCCGGCACGTCTGCCTCCCTGAGAGGCTCCGGGTTGGCGGGACGACCGATTGAAGCTGTTTTTTCCAAGACCTGAGCGACAGCCTCTGATCGTTCACAAAGCATCGTCAGTTCACGCTTGAGACTCTTTCCGCTCTCCACCGTTTTACCCAGCGACCGTCCAACCATTTCAGTTGTCTGACGCAGATGGTCGATACCAGACTGAGCCTGCTGGCTACTGCTTTGCAAACTCGCAATCAGGGCATCCAGCTCTCCCCGGTTTCGACGGATGACCGATAGCGCTCGGCCAAGATAGAGGCTGTAGAAAATCGTAATCAGCAGCAGGGCTGACAGAGCAACTTCAAGTACGATCTGGAACCTGTCCATGGAGAGTGCTCCGCCTTTTCAGCTGTATGCGGAAGGGCGATCACCGACCCCTCCGCCAATAAGATTTTCTTCAATACGAACCGCGACATGACCCTGCTTTTTGCCAACCCGACCCCGGAAAATCGTTTTTCCGCCGCAGCGCAGTTGAACGAGAGCCGTAGGATCACGGCGCAGCACCAGCATCTCGCCCGGCGAAAGGGACATGATGTCCTGCAGATTCATGCTCTGCTCTTCCAGGACGGCGTCGAGCGTGACGTCCGTATTCCAGAGCTCCTGGGCAAGATGACTTTCCCAGATGCCGTCATGGCCAAATTTTTCACCCATGAACTGTTGCAGCAGGATTTCCCGAACAGGCTCCAGCGTTGCATGGGGCAGAATGAGATCCACATCCCCACCGCGCCCATCCATATCGATGCCAAATCGCGCCAACACCACGCCATTTGCCGCCCGGGAGATAGTCGCAAAGCGGGAATTCAGTTCCAGCCGTTCAAAACGAAAATTCACAGCACACAAAGGGCTGAAACTCATGGAAAGGTCCGAGAGGATCACACGGATCAGAGGCTCAACCAGTGCGCGCTCGATCGCCGTATGGTGTCGGCCTTCTGCCCGCCTCTCCCCATCGCCATGAGGACGAACACGATCACGCCCTCCCAGCAATGCATCAATGACACTGTAAACAAGGGACGAGCTAAGAACGAGAATCCCGTAATTGTCCCATTCCTCCGCTTTGAAGACGGCGAACATGGACTGCCCGGAAACATTCTCCAGATAATCTCCAAACCTCTGGGAAGCCAGGCGATCCATTGAGACTTCAACGTTATCGCTGGTGAAGTTCCGTAGGCTGGTCGTGAGAATCCGGACGAGGCGGTCAAAAACCACTTCGAGCATAGGGAGCCGCTCGTAAGAGACGAACGACGTGCTCAGCAGCTTTTCCAGACCACTCCCTTCGCCGCCACCGCTCACGTGGGCGTCGCTACCGAAGAGACTATCAATCTCGTCCTGGTTCAGAATCCGGTCCGCACCGTCATCCTCTGAAAAACCAAGATCATCCATTGAAAGGGCAAAACGTGGCATCGGCGCATCGTTTGCATCACCTTCCGACGTAGCCTTCTGTGCGTCTGGCATCACTGCACCAGCACTTCCACGAAGAAGAGATCACGCACGGACAAGGGAGCAAGAATATTGGAAATCTGCGCCAGCATGGTTTCCCGCAGACGATAAATTCCCGCTCCGGTTAGCTCGTCCGGGCGCATCCCATGCAGGCAGGTCTGGAAGGCATCCTGTATCTGAGGCATGAGCGGCCCGATTTTTGCCGTATCTTTGCTGTCTTCAACCTGAAGGCGCGCACTGATCCGGACATAACGCGCCCTGCCATCTCCGGTATCGAGGTTGGACACCAGCGTCGGGATGGTAATGAGTGTCAGGGATATCGGCTGGGACGCCGCTTTTACGGGACGGGACGCAGGATGTTGGAAATGCCGCCAGGCGAATACGCCGCCTCCAGCCAGCATGGCACAGAGCACTGCTGCGATCAGGATAATCCTGCGTTTTCCGCCAGCTTTCGCCGGGATCTCAAGTTCCGGAGTCTCCGTCGTCACTGCCTGTCTGCCTTCTCTTTCGGACAGACCGCATCATCTGAGCAAAAGATTAACATTGGGTTTATGACGCGTCGGAAAAGGCCCCTTGTCCTGTATGCTGGAAGCCTTTGCCTGACGGGAATCCTTCTCGCCGGATGCGCCTCCCAACCCTCGCCCTACAATCGATATTATGCAGCAAACGGCGCTTACAAAGCCCCCGGCACAGCCAGTGATCCCTGGGGGCCATACATTCAGCAGGCTGCCAGTCGCTTCTCGATTCCCGAAGCCTGGATCAGAGCGGTCATTCACCAGGAATCGGGGGGGCACCAGTATCTGAATGGCCAACCCATCACGTCCAGCGCCGGAGCCATGGGCCTGATGCAGCTCATGCCACAGACCTATGCTGAAATGCAGGGCCGGTTCGGGCTGGGTTCTGATCCGTATGAACCGCATGACAACATCATGGCGGGAACCGGATATATTAAAATACTGTCTCGCAAATACGGAGCTCCCGCATTTCTGGTGGCTTACAATGCTGGACCACAACGCCTTGAGGATTACCTCTACCAAGGGCGCGCACTCCCCAACGAGACTGTCAATTACATCGCAAGTATCACGCCGCATCTGGGCACACAGATCGCCATGACGGGTCCACTGGCAGCCTACGCGTCGTCACAGCAATTGAACGCATCTCCCATGGAAGTCGCAGAAGCGCCTGATACCAGCACCCAACTGGCCATGGCGCAGCCTTCAGGGCAGTACGGTTCAACACAACAGAGCGTCCAGAAAGCCTGGTCCAGACGGCACATTACTTCCGTACCATCAGATACGATGCCGCCGGACCTTCCCCCGCTCGGCCCGTGTGACCCAGACGCGGCCTATGACCCGAGCATGGCCTGCACCCCGGTATCGGCCCCCAACCGTCAACTTGAAGCCCCGGCCGCTACGGTCGAACAATCGACAGTGGCCAGCACGCTTTTGCCGCCCGCGCCGGTTATTCCCACACCACCTCGAATATCCCATTCCTCTGCAAGCCTGACACCCACGGCCGTCAGCTATCGCGCCCCTGGATCTTACGGAGACTGGGGTATCCAGGTCGGAGCATTCGCGAATCCCGGGCAAGCCCGGTTTGCAGCGAATATGGCTCGCCAGTCTGCGTTCTCTCCGCTTCAGGCCTCGCAAATTCAGGTCCAGCCTACTTTGTCGCACGGGACACGCTTCTATCGAGCCCGTCTTGCTGGCATCAGTCGGGCTGGCGCGGCCAGTGCCTGTAGTAGCCTGACAGCCCAGGGTATGGCCTGCATGGCGGTCCCCCCCAGACATTAAATGTCTCAAAAGTCTTAATTTCCGTAAGGAAACTCAATGCTCGTTGGCAATGGGCAGACTTTGCCGTATGTTCCCATGCAGATTGGACATACCTGCCACGCACGAAGTGTAGGTGACCCACGTCCAGACATTGATTCACCACGCCGATCCCGGCCCTCAGGATGCGCAGATGACGACCAGCCCTGCTCACGATCACACTCCACCATCGGAAGATGTCATCAGCGAGGAAGGGTATCACAAGGATCTTGGTCGTCGACACGTTCAGATGATCGCCATCGGTGGCGCCATCGGAACCGGACTGTTCCTTGGTGCTGGCTCCCGCCTTCAGGTTGCCGGTCCTTCCCTTGCGCTGATCTATGCCGTTTGTGGCGTTTTCTCTTTCTTGATTCTCCGTGCCCTCGGAGAACTGGTCATGTACCGCCCGACCAGCGGTAGCTTCGTGACCTATGCCCGCGAATTTCTTGGCGAAAAAGCCGCCTATGCTGCGGGCTGGCTCTCATTCCTCAACTGGGCCATGACGGGCATCGTCGATATCACCGCCGTCGCCCTTTACATGCACTACTGGGCCGTTTTCGTGGACGTCCCCCAGTGGGTTTTCGCTCTTGGTGCTCTCAGCATCGTTGGCACGATGAACATGATCGGCGTCCGCTATTTCGGTGAGATGGAGTTCTGGTTTTCGCTCATCAAGGTCGTGGCGCTTGCTGCATTTCTCATCGCCGGAACCCTCATTCTTGGCAGCCGGATGCCGGTGGCCGGGCACACCACAGGCCTTCATCTGATCACAGAGAACGGTGGCCTGTTCCCGCATGGAATCATGCCAGTCTTTCTGCTGCTGCAAGGTGTCGTATTTGCCTACTCGGCCATTGAACTGATTGGCACTGCCGCTGGCGAATGCCACGATGCACGTGAAATTCTGCCTCGCGCTGTGAATAGCGTCATCTGGCGTATCGGTCTCTTCTATGTTGGCTCGGTTGTCCTGCTCGTCTGCCTGCTGCCATGGACAGCTTACCATGCTGGCGTCAGCCCGTTCGTAACGTTCTTTCAGGCACTTGGAATTCCGGGCGTTGGCACGATCATGAATATCGTTGTCCTGACTGCGGCTCTGTCCAGCCTCAACTCAGGCCTGTACTCAACGGGCCGCGTCCTGCGTGCTCTGTCCCTTGGGGGATCTGGCCCTCAGATGCTCTCCAAGATGAACAAGAGCTCCGTGCCTTACATGGGCATTCTGACAACGCTTTCTGTTTATCTGGTGGGCGTTGGCCTGAACTATCTGATCCCGTCCCGTGTGTTTGAAGTGGTTCTGAACTTCTCGGCCATCGGAATCATCAGCACGTGGGGTTTCATTCTGCTGTGCCAGCTTCGCCTGCGATCAGCCATTAATCGCGGCGAAATCGCTCCAACAACATTTGCCATGCCTGGTGCCCCCTATACCAACTGGGCAACACTGGGGTTTCTGGCATTCGTTCTTCTGATGATGGCTTTCGATTATCCGGATGGAACAATCACCATTGGCGCCATTCCGCTCATCGGCCTTATCCTCGTAGGTGGATGGCTTCTTCTGGCGCGTACCCGAAAAGCCCACTGAGTTACGACTACAAAAAAAAGCGCTCCTTATCGGGGCGCTTTTTTTATGGGCTCAGGTTGAAATCAGGAATTCTCGGCGGGCAATGCGCCAACAGGCGGAAGCCACACAAGACACGTCGTACCGCGACCCGGGGCACTCGCAACCCTGAGTCTTCCTCCGTGGCGGTCAAGAATATGCCGAACGATAGACAAGCCGAGGCCCGTTCCCTGCTTGGCAGGCTCAACCTTGTCCACCACCCGATAAAATCGTTCTGTCAGCCGCGGGAGATGATGCGCTTCCATACCGCGACCATTATCTTCCACTCCAAGCAGGACGCCACCCTCTTCAGGCCAGCGGTCATCCCGTTCAGGGGCCCGTCGGGCGAACAGCGTCACAGCAAACGGCCGCCCTTCTTCACGGCCATACCGCAAGGCGTTTTCGATCAGGTTCAGAAGCACCTGAACCATCTCATCCTCATCAGCCCGGATCGTCAGGTCATCCTCAATGGCAAGATTCAGGGAGCATCCCGGCTCATCAAACCGGGGCGCCACTTCGCCAAGGACAATGGCCATCAGATCCGCGACTTCCACCAGATCACGGGGACGCTGATGTTCGTGAGCCTGCACGCGCGACAGGTAAAGCAGCCGATCAATCAGGCGTTTCAGCCGAGCAGACTGCTGGGCCATGATATCGAGAAACTGTTGCCGCGTCCCTTCATTCATGCTGCTTCCACCGGTGCGCAGGGCATCAATGAAGCCACTCAGAGAGGCCAGAGGCGTGCGGAGCTCATGACTGGCATGGGCTACGAAATCGATCCGCATCCTGTCCAGGACCTGTGCTTCACTCCGATCCGATAGCATGACAAGCACGCGTGTATGCCGGTCATGCTGGGCAGGAATTCGTCTGAGTGACAGGTGAAGCGTACGCGGGACAGGAACGTCCAGCGTAAACGTTGTCGAACACATTGAAGGCAGGTCATCTGCGCTGTCAGAAGCAACGCGCAATGCGGCCGAGAGAGCTGAACGCGCGGCGGGGTGACGGAGAATAGCACCAACACTATCGCCAAACTGTGTGAGTGCTTCTTCGTTCGCCTGAAGAACTGCCCCCAGACGGTCCAGCAGAAGAACACTGCCAGGGAAAATCTCGATAGGGAGCGCAGTCTCTGACGTTGGTACTGCAGATGGCAGGGCTGAATGTTCCGTCAGTACCGGCAGGGGTAATGCCGGTCGCCGGAAGGCCAGAAAGGCACATCCCCACCCGGCAACCGCGGCTCCCACAAGAACAAGCCCTGCCCAGAAAGGCAGACCTTCATGAGAGACGGCTGCCAGGCTTTCAGCCCTCACCCGTCAAAGTCCATCCATGACAGGACCGTCATCCAGAGCATAACCCGCAGCCCTGACAGTGCGCACCAGATCCGGCTCGTTCGGGCCATTGATTGCCTTGCGAAGCCGGCGGATATGCACGTCGATCGTGCGAATTTCCACATGGATATTCTGTCCCCAGATCCGCCGCAGAAGATCTTCCCGTGAGAAAACCTTGCGGGGATTCCGGATCAGCAGATCCAGAAGACGATATTCCGTTGGCCCAAGTGACAGCAGACGGCCTGCCCGTTCAATCCGGTGGGTTTCAGGATCTAGCGTAATATCTGCGAAAGACAGCACGTCGTAAGAAGACTGGTGTCGCCGCAGCAGAGCACGCAGGCGGGCATCCAGAGTGTCAACGCTACAGGGTTTGATCAGGTAGTCATCCGCGCCTGTATCTAGCCCGCGGATCGCATCCTGTTCGCCTGACCGCGCTGTCAGCAGCAGAACTGGAAGATCGCGCAGGATCGGGTTGCTGCGAATACGCCTGCACAGGTCAAGCCCCGACATTCCCGGGAGCATCCAGTCCAGAACAGCAGCGTCTGGACGCGCCGTTTCGAGGAACTGAAGTGCGGTCTCAGCGTCGGCCGCAGATTCGACACGATAACCCCGTTGCTCGAGGTTATATCGCATCATCAGGAGCAACGCAGGATCATCCTCGACAACAAGGATAAGGCCTTTTGCCCTGATTTGGGTGCTTCCGCTCACCGGTCGGGCTGTTCTGAAGTATCGGCAGTTGCTGGAGCACCGCGCGGACGAACGGCTGGTAGGTTGTCTCCCGTCACTGCGTAGAATACGCGCTCGGCGATATTGGTGGCGTGATCACCAATCCGTTCGAGGTTTTTTGCAATGAACAGAAGCTCCGTGCAGGCACGGATATTTCGGGGATCTTCCATCATGTACGTCACGAGTTCACGGAACAACGCGGTATAGTACTCATCGACCGCGCGGTCTGCGTGCCAGACTTCCATGGCGCGGTTGGAATCCTGCTGCGTGATCGCATCAATAGACCGGCGCAGATTGTCCTGCACCAGACGCCCCATGCTCCGCAGACCTGAGAGCGAAATCTGCCCGTCAGCGCCGCGAATGCGGAGGGACCGACGCGCGATGGACGAGGCATAATCGCCGATACGCTCCAGATCGCCGGTGATTTTCAGCGCCGCAACGATCTCACGCAGATCGCTGGCCATCGGGCTTCGCAGGGCCAGGAGGCGAATGGCGAGACTTTCAACTTCCCGCTCCAGCTCATCTACGTCCGGATCCTGACGGGCTGCGGCATCGGCAGCTTCCTCATTCCGGTCTGCGATGGCCGAAAGCGCCAACGCGACCTGATTTTCTACGATGCCACCCATCTGGGACATCATGGACCGGAGCTGACCCAGCTCCTGCTCGTAGCTTTTGACGATATGAGATCTGTCAGCCATGGCGGATTATCCAAATCTTCCGGTGATGTAGTCCTGGGTCTGCTGCTGCTTTGGATTGGTAAAGATGCGGTCTGCCGCGTCCACTTCAATCAGCCGTCCCATGTAGAAAAACGCAACCTGATCAGCACACCGTGCTGCCTGCTGCATGTTGTGCGTCACGATCGCAATCGTGAACTCTTCCTTGAGCTCGTCCAGCAGTTCTTCAATACGTGCGGTAGAGATAGGATCCAACGCGGACGTCGGCTCGTCCAACAGCAGAACTTCAGGGCGGGTCGCAATGGAACGTGCGATACAAAGTCTCTGCTGCTGGCCGCCCGAGAGACCCGCAGCCGGCGCATTCAGGCGATCCCGCACTTCGTTCCACAGGGCAACACGTGTCAGCACGTCTTGCACACGCACATCCATGTCAGCCTTGTTCAGGCGCTCATGGAGGCGCACACCGAATGCGATGTTGTCATAGATCGACATCGGGAACGGTGTCGGCTTCTGGAACACCATTCCGATCCGCGCGCGCAGGATGTTCAGGTCCAGCCCGGTTTCAAGAATGTTGCGGCCGTCGAAAATCACCTCTCCCGTTGCACGCTGTCCCGGATAGAGATCGTACATACGGTTGAAGATCCGCAGAAGCGTGGACTTGCCACAGCCGCTGGGGCCGATCATCGCCGTCACTTTCCGGGCGGGAAAGTCGATGCTGATATCGTGCAGGGCATGGTTCTGCCCGTAGTAGAAGTTCAGATTGCGAACGGCGAGGGCCACTTGCGGCTTGGTCTCGTTCATTTTGAAATCCTGTAAAGTCATCCGCGCCGGGCCGAAAAACGAACGGCAATATTGATGGCCAGAACACCCAGTGTCACCAGAAGAGCACCAGCCCAAGCAAGCTGTACCCAGTCGTCGTAAGATGCACCTGCATACTGGTAGATTGTCACCGGTAGGCTGGCCATTGGGTGGTTCAGGCTGAAGGACCAGTTCTGATTACCGAGTGATGTAAACAGCAGGGGAGCCGTCTCGCCACTCACACGGGCCAGAGCCAGAAGAATACCTGTCAAAACGCCGGTTTTAGCCGAACGCAGACAGAGAAAAAGGGTAACGCGCCAGCGCGTTGCACCCAGCGCCGCTCCGGCTTCGCGCATCGAGACCGGTACGAGACGCAGCATATCTTCCGTTGTGCGCACAATGATGGGCACAGCAAGAATGGCGAGGGCCACGGAGCCCGCAAAAGCAGAGAAGTGACCAAACGGCGCCACCAAAACCTGATAGACGAACAGCCCCACAAGAATGGACGGGACAGACATCAGCACATCAGAAACAAAACGCACGCACGAGGCAAAACGGTTCTGCTTGGAGCCATACTCGGACAGATAGATGCCGCAACCCAGCCCTAGGGGGGTGGCCATAGCAAGCGCCATCGCCGTCTGAATCACGCTACCAAGAATAGCGTTTGCCAACCCACCTCCAGAACCTGGTGGGCCCATGGGCTTGAAAAGAGCACCCGCGGACAGGCCAACGATACCGCGTGCCAGAAGCGTCCAGAGAATGGACGTCAGAACCAGCACAAGAATGCCCGCCGCAATCATGCCCAGAATAGTCGCGACACGATCTTTCCGGCGGCGACGCGCGCCACAAGGATTGGGAGCCCAACCGGGAGAAAGCGTGGTCATATTGCTCATTTGCTATCCCCTCTCAGCATCCGGGCCAGAGACAGACTGGCGAACGACAGCAACATGAGAATGAAACCCAGTGCCAGCAGAGAAGACAAACGAAGCGACCCGGCCGGGCTTTCCGGAAACTGCAGTGCAATGAGAGAGGCCACGGTGCTTCGAGGGGCGAACAAAGACCAGCCGACGGCTGTCACGTTTCCGATCACGAATGTCACGGCCATGGTTTCACCTAGAGCGCGCCCCATACCCAGAACAATAGCGCCGATCATGCCCGACCGGGACCAGGGCACGACGACCTTCCACATCACGTCCCAGCGCGTTGCTCCCAACCCGTAGGCGCTTTCACGAAGCATACCGGGCATGGCGCTGAAAACATCCCGCATGACCGCCGTCATGAAAGGCGCGATCATCATGGCCAGAACAAGACCCGCGGTCATCAGGCCGGTTCCGAAAGGCGCACCATGGATCAGCATGTTGATGCCGGGAACATGCCGGAAATGGTGCATCATAAAGGGCTGCACATGCCGCGCCATGAAAGGCACGATCGTAAAGAAGCCCCACATACCAAAGATGATGGACGGCACTGCAGCTAGAAGCTGAACAGCCGTTCCGACAATCGCCGAAATTTTTGGAGGAGCGATGGCCGTCAGCCAGAAGGCCGTTCCGAATGCCAGTGGCGTTGCAATCAGCACACCAATCAAAGTGCTGATGATTGTACCAAACAGAGGAGCCCAAGCACCATATTCGTTGGAAACTGGATTCCAGACATCCCGAAACGCGAACCCAAGACCGAATGTCTTGAAAGCGTCCTGCCCACCAACACCCATCAACACAACAAGGCCACCGAGGACAATCAGGACCAGCAGAGAGCATCCACCGACCACCGCCTGAAATGCGGTATCTGCGTTACTCCGCTTTTCCGTATGTTCGGAAACGGAAACCTTTTCGGGTTGCCTGGCTGGGGCAAGTGTCATGCGTCAAAGGCTCTGGCTGTGATAACTGGTGCACACTGACGGCAGATGCCGCCACTTCCGTGCATTAGCCGTCCCAACCCAGAAGGACAACCGGCGTGGACCAGGCAGGGCATGAAAGATTTATGTCACTCGCGACACATTTTTTTCGCTCGATGCGAAATCAGATCACCAAGACCCGTTTCGGCAATTGATTTAACATGCCAGAAAGTAGGCCTTAATTTTGTCTTTCGATAAAATTACGAATGCATAGAAACGGAGCAGGAAACCAGTGGCGTTGAACCAATCACTCCCAACGACGTTTGGCCCATTTACTGGACATCTTGATCTGTTTGAGAATGGCACAGCTCGCGGCTGGGCGGTAGATAGTCGTAGGCAGGGATCGGTCCTACTTCACGTTTTGATCGACCAACAAGAGGTCATGCAGATCGCATGCGATCAAGAGCGACCAGACGTTCAGTCCGCCCTTCAGTTGCCCACACCAAAGGTAGGGTTTGAATTTTCCATTCCGGAAAAATTCATGGATGGAAAACGTCACGAATTTTCCATCCGTTTTCCTGATCGTACAGCTCTGCCGTTAGCCAATCCGTCAACCCCGGACGTTCCTCCTGCGGCCATCATTCATTTTTCCGAAAAATCTTTACCTCAATATCAAAGCTACATTGACGGCGTGAAGCAGGGCGCGCTTCGGGGCTGGATTCTCTGCGTTGATAAGCCGGGCGCCGAGCAGCACGGTCGATGCATGATCTCCGTCATTGTTGACGGTGTTCCAATGGCGCAAACCAGAGCAGACCGATATCGAGGAGATGTCGCAGCCGTTCTGGGGTGCGACCCGAACTGCGGCTTCGAAATTCCCATTCCTCAGCGGCTTCGGGGGAGCGCGCCGCACAAATTCCAGGTTGTCACCCTTCCGGACCGGACCGAGCTGAACGGAAGTCCTTTTATTACGTCCCTTGCTGACGATGCTTTGGAAACACGCCTCGTTGACCTTCTGGGAACCATAGACGGGCTCCACAGGAAGCTTTCTGAATTGCGTCAGGAAGTCAGGGATCTTGTTCCGAGACGCGGCTATAACCTTGGCGATTACAATCGCTGGGCACATAAATACTACTCTCTTTTGAGAGAGCGCGTCGCCAAACAGCGTCAACTCCAGGGCAGCACCCGCACTGAACCTCTGGTTTCCATTCTTTGTCCGACCTATCGGCCCTTGAAAAGTGACTTTGAAGCAGCCGTCAATTCAGTCCTGTCTCAGACCTATTCGAATTGGGAACTCATCATCGTCGATGATGCCGGGAAATGCGCACAGACGACTGCCGTCATTGAGCAGTTCTGCAAAGCAGACCAGCGCATCCGTGCTGTGCCTCTCGCGAAAAATGCAGGCATTTCGGGTGCAACAAATGCCGGAATGGATGCAGCCCTAGGCGATTATGTGGTCTTTTTTGACCATGATGACCTCATGGTCGATGTCGCCGTTGAAGTGATGGTTCATGCGGCTTTGGAGACAGGGGCCAAGCTCCTTTATTCGGACGAAGACAAGATTGACCAAGCCGGATATTTCCTGGAACCTAACCTCAAACCCGATTTCAATTATCGTTATCTTCTGGGCTGCAACTACATCTGTCACCTGACGATGGTTGAAGCAGAAACCATGCGTAAAATCGGCCACCTGAAGTCCGACTATGATGGCGCGCAGGACCACGATTTCGTTCTGCGAGCAACGGAAATCCTGTCGCCTTCAGAAATTCATCACGTTCCCGAAGTTCTCTATCACTGGCGTAAAACACCCAATTCCACAGCCGTTAATGTCGCCAACAAGACCTATGCCATCGAAGCAGGCGTCCGGTGTGTGCATGACCATCTCAAACGCCGAAAGATCAAAGCCAAAGTCTCTTCAATCCGTGGGCTCACGCTCTATGGCGTTGAGTGGCTGACCAAAAAAGCCCCAAAAGTCACCATTATCATTCCGTTCAAAGATCAGGTTGAAACCACGCGTCAGTGTGTTGATGCCCTCCTCAATAAAACCGCATACAAAAATTTTGATATCATTCTGGTCAACAACTGGTCAGTCGAGGATGAAACAATTGATTTCATCAGCGAGATACAGAAGCGCCCGCGCGTGTCAGTCCTGACGGTTGAGGAACCCTTTAACTATTCACGCCTCAACAACCTTGCTGTTGAACAGACCAGTGCCGACTATCTGATGTTCATGAACAACGATGTTTTCGTTGAACATTCTAACTGGCTTCATATTGCCATCGGAGAAGCCCTCGCCGCGCCAGATATCGGAGCAGTCGGCGCGAAGCTCCTCTATCCGAACGATACGATCCAGCATGCAGGCGTGATCGTCGGGCCGGCAGGCATAGGCGCTCATGTTCACCGCGGTGATCCAGTGACGGAATATGGTTACATTGGACGCACCATGCTTTCACATGAAGTCACGGCCGTCACGGCAGCAGCGATGCTGGTCCGGTCAGACGTCTTTCATGAAATTGGTGGGTTCGACGAAAAAGAACTGACAGTCGCCTATAACGACGTCGATCTTTGCCTGAAAATTCGCGATGCGGGTTATCGCATCATCTTCTCTGCAGAAGTGGTGGCCTATCATCATGAAAGCCTGTCCCGTGGCAGCGATGATCGTCCGGAACATGAAGCCCGCTTCTTTCATGAAACCCAGACCATGCTAGCTCGTTGGAGTGACAATCCACTTTTCGAACGGGATCCGTCATATCCTCGCTACTTTACAGTAGATCAGCAGCCATTTTTCGATCTTGTGGATCCGGAAACACTGTGAAACCAAATTGAGGTTTCGGCGTTTATTCGGATAACGAACCCTCTTGCAGGAGACCTATCATGGCCACCAAGTCCAATCGCCATGTCACGCAGAACGATACAGCGGACAACACGAAAAGCGTTTCAATCGAAACGCTTAACGCCCGTCTGGCCGATCTGATTGATCTTGCCCTGATCACCAAGCAGGCACACTGGAACCTCAAGGGACCACAGTTCATCGGTGTCCACGAAATGCTGGATGGCTTCCGTACCAGCATTGACGATTTTGTGGACACAACAGCAGAGCGTGCAACGCAGCTCGGTGGCACGGCATATGGGACTGTGCAGGATGTCTCCAAGAATTCATCTTGCAAGCCATACCCGACCGACATCTACCGGGTTGCAGACCATATTGCCGCTCTGATTGATCGCTACGCCACTGTTGCAAACAACGTGCGTGAAGCCATCAAGATCACGGACGAAGCAGGCGACGATGACACGTCCGACCTTTTCACCGAGGTTTCCCGTGGTCTGGACAAGCACCTGTGGTTCCTGGAAGCCCACGTGCAGGAACCGACCGGCCAGATGCGTGATGGTGACCACGAAGGCAAGCGCGCCTAATACGCGCCTGCATTACTGAGCCTGAAAACGGAGCGGTCTTGGGCCGCTCCGTTTTTTATTGTGGCACTTGCCCCTCAACAATATCGCGATTACCAATAAAGGCACAAAAGGCGCCGCCTGAGGTGAGCCTTGATCACGACTTTCCTGAAGCGGGACAATAGGCATGACTTCCGAAGATCAAACGACACACCAAGACAGCGCGGCTTGGGATCTGTCCGAATGGGAAGCCTTGAGAGAAGAAGATACGCCACCTTCCAATGCCGCCGAAGAACCTGCAGCGCCACCGGCGCCCGCTTCAGCAGAACTACCGGACCCTCAGGCTGCGGCATATCTCGCACAGCATGGCGCAGACACTGTTGAACATGCTTTTGCGCTTGCCAATATTCTGCACACCAACCGCAGCGTAGCCGAAGCCGCGACATATTACGGCCGTGCGTTTGAACTGCATTCCAAGTCTCCCACGCAGTATCCTTTGGCACAGTCACTTTTGCAGGTCCGGCTTCTCTGCCTGCTCAAGGCAGGCCAGCCCATTCCGCAACATGAACTCGCTGAGCTGCGCAGCCTGAATATCCCGTTTGCAAACTATATCGATGGGACATCCCACGCCTGGCGTGGAACGCCACCACGTGATGCCCTGAACATTATGGGTAATGCTTACGACGAATTCCATACAGGCGAAGAAGTTGATTCTGTCGCATTGGAAGTCGCGCTTAGAGCCTCCCCATCTGTATTTTCAGCAACTCCGCAGGGCGACGATATTTATAATCGTATTCCACGGAAGATGTTTCTCTATTGGGATAAAAATCCGCCAGCAGAAATCCAGAAGAATTTTGACTATCACAAAGCGATCTCCAGCTTTGAAGTCAAAACCTTCGATAAGGAAGAAGCTGCTGAGTGGCTTTACGACAATTACGGGATTGAAGCCCGCACACTGTTCCTGAGTGCCCGCCACCCAGCTGAGGCTGCTGATTTCCTGCGCGTCCACGTCATCCAGCTCCTTGGTGGCTGGTGGCTGGATGCCGACATTCGAGTCAAGAGCGATGCAGCGCTACAGTTCATGGCAGAGCGCAAGGAAGGTTCAGCCTTCTTCCTTACGCACAATCACGTCGTTCATAATGACTTTTTCGGATCTGTTGCTAACAGCGACGTCCTGACGGACTGCCTGCTGTCCCTGTATCGGAACTGCTATCTGCACCAAGGACTTTTCATTGCCTACAAAACGGGTCCAGACATCTTTAACCGTGCACTGAACCGGATTGCCCATCGGTCCCTCAAGGGCCGGACACCTGCAAAATCCATCGAAGTCTTCGACCACCATGTCTTCAACGACATGATTGAAGAATTTGATACACCTTACAAAACCCAGCTGCCTTCCTGGTACACAGCCTGAGGGCTTACTGGCCCCGAAAGCTTTTCTTTCGGGGCCAGGTTTCTTTCACAGGCAGCGCTGGAGATGCTCTCTGGCAAAGCGAAAAGCATCTAGGGATGGTGCTTCATCTTCAATAGACAGTTCATCGACATCATCGCTCAAAACAGTTGAGCCTGAAGGCTGCTGAGCCATTCCCTCAAGCGCCAGCATCACAAATTTCCGAAAATCTTCTTTTCCCAACGGGGTGGGCACTTTGCCTCGCTCGCGCTGCACAACCCAGCCGCCCGTTAATGTCTGCAAGCTGCCCCAGCCGTTTTCCACATCGCCCAGAGCGCGCTCTTTCAAGGTTTCGACGGTCGCCTTGGCCAGATCTTGAATATCGTCGCTGGTCATGCGCTGAGGAGCCAGCGTTGCATCTTTCTTGATGACCCAGCCCTCAACCAAGACCGCAAGGCCAGGAAGCATTTCGCCAGACATAAAATTTTCTCCCTGCTGCCCCCGAATCTATCATTTCGGAGGATTGCCGCCATTTTATTGGGTTTGGAAAATAGCATGCCTGAGGATCACAGGAAATGTGAGTTGCACGTCTTAGATATAATCAAATTGAAGATCCTATTGCGCCTGGCTTCAGAGTAGTCCTATCTGCAAAGAGACAAAGCTACGGATTAGCTCACACATTCGCGCAAGTGGTATTGATGACTCAGAATATTGACCATGAATCCGATAATGCTCCGTCCATCACAGCGGCAACCCTCGCAGGTGACGGACAAGCCCTCGCATATTTCGAGAAACATGGCGCAGATACGGTAGAGCATTCATTTGCCATCGCAAATATTCTCCATATCCACAGCAACGTTAAAGAAGCTTCATTTTTCTACAGACGCGCCTTGGATCTGCACAGCAAGAGCCAAACAGAATATCCTTTACCCCAATCACTTCTACAAGTGCGGCTCCTATGCCTTCTCAAAGCCAGTGAAGCGCTTCCTGAAGAAGAAATACTTGAATTAGAAAAGTATTCGTTCCCGCAGGCAAATTATATCCGCGGAATTCGGGCGGCCTGGCGTGAAAATAATTTCGATGAAAGCCTGAAACTGATTGGAAACTGCTTTGAGGAGTTTCACTCGGGCGAAGAGATCGATCGCCTTTATCTTGAAATCGCTCTCCGCTGGATCCGCTCTTTCGGTGAAGACGGCTTTCCAAAGTCGCAGCCTCAAATACCCCACCACCTCTACATGTACTGGGACGCGAACCCGCCCGTAGAGATCAGCGAGAATATTGAATACCATCAGAACATGCTGGGAGATCGCTTTACGATCTTCACACGGGAAACAGCGACCAAATGGTTGTACGACCACTACGGAAAGGAAGCATCCGACCTTTTCCAGCAGGTCCGTCACCCGGCAGAAGGCGCTGATCTCTTGCGCTTGCACGTCATTTTGGCAAAAGGCGGCTGGTGGATTGATGCAGACCTGCGCATCAAGTCTGATGAAGAATGGAATGCCCTCGCCACCATTCCAACGACTTGCCAGCTATTCACCACCGACAACTACGTCCTTCACAATGATTTTTTTGGAGCAACAGCCTCGCATCCAGTCATTGCCAATGCCCTGATGACGGCGTGGGCCAACATGTTCCGTCATCCCGGCCTCTACATTGCCTTCAAGACCGGCCCAGGCGTTCTGAATCGTGCCGTGAGCCGGGCGCTCTTCCAGAGCCTCGAACTCAAGGCACAGCTTCCCGTGCTTCGGATAGATGACCAAGCCCGTTTCAATGACTTCGTTGAAGAGTATGAGGTGCATTACAAAGGTAACGCATCCTGGCACAGTCAGTAAGAAACTGGCTATATCGTCAGCGGTGATGCCCGCTGACGATTTCCTGCACCAGAGCGTCGTAGCGCTTCAGGTAACCCTGTAGACACAACTCAGCTTCAGCATAACGGCGCGCATCCTGGCCCAGACGACGCGCCTGCTTGCGGTCTTCAAGCAGTTCCAGAACAACATCCGCAATACGATCCGGCTCAAGGAACGGTACTAGCCGCCCTGTCAGACCATCTGTGATAAACTCACTGACAGGTGCTGTATCACTTCCAACAATCGGACAGCCCGTTGCCATAGCCTCTCTCAGGGACCAGGACGCAACGAATGGATATGTCAGGTAAAGATGCGCGTCTGAGCGCTTCAACAGCGCTCGGAAGTCGTCATAGGCAACCTTGCCGACGAAATGGATTCTGTTGAGGTCCAGTTGGCCCTCAAGCTCCTTGAGCAGGATCTCGCGCCAACTTCCCCGCCCCGGCGGAGGAGCGCCATAGCTTACCTGATCACCGCCCACCATGATGATATGAGCATCTTTACGTTCAGCAAGAATACGAGGCAGGGCACGCATTACAGAGTGAAAACCGCGATACGGCTCCAGATTACGCGCGACATACGTAATAAGAGCATCCCGTGGACCAATCTTGACGCCATTAATGACGAGATTGCGCTTCCGAGCCTGTGGCTCTGGCTTGCAAAGATCGAGGTTTACACCTTCGCGAAGAAGCGAAATTTTCTCCTGTGCCCAGGCCGGATAAGTTGATCGCTGGAACTGTGTTGGCGTCTGGCCGTAGCCATTGGTCTGGGAAAGAGCTTGTAGATTGATCGAATTCTTGATTCGTACCGCAGCCGCAAGGTCCGGGCTGGACGGAAATTCAGGGTCGAACCCAACATCGTTCCGGTCGGCGTGATAGAAAAACTCGAAATATCCGAGTATCGGACACCCCGGAAAAACATCCCCGAGGTTCAGGAGCTCTCCCCAGCCGTGATGTCCGATGATGATGTCAGGCTCATACCCCAACTGCTTGAGGGTTTTAGCAGCGGTCGCAACGGCTTCTGCTCGGAGTATCCCGTATTCAAATTCTCTGAGATGGGGATGCGTAGATGAGGATGGCAAACGAGGCACCCGATAGATGACACGCCTGACTCCAGGCACCTCACCCGCATTTGCCTCGGAAATGAAAACGATCTCATGGCCACCCTGCTCATGCAGGTGACGCACGAAATGTAAGAACTGGCCAGGAAAATTCTGATGAACAAAAAGGAAGCGCACACCAAATCCCGGCTGCTGGAGAAGATCTAGCCACTAAGAGGTCTAAATAACAAAAGACCTCAGGTGCTGTATGAAGCGACCCTTGTCATTTGCAAGAGCCCGTAGAGGCTGTTCACTCCGGGGAGTGAACAGCCTCTACTCAATTCAGTCTGCAGAGCTTGCCTTGCGTTTGGCAGGCGCCTTGGTTGTTTTTGCAGCCTTGCTCGCAGCGGTCTTTGCCGGTGCCTTTACCGGAGCCTCTTCGGCGGCATCATTCGGAATAATTTCAAGCAAGAACGCCTCAAGCGGAGCAAGGCTGTCTGCTTCAAGTGCATCAGTTCCGTCTACAGGGCCCAGACGTGTGCCATCCGTGAACGTGGAAGACAGGCGCACATGATGCGTCTGCGCTGACTCGCCCTTCAACCGCACGCGCAATCCGAGAATTGGCAGTGCCATTCCACGGGAACCACAGTACTGACCGCCTTCGGACCAAGGGGAGAGCCATCCCTTACCAAGAACAGCCTGATACTCGATGTCGGACGTCGGAATACTGGTTTTCGGAGCGATGGCAAAACCTTCGATCCACGCCTGACTGCCCGGCGTGCCCATCCATTCCCCGATCGGAGCAGCGACGTCGCCTTGACGCTGAACATGGGCAGAGATTTCTGCCACGCCAGATGCTGCTGGTGCAGGAGCGGTTGCAGATTCTGCCGCAACAACAGCAGCAGGAGCTGTCGACGTAGGGCCGGCGAGCTGAGCGACCTGGATCTTTGGGGCTTCGGCTTGACTATTCGGCTCCTGATACGTCGTCACCAGAACAGCAGCAGGGCCACGCGTCACGCGGACCAGAGCAGCACCACTGGATGCACCGATCCAGCCATCTTCCTCAAAGGTGCTGACTGTTACGATGCCAGCGGGCGTCCCGGGTGCGCGGGAGATACGGACGCCAGGCAGACCGGCAGGACCCGGTGCAGGTTGCCCGGCGGCATGGAAGATGCAGAAGATACCTGCATCCAGCACCATCATGTGAGCACCAGCCTTGAGGTCAATGACCCGATTCTGCGTCGGTGCTTCAGCCGTCTTTGACATTCCCTACTCCACTTGTTCCCGTCTATCGGGAGGAAAAAAATCTTCAGGTCCGCGCTACACCAGACACTCCATAACTGGAGGACCAGTCTATGAGCTGTCTTCAGGAAGGATGATCTGCTCTGTTCCTGTTTTATATTTTACTCTTTCCAGTCGAAGCGTAAACCCGTTCATCTCAACTTCCCTCGCGCCAGCAACGCAAAATAAAAGCCAGCATTAACTCAACAGGCATACCCAAGGGCATGACGCCCCCGCGACCACTACGTTTCACACGCTCTGACTGCGCACCGATATCGAAGCACACCACAGGCAAGCCGCTTTTCCATAATAACCCCAATGCATAGCACCAGGTTTCAGGCGCAATAGAGGGAATAAGGCCTATATCGGCATATTGCTTCTGAACAAGGCTGACAGCCTCATCCTCCCGGTATTCTCCTGTAACTCGGACGCCAGCTGCAATTAAAGCTTCATCATCTGGCGTATGCCCCACAAGTATCAACTCGATCTGGACCGGCATTCTTGCAACATGATGGGCCATTGCCAGAACAACGTCATAGCCTTTCCATTGACTCAACCCACCGACAATACAGATTCGCAATGGGCGGCCCGGCACAATCATTGTCTTTTCAGGCAAATTGGCCAGCAGAGCGACATCGTCTTCTAGGGGCGTGACACGGAAATCCATACCGGGAAAATGGCGTGACAGGCGCTGTGCAGTGTCCCGTGACGGCACCAGTAATTGCCCTGCGCCACGAAACTCTCGATCAGATCGCTCGATCAACTCGGGGACGGTGATCTTTTCCCCAAGATAGCTTCCCCAGCGTGAGACACAGGCTTCACATCCAGCGACATCCGGTTCCCCGCAATATCGACCCTCCCCATTGAGAAGCGAAATACGGGGACAGAACCAGATATGATCATGAATGAAGATATCATATGGAACATTCAGCGCGTGATGCAGCGTCCGAATGCAGGGCGCATGACCAACAAGGTGGTGCCACTCCACTTTCTGCACACCAAGCCGAGACAGGACATCCACAAGAAATGGAAGCTCTTCCGGCAGCTTGAATTTCAGATTGGGGAAAGTCTCCGTCTCGTCCGACAAACACTCTAGCAGGCAGCCCTGCTCCGTCGGCCGCAACCCGAGAGGCAAGAGGCCCCGCCGCTCAAAGTCGACTGCTCTGTGATGAACGGCACGCCCTACGCCACCGCCAGCATCATGTTGAATAAGTAAAATTGACGGCCGGTTACCTCGGCGTTGCGCCAGACGATCCACATCCAGCGTTCTCCGGAGTTCCAAAAGCGGGTCAGACTTCAGAAAAGCAGCAACTACCGCGTCATATCCGGGATGCAGGGCATTCAAAATATCGAGGTTTCGCGCCATCAGCGCCTTGCGGCTGCTTCCGAAAGACACTGACCCCACATGGGCGACATACACGTCAGGTGCAGGCAAATGACGAAAACCCAGAGTTGACGCTCGCAGGCAAAAGTCGTTTTCCTCCCCGTATCCCTGGCCAAACAGATCTTCGCGAAAGAAGCCTGTTTCAGCCAGACAGTCCGCCGTAATGGCCATGCAAAAGCCATTGCCCGTCGGAAGATCTATCTGGGCGGCATCCGCGGAAAACTGACGCGCGCACAAACGATCCAGCTCTCTAGCCTCAGCTCTGGCAGGAACGTTGTTTGTCTGGTCAACTGCCGGATAGGACAGGATACTGGCATCGTTTGAAAAGGGTGTCAGTGTGCCAACATCCGTCGTGGTCAAACGAGCTCGCAAACGCTCGACCCATCCCGGAAACACAATGGTATCGCTGTTCAGGAGAATAATATCCCGGCCAGACCCCGCACGCATTCCATCATTTGCGGAGGTAGGGAAACCAAGATTGCAGGCGTGGCGAAGGAGAGTAATCTGTCCTTTTAAAGCAAGATCATCCAACGCCGCGGCCAAGGTAGGCTCTGGTGTGGCATCGTCCACCACAATGACATCAACATCCGCAGGGACGGTTTTCAGTACACTTTGCAGACAGGCGAGCGTCCCTGTTTTGTCACGATAGACCGGAATGACAATCGCGCATCCGGGGCTTACCCGGTCATAAGCCGGACGATGGTTCCACGGCACAACCGGAATAGGGGACAGGCGCGCTGGAAGATCATTATCTCCTTCCAGAAGCTGTCCAATCATCGGATCAACTGGGGCACCGGACAACGGCCTCCCCTGTTCATCCTCGACCATCAGAAGGCCGTTATCCCCAGCTGGCAGCGCATTTCTTGGAATGGCAAAGACACGAGGCCTAGAGAGGGGAACATCACTATCCACGTTCGTCGCCAGGGCCGGAACCTGCAAAACATCTCCGTCCCAAAGTCGCAGGGACGGCACATGATCAGGCTCGGCCGGATACCAGATCCAGCCGTCCAGACCGTTGGCTGTTGCCTGCACTAGGGACTCACAGCGCGTTAATGCCTGAATGTCGATCGGACTTCCCAGAACATGCTTCCGCCCTAACCGAACTTCCAGATGGCCACCCTTCTGCCACCCGTCAGGTAAAGTGTGGCGTCCACTGACCCCGCGCCCAACGGCCACGCCATCCAGCAGAACACGGCAGATTCCAGATGCGTGAACGTCGACCCAACCGCCATTTGAAGCCGTGCACCAGCCCGCCAGTCCACTCTGTATTGAGAGCTGCGTCGCAAGGTCCCGAAGCTCTGGCAGGATGTGGAAACGTGATAGGGTTTGCCCCATACGGGACGCCGCTTCTTCTGTCCGTTTTTGTCTGAACAGACACACGACTGACAGGAAGGCAGCCTCACGCAGTCCAAAGACGTGATACAACTGCTCCATACGAATGAGACATTCAGCGACCCGGCCTACCTGCAAATAAGCCAGCGCCAGAGCCCATGTCACATTTGGGCTCTGACGGGCCATGCGCTCGGCTCGTTCAAGCCAGAAGAGGCCATCCTGCAAACGCCCGGTCTGCATTGCCTCCTGACCACGCCTGAAAGCCGTCTGCGCCCGGGCGTTCATGACGTCCCGCCACTCTGCCCTTTCCTGATCTGTAACTTCGTGACCATACCCGCCAAAAGCCGCGCGGGAGGTCGTACCGGTCAGATCCGGGCGCTCTTTGTCAGAAGACACGTAAAATCAATCGTCCTCGTCAGCGCGGGCATCATCGAGATTAATAAGTTCGGCTTCCGCGTCCTGAATGCCCTGAGCCTTGGCGCGTTCCAGCCAGCTCCGTCCCTCAACGAGGTCCGTCACACCCGCAATGCCACGCACCAGATATCGGCCCAACATCAGCTGCGCCAGGCCATTTCCCCGCTGGGCCGCCTTTCGAAACCATTTCTGTGCGTCTGACCGGTTCTCTTCGACGTCATGACCGCCGCCATACATTGCAGCCAATGAGAACATTGCGTCTGTATTTCCGCTGTCTGCTGCTGCCTGATAAAGACTCAGAGCCCGCGCATGGTCACGCCGACCATTGATTTGCCCCGTGACCAGAAGCTGCGCAACGGCGACCTGAGCTTCAGCCATACCCGCATCGGCGGCCTTTTCCATCCAATGCATTGCCTGTGTCGGGTCAGGCTGAACGCCGCGCCCTTCCAACAACATCCGCCCGTACCAGAACTGCGCATTCACAACGCCGTCTGTGGCTTTCTGCATCCAGCGGGCTGCTTCCGCTGCATCCTGCGTGCTGCCGACCCCTTCCGCAAAGCATACGCCCAGATTAAAGGCACCAACCAGATCACCCTTTTCTGCAGCGCGCTCGAAACGTTCCTTCAGAGCCTGCTTCTGATCATCTGTCGCAGACGCGCCCGTCAAAATCAGATTCCCGAAATCTGCATCGGCATGATGGTCTCCGGATTCTGAGGCCACACGAAACCAGTGCGTCGCCACATCCGGGTCTCGATGGACGCCATTCCCAGTCAGGTAAAGCAATCCAAGGGCGCGAGCTGCCCCACCGTGTTTCTGCTCTGCAGCCAGCCGATACCAGCTCGCCGCCTCCATAAGATTAGGTGGCAGCTCTCCGCCCTTGGCATAAAGGTCACCCAGGAGCGCAGCAGACTCTGCATCTCCGTTCAGGGCAGCACGGCGCAACCAGGTTTCAGCACGCCCATAGTGCAGCTCAACGCCAACGCCTTCCAGCAGAAACAGGCCATAGCGTGCCTGTGCGCCGACGATATTACGCTCAGCAGCCTGACGGTAATAGCGGGCCGCAGCCCCCATATCCTGTGGAACACCTGCACCGGCCTCACTCATGCGACCAAGAATGTCGAAGGCAGTGCCTAAACCGCCCTTGGTTGCCTCTTTCAAATGGGATGCCGCAATCTCCCGGGCATCCTCCGTCTCTGCTGAATGTAAAATAGCCAGTGCCAGCCCCAGATGGCCCTGAGAACATCCGGCTGCAGCAGACTGTTCGTACAAAGCACGAGCACGAGGAAGATCACGCAGGTCTTCCGGACCATTTGTAAGAATATAGCCCAGCAAAGCTTGAGCATCGGCCGAACCCGCATCTGCGGCGACCTGTGCCCAGTGACGGCCCTGATGAAAATCAGGATGCCTTTCGCCAGAGACGGGACGGGCAGAAAGATCCAGTCCTGCCGTTTGTGCCCGGATTTCGAAGCCTTCGGGAAGACCAACGGTATAAAGCGTGGCCAGCACAAAAGTCGCTTCGACATGACCGGCTTCTGCAGCGCCCAGAATCCAGCGAGCACCTTCTTCCAGACTGGGGGGAACACCAGCTCCGTCCAGATAGGCCCGCCCGACGCGAAAGGACGCCTCCATGTCGCCTTGAGCCGCCATGCGGCTCAACAGAGCGAAACCACGAACGGTTTCCCCCGTCTCCATCAAATGGATCGCCTGCTCCAGCTTTCCTTTGGAAGAGAGGAGAGACGTAATGCGGCGCTTGAATGTCATGTTGCTCAACTCGGGTACGGCAAAAATGTAAAACGCCCGGACTGGCCGGGCGTTTTCTCAGCCTTATGGCTCTCTCATACCCTCTGTCAGGGTCGGAGTTAGACGACTGAAGAGGTATTGAAGAATGGTCCGCTTTCCAACGTCGATATCAGCTGTCGTTGGAACACCAGGTGCCGGATGGAAGAAATCTGGCTGCCCGTGGAGCGTGTAACGATCAATCCGGAGACGGACCCGGTAATAGACATCATCACTGACGCCACCGGAAACCGCACTGGCATCACCTCCCGCTCCAGCGCTGGACTTATCGAAGGAGTCTGCGCTGATCACCCGCACAGTTGCCTCAGCTCCGCCGTATTGGGTGAAAGGAAATGCAGCAAACTTTACGAGAGCATGATCACCGATTTTGATGAAGGCCGCGTCAGAGGCGCGAACCACAGATTCCATTTCAACGCCATACCCCGTGGGGACAAGCGTCATGAACTGACCAGCCGACTGAAGGACAGAGCCAATGGATGCCTTCGCAATCGTAAGGACAACGCCATCTTCCGGTGCCTTCAGCAGAATCAGGTCCTGCCGCAGACGGGCTTTCTCGTAGGAGCTGTTGTATTCATCAAGATGATGCTGGGTCTCGGTCAAGGTCGTGTAGACCTGCGCCTTCCAGTTCTCGATGTAGCTGTCGCGTTCCGCCCGCATGGCCGCAAGCTTGTTTTCGGCAGAATTGGCGTTCTGCTGAGCAGAAATTTCGGCCCGCTCTGCTTCCATCATGTCGTTCTGCGCGGCAAGCGTGGAAAGGCGTGATCCAACCTGATCCGCCTGCTCATGCTGGCGCATTTTCAGAACTTCATCGGCGACCCGCATCTTGCTGGCATACATGGCTGCGTTGGCACGGTATCCCTGCATATCGCTTTGCAAGCCAGCGATCTGTTGATCGTAATTCTGGATATGAGCGCGATATTCATTGCGACGACGCAGGAACGCTGCACCCTGCCGAACAGATGCAGGGTTTGACGTATCAACATGGTAGTCCTGATCGTCAGCTTCTGCTTTCAGCCGATCCAGTTCAGCCTGATATGAATCTCGCTGCTCGGCCATATTGGTCATGTCAGCTTTCGTGATGGTCGGGTCCAGATGTGCGAGCACCTGGCCTTTCTTCACAAAATCGCCGACCTGAACATCAATCGAGTGAACAATCGACGTTTCCAGCGGCTGAACAACAATGGTCGGCTGGGTAGAAACCAGACGTCCCGTCGTGCTGACAATTCGATTGAGCGGAAACAAAGCCATTCCTGCCAGACACGCGAGGAACAGGCCTCCAATCAGCCAAATTGTATACCGCGCAGATGCCGTGGCGGGCAGATTGACCAGACCAGCCGTCGGAGAATGAAACTCCAGCAGCGCAATAGGCATGCCCTGTGGAGCAAACGGATCTGTTGCCGTCCGCGGAACATGGCTGGTGTAGTTTTCACTACCATTCTCTTCAGGAGCCTGGTCGTTGTTCGGGATCATGTCGGAGGAGCTCATGTCTTATTCTCCTTCGGCCAGTTGGTCTGCATCATCTGGAGACGCCGAAGCATTCATATGACGGTTCTGCTGCATCCAGAGCGTGCGATAGATTTCGCAGCGTTCCAGAAGAACATGATGCGGTGCGATATCCATGAGCTTGCCTCTGTCCATCACAGCGATCTGATGGCAGTTCACAAGGGAAGAAAGGCGATGGGAAACGATCACCATCGTGCGCCCCTTACCAATCCGCTGAAGATTGGCATTCACCAGCGCTTCGGATTCCGGATCGAGCGCCGAAGTTGCTTCGTCCAGAATCATCAGTTTCGGATCACAAATGACAGCACGGGCAATCGCCAGTCTCTGTCGCTGACCACCAGAGATATTGGTGGAGCCTTCTTCAATCCAGGTATCATACCCGGCTGGCATTCTTTCGATAAATTCCTCTGCTCCCGCGAGGCGAGCAGCACGAACGACATCGTCAATCGTCAGGCCAGGACGACCTGCTGTGATGTTATCACGCACTGTTCCACGGAACAGGAAGTTATCCTGCAGAACCACACCGAAAGAACGGCGCAGATGGGTCAGATTGATTTCACGCAGGTCTACACCGTCCAGACGCAGATACCCGGTATAATTGCGGCTGACACCCTGCAAGAGACGGGTAACGGTCGATTTACCCGAACCTGAACGTCCCACCAGCCCAAGCATGGTGCCGGCAGGAACTTCGAACGCCACATTATCCAGAGCCTTCGTAGTCGAGCCCGGATAGGAGAAGTTGACGTCCATGAAGGAGAGGGCACCCTTGATCCGGGGCCGCATTCCTGTCGTAAGAGCCTTCGTTTCGGTCGGCTGGTTAAGCACTGCACCCGCCTCAACCAGCGAGACCGTTACTTCATTGATGGCTTCCATCAACTTCGCCAGCCCCACCAGAGGGGCTGCGACACGTCCACCCAGCATCATGAAGCCTGCCAGCGAACCGGCCTGCATGTTGCTTGCATTGGTTAGCACAAGATACGCACCAACAAGGATCACACCACGGTTGATGAACGCATCAAACGGCATGACAAGCGTCTGCGGCCAGTTGGACATACGTCCCGCTGCCAGCTTCCAGCGAACCACCTCAGCAGTTTTCTGATCCCACTCTTCGCGACGGGTCGATTCCAGCGCAAGGGTCTTGACGGTTCGAATACCAGCGACCGTTTCATAGAGGGTCGATCCACGACTCATCTCAGCGCGGATCTGCCGCCCCATAACACGCGTCACAGCGGGGAGGAAAAGAACCACGATCAGGCCGATACAACCTGCAGAAGCGAGCGTCAGCCAGGCTAGTGTCGAACTCAGCAGGAAAAGAACCGGAAGAATCACAACCAGTGTGAAAAGGTCCAGCATTGTGGACATCAACTGGCCGGTGAGAAAGTCACGAACTTTGAAGACCGCAACGAAGCGCCCCAGGATTTCACCCGTCTGCTCGCGTTCATAGAATTCAAGCGGCAGGGCAAGCAGACGATTGTAAGCGTGCAGCGAAATTCTTGCGTCCAGCCGGGACGAAAGAACAAGAGACAGTTCCCGCCGCGCATACGTCAGAAGAATTTCGTAGAACGTTAGAATCAACACAAAAGATGACAACGAGACCAGCGTCGCCATGGAATGGTAATTTACGACGCGATCCAACACCTGCATGACAATCAGAGCCGGGAAGATCTGAAGAATACTCAGGATCATGGATGCGAAGGCGATGTCCCGAAGGATCTTCTTCTCTCGCATTGCCATCTTAGCAAACCAGAGCAGATCAAACCGTGCATCAGCCTCGGATTCATCACGACGGCGCTTTACGAGAAGCACATCGCCTGTCCAAACCTGCGACAGACGGAGCTCATCTACCGGGATTGGCGTATCGCCATCCCCTCCCATCGGATCACGGAGCCAGACAACGCCTTTTTCAGGGTTTGTCGCCACCATGAGGCCGGCCGAGCCGTCCTTGAACATCAGAACAACAGGAGGAGAGTTCTGCAGACGCAAAAGATAGCGCCACTTCAGACGCATTCCCTTGGCAACCGCGCCCTGTTCGTTCAGCCAGCGCGCAAGAGATGCGGGAGACGGTGTGTTCTCCCCAGGCTCCGCAGCAAAATCTCGGATATCGAGTTCAAGCCCATGAAACCGGGCTGCAGCCAAAGCGGCATATAGTCGGATGACTGCCGGGCTTACGTCCCTTCCGGGGCCAGACACGCGCTGGGTTTGATCCACGAAACGTCCTCTATGCTGTGGTCCCGCACAGGCGGCATCAAAGGCAGAAATGCCCGTTCATATTTCATGAATAGAGAATACTGTCTTTTCCGTCACCTCCCCCTGTCTTCGCGAACGGAAAAATCTTTACAAAATACAGTCACTCCCGGATCGAATCTGCTTAGGTTTACATAAAGATAAAACCAACAACTGTTGGTTGAACTGTTGTGACCTCACATCTTTGCATCCGGATGCCCATATTTTCCGAACAATGAGTGACCGGAAAATTTCTTGATTTCTTTTCTTTCCCAATCAGGAAACCTATCTCTCGAAGCTCTGTCACACGGGCACACAAGGATGTTGCATGCAGATCTCCCGGCATTATGCCTCCCTGCCCGAGCGCTTTTCGAGCGCATTGGCCCCTCGCCCCTTTCGTAATCCGCAACTGGTTGCCCTGAACGAACCGCTCGCCACACGTCTCGGGCTCGATACTCACTGGCTTCGCCAAAAAGATGGCCTTGCCTTCCTGAGTCAGGGTCAGCGCCCTGACGGAGCGCCACCCGTTGCTATGGCCTATGCCGGGCATCAATTCGGGCATTTTGTTCCTTCGCTCGGGGACGGCCGCGCAATGCTGGTCGGAGAACTGACGGACAGACAGGGCAAAGTGTGGGATCTGCACCTCAAGGGATCAGGCCCTACGCCATTTTCCCGTCGGGGAGACGGCCATGCGGCTTTGGGGCCTGTGTTACGGGAATACCTGGTCAGCGAAGCCATGGCCGCACTCGGCATTCCCACAACACGTGCGCTTGCAGCCCTCACGACAGGTGAGAACGTCGTTCGAGAGACGCTTATGCCCGGGGGTGTAATTGCACGGGTCGCCTCTACGCACGTCAGGGTCGGGACATTCCAGTTTTTCGCTGCACGCCAGGATCGGGAGGGCCTGACGCTCCTCGTAGATCATGTCATTGAACGGCTCTATCCTGAGTTAGCAGACAGCCCAAACCGGGCCTTGGCGCTTTTAAATGCCGTCGTTGACCGCCAGGCTCGGCTGATTGCCCAATGGATGCTGGTCGGATTTATTCATGGCGTCATGAACACCGACAACATGTCCATTGCCGGAGAAACGATCGACTTTGGCCCCTGCGCCTTCCTTGATAGCTACGACCCCGGAAAAGTCTTCAGCTTCATTGATCAGAATGGCCGGTATGCCTACGGGCAACAGCCGGATATGGCGCTCTGGAATTTAGGTCGCCTGGCAGAAGCACTTTTGCCATGCATTGATGCGGATACTGATCACGCAGTCAGCCTTGCGACAGACACGCTGAGCCGTTTCGACAGCATTTTCGGGGAGACTTATCTTTCCGGATGGCGTCGAAAGCTCGGCCTGTTCTCGGAAGGTCGGACGGATACGACCCTTATCTCCCGTCTTTTAACCATGATGCATCGTGACGAGGCGGACTTTACGCTCACGTTCCGGCACCTGAACACCGTGGCCCGCACAGACGACGCCACAGGTTTTCTGACTCAGTTCAAAGACAGGGAAGCTGCCACTTCGTGGCTACAAAGCTGGACAGGAAGACTGGATACGGAAGATCAAACGGCTGACGCGCGTTTTGCGCTCATGCAGGCAAGCAATCCTCGCATTATTCCCCGTAACCACCGGATTGAAGCAGCCATCAAAGCTGCACTAACTGGGGATTATACCCTCTTCTACCAGCTCACCGCAGCCCTCGCTCGCCCGTTCGAGGACGCCAATGACGGGCTCGATCTGCCACCAGCCTCGAACGAACATGTCCGCAATACGTTCTGTGGGACCTGAAAATATTCAGGCTGGCTGAAATGTCAGGCGACTGTTGTTGAACAGGCGTCTGACCTGACAGTACAGAGCCAGAAGATCCGGCATGCAGGTGTTGTGGAGTGCGCGCACACATTCATGCGTTGCGTAGAACCGGAGAGTATCCATCCCACGATTCATGATGGCCGTGCCCAGAAACACGCCGTTCACATGAATAACCTTGGAATTCAGCATCAGTCTTGACCTCAGTTGCCCTTCCGCCCCAGGAAGAACCTATCTTTCCACGCCACTGACACCAGCCAGGGCGCTGCAATAACGGGGTTCATGCCAGATCGTTTCCCGTTAGAGCGTGACCTTTTTATGATAACCTGTGACAGCATCATGACCGAGGGGATGGACTTGCCTCCAGCCATGCGGGAAAACGCTGGCATGTCCTGCAAATCATCATCCGCCGGGGCGAACCGGTCCGCTGCCGACCTTCCCCATCTCTGGCTGCCCTATACCCAGATGCAGACGGCTCCTTTTCCTGTGGAGGCCATCCGCACGTCCGGAAGCCGGATTACGCTGTCAGACGGGCGCGAACTCGTGGATGGAGTCGCCGCTTGGTGGACCGCCTGCCATGGCTATAGCCACCCCCACATTCAGCAGGCACTGGTTCGGCAGGCCAGCGACATGCCTCATGTGATGTTCGGAGGAATGGTTCACGAGCCGGCCCGGCGTCTGGCAGCACGTCTGGCTGAACTTCTGCCCGGCGATCTTGAACGCACGTTTTTTACAGATTCCGGCTCGGTGGCGATGGAAGTCGCCGTTAAAATGGCAGTTCAGTATCACATCAATCGTGGCACGCATGGCCGGACAAAGATGCTGTCTTTCCGGGGCGGTTATCACGGGGACACGCTGGGCATGATGTCCATCTGCGACCCGGAAGAGGGCATGCACAGCCTTTTCGCGGGCGTTCTTCCCCGCCAGATCCTTGCTGATCTTCCAGTTGATGATGACAGCACGGCCAGACTTGAAGCCCTGCTGGACGCCGAAGGGCATACAGTAGCCGCCATCGTCACGGAGCCGCTGGTTCAGGGAGCAGGCGGAATGCTGTTCCATAACCCGGACGTTCTACAGCGCCTTCGCAGCATTTGTGACCGATACGGCATTCTGCTCATTCTGGATGAAATTTTTACCGGTTTTGGCCGAACCGGAACGATGTTCGCCTGTGAACAGGCTGAAATCGTCCCCGATATCATCGCCCTTTCCAAGGCCCTGACCGGCGGGACGATGGCTCTGGCTGCAACCGTGGCGAGACGAGGCGTTTTCGAAGCGTTTCTCTCCACAGAAGCTGGCAAGGCCCTCATGCACGGGCCAACATTCATGGCCAACCCACTGGCCTGCGCCGTGGCGAATGCGTCACTGGATCTGTTCGAACAGGAACCCAGGCTGGAACAGGTTGCTCGCATCTCAGCTCAACTCCAACGGGAGCTGGAACCATGCCGCGGACTTCCAAGCGTGAAAGATGTTCGCGTACTAGGTGCAATCGGCGTGGTAGAACTGGAAAACATTGCAGACCCTGACGTCCTGCGCCGCGCGTTCGTGAACCAAGGGACATGGATCCGCCCCTTCCGGAACATTGTGTATCTGACGCCAGCGTTCACGATTAGCGAGGAAGATCTGTCTCTTCTGACAGCCAGCATTGTCACTGTTCTCCGGAACAACGCATGAGCCTGTTTGACGCCCACTTCACATCCGCCCTTCACGACCGAGAAACTGCGGGAACACGGCGAACACTGCGTCCGGTTACATGGGACGGACAGACCATCCTGCGAGACAACCGTCGCATAATTGATGTGTCCTCAAATGATTATCTGGGTCTTGCCGACCATCCGATGCTTAAAGAGCGTGCCTCTGACTGGGCTTTGCGCTTTGGAACGGGGGCACGGGCATCCCGCCTTGTGAGTGGAACGTTGGAAATCCATCAGGCTGTCGAGCAGAAGATGGCGCGCTTTAAAGGTTACGAGGCTGCGCTGCTCTTTGCATCGGGCTGGCAAGCCAATGCCTCGGTGGTCCCTGCCCTGTGCGCCCTTTCGACCGCTCGGACCGGTCATCCCATGCTGGTTTTTTCCGACCGGCTGAACCATGCCAGCCTCCATCACGGATGCGCAGCAGCGGGCGTCCGACAGCATCGTTTTCGCCACAATGATCTTGCGCATCTTGAGACACTGCTCAAACGGGAAGCCGCCAAGCCTGGCTTGCGGATGATCGTTACAGAGAGCGTGTTTTCCATGGATGGGGACCGCGCAGACATTCCCGCCCTGCGCGCTCTGGCCGATCGCTACGATGCGTTCCTGTATGTTGATGAGGCCCATGCCACGGGCGTTCTTGGAGCCCATGGGCATGGGCTTTCCGGCGGTTTGGCTGATCTGACAATGGGCACATGCAGCAAGGCCCTTGGAGGAATGGGGGCTTATATCGCGGGCTCCAGGCCTCTCTGTGACTATCTGCTCAATCACGCTTCAGGCTTTATCTATAGTACGGCCCTTCCACCCGCTGTCCTGGGGGCCATTGATGCCGCGCTGGACATTATTCCGACGATGGACCGTGAACGGCAGACCCTGCTGGGTCAGGCAGAACGTCTTCGAACAATTTTAAACGCGGCGGGTCTTTCGACAGCAGAGTCGTCCACGCAGATTGTGCCGGTCCTGATCGGTGAATCCCAGCGAGCGTTGGATGTTGCCAGGGCATTGGAAAACGAAGGTTTTCTCACCGTAGCCATTCGCCCCCCAACCGTGCCTCAGGGAACGGCACGATTGCGTCTGGCCCTGCATGCTGGACTGACAGACTCACAGATTACTCAATTGGGCGAGGCTGTTACCCGGCTGGCATGTGAGCACACGCTATGACCGTCTCCCTTTATCTCGTTCATGGCTGGGGATTTGACGCGTCTTTCTGGGACCCAATGCTTCAGCGCCTTCCTGATCTCAATGCGTCCGTCGTGGATAAGGGATATTTCGGATGCCATTACGCAGCCCCTAAACCGGAGCGACCTTATCTGGCGATCGGCCATTCCGCAGGAACACTGGACCTGTTGGGACAGGATCTTCCCGGATGCCTGGGGCTCATCATGTTCAATGGGTTTGGACGGTTTTCTGAGAGCAACGATTTTCCGGAAGGCGTGCCCCTTCGCGTTCTGGAAAGAATGAAGCGCCAGCTGCAACGCTCCCCTAAAACGGTCCTGAACGATTTCCGCCAGAGATGCGGAACGGACAAACCTATTCCGTCTGATCCTGCGACGACCGTTCTGAATCAGGGTCTGGAACATCTGATTCAAAACGATGAACGAAATGCAGCGACCCGCTGGGGGAACCAGCTTCACTGGATGACAGGACTGTCAGATCCGTTCCCTCCTGCTCAGGCAGGTTTCAGTGTTCCGGGTAAAAGGGTTGAAGGCAGCCATCTTCTGCCTCTCGAACAGCCAGAACTCTGTGCTAATTTTGTGCTGCGTCAGGTCAAACAGCATGGATGAGCGCAAACGCCAGATCGTCACCCGGTTTGATGAGGCGGACGACTATGACGCTGCGGCAGATATCCAGCGCCGCTGCGCCGCTTTTCTGGCCGAGCGAATTGTCGCTGACCTGACCGAGACTCAGCCTGCCCATATTCTCGAATTCGGGTGTGGCACGGGTTTCCTCACAGAGCATCTCTCCAGAAGCTTTCCTAACAGCGCCATTCTCGCCACCGATCTTGCGCCGACTATGCTCGCACGCGCCAGATCACGCCTTCACGGGCAAAATATCGCCTTCAAGGTCATGGATGGAGAGCGCCCGGATGCGACGGGACCATTTGACCTGATCGCATCGAGCCTGTGCTTCCAATGGTTTGAAAACCGCAGCAAGGGGCTCGAACGTCTTTGCCGCTTACTGGCGCCAGGTGGCACTCTGATGATTGCAACGCTGCTTGAAGGGAGCCTGAAAGAGTGGCGCTCAGCTTGCCAGAAGACAGACACCCCTTGCGGCGCCCCATCCTATCCCGGCGCCCCCACGCTTCAGCAGGAATGGCCTTCTGGAGGGCGCGGTAAATGGCATACGGCAAACATGCAAGACTCGGTCCCAAACGCCAGAACATTCCTCCGCAGATTGCAGCAGATCGGCGCGTCTCTCCCTGGCAAAGGAAGCACTCCTGCGGGAGTACACGCACTCAGGCGCGCCATGTCCTGTTTTGACAAAGAGCACACCAGCGTCACCTACGCCTTGGGGATCGGAATTTTCAGGAAGGATATGCCATGAACAGCTTTCGCGGTGTGTTCGTCACCGGGACGGACACCGAAATCGGTAAGACGCTTGTCAGTGCAATCCTGACGAAAGCCTGGACTGCGACGTACTGGAAGCCGCTTCAAACGGGCCTTTCTGACGAAGCAGGCGACACCTCTACCGTCAAAACTCTGGCTGTCCTTCCGCCTGATCGGATTATTCCTCCGGCATATGCGCTTCAGGCCCCTCTCGCACCCTACGCAGCGGCCGCCCTGGAAAACGTTACAATCAATCCCGGACGTCTTGTTCTTCCCGCCGTCAAAGCGCCCCTTGTCGTTGAGGGTGCGGGCGGCCTGATGGTGCCTGTCCGAAGCGACATGATGATGATTGATCTCATGCAGCGACTGGATCTTCCCGTCGTTCTTGTTGCGCGGAGCGGGTTAGGAACCATCAACCATACGCTCCTGAGTCTCGAAGCGCTTCGTCGCAGAGGCATTCCCGTTCTGGGTGTCGTCCTCAGCGGGCCTGAAAATCCAGGAAATGCACGCGACATTGCTCATTTCGGGAACGTTCGGATCCTTTTCAGCGTTCCACGTCTAGAGAGCATAAATGAAACCGTCGTTTCTGAAATTTCTGGCCGTGTACCGCCGCTTTGTGTCTTGCAGCAACAGAATTCACAATGATGTGTTCTTTTTGGGATGTGCCATGAAAAGAACACATCCGACCCTTGTGAAATAGCTGCGTAATCATAGAACGTCTCTTCGCAACGAAGTGCATCCGGCGTATCGCTTGATCAAAGACCGCCCTCTGATTTCAGGGGGAGGCACACAACTGGGACTGTTGGGAAAAGTATGAGTATCCTGCGTCGTGATCTGGTAAAGCTTGGGGCAGGCCTGTCCCTGATGGGAACGTCTGGCCGCTTCGCTTATGCCCAGTCCGCGCCGCCTGCGGCCAAGCAGGCTCCAAAGACTGTTCCGTTCGATAATGGAACTGTTCGCGCCATTGCGCAGAAACTGGCCAGATCTCCTTACGCTCCACCTCCGCAAAGTCTGCCCTCTGCCATTTCCAATCTGGATTTTGACCAGTTCCGGGGGATTACGTTCAACCCGGACCGTGCCCTCTGGCATGGGCAGAGCCTGGCGTTTGAGGTCGAATTTTTCCCGCGCGGCTTTCTCTACAAGCCCCGGATCGCGATGAATGAAGTCATCGGCGGCCAGTCGACACCGATTGCCTACGACCCTGACCTGTTCAGCTACGCCAACCCGATGCTGCGCGTCACCGATGATCTGGGCTTTGCCGGTCTTCGCCTGCGCTACGCCATCAACACACCGGGCGAAATGGAAGAATGTGCCGTATTTCTCGGCGCATCCTATTTCCGTGCGGTGGCCAAGGGGCAAAACTACGGCTTATCCGCCCGCGGCTTCGCCAACGGCACTGGCAACACGAAAGGCGAGGAGTTTGCACTGTTCCGCGAATTCTGGCTGGAAAAGCCGGAACCTGGCGTTCAGTCCGTTGTCATTCATGCCCTTCTGGATAGTCCGTCCGTCACGGGAGCTTTCAGCTTCACGATCCGCCCCGGCGACACAACCGTCTTTGATGTGCAGTCATCGCTCTTTCCCCGGCAGGATATTACCGAGTCCGGCATCGCGGCTCTCACGGGCATGTTCTATTTCGATGCCAACGAACATAACCACGTCGATGACTGGCGCCCGGCCGCCCATGACAGCGAGGCTCTTCAGGTGTGGACCGGATCTGGGCAGCAGCTCTATCGTCCACTGGTCAACCCCACGGACCTCCAGTTTTCGGCCTTCCAGGATAGCAGCCCGCACGGCTTTGGCCTGATGCAGCGCAAGCGCTCTTTCCATGACTACGAAGATCTTGCTCTCAACTACGAGAAGCGCCCGTCCCTGTGGATCGAGCCCATTGGCAACTGGGGAGATGGAGCGGTTGATCTCGTCGAAATTCCGACGCCCAATGAGGTCAACGACAACATCGTGACGTTCTGGCGTCCGAAAGACGCTCTTAAGGCCGGTCAGGAATACAACTTTACCTACCGAATGTACTGGGGTTGGGATACGCCGTGGCCCACACCGCTGGCACGTGTCGCTGGAACCCGTATCGGTGCAGTCACTGACCACGCCGATGCACGAATGTTCGTAATCGACTTTACGGGCGCGCCATTCCAGAACATTCCGCAGGACGCACATTTCCACCTGATTTCACAGGCTTCACCCGGCACCATCCGGAATGTGGTGGTTGAGCCAAACCCGAACATCAAAGGCTGGAGAACAACCTTTGAATTCGTGCCGGGCGATGCCAAAGCCTCTGAACTCCAGGCGCAGCTTGCAAGCGATCAGGGTCCGATCTCAGAAAAATGGATGTACCGTTGGACGCCGTAACCAATATGTCTCCGTCCGAAGCGCCCTTCCTGCCTCATGAGGCTCCGCTCAGGATGGAGCCTCAAAACCTCCATCAGCAGCCTGACCGGCATGGTCGCCCTTTCAGAGTTCTGGACACGACGCCGAAGACACTCTGGCTGCGACGGCTTTTCGTGTTTGGGTCAGCGCTGGCGCTGACCGGGTTTGGCATCTACAGGATCAATCAGGTTTTTAACTCGTTAGGCGTGTCTACGCTTGGCGTGATTGTGCTGATTCTGTTCGCTATTCTCGGTTTCTGGATCGCGCTTTCCTTCACCTCAAGTCTTGGTGGGTTCGTCTCCCTGATCACACGCGGAGGCCTTGGGCTCGGCATTCATCGGGATGGTGCGCTTCCGGTGCTCAAAGCACGGACTGCCGTGCTGATGCCGACTTACAATGAAGATCCGGAACGCGTTCTGGGCGGCCTGAAGGCCATCTATGACAGCATTCTTGCCACCGGCCAGATTGATGCGTTCGACTTCTTCATTCTGTCTGATACGACCAATCCGGACGTATGGTTACAGGAAGAGCGTGCCTTCCTTGCCCTCCGTCGGGCGACTGGGGACGATCGGCGCATTTTCTATCGCCGCCGCCATCAGAATACAGATCGTAAAGCAGGCAATCTGGGCGACTGGGTGACACGCTTTGGTAACTCGTACCAGCAGATGCTCACCCTTGATGCTGATAGCGTGATGGACGGCAGCCTGATCGTGCGTGTCGTTTCCGCCATGGAGAACCATGAAGGCGTCGGGCTGATCCAAACCCTTCCGGTTATTGTGGGCGGCCGGACATTATTTGCCCGCATGCAGCAGTTTGCAGGCCGCGTATACGGCCCACTCATTGCCCATGGCATTGCTTGGTGGCATGGCTCGGAAGGCAATTACTGGGGCCATAACGCCGTTATCCGGACACGGGCTTTTGCCGAACAAGCGGGCCTGCCCCATCTGAAAGGCCGACCACCCTTCGGCGGCCATATTCTCAGCCATGACTTTGTCGAAGCAGCACTCATGCGACGCGGCGGCTGGGCCATTCACATGGTGCCTGGCCTGTTCGGGTCTTATGAGGAAAGCCCCCCGTCCCTGACGGATGTGGCCATTCGTGACAGGCGCTGGTGTCAGGGCAACCTCCAGCACGCCAAGATTATTGGAACCAAAGGCCTGCACTGGGTCAGCCGTACACACATGCTGACGGGCATTGGTTCCTATATCATGTCTCCGCTTTGGCTGTTGTTCCTGCTGTTCGGGATCCTGATTTCCCTTCAGTCGCATTTCTATCATCCGGAATATTTCGGCACGAAGCCGACGCTTTATCCGCACTGGCCACGCGTCGATCCTGTGCAGGCAAAGTTTGTGTTCATCGGCACGATGGGCATCCTTCTGGCGCCAAAGTTCCTGGCGTTCATCGCCATGATGTTTGATCGCTCTGCCTTGCGCGGCTCCGGCGGTGCTATCAGGCTCTTCCTTTCCATCATTCTGGAAACCCTGATTGGTGGCCTGATTGCGCCGATTGCCATGCTGATCCAGACGTCTGGAGTTATCTCCATTCTGTTGGGCCGGGATTCTGGCTGGAATGCCCAGAACCGTGAAGACGGGCGGGTTTCACTCCGTGAAGTTGCACGTGGATACTGGGTTTACACAGTGTTCGGCCTTCTGCTGGCCGCAGCCGCATGGTCCGTTTCACACGCACTCTTTCTGTGGATGACACCGGTTCTGTTGGGGCTTGTGCTGGCTATTCCACTCGCGGCCGTTACAGCCAGTCGCGACGTTGGACTGGGACTCCGTCGGGCTGGATTTCTGCTGATCGAGGAAGAAACGGCCCCCCCGCCTATTCTTCGTCTTGCAGAAGAGAACGAACGTCTGCGCACAGAAGCCCTGCACGCGCCTCATCAACCGCCCAGTGAGGCATTCGCCCTTCTGCGGACGGATCGAACACTTTTAGACGCTCACCTTGGCGCACTTCCGCCAACCCGTAAGGCTGGCAGTGCGATTGATGCCAACCTGCTGGTTGGACTGGTCAAGCTGAAAGAGGCGCCCTCTATCAAGGCCGCCCTTTCCAAACTGACCCGGCAGGAAAAGGCCTCAGTCCTCGGGACGACCGAAGGCGTCGCACTCGTCGAGAACCTTCCGGACTAACTCTCTCTGTGGCTGGCAAAGTATGCCAGCCACAGATTATTTACTGTCAAACGCACTCCGGGCGGCTTCCACTTCAGACAGATTTTTCTCTGCCCAGATCCACACCCCACAAAATGCTGCACCCAGACTTAGTCCCAGCGGTGTAAGGCGATAGTCTACCCGTGGCGGAATAACCGGGTGAATCGTACGGGTCACCATCCCGTCCCGTTCCATTTGCCGGAGTGTCTGGGTCAGCATCTTCTGGCTGATACCCTCGACTTTTCGTGCCAACTGCGTGAAGCGCAATTCCTTGTGCTCTTCCAAAACCTCCAGAATGATCATCGTCCATTTGTCAGCAACGCGACCAATGAGCTCCGTCACCAATCGCTCAACGCGCACATCGCACTCCGTAGGGGGCGTTGCTTCGGCCAAACGCTTAGCACGGCGTTCAGGCGAGGCTTCGTAGGGGTTATCCGTCATGGGGGTCACTCTCTTTTCGGTGCGTATAAATCTTTGAGGTGCCTTCTTTCGAATTGACGATAGCCCGCTAGATAGAGTGTTCCAATTCTCAATGGAGCAACTCCAATGAAACCGAGCGGAAACACAATCCTGATCACCGGTGGCGGCTCAGGCATAGGCCAGGCTCTTGCACAGCGACTGCATGATGCTGGCAACACGGTTATCGTCGCCGGGCGTCGCCAGAATGCTTTGGATGAGACGATCGCCGGTCGGGCGAACATGCATGCACTGGTGCTGGATATTGAAAGCCCAGAGGGGATTGCCGATTTTACAGAACGGCTTCTAGGCGCATATCCGTCACTTAATATTCTGATCAACAATGCCGGCATCATGCGATTTGAAGATCTGGCGCAGACGCATGATCTGACGGACGCTGAAGCGACGATTACGACCAACCTCCTCGGGCCAATCCGCCTGATCAACAGCCTGACGGATCATCTGGTTAAGCAGCCGGATGCCGTCGTGATCAATGTAACATCCGGGTTGGCATTCGTGCCGCTGACGACAACACCCACCTATAACGCCACCAAAGCCGCGATCCATTCCTACACGATTGCCCTCCGAGAGGTTCTGAAAGGGAAAGTCGAGGTTATCGAACTTGCCCCACCCGCAGTGCAAACAGGCCTCACGCCTGGCCAAGAAACGCGTCCCGGCTATCAGCCCCTGACGGACTTTACGAATGAAGTCATGGCGTTGCTGACGCAACAGCCCACACCACCGGAAATTCTTGTCGAACGCGTGCGCTTTCTGCGCTTTGCAGAGGCCAATGGTCAGTTTGATGAAACACTGACCAAGCTCAATGCTTTTGCCGCACAAGCCCGCAACGGGTAAGAGGCCAATACTCATAAAAAAAGCCCCGGGGCAGTTGCTCCGGGGCTTTTCTCAGAACGAAAACTCAAAAGAATCAGTTGCCGAGGCTCTGAGCCTTTTTGAAGAGATCGCGGCAGACCAGAACCTGCTTGTCCTTCGGGAGCGTAGAGATGTCGAACGGCGTGTTGCTGCTGGTCTGGAGCAGACCACGACCACCCAGTGAGTAGTACTGGTCATTCTGGACATCGGAGCGCTTGGCAAGCTTACGGGATGCCGAGCGCGGCCCTGTACCCAGCGAGAGCTTCTTATGGATGCAATAGGACGTCAGGCCTGCCACGTTGCCGGCCTGGGCATTGTCGATGGACGGCATGCCGTTCTCGCCAAGCGTGCCGGGGGTTGATGCAGTTGCAATACCGTTGAGATTACCGACGGCCTGCACATGATTTGGCGTAATCACGGCCTGCGTTCCTGGTGGAACAATCGGCTGTCCTGGCTGCGGTGCTGTCTGTGCAAAGGCAGCTCCGGAAACAGCGAGGCCAAGTGCGGCTACGGCGGCAAAATACTTATTGGTATTCATGGATGGAGTCTTTCCATGTTCGATATTATTACACAGCGGCTATTCAGAAATATAATCACCAGAGCAATACTCTGCTGGCTATCTCACGGCCGTTTTCTAGAAACACTTGAGAGCCGACTTGGTTTCTTTTCGAATAATCTTTCCCGATTTTATAACGCCATGAGGCCCCGCATTCAGGCAGTCAATTAACGCTGGATTGAGTCCCCGGCATTTCTGCGCCAAGGTTTCGGATATGTCAGACGCGATGCAATCCCTCCCCGTTCCGCCGGCTCCAAAGCAGGAGCCCCTGTCAACAACGCAGCTTGGCCGGACCAGAACTGACTCCTACGCCTGGATGAAGGACGAGAACTGGCAGCAGGTTCTGCGGGATCCATCTGTCCTTCGCCAGGACATCACCGATCACCTCAAAGCAGAAAATGCTTACGCCGAAGCGGTGCTCTCTGGCATGGAGCCGCTTCGCAAAGAGCTTCTGCAGGAAATGATCGGTCGCATTCCCCCTGCCGAAGAGTCCATTCCCGTGCCTGATGGGCCTTGGGCCTATTACAGTCGCTTCGAAGATGGGGCTCAGCATCCTCTCCGGGCACGGCGCCCGCGCGACGGCGGAGAAGAGCAGATCCTTCTGGATGTGGACGCCCGCGCCA
Source organism: Gluconobacter sp. OJA (assembly GCF_039638325.1). Lineage (NCBI taxonomy): Bacteria > Pseudomonadati > Pseudomonadota > Alphaproteobacteria > Acetobacterales > Acetobacteraceae > Gluconobacter > Gluconobacter sp. OJA. The sequence goes on along the minus strand of NZ_JBDIWI010000001.1, from coordinate 481,232 downwards.
AACAGTTTGACTACTATGCGCTCGGCGGGACGGCCCACTCTGCGGATCATCGCTACTTCGTCTATTCCGAAGACGTGCAGGGCTCTGAAGTTTATCGCATTCAGGTCAAGGACCTGGAAACCGGAGAACTCTGCTCCGAGGCGGTTGAAAGCACGACTGGAAGCTTTACTCTTTCCCCTGACAGTGCGTGGCTGTTCTGGATCTTCCGGGATGACAATGGCCGCCCCTCGCGGATTTACCGACGTCCCCTGACCGGCGGAACAGACGTACTCGTCTTCGATGAAACCGATGCAGGCTTTTTCCTTAGCATCGGCACCAGCGCCTCGCGCAAGTGGATCGTTATCGAACGCGGGGATCACGATACGAATGAGACGCTTCTGATTCCTGCTGCCGAACCAACGGCAATGCCTGTTGTTGCGGCCCCCCTGATCCGGGGAGAGCGCTATTCCTTCACGCACTGGAATGATCGTTTCATCATTCTCACTAACGCGGGCGGCGCTGTCGATTTCCAGTTCATGCAAACGCCCGATACGGCCACAGATCGGGAAAACTGGCGCCCGTTCGTCTCGTATCTGGAGGGGCACTACCTTCTGGCGGCTACGGCGTCGCGTGATTATCTGGCATGGGCAGAGCGGAAAGACGGAAACGTTTATATCCGCGTCGTCAAAGCAGGCGTAACAGGAGATGTTCGTGCGCAGGCCGCCACGATCGGAATGGACGAACCCGCATATGATCTGACCCTTCAGGGCATTCTGGAATATGACGGCTCTGTTCTGCGTTACGTCTATCAATCCCCGACAACGCCAGCGCACTGGTATGACTACAATCTGGCAACAGGCGAGCGAACCCTGAAGAAGGTTCGCGATGTCCCGTCTGGCCATGATCCAGCGCGGTATGAAACGCGGCGTCTGTTCGCGACCGCGGCGGATGGCGAGCAGGTTCCCGTCACCGTTCTGATGCGAAAAAGCCAGCCCCTGGATGGCTCTGCCCCCCTTCTGCTCTACGGATATGGCTCCTACGGCATTGCGATGGATGCAGGGTTCTCCACAACAGTCTTCAGCCTCGTTGACCGTGGATGGGTTTATGCCATCGCGCATATCCGTGGCGGGTCCGAGAAAGGCTGGAACTGGTTCCTGCAGGGGCGCGGCAAGACCAAACCCAACACCTTCACGGACTTCATTGCCGCCGCAGAGTATCTGGCCAAAGAGGGCTATGGCTCAGCAGGGCGCATCGTTGCTCATGGTGGCTCAGCCGGGGGCCTACTGATGGGCGCTGTGGCCAACATGGCACCGGACCTCTTTGCCGGGATCGCCGCGCAGGTGCCCTTCGTGGACATGCTCAACACCATGTCTGACGTTTCCCTGCCGCTGACCCCACCAGAATGGCCGGAATGGGGAAACCCACTCGAAGACGAAGAGGCCTACGATCTGATTGCCAGCTATTCTCCGTATGACAACATTCAGGCGCGCCCCTACCCGCCCATTCTTGCCATGGGAGGCCTTTCAGATCCGCGAGTGACCTATTGGGAACCTGCAAAATGGATTGCCAAGCTGCGTGAAGTGGCCTCAGGCGGCCCATTCCTGTGCCGCATCAACATGGATGCTGGCCATGGTGGATCATCCGGGCGCTTCAAGCGACTGGAAGAAGTTGCGCTGGTGCAGGCCTTCGCCATCTGGGCCATGGATCGCGCGCCTCTACGCTAAAGGGATGACAGTCTGGCCCACACCTACAGTGGACCAGACATCACTCGGGTTTAGACTTCCCGATCCGTCCGCCAAATATCCAGACCCCGGCAAACCGCGACAGTAAGATAGCCGCGTTACAGGCAGCCGTCGTCAGGCAGGCACCGGCGAGACCAAAATGCATGGTCAGGACATAGAGCGCGGGAAAATAGATCGCCATGATAGCCGTGCGGCTGGTCATCAGGAACTTCACATGCCCGACGACGATCAGCAGTGGCTCCAGCGGAATGACCAGCAGGCTGAAAACGGCTGCCATCAGCATGATGGAAATATAAAGCGATGTGTGATGCACATGAACATGCAGCATCAGACGGAAAATCTTTGAGCCAAAAAAAGCAGACAGCACCAGAAGCAGCAGGGACAGTGCGGTCAGCACGCCAAACATTTTCCATGTAACGCGCTTGAGGCCTTTCCAGTCCTGCTTATCCCGCATCTTGACCAGTTCGGGGTACAGCACCGGGGAGATGAGCTGGGCAGGCGTAACAATCCCGTCCGCAATCTGGCGACAAACGCGGAAAACAGCAGCTTCCGCCGGGCCAAGACCGTTACCGACCAGAAGCGTTGCAACATGCCCGGAAATGTTACCGAGTGTCTGGTTCACGCTGGCCGCACGGGTAAACTGCCACATGCCGGGGATCTGCCAGCGCCAGCTGCGATAGGCTTGGAAATAGCGGAACCGGAACTTCTTTCGCAGGATATCCATCGCGTAATAGAAGTAGAAACCGTAATCGATGATGATCGCGAGCGCCCACATTGCAAGGAAATATCCAAGCTTCAGATGCAGGGCATATCCGACCAGAACTCCCACCGTCTTTACGATCGCGGCACAGGTATCAATGATTGGGACAAGGTGAAATTTCCCTGCCATTCGCAGAATACCGTTGGCCCAGCCTGAATACATCAGTGGGCTCACGATCACGTACAGATCCGCCAGAAACCGGACATGTCTGGACCAGTGTGCCGTCACACCATAAATCTGTACGGCCACAAGCCCGAAAATAATCGACCCTGCCGCAGACATCGTATCCAGCCGGATACAGAAATGAACGACCTTCCGCAGCAGGTCCGTTTCGTTCTTGCTGAATGCGTCACTGCCAAAGCGAATCAGCGTCTGCCAGGACTGCATCCGTGACAGAACGGACCCGGTCGAAGCCAGAGAATGAATGAGGATCAGCAATCCGAAGTCAGAGAGGCCCAAAGCGCGCACGGTGAACGCGATATAGACAAAGCTGCACAGGGCATTGACCACACGGCCAAGGGTGAGAACACTGACATTTCGGAAAATGGATCTGAAAACAGAGCGCTCGGCGGACGACATGCGGGCTTTCTGACCACAAAGCCCCGGGAGTGTCCATGCCGGAACATGCATCCCTGCGTTTTGCCGCGTTCTTGACAGCGAAGACCCGAGGGCTATGAACAGGGCCCTATTCCGAGCCTCCGAAGTGTTTCAGAGGCACTTCATAACCGGGATGGCGCCCTTTCAGCAGACGGCGTTCCGGACAAGAGCAGCAGGCAGCCTGCTCCGGGCAGGACGCAAAAGAAGCTCATGAAAATCGCCTTTATTTATATTGCCGAGCCTTATCAGTGCTATCACACCGCATCCGTTGCCAGTGCACTTGCGGCAATACCGGGATGTGACGTCACGGAATACTACAGCTTTCCAGAGACCATTGATCATCTGGCCCGCATCAGACGCGCCCTGAATGTTCCGCCGCTTCCGCTGCTGCCGTTTCCCAGATCCTGGAAAGCAAACATCCTGAAACGCGCACGGCGGCTGGATCAGGAGCGACTGGTCATTCTTCAGGAGAACGTTGAAGAGTTAAACCAGTACGATGTGGTTGTCGCAACGGAATATACGGCGGGCGTCCTGAAAGACATGGGGCTGAACGGCCCGAAACTCATTCTGCTGATGCATGGCGCCGGAGACCGTTACGTTAACGACGAGCATCTTGTTCGAGAGTTTGATCTGACGCTTGTGCCCGGTCCGAAAGTCGAGACTTACTTCCGGGACAAAGGGCTTCTCCAGAACGGTGCATCACGCATTGTGGGTTATCCCAAATTCGATGTATTCGAAGCCATCCGTCGGGAAAATGCCGTTTCTTTCAGCAACGAACGCCCCTTCGCGCTCTATAATCCGCACTATCAGCGTGTCCTGACATCTGCACCCGCATGTATGGATACCATCATCAAAGGCTTTAAGGCACAGAACGAGTACAATCTGGTTGTGGCCCCTCACATCAAGATGTTCCACAAAGGCTTTGGCATCCGGGAGCGTCTGCTTCAACGCCAGCAAAGCCCCGAGGTGCTCGTGGACACTGGTTCAAATGCCATGCTGGACATGACCTACACATCTCAGGCGGCCCTTTATATTGGGGATGTCAGCAGTCAGGTTTATGAGTTTCTGGCCATCCCGCGCCCCTGTATTTTCCTAAATCCTCACAAGCTCCCATGGCGTGACGACCCGTATTTTTTACACTGGACACTCGGAGAGGTGGTCGATGACCCCGCAGACATTATGCCTGCGGTTGCAAGGGCGAAGGAACGCCATGCGTTCTATCGGCCAGTGCAGGAAAAACTGTTCCGGGAAACGTTTGGGGAGCCCTTGCTCGGGGCATCGCAGAGAGCGGCTGACGCGATCGTCAGTTTTATGAACAACGTCTGAAAATCCCTGAGGAAGACGGCTTTCCCTCAGGGTGATCATCTGATTATTGAGGAATCGGCGTGCACTGCGGTGTGACAGGCTCACCCGCCATCACAGCCTTCGTGAAAGCCGCAGAGTCCGGCAGGGACGCATTGACTGTCTGGGAGTGGTCCAGCCCTTTATACAAATGCGCCTGAACTGTTGATCCAGCGGCACAGGCTGCCTTGACCAAACCTTCCTGAAGCTGCGGCGGAACGTCCTGATCCGCGGTGCCCGTTCCAACAAAAAGTGGCTGGGCCAGTTTCAGGGTCGGGTACGTCATTGTTTTGAATGCGGGCGTCATGGCCTTCACAAACGTAGGCTGAAGCGCATTCGCAAGCGTCAGACCGTCTTTCTCCGCCATATCTGAGAGGCCCGTCAGGCAGGAGTCAGCCGCTGCCTTGAACGCCGGCATAGCCTTGGACGTAAAGGCGTCTTCGGGACGGAAGGTCGGATGCAGACCAGCATAGGACGAACCAATCAGCAGCGTGTAAGCCACCAGCGGGCTATATCCCGATGACTTGCCAGCTTCCTGTAACAGGCCAGACAGTATTTCCGGCGTCATGTACGGGATGCCTGTCGCCACAGTCCCGCGCACATTGATATCCGGAGCGTAAGTCGGTGCAAACGCCGCAGAGGCAAAGGCTGCGCCGCCGCCTTGGGACTGCCCGACGATCATCACCTTGTTCTGGAGGCCTGGCACAGACTTCAGCGCCGCCCGCACAGAGTCCAGCACGCTGTAAGCTTCAGCCCGTGTATTCAGATATGGGTGCACGCCCGGTGTTCCCAGCCCCTGGTAATCCGTTGCGACAATCGCAAAACCGCGCTTCATCCATTCGGACAGGTAATGAGTATTACGCTCGCTGTAGGGGTTCAGAGACGGTGCGCAGCTGTCATCATTTCCAACCGTACCATGCGCCCAGGCAACAATCGGCCACCCGCCTGCAGGCGCTTCACCAGCAGGAACAATGACTTCGGCAGTCACGGGGACGAGCCCCTTCCCCGTAACACCATCTGTGGAAAGATAGGTGATGCGCAGGGAACGAGCAGCATTCGGAAGGCTCAGGGTCTCTGCCAACGGAGCAGAGTTCAGCAGAACACCCGGCTTCTGTGCGCTGTTCTGCGGTGCGGCATTCGCCTGCGCTGAGATGGCAGCAATACAAACGCCACCCATAACCAGACTGATCGTCTTATGGGAAAAAGATACGCGCACAATTCTTCCTTACCTGAAATGCTCTGTGGGCCTGACAAAGTAAGGTACGGGTTCTGACGGAAAAAGTTGTGTGAAAATCTTGTGCCAACCCAAATCGGGGCCTTTTCGCCCCGGATACTGGAATTTCCGTTATTTGTGACCAAAGAGGTGACGAACATCATCACCGAAATGCTGAAACGCATCCTGCGTTGAACGATGACGACGATTTCCCGTCTCTGAAACGACCGTCACGGTTGCGGTCATGCCAGCAGCCAATGTGAGATCGGATGGGACCTTATCGATTTTCACGCGCACAGGAATACGCTGTGCCAGACGCACCCATGTATAAACCGGATCAACTGTCGGCAGACCCTGCTCATTCACCAGTGCATTGTTACTGGCAATACCGCGCGTAATACTCTCGATATGTCCGAAAAGTGGGTCGTGGTAGCCCATCAGATCCATGCGAACGAGATCGCCTTCATCCAGATCATGGACCTTGGTCTCTTCGAAATAGCCGTCGATCCAGTATGAGTTGGTATCAATGACGTGCATGTTCACGACGCCAGCCGTTGCAAAGTCACCCGGTCGCATGATCAGGTTTGTGACAATACCATCTATGGAACTGCGGACTTTTGTACGGTCCAGATTGATTTCTGCCTGACGCAGGTCTGCCTGAGCAGAAGCGTATTGCGCTGCTGCCTGCTGCGACAGTGCAACGTACTGCTTCTTTTCTTCCTGTGAGACCGCCACACCGGGAATGGCTTTACGCCACTGGGCCTGAACTTCCTTGAACTCCATGTCTGCCTTGCGTTCGGCCACCTTGGCTTTGGCCGCATCCACCGCAACCTGGAAATCGAACGGGTCAATTTCGTACAGGACGTCTCCATGGTGAACCGGCTGATTGTCCAGCACATTCACATGCAGGATCTGCCCTGAAACACGTGGCGCGATATTGGCGACCTGAACACGCACCTGGCCATTCCGTGTCCAGGGAGAGGCCGTGTAGTAATCCCACAGGATAACCACCACGACGGCAGCCACCACAAGAATGGAGATCGTAATGGTCAGGCGGATCAGACGATGGGCACTGGATAGCACTTGAAACGGCCTTGTATCAGAGGATCAGGGTATAGAGCCCAAGCAGGCAGATAAGGATGCCGAACTGGGCAAGCGGCGGATCCCAGACGAAACGCCACAGATCAAGCCAGCCCATGAGCCAGCGGAGAATGGCCAGCGTCAGAAGTGACAACGCCAGATTGACGACGAACGCGGACACAAGCAAACCGCCAAGGTCTACGACCTGTCTCATCACCATCGTTTACGTCCTATTCCATAATGATGAACGGCTGTCCGATTTCGCAGAAGCATGACGCGCACGGACTCCAGCCCACCAACACAGTTGAGGATCAGAATTTCCTCACTGGGGGCGCCCAGACGTAGTCGGTCAAGGAAGGCCTGCGTCATATCTGCCAGTTCACTCTCCAGGAGCGCCAGACTATCCTGTGCGAGCGCTTTACGCGCAGGCCTCACAAGGTGCCTCAGAGACGGCATCCGTGCCGCCTGATCGAGGTACAGACGCACACGGGCAATCGTGCTGGACAGATCCTCCAGCGCGACAAGGCGCTCAAAGACATGCTCTGAGGCCGTACCGCGCTTCGGGAGACGCTTTGTCCACAACAGGAGCTGGCTCAGACGATCATATTTCCGGCTGAGCAACGCGGGGCCCATAGCCTCACCATGACCGCTCAGCTGCGATTCCAGATCCGAAGAGATGGTCACGGCAATGCGGAACCGATGTCGGCGCGCGGTTGGGGGCCACAGCAGAACCAGAAGGATGAATGAAAGAACCGCTGACAGGAAATAGAATGTGTTGCGTTCGAGGAACGCGCCCGGGTCGTAACTGTGGTGGTTCCCCAAGCCTACGAAGACGAGAAAGAACGCACCATAGTGAAAGCCCACAGCGGTTGTTTTCGGATTCATCAGAAGCAGGCAGGCAATAACGGTCTGGGGAAGCAGAACAAAAGCCAGCCCCTGAAGCGTATAGACGTGGGGTAAGACCCAGAAAGACAGAAACCCGGCCGCAAGAATTCCCAAAGGCGTCCCGATCATCGCGCCTTTACCGAACACGGCTGTGTCCAGTGATGAAGATGCAAGGACAAGAACGAGTGCGCTCTGGGAAAGGGCGGTGGCAGAAGCTGGCTGGCCCGTTCCCACACAGAATGCTGCTATAAAACTGAAACCAAGCAGCACACGCATGCTGTTGATGAACGCTGTAATGTAGTCTGGATTGTTTGAAAGCGTCGCCAGTTTCAGCGCCTCCCCTGCCGGGGTTGCTTTCATGAGTGTACTGATACCCGTGCGGATATGCAGCCGGTTACTCAGAAGCGTCGCAGCACGCTCCAGAAACCAGGCATCCCGAGGTGTCGGGAAATACTCCGGATCTTCCCGTCGGATGTTGGACAGGATGGTGCCCATCGTTTCCTGACGGTTCGTGCCGTCCTCAACACGCTCGTGCCACTGGCGCACGTAGCGGACCAGAATGTCCGTTACCCCACCTTCACTCAGCAACGTAGAAATCGCACGGCTACAGGTGAGAACCGTCAACATACCGATGATGCTGAGTTTGGCTCCTGCCATCCGCAGGCGGCTACGATCCAGCTCCGTCCGGGCGTAAGAAATCTGCGTCATCAGAGACAGGATTTCGGAGGCCAGAGCCGTTGTCCCCTGCGCGGAGGGGGATGGCTCTCCCATGATGGCGGAGTGGCTCAGGCCACGGATTCTCTGCCCGAGGTTCTGGAGCCCCTTGGCGAGATTACGCCAGGCCTGTGGTGAGCCAGACAGCAGATTGACAACCGCAATGGATGCAACGCCGATAGCGACCGTTGAGGCACGCGCTACACTGACATGATAGATGTTCTGGGGCGCATCGATACTGGCAACAGCAACAAGTGCCACCATGTAACCAGCCAAAAGGGCACCATAAGCCCGGAAGTCGCGCTCCAGCGTCCCCACAAAGGCACAACCAGCCATCCAGAGAGCGACGCCTCCCAGAAAGAGGCCGCGATCCTGACTGAACATGGAAATCAGAAGGATAGAAACGCCGACACCCAGCAGGGTCCCGAGAAAGCGATAAAATGCCTTGGAAAGAGCCTGCCCTCTCAGGGGCTGGGCCAGGATCATGACAGTCACGCCAGCGCCGGCCGGTGTATCGACCTGCGCCCAGAACGCCGTGGCCAAAGCCAGAACGAGCGCAATCCAGGTTCGGAGGCTGAACTGGATCCATCCCGGGCGAAAGACCGACTGTAACGTGGCGGTCAAGACAGATTATCCCTGCCAGGCAAACGGGTCATTCCGGCGCAGCTTACAGTTCCAGTCATCAACTCAGACTGAAAACCCTACTCCTCACTTTAGAAGAAGGTTAGCCCTGTATTGCCCCTGACATGATTTGACGGATTTTATCGCCTGAACGTGATGTACCGAATCCTCAGTCGTCTTCATGGGGCAAAGCATGACATGCTGCGTCGAGCTTCGGATTACTTTCCGCTGACTCCCTGCACAGCGTCCGTGCATCCGCACCACAGATCGTTGTCACGTCTTCCATGGTGGACGATGTCACGTCCCGCGCCACCTCAACGTCCTGGTTGTTTTCATGGCCCTCTTCCTTGCTCAGTTGGTCCTGCGCAGCATGCATTTCCTTGAGGGCATTGATGCAGGCATCCGTGGCAGAATCGGGGTGAGTCTGCAAAACCTTAAGGACCTGATTGACCCCGATGCCCAAAGCATTGATCGATGGGTCGTCATCATTGGTTTTGGCCCCTCCATCCTCGGCGTGAGCCAGGGCTGGAAAGGCGAGCGGGACGGCCAAAAGGAGGAAGGCCACAAAGCGACGCTTGATCATGACGGCATGATTAGGGGAAAATAATCTCCGGACAAGCCTCATGGCATGATAGTCACACACCGTTGCAGAACGCATTCTGGCAGCTTTTCCGCGCTGCGGGACGCTGTTGACCTTGACTCCTTAAGGGACGGTCGCTAAGCGAGGCCATCCTTTTGCGGGCGTTTCGGCCCGCTATCCGGTCCATTGTGGGCCATACAGTCGAGAGCCTGGAAACATCATGAAGATCCGCAACAGCCTGAAGTCCGCAAAGGTCCGCGACAAGGACTGCCGCGTTGTCCGCCGTCGTGGACGCGTTTACATCATCAACAAGAAGAACCCGCGCATGAAGGCACGTCAGGGCTAATAGCTTTGATCCGCCGGATATCAAACAGACGGCGCTGGCTGATGGCTGGCGCCGTTCTGCTTTGTGCACCGGCCATTTCCTCTGCCACACCGCCAACCCCTGCCCCGTCCCAAACGTCCGGACCGGCCAGCGCTCCTTCCCCTACAAAAAACGATTCCAGCAAGACACATCCACACCACAAGACCGTTCAGGAACGTCTTGTTGAGGCGGAAAAGGCTCTCGCTCTAGCTGGAAATGAAAAAATTGCGCGTCAGCTTGCTGACCAGGCTGAAAGCCTGCGCAGCCGCAGCCTGACAGGCGCTGTACGGATGCTCCTATCCGATTCGCAGGACGCACTGGGCAAACACGATTTCCAGAACGCGGAAGACGACCTCACCTCCGCCATCACCATCCAGCCTGACCAATCCATTCTCCGCCGTTATCGTGCTGCCGTGCGCCTTGCCGCAGGCGACAACAATGGTGCAATTTCCGATCTCGGGGTGGTTATTCAGGCAGACCCCGGTGACGCAACGGCATGGGGAATGCTGGCGGATGCAGAGCGGGAAAGGCACGAGCCAGACGCTGCCCTTCGTGCTTACAAACAGATGATGCAGCTTGATCCGCATGCTCCTGATGCAGACAAGCAACTCAAAATCCTTCAGACAGAGAAAGACGGACAGGAAGACTGACGAACACAACCTCTTGTATTCGTCAGCGTTCATTCCCTGATTCATTCTATTCAGGAGGACCTTCATGAAAACCAAAACAGTTCCCGCCGATCAGGCTCCCGCAAAACAGGGTTGCTGCAGCAAAGTCAAAGCCTGCTGCAAGCATGCCGGTCGCGCCCGCGAAATCAGCCTGGCAGTCATGACCGGCATGGCCACTATCGGCCCCAAGCGTTTCCGCCCCTATTTTCAGCAGGCACTCGCCGTTATTTCCGTCGTGGCAGCAACCATCCAGTTCTTCCGCAACCGGAAGGCCTGAGTTTGGTTTGGCCAGACACCTTTTCAGGTTGCTGGCCAGATCACCTTTCCACGTTCCTCGTAGCCCTCAGAGGAACGAAATTGGATCAATATCAATATCGATCCGGGCACTGCCAGTCGGCTTGATATCTTTCAGCCAGTCTCGCAGAATCGGCTGCACGGCGATGCCACGCATTGTTCGCAACAACAGTCGCCGACGGTGTCGCCCTCTCAGCACGGCCAAAGGCGCGGGGGCTGGGCCAAGAACCTGCACCCCTTCCCGCTCCGGCGCCGCAAACGCAATTTCCTTTGCCAGCGCATCTGCCGCGTCTGCTGTCGCAGCACTGATGATCAGCGCAGCCAGACGGCCGTATGGTGGCCAGAAAGAAGGGCGTCTCTGCTCAGCTTCCTGCTCCATGAAGGTCTGAAAATCATTGGAGACAAGCGCCGTCATGACAGGGTGCTCACCCACGTAGCTCTGAAGCAGGACACGGCCAGGACGCTCCGCACGACCCGCACGACCCGCGACCTGATGCAAAAGCTGAACCGTGCGTTCCGCTGCCCGTAGATCGCCGCCGCCCAACCCCAGATCCGCATCCACAACACCGACCAGAGTCAGCTTCGGGAAATGCCAGCCTTTGGCGACAATTTGCGTCCCGATGATGAGATTGACCTCGCCATCCGTGATCTTCCGTACGGCTTCCGCCGTAGCCGCCGGGGAGCCCAGTGTATCCGAAGACATGACCAGAATTTTTGCTTCAGGAAAACGCAGCTTTGCCTCTTCCGTAATGCGCTCAATACCCGGCCCAATGGGTACGAGCGAGTGTTCGGCGTGGCATTGCGGGCAGTCTGACGGAATACTCTCGGTATGACCGCAATGATGGCATGTCAGGATGCCACGCGCGCGATGTTCCACCAGCCAAGTGGAGCAGCTGGGGCACTGCATCCTGTGCCCACAGGCACGACAGAGCGTCAACGGTGCATAGCCACGACGGTTGAGGAACAGCATCGCCTGCTCCTCGTTCTTCAGGGTCTCATCAATGGCATTGCAGAGCACCGGGGATAAAAAGAGCCCACGCTCTGGCGGATCAGCCCGCATATCGACCAGAGAGACGTCCGGCATCGTCGCTCCGCCATGCCGGGCCGTCAGAAGCTCATGGTGATAGCGGCCGCTTTCCACATTCGCCAGTGTCTCCAGTGACGGCGTCGCAGACACGAGAATGGCAGGAGCGTTCGCCAGACGGGCGCGAACCACAGCCATGTCCCGCCCATGATACATGACGCCTTCTTCCTGCTTGAAGGCGCTCTCATGCTCCTCGTCCACCACAACGAGTCCAAGATCTTCAAACGGCAGAAAGAGCGCTGATCGCGCGCCCACAACGACACGGGCCGTCCCGTCCGCCACAGCGCGCCATGTTTCGCGTCGGCGCTTGGTTCCGAGGTCGGAGTGCCATACGGCTGGGTCTGCACCGAAACGACGGATAAACCGATCCGTCCACTGAGCTGACAGAGCAATTTCCGGCAACAGGACCAGAACCTGTTTCCCTTGGGCCAGACAGGCCGCGACAGCCTCGAAATAGACTTCGGTCTTTCCCGATCCTGTCACACCCTCCAGCAGAGTGACGTCAAAACGCTGCTCTTTCACCGGGCGGCACAGCTGCTCGGCAACATCTGCCTGCTCTTCAGACAGCTGCGGTGCACCGTGGGTCGGGTCCGGCGTTGCGAAAGGAGCCGCGACAGAGATGACGGCTTCCCGAAGGAGCCCTGCAGTCGCGAGCCCTCGGATCACGGCGGAACTGGTGCCGCTGGCCGCCGCAAGATCAGACGTCGTCATCGGCGCATTGGACGCCGCATTGAGGACGGAGCGACGGGCCGGAGTGATGCGCAGGCCTTCTTCCGGTTGTTCCGTTCTGACCCAACCCAACGCAGGCTTTGGTGCGTCCTTCAGGTGAATGCGGGTTGCCATCGCCAGTACAAGCCCAGGCGGCGTCAGGGTATATGCAGCAACCCAATCAATAAACCGCCGCAGACTGCCCGGCAGGGGGCGTACGTCCAGCTTTTCGACAACTGGACGCAGGCGGGACAGCGGAACCTCGCGCCCCGGAGCCGTCGCGAAGTCAGCAGGGACTGTGCTGGTCGTATCCCAGACACATCCGACCGTTTCCCGCTTTCCCAGAGGAATTGACACCAGATCGCCCGGCTGAAGCGCCATGGGTGCCAGATAGTCTAACGGACCCGGAAAAGGCAGCGGAACGAGCACCGAGACACGCGTTCCGGTGGAGGGTGGCTTTCGCCAGAGGTCAGGCTTGGGTAGGCTGCTGGATGCCATGCCTGTGTCTAACCTTCCTGAGCCCGAAATGCCATGATGGCCCATGACGCATTACGCGACTGGACCGAATGGCTGACCCATGAGCGGCGCTCCAGCCTGCGAACGGTCGAGGCTTATCGGCACGATATTGTTCTCGCACTGGCCTTTTTCGAGCAGCATCTGGGGGGGGACGTTGATCTGGCATCCCTCGCAAAACTGTCTCTAGCCGATTTGCGCGCCTGGCTGGCCCATGAAACCGCCCGCAGCGAAAAACCCACACGGCGCGCCACCAATGCAGACTCCCGTGCGCGGTCCCGAGCACGCCGGGTGTCGGCGTTGCGGTCGTTTTACCGTTATCTGGCCGTTCGGTTCGATGTGTCGAACCCCGCTCCCGGACTTCTGGCCACACCACGCCTGAAAAAGCGTCTTCCCCGCCCCCTTGGGCAGGAACAGGCCCTCGCCGCCCCTGAAGGCATTTCCGACGACGCTTACACCAGCGCCGCTGCTCTCAGGGACAAAGCGCTTTTCACGTTGCTTTACGGCACCGGATTACGCATTGGCGAAGCGCTCGCGCTGGACGTGCGGGATCTTTCAAACGCTGGCGAGAACATGCTCCGGGTCTTGGGAAAGGGCGGAAAAGAACGCCTCGTTCCTCTCCTTCCCGCCGTGCGCGAGGCATTGGAGACATGGAAAGCCGCCCATCCGTCTCCCTCCCCCGACGCCCCATTGTTCTGCGGCACACGCGGTGGTCGCCTGAACCCCGGCGTCGCCCAGCGCGCCATGCGGGAATGGCGCAAAGGCGAAGGCCTGCCGGATTCCGCCACACCGCATGCTCTTCGCCACTCTTTTGCGACCCATTTGATGGAAGGTGGCGCTGATCTGCGTGCCATTCAGGAACTCATGGGCCATGCCAGTCTTTCCACCACCCAGGCTTATACTCTGGCAGACGAAAAGCATCTGCTGGACGTCTGGCGCAAGGCACACCCACGGGCGGAGCAGGAATGAAAAGACTGACATGGGGCATTTTGGCTGCTCTTATGGCTCTGACCGGGAAGGCTGAAGCAGTGCCATGCCACACGGTACAAGCGGCCGTTTTGCCTCTGCGCGATGATGGTGGATATCTGAGCATTCCTGCCCAGATCAACGGTCATGCAGTCTCCATGATCGTAGACACAGGCTCACAAGGTAGCCTGATGACACCGCAGGGCGTTGCAGCGCTTCATCTACCTCAGGACCCTGACCGTCACACTGTTATGCAGGGGCCCAATGGAACACCTCGCCTTGTAGCCAACGTCCGTATTGCCGATCTGCAACTGGGGCATCTTTCTCTGGGAGCCGGGTCCATGCCCATAGGCTCTCTTCCTGGTTCCCCGATGATTCATCCGCCTATTCTGGGGCTTCTCGGGGCAGATGTTCTGGATGGGTATGATCTGGAGTTTGACGTTCCCCATCAGAGGCTCATGTTCTGGAAAGTTTCCTCAAACAGCTCGTCCTGCCAGCTTCAGCCCACTTGGAAAGGCCAATGGAATACGGTTCCGGCCCGACAGGTTGACGGACGCCTGATGGTAACCTTCACGCTTGATGGAACGCGCGGAACAGCGCTTCTCGACAGCGGTGCGCGCTCCCATATTGTCAGCACCGACTTCGCCTATCGCCTCGGCCTCACGGATGAACTGCTCGCGCTCGACCCTGGCGGTATTACTGCCGGTGTGGACCTGCATGAACGCCGCTACCACTGGCATCGCTTCAAGCGCTTTTCCATGGGGGGGACGGTCTGGGTTGATCCCGTTCTGACTGTCGCCCCGGTTCATGATCAGGCCGACATGCTGCTGGGCTCAGACTGGTTCGCCAAACACGACATCTGGCTCTCTTACGCCACAAACCAGATTTTCGTTCGTTAAGGAGTTGGGAGCGTACAGAACGTCCCGGCTTTCATCCGTTCCTTGCGGGCAGGGGTAAAAGCCCACCAGTTCAGGGCTTCTCCTGTTTTCGCCTGATGGATGGTGGCTGCAAACACGTCATGCACACAGGGATCATGGCGTTGCTGCGTTAGGTGACAAAGCTTCAGATAAAGATCGTCCGGCTCACAGGATGCCAGTTGCGCAGTTGAGGTAATCCCCAATATGGCAAAATCTGCGAGTGCTGCTTTGCCAACATTCTTCAGCATTGTGAGATCACTCATGCCTGCTCGCCCTTTATTTGAGGCAACCATTGTAGCGAGCGGCACTTTAAAGTCCTAGCAACAAAAGGACATTATTCATGGCGACGCAGGGACTATCACGTTTCACTGGCCGCAAGGTTCTCGTGACGGGGGCGGCATCGGGTATTGGTCATGCGACAGCCCTTCGTTTCCTTGACGAAGGCGCTCATGTCATTCTTGTGGACCGGGATCAGGAAAAGCTCGACGAGGTCATGAAGAGCCTCGACCGGAACAAAGCTACGGCCTCTCTGACAGACATTTCAAAACCCGACAAAGTTCAGAAACTGCTGGACCTCACCAAACAGACGTTCGGCACACTGGATGTGCTGGTGAACAACGCCGGTGTCACCACAATCGGCACGGTCCTGGACGGAGATCTGGACGCCTGGCAGACCGTGTGTGCCACAACCCTGACCGGAACCCTGAATGTCAGCCGCACCTTTCTGCCCCTGCTGATCCAGAGCAAAGGCAACATCGTCAACACGGCCTCCGTCTCTGGAATGAGGGGAGACTGGAACACGGCCTATTACGATGTTGCCAAAGGCGGCGTTGTGAACCTGACGCGTGTTCTGGCGATGGATCACGGAAAGGATGGCGTTCGCGTCAACGCCATCTGCCCGTCGGTCACACGCACGGCCATGACGGCGGACGCCCTTAAAGATCCAGCTTTCGTCAAAAGCGTCGAAGACCGCGTCCCGTTGCAGCGTCTGGGAGAGCCTGAAGATATGGCCGCAGCAATCACATTCCTGGCCAGTGAGGATGCGGCTTACATTACGGGATTGATTATGCCTGTTGACGGCGGCGTGACCGCATCAAACGGGCAGCCACCGTTCCCTATGAGCTGATCTACAGAACATTACTGCACGTCTCCGCGCCGGTCGCGCACGGAGACGTTTCCTGAATGTGTGGCGAAGAAATGCAGCCCCTGCCCTTTGGAAAGAGGGCGCATATGGGCCGGGATGGCGAAATACATCCGGTTGTTTTCCAGACTCCAGATGATGATTTTGTCCGCAAAGAACGGAAGTCCCAGACTTCCAATTTCTACTTCATCCTGAAAGACAACTTTTTCATTCTCTATCGGAGCGCCGCCCATAAAAAGGTTTTTGACAAGCGCGCCCTGCCCCACACTCAGAAAATCATCATAGTGAGTGAATTTCTTCTGATCCCCCAGACCTTCTAGGTTTTCCTTTAGTGATGAAATCCAGAAAGACGGAAATGTCGTGTATGTCAGATCAGGATCAAGGCTGACGCGCTTCTTCTTTTCGCCAACTCGAATATGCACTGTGAAGTCGTCTTCCATGTCCACGGAATGACTGTCATTTCCCAGGAATGTTTTAAACGCCAGCTTGCAGGCTTTCGTATCTTTGACATCAAGATACGCGAATTGTCTTTCCGGAATATCTATCAGAACTGCCAGCCGGGATAACGCCGCGCGTCCAAGCACACCCACAATCGGTCGCCCGTCAACCACCTGCGTACTGGCCTTCGCGAGCAAGACGACGTCTACATCTTTCAGCGGAATATCATCCAGAACCAGTTCATTAATTTTGGAATGAAAGGCACTTTCCTTATAAGTGCCGTTAATGACGACTTTGGCGTCATCATAGCCCTTGGGAAACTGTATCCCTTCAGAATTCCGGACGTAAATGTAATCGAAGGCCGGACTGACATACATCGCAGCGGGTTTGCCGTTGATTTTCACCGGTATCAGCGGCGCATCTCCCTCGCCTCCCAGTAATGGAAGAATAACTGGTGCAGTGACACAGTCCGACTGCTCTTCCGCAGACGCAGACGACGTCGGTCCCAAGATGATCGTAAGAGCTACCAGCCCAATAAAGAGAAAGCCTCTATTGATCACTGATCGTGACTTTTCGAACGCGACCAGAACATGACACCTCATGATGACACCAACGCCTGACCATTCCCCTTACACCGAAACTCTCCAACAGCATTCTCAATCCTGAATGACCGGCATAAAAAAACCTCCGTCCCGGTAAAGGAACGGAGGTTTCTGACACCCACTGGAACGCAGGGAGTTATTCGCCTTTGAGGCGGCTGTTGCACTGGGACCAGTACCCGCCACCCTTCTGGATCCACTTCAGGCTACCGTTGCCGCCGTTCGCCTTGTTCGCATTATACTGGGCAACACAGGTCTTCATGCGAGCCTTGCCAGCGGACAGGCTGGAGAACTGGGACGACACAGACGTTGGGAATACAACGTTTCCAGACGTGACCGGAGCACTCTTGGATGCAATCGGTGCCTTCGTGCCTGCAACAGACGAATCAGGCGGGTTCGCCTTACCCGTCGTGACAGGGACCGTCGTTGTTGGTGCTGTGGCAGCCGTTGCCGGGGCAGCAGTTGTCGCGGGCGCGGCTTCAGCCGTTTCGCTACCACAGCTTGCAGCCTTGAAGGCCTTGTAGCTCTGCCCGTTCAGGGTGCCGCCCTTCTTGGCGGACTGGAATGCAGCATGGCATTCCTTGGCCGTCATCGCGTGTGCAGGAACCGAGGCAAGACCGGCAGCCAGAACAGCGGCCAGTGAGAGGCGGGACAACATACGGCTGGAAACCATGAAAAACATCCTTGTCTGTCAACCGGGAAGTCGCAGCCTCCCGGTTCAGAAACGCCGGTGACTACGATCAGTTGATGCGTTCACCATGCATGGTCGTATCGAGGCCTTCAAGTTCCTCTTCTGCAGAAACACGCAGACCCATGACACGATCCAAAACCTTCAGGATCACGAATGTCATGATGACACACCAGACAATCGTCACGCAGACAGCTTCCGCCTGAGCCAGAAGCTGTGAAAGGCTTCCAACCGTACCAGACGGGTTGGCGTCCGTCGCAGAGAGCGGCCCATAGGCCAGAACGCCTGTCAGCAGAGCGCCAATGATACCACCCGTACCGTGAACACCGAACGCATCGAGGCTGTCATCATAGCCGAGAGCGTGCTTGAGCCACGTTGCGCTCCAGAAGCAGACTGCACCGGCAATCAGACCAATCACCACAGCGCCGCCCGGCAGGACAAAGCCCGCAGCTGGCGTGATGGCGACCAGGCCGGCGACCACGCCAGAAATAATGCCGAGTGCCGTCGGCTTACCCGTCCGTGCCCACTCGACAGCCATCCAGGCGACACCACCAGCGGCGGCAGCAAGCTGCGTTGTCAGCATGGCCATGCCTGCACGACCGTTTGCGCCCAACGCGGAGCCTGCGTTGAAGCCAAACCAGCCAACCCAAAGCAGGGACGCACCGATAATGGCGTATGTCAGGTTGAACGGAGACATGTCATCCGTTCCGATGCCCCGGCGCTTGCCAAGAACATACGCACAGACAAGGCCAGCCACACCGGAGTTGATGTGCACGACCGTGCCACCGGCAAAGTCCACAGCGCCTAGGCCAGCGACCCAGCCCGTTGGGCTCCAGACCCAATGAGCGACGGGCGCATAAACCAGCAGCAGCCAGAAAATCGTGAAGACGCACATGGAAGAGAACTTCATGCGTTCCGCGTAGGCCCCTGTAATCAGGGCTGGCGTGATGACGGCGAACGTCATCTGGAACATCATATAGACGCTTTCCGGGATCGTCATCGGAACGGCGGCTGCCGTTCCTGCCCCAAGCGTGAAAGCGGAATCAACGCCATTGTGGAAGTTTGCTGCCACACCGTTCAGCAACGCGCGGGACAGATCACCAATCCACGGTGTGCCGTTCGAGAAGGCCAGGCTGTAACCTGCAACCATCCAGACGAGGCTGGCGATACAACAGATGGCAAAAGACTGGATCAGGGTCGCAAGAACGTTCTTCTTGCGAACCATGCCGCCGTAGAACAACGCAAGACCAGGCACTGTCATCATCAGAACAAGTGCTGTGCTGATCAGCATCCAGGCTGTATCACCTGTGTCGATGGCCGCAGGCGCATCAGCAGCCATCGCGGATACTGGTAGAAGTGCGCCAGCAGCCATGATCGAAAGACCGGAACGTCTCATCACAGAGCGCCCTCCCCGGTCTCTCCCGTGCGGATGCGAATGAGCTGGTCGAGATTGGAGACCATGATCTTGCCGTCCCCGATCTTGCCGGTACGCGCTGCCGTCATGATTGCTTCAATAACATCTTCCACAACGGAATCCGCCACTGCGATCTCGATCTTGAGCTTCGGAAGAAAACTGACGTGATACTCGGCGCCGCGGTAGATTTCCGTCTGGCCTTTCTGACGGCCAAAACCTTTGACTTCCGTCACGGTCAGACCTTGCACGCCCAGTGGCGTCAGCGCCTCCCGGACATCGTCAAGCTTGAAGGGTTTGATAATTGCGGTGACGAGCTTCACGAACGGCATATCCTCGTTGGGAATCAGAAGACTGGTGGCCAGTATGGCCCAGATTGTACCAGTTCAACAACAATATACGAAACAGCCCGGAGGCACCGGAAAACCGGCACCTCCGGGCATTTCTGCTCCGTCTGGGTCTTGAAGGACAATCAGAACGTGGCGTTGATACGGCCGTAATAATAACCGCCAGCAATGCCAATACCGGAAGAGTCGGTATCGTAAGCATTCGCCCCGAGGTAGTTCAGATACTTGGTCAGACGGCGCGGACGCTGATTGAAGATGTTGTTGGCGCCCACAGCGAAGTGCCACATGTGGTTGAGACGGTACCCGACCTCAAGATCCGTCAGCCAGACTGGCGTATTCTTGAACTGTCCCCAGCAGACGTTGGAATACTGAAGGCTCTGCCCCTTGCAGGTCAGGCTGGCAGGCGTCTGATCCTGATAGGTCAGCATGGACGTCGTTTCGCCGTAGCGCGTCTGACGGAGGTTCACATCCCACTTCCCGATCGTCCAATACGCGTTCAGGATGATCTTGCTCCGCGGAGAGGTGGACGTCAGATACGCGATGCTCTGCTCATTAAGATACGGATTGCCCTGAGAGTTCGTGTTGATGTGGCTGACGCGGGTCCGGTTGAGGTTGAGAGCCATGGTCAGGTCCAGATTGCCATACTGATGCATGTGCAGCAGATAGTCAGACTGGATATCGAGACCCTGGGTCCGGGTGCTGCCAACGTTGGCAAAGTAATTGGCAGACACGTCAGACGTATCAATACCCACTGGTAGGGTCGCACCCGTCATTCCAATTGCCGAAATTGCAGAGGGACCATAAACAGAACCGGCGCCGGAAATCCGATCACGAATGTTGATCTGATAGACGTCCGCCGAGAGATGCCAGCCATCAACGGGCTCAAGAATAATACCACCCTCAGCACTCGTGGAGCGCTCAGGCTTCAGATGCTGCGCACCAAGGCTCTTGCCAGCCGCACCTGACGTGGACAGCAGACCGGATGCACCCGTCGGCGACACATTCAAAGAGCTGAAATTTTCTTCCGGCAGGGTCGGAGCACGGAAACCGTTGCTGATCGTGGCACGAACGGCAATGCGCTTGGTGATGTCGTACCGTGTGGAAACCTTGCCATTCTCGGTATTGCCAACGTCCGTGTAATGCTCAAAACGGCCCGCAAAATCGAGATCCCAGTGCTTCAGCGGATGGAAGTCACCATCAAGATAGGCAGCCCAGACGTCACGGCTCCACTTACCGGCGTTCTCTGGCATCAGGCCCGCATAACCCTGCGTTCCACCATCAGCATAGGATCCAACTTCGCCTGGCCAGATCTGGTAGGTTTCAAGACGATGCTCGCCACCGAAAGCCACCGTGACCGGTACAAGATCAGCGATCTTTAACTGCCGCCGGAAATCCAGATTGTTGGTCCACTGGGACAGGCGATACGTCTCGGCACGAACCGTCGTTGGAGACGTTCCCGTAGCTGCAATCAGATTCGGGTTGGCTGTGTTCTTGTTGCCGACATCGTCTTCATCCGCACCGTAAGTGGAGCTGAGGTCCCAGGAGAAACCGAAGAAATTGTCCCCCTTCAGACCCAGTGTCGCGGCATAATCGTTCTCTTCAATGGTTTCGAGCGGAGAGAAACCATAAGGATACAGCGTCGGGGCAACAGACGGCATACGATAGTTTTCGTAAGCCTCGGAATGACGGTGAGCATAGGTAATGAGGCCATAGCCATTCACACCTTCCGTCAGCGTCTTGCCAAACTCGATGCTGAGATTTTCGCGGGTTTCTTCTGGTGTGCTCAGGATCTTGTTGGAATCGTGCGGGACATTATAGCCCTTGTATTCAGAATTCCCCGGAACAGTTCGCACGTCCGTCGTGTTCGGGACCATGTGATCGGTGTGGTACATCTGCCCGCTGATGTGGACATACCCATCACCCAGGAAGCCAAAGCCACCATCTGCACCAAGCTGATACTGCCAGCCATCGCCGTTATAGGCGTTTGCACCCGTCTGCGCGGTCATGTTCAGGCCATGCGGCGTCTTTTTCAGAATGATGTTCACAACACCTGCAATGGCGTCCGAGCCATACATTGCGGCCGCGCCATCGCGCAGAATTTCGATATGATCGATTGCAGAAGCCGGGATCATGTTCAGATCGACCGGCGTTGAGCCCTGCTGTGGACCGGCATCGGCGTAGATGTTGGCTGTCGTATGACGGCGCTTTCCATCCACGAGAACCAGAACTTCGTTCGGGTTCAAACCACGCATACGGATCGAGGACGTCAGCGCACCGGCATCACTGCCCATGG
This sequence comes from Gluconobacter sp. OJA, assembly GCF_039638325.1. Classification (NCBI taxonomy): domain Bacteria; kingdom Pseudomonadati; phylum Pseudomonadota; class Alphaproteobacteria; order Acetobacterales; family Acetobacteraceae; genus Gluconobacter; species Gluconobacter sp. OJA. The sequence continues at coordinate 459,289 of NZ_JBDIWI010000001.1, read as the reverse complement.
CGTTTACTGTGATCGACGGATCCGTACGGACGATAGCGTCCGCAAGGTTCATCTGACCGGAACGACGCAGCGTGGCAGCGGTAAGAACGCTGATCGGGCTCGTGGAATCCCGGGCGCGGCGGTTGAACGCATGCGTTCCCGTCACGATCATCTGTTCATTGCTGTTGCTATCAACCGCATGTGGGCGACGCGGCGTGGCGACAGCCTGGCGGACGACTGTTTTCTTCCCTGTGGTCTTGGCCGTCACCTTTGCAGGCGCCGTGGCCTTGGTCGTTTTATGCACGGCAGCAGAGGCCTGATGTGCTGGGTGCAAAACCGTAACGATTGTAGTAGCGAGAAGAAGTGACTTGAGGCGCATTCAGGCAGTCCTAATCAGATCCGGTGTTCGGTTCAGATTAGAAACGTTTTAAAATGTGTCTACGATTATTCCTTTGTCAGAATGTATCACAGGATTTCCAGTGCATAAATGCCACACTCCTGTGGGGTCAAAACGAAACTTTTGAACCCCAGAGTGCGGCACTGAGAAATTTCAGGAAACTGCTGGCGTATTCAGGTCCGGTCCGCGATATTTTCCATCGCCCGGCCGGTTGACGGGCGGCGACATGAGGCTTTCGGGCCACGGCGTATCAGATGGAGAATCCGATACGACCGCAGTCCGTCCGCGCGGCAGGCATTCCGGCATTTCTATCTGGATACGGCGCAGCATGCGTTCGCGAATATCGCAAGACAGGTTCCACATGTTTCCTGCATCTGCCGCCCCTGCGATCATGCGGATGGAAATGACCTGAGCATTACTGTCTGCAATCTGGCAGGCAATGGAGGAACGGTCCTTGTCCCAGTCCGGACAGTGCTCGATTTCTTCCATGAACATTGCCCGCAAGCGATCCATCGGTGTGCGGTAATCCAACCAGAGAAAGATGGAGCCGATCAAAGACTGCGAACTATGCGTCCAGTTCTGGAACGGGTTTTCGAGGAAATAGGAAATAGGCACGATATAGCGCCGACGATCCCATGTCCGCAGGACGACATAGGTTGCATTGATCTCCTCAACCCAAGCCCAGTCACCGTTCAGGATCAGCATATCTTCCATACGGATCGGCTGCGTAATGGCGATCTGAATACCCGCAATCAAGTTGGACAAGGCCGGTCGAGCGGAGAGACCCACGATCAGGGAGGCGGCACCGGCAGAGGCAAAGAGCGAAACGCCAAATTTCTGAACGGAATTGAAAACCATCAGAGACGCAGCGACGGTCAGCACTCCGAAGGTGATCTCAATCAGACGACGGAGCACCCGGATCTGCGTCTGATGAGACCGGACAGTGATGTCATCCACGTTTTCCTTGGCACTGATCCGGTTCAGGTACTGATCGGTCGCCAGACGAAATGCCCTGATAATGCCGAAGCCCAGGTTCATAATGAACAGACAGGCCAGCACGTGCGCGAGAAGCTTTTCAGTCTCGGGAGAGAAGCCCTCCGTCGCTGGCAAAGCTGCACTGGCGGCTATGATCATCAGAAAATAGCGGACATTCATCCTTAACCTGATGGTTAAAGCATGAATGAACTGGATCTTCCTCAGACCCGGCAGGCGGGGCAGCGCATCCGTGATGATCCGACTGAACAGAAGAGCAATCAGCGCCGCTGCAATCAGCAGAAGAACAGAACCCAGCGGGTCAGGCAGCCAGTCGAACTGGTGACGAAGGCTGGACATTGAGTCCACATAATTCTGTCTGAACATTGGTCTCCCTAGACGATCACCTGTCATCCACCATCAGGTCACGCGGAGGCTGCATCCTGAGCGAATGAAATGCTGTAAGCGGCGTCCCTCAGCGCGCATTTGGCCAAGGACGTCAGACTACAACAGCAGGCAGACCCAACTGTTCCCGAAATACGAACAGTTCCGTTTTCACTATTTTAAATTGTTATTAATATTGTTGTACGATTTATGTTGCAGAAATGAGACACTGATTTACCCGTCTTTTCGGCTCCACAGATACCAAACAGCCGAAGCGAAAACTTTAAGAGAAAATCAGTATTTTTAAGCCTTTTCAGTTCTTTATCACAACAAACCACAAACACCGATTCATGTTGTCATTTATCATTATAAACATATTTTATTGGTTGTTTCATATTATAACTATTTGGTGTAGTTTTATGGCCACCACCACTTCCGTTCTGTCATCTGTGTTTTCGTTTGCTCTGCTCATGTCAGGCACCTCGGCCATTGCCCTGGCAGCAGACGCTCAGGACGAGCATTCTCAATCCGAGCGAAAACCCTCTGTCGCACCCCGTCATAATGGACATTCCAAACCTGTCCCGACGTCCCATAAGCAGCCCAGTGCAAAAAGCGAAAGCGTTACGGTTCTCGGTCATGCCCATCAGGCTGACGGCGGAGCGCTAGGGACACGCCGCCTTCTAGATACGCCATTTTCGATCAAGGTTGTGACGGCCGCAGAACTACAGGAGCGGCAGGTCAAATCGCTGGCGCGCGTTTTTTCACAGGATGCATCGGTCATTTCAAACGGCGACACGTATTCGTTCAACGCCTATTCCGTCACGGTCCGGGGCGTACCGCTTGACGATTACAACGGCTACAAGATCAACGGTACGCCCTTCTTCATGACAACCGTGGAACTCCCGCTTGAGTCATTCGAAGCGGTGCAGCTTCTCAAGGGTGCTTCCGGTTTCATGTACGGCTTCAACGCGCCCGGCGGCATCATCGATTTCCAGACGAAGAAGCCGACCGACGCGCGTACATTTTCCTTTGATGCCGGATACAGCTCAGGCGCCGTTGGCAGTCAGCACATCGACACAGGTGGGCGCCTCTTCCGAAACGATATTGTTGGATATCGCCTCAACCTCACCCACGAAAATGGCGAAACCTATAACGGATCGCACGTCACGCGCTTTTCAGGTTCCCTGTCCACGGATGTGCGGCTGGCTCACAACCTGCTGTGGACTGCCGATGCCATTTATCAGGACCGTCAGGTCCGTGGTGGCGTACAGGACTTCTTTATTGATGATCCGTCCGCCTATGGCAGCAACCGTCTTCCCGATGCCATCAGCGGACACAAGAACCTGACCGCATCTCCGGCAAGCATGTTTACATCCCACACGCTGTTTGTCTCAACGGGGCTGCATTGGGACATTACAAAGAACTGGACGGCGCGCATCGATTACAGCCACAGCATGGACTATCGCCGCTATCGCGGAGAGTGGATGTCCCTGCAGGATCAGGGTGGCAACTATGACACGTATATGAGCACCAATCCCGGAAGTTGGGCACAATATGATCAGGTTCAGGCCATTCTGGAAGGCAAGTTCCGGACAGGCTTTATCCGGCATGATTTCACGATGGGAGCGGCCTGGCAGGGGCTCAGCAAATATCTTCCATATGACTCTGATTACGTGAACATCGGAGGCCAGAACCTCTACTCGCCGATCACCAGCCGCTCTTATAGCGGAAGCTGGGACACCGCGACCTATCGTAATTATCGTTCCGATCAGGTCGGTCTTTTCGGCAGCGACACCCTGACGTTTGATAAACACTGGTCACTGCTCGCCGGCATCCGCTTTACCGATTTCCACCAGCTGACCTGGACGTCCGCCGGTACGAAAACAGCGCTGCGCACTACGCCACTGACACCAACTGCCGCCCTGATGTTCCATCCGTGGAAAGATACCACCATTTACGCCAGTTACGTTCAGGCGCTGGAAAACGGTGGGACCGTGGGAGACACCTATAAGAACGCACGCGAGACCCTTCCGCCCATCCGTTCTGATCAGGTTGAAGTGGGCGCAAAGATTGCGCGCCAGACCTGGGACCTGACAGGCGCGCTCTATCGCATCACGCGAGGCGCGCAGTATGCTAATGCGGACAATGTTTATGTGTCGAACGGCACCGTCACATATCAGGGCGCAGAACTCAGTGGTCATGTCGATCTACCGTTTGGCATTACCCTCACGGACAGTCTGGGCGCCGAAGGCGGAAAATACAGCAAGGCAGATGCCAGCGTTAAAGGAAACAAGATCGAAGGCATTCCGCTGTTCCAGAATGTCTTTCAGCTGACGGACCGTATCCCGGGCGTGCCGGGTCTCTCAGCGACTGCAGAAGTTCATTATACTGCGTCAATGTGGGGTGACAGTTCCAACAGCTTCCATGTCCCGAGCTATACGCTGCTCAATCTGCGGGCCAGCTATCGCACCAGCATCGGCCGTCACAAAGTGACGCTACGCGCTGAACTCGATAACGCCACAAACCTTCATTACTGGGGCTTTCTGGCCTCTGATTACTTCTTTGTCGGGACACCGCGCGCTGTCTTCCTGAACGCACGCTTCGATCTCTGATCTTTTCTGCCCCTTCCTGCCCTCTTCCGCTCCACACGTCACAGGAGTAGGACAGGGGCAGGGAGATGAGCACGATGACCAAGACACATTACGACCTGTGCATTAACGGAGCTGGTCCTGTTGGCGCGACACTGGCCTGTCGTCTGGCAGCCGAAGGTGTGCGGGTTCTGCTCATTGACCGGGCAGCTCTCCCGGGCATGGAAGATCCCTCTCTCGATGGCCGGGCATACGCCATTGCGGAAGGCTCACGCCAGATGCTGGAAGCCGCAGGTATCTGGGACAATCTTCCCGGTGTTTCCCAGCCGATCCGTGAAATCCGCGTCTCGGATGGCCGCCCGCACGAGGCTCCCTCACCGCTTTTCCTACATTTCGGTGTGGACGATGCCCCTGAAGGCATGAATTTCGGCTGGATGGCAGAAGCACGCGATCTGCGTCTCGCCATTAACCGGACGCTTGAACAATACGAGACGCTGGACGTCCGCGCGCCAGACACAGGAACCTTCACGTTCCACCCGGATCATGTGTCGATCCGTTTGGCATCGGGTTCAACCGTGACGGCCAAACTGGCTGTCGCCGCTGAGGGACGTCGTTCTCCATTGCGCGACCAGGCCCGCATCGGCCTGACCAAACTCCCCTATCATCAGTGCGGTATCGTTGCGACAATCGCACATGAAAAGCCTCATGACGGCGTGGCGCTGGAACAGTTCCTGCCCGAAGGACCGTTCGCCCGACTGCCGATGCCAGGAACGGCTGAACATCCGCATCGATCCGCTATTGTCTGGGCAGAAGGCGAGGGCCGCGCCCAGCGCTTCCACGACCTCCCCGATGAAATCTTTGCCCGCGAAATCCGTGCCCGCATGGGCGATGAGGATCTGGGCGCCATCACACCCATTGGCCGCCGCTGGATTTATCCGCTGTCAGCGCAATATGCGCAGACATATATTGCGCCGCGTCTGGCTCTCGTTGGAGATGCTGCCCATGGTATTCACCCGATTGCGGGTCAGGGCCTGAATATCGGCTTTCGGGATGTCATCGCTCTGGCAGACCTGCTCATTGAAGCCCATACGAAACGTACAGATCCGGGCAGCCGGGAACTCCTTGTCCGCTATCAGCGCCGAGCCCGGCCCGGCAATATGGCCATGCTAGCTGCCACGGACATTCTGGAACGTCTTTTTGGTAACGATAATCCGGTTCTGCGGCGCGTACGTGATCTCGGTATTGCGGGCGTTCATCGCCTGCCCCGCCTGAGACGCGCCTTTGTTCGCAAGGCGATGGGCGTATGAGTTCAACCGTAAATCTTGATCAGCTCTGGCGAAATATGCAGGCACAGGCCTGCAGTTGCCATGACCCTCTGATTCAGGATGTTTTCGCTACGAATATCGGAGACCATCACAGCTTCAGCTCGGGCCTTGCATCCCTTCTGGGTACCAAGCTGGCGGATCGATCCATTTCTGCTACGGCCATCACACGGCTGGTCACTTCCATTCTTCTGGAAGTCCCCGGCATAGCCGAGTCAGCTGCCGAAGATATTCTGGCAATCCATGACCGTGATCCGGCCTGCCCGGATCTGGTGACACCGTTCCTGTTCTTCAAAGGCTGGCAGGCGTTACAGGTTCATCGTATCGCGCATCACCTCTGGCAGAAAAACAGACGGCATCTGGCCTATCATTTTCAAAGCCGGGTCAATGAGCTGTTCGCAATCGACATTCATCCGGCCGCGCGCCTTGGTCGGCGCCTGAGCATCGACCATGGAACGGGGATTGTGATCGGGGAAACCTGCATCATCGAAGATGACGTCTCCCTGTTCCAGGACGTCACGCTGGGTGGCACAGGGAAACTGACCGGGAATAGACATCCGATCGTACGCCGAGGGGCCATGATTGGATCAGGTGCCAAGGTGCTGGGGCGCCTCATCATCGGCGAAAATGCCCGTATTGGTGCAGCATCAGTCGTTCTGGAAGATATCCCTGCCAATGCGACGGCAGTCGGAAATCCGGCCAGGATTCTGGAGCCTTCCAAAGTCAGTGCTGCAACAGACGCCAAACTGCCGTCCTGAGCAGATACAGGAAGAGGCTGCCTCCTTTCGGAGAACACCCTCTTCCTCAAGCAAGGCCTCGTTGACGTTGAGCGCTTACTGATTCGAGAACTTGAACGTCGTCGTGTAATCGAATGTCTGACCCGGCTTTAGCTCTGTCGTCGGAAAGGACGGATGATTCGGGCTGTCTGGATAATGCTCGGCTTCAAAGGCGATAGCATCTGTCTGACGATAAGCGTGGCCGGAAATTCCTGCATACCCGCCGTCCAATGAGTTGGACGTGTAAACCTGTAGCCCCGGCTGGTTGGTCAGAACTTCCATGCTGCGGCCCGAGCGTGGGTCATAGACTTTTCCAGCCAGACGCGGAGCCTGTCCGTATGCTCCGTTGACGACCCAGTTCATGTCGTAACCACGCGCATACATCATCTGGATGTCATTGCTGCGGAGGCGTGCGCCCACTTCAGTTGGCTTGCTGAAGTCCAATGGTGTGCCTGCAACGGGTGCAAGCTGGCCCGTCGGGATTGAGGTGCTATCGGTCGGGGTATAGCTGTCTGCGTTGATCTGAAGGATTTCCGGCTCAATGCTGCCGGAGCCTTCGCCATTCAGATTCCAGTAGCTGTGGTTCGTGAGATTCAGAACCGTCGGCGCATCGGTTGTCGCTACATAATGCAGTGACAGAGCATTGTCGTTCCCCAGCGTGTAGGTCACATGCGTCGTCAGCGTTCCGGGGAAACCTTGGTCTCCGTTCGGACTGACCAGCTTCAACGTTACATAGGAGCCGCTTGCAGAGACACCTGTCTTTTCAAGCGTCCAGACGTTCTTGTCGAATCCCTTTTTGCCACCATGCAGAGCATTCGGAGCCGCCGTAATGTCCGTGTGGTAGATTTTCCCATCTACCGGGAAGCTGCCGCCTGCGAGACGGTTTGCATAACGGCCGATAATCGCCCCGAAGAACAGTCCACCCTTGGCGCTATCGACGGTGTATCCCTTGAGATCGCCAAACCCGAGGACGATGTCCTGCGGATGCCCGTTACGATCCGGCGTTTCAACAGATTGAATAATGCCACCATAGGTAATGACGCGTACCGTCACGTTATGGTCATTCTTCAGGGTAACAATACGGACAGGCTTACCATCGGGCGTGTTGCCCCATGGCTGAGAGAGTGCCGTTGGACGCGCCTGAGCAGCCCCAAGAGACAGGCCAACTAGGGCCACGGTGGCAAAAAGCGGTGCTTTGCAGGCAGAAAATCTGGACACTGGAAAATTCCCTGGTGTTGAGTTGCCGCCACACTGCTCTCAAAATATTTCAGCCGTCAAAGTGGCCGGAGTGTCCTTCTGACTTCTGGATCGTTAAAGGATCTCGTCCCTTCCCTGTGTCATAATTTGGATACATAGAGGGGTGCAGCTTGGCACAGTATAGGCTATGACTACGGCCTTCCGCAGTTTTCCGCGACGGACGGCTCATGGCTCCGCTGGCGGCACACCAATTGAATGGGAACGGATTTCGAAAATTTCCGTTTTCAGATGAAGTCTTTGTGAGCACGCCCGCGGAGTGGGGTTTTTGAGGAATGGTTATGGACTCTCGGCAGGACAGAATCGGTATCAGGGCGACGCGCTCGCGTCGTGGCAGAGCCATTGCAGGCGTTTTGGCACTGCTGACGCTGGGGGCCTGTGGCTCCCTGCATAATCCCCCGCCGAAAGATCCGGACGACCTTGCTGATTACAAGGCTGCCAACGATCCGTACGAGCCGCTGAACCGGAAGATGTATAACGTCCAGATGTGGGCTTATCACGTGGCCCTGCGTCCCGTGGCCAAGGCCTGGATCTGGGCTGTTCCGAAGCCGGTTCGGCACAGTATTTCCAACATCAATGAAACCTGGCGTGAGCCTGCGGTGTTCTTCTCTGATGTTGGGGCTGGAAAGCCCCGTCGTGCGGGTGACTCGTTCATGCGCTTCACGATCAACATGAGTGCGGGAGTGGCGGGTTTCTTCGATGTTGCCAGTCTGGTCGGTTACAAACAGCATGAGACTGACCCGGGGATGACGATGGGAACATGGGGCGTGAAGAGCGGCCCATACCTCTTCATCCCGTTTGTCGGCCCCAGCAACTTCCGCGATGGTATCGGCTATGGGATCGGGCAGGCTCTGACCCCGATCAATTATGTGCCAAGAGGTTATGGTCTGCTGACATTCAACTGGGCCTACAATATTCTTGGAACGGTTGATGGCTTTGCCAACAGTGTGGATCAGATCGACCATCTGGAGCAGGACAGCCTTGATCCGTACTCCTACGTCCGTAGTGCCTGGCAGCAGAACCGCCAGAGCCAGATTGACGCTATGACGAACGATCACCGCGCCACCACCCCAGACTGGTACAACTGAGGACAAACGCATGCTTAAAGCCTTTTCGCGCCGGGCCCTTCTTGGTGCTTTTGCTGCAGCCCTCACTTTCGGGGCTGGCGTCGCTCATGCCAATCCGGCAACAGATTTCGTGAATTCCTTTGGTGGCCAGCTGGTCAGCATCGTTAATTCCGGCAAGCCACTGGGTGAAAAGAAGCGCGAAGTCCTTCCGCTTCTTCAGTCCAATGTGGATATTCAGGGCATTGCCCGTTACTGCCTCGGCCGCTACTGGCGCACCGCCACCCCGGCACAGCAGCAGAAGTACCTGCAGCTTTTCGATCAGGTTCTGGTCAACACGATCACGGATCAGATCGGTAACTATCAGGGCGTGAGCTTCCGGGTTACCGGCACCAGCTCAACGCCGGATGGCGAACGGGTCAATGCACTGATTGACCGTCCAGGCCAGCCAGAGGTCAACATGCAGCTTATCATCGGTGGAAACCCACCGAAGGTCGTGGACATGTATGGTGAAGGTGCCAGCCTGCGCATGAATCAGCGCGGCGATTACAGCTCCTATCTGGCTCGCCACGGTGGCGATGTTGGTGCTCTGAACTCCGCTCTGGAGCGTCAGCTCAGCAATCACCACTGAGTGCTGCACATCGAAGTTGATACTCTGAAAAAGGCCTCCTGAACGGGAGGCCTTTTTTGGTTCTACACTACAAGCCTTTATCGCGGGGCGACGTGCTGCACGGTGATGTGGAACCGATAGATTGTGTCTTTCCCGGTGAACAGCACATCGGTCCGGCCCTCCTGATGGGCCAGAATTTCCGCCACTTTCTGGGACACGAGATTGATATGCACAATTGCAGGCAGGCTGATAGACGCCGTCTGCAGGTTAGGAGGAAGAGCTACGATCTCCGTTCCTCCCAACGTCATAACGAGCGTATGCTCAATGATGCGCATACCACCAACCGCCGACTCAGCAGGTTTGGGGTCTGCGGCCCGAGCGGCCGATAAAGAGGCCACGCCCAAAGCCAGCACAACAAGACCTGCTGTTCGTATGTTTTTCAGAAAATAGACCATATTTATTCCTCGACGACCGCGCCGTCTCAATTCAAACGCTCACACCTGAAAGCGAAAGGAAAAATTCCCTGCTTTCTGCACCGTTTCAGGCAGGCGCAATTTCGTAGAGGAACATCGTATCGCCATCCCGCTTGAAAGTATCGATATGACGCATGCCGATACTTCCCAGCACCATACGGGACGCAAGATTATCTTCGCGGGCAACGGCTACGATCCGGGGCTCACCCTCATCAAGGACATACCGGATCGCTGCACCCGCAGCTTCACGAGCAAGTCCCCGGCCCGCAGCCCACGGAAAAATAGAGAATCTGAGGCCGAGGCCGCGCCCATCGGGGCGTTCATGCACGCCCGTCATGCCGACGAAGCGGCCATTTTCACGGATGGCAAAAATACCGATACGGCGACGCGCCCAGAAGGCGACGTCTTCAGCCATATCCTGCTCTGCTTCGGTCCGGCTGCGCACGCCACCAAGCATACGACCAAAGGCACCAGCATCAGCCTTCAGGGCGATCATGTCCTCAAGGTCCGGCCAGTTGACCGGAGTGAGGACAAGACGTGCTGTACGGAGTTCTCGCCCTAACAACCGGGCCTCCTCAAACCGTCAGAAACCGGGGCAGAATAGCCTACCCCGGTGACGTGCAAAAGGAACGGTCCGTCTTAGCGGGCCAGCGGGCGATATTTGATGCGGCTTGGCTCAGTCGCATCCGGGCCCAGACGGCGGCGCTTGTCTTCTTCGTAGTCCTGGAAGTTGCCTTCGAACCACTCGACATGGCTGTCGCCTTCGAAAGCCAGAATATGCGTGGCCAGACGGTCAAGGAACCAGCGATCATGGGAGATGACCACGGCGCAGCCAGCGAAGTCTGCCAGAGCATCTTCGAGGGCACGCAGCGTATCAACGTCAAGATCGTTGGTCGGCTCATCGAGCAGCAGAACGTTGCTGTCTTCCTTGAGCATCTTGGCAAGATGAACGCGGTTACGCTCACCGCCCGACAGGATGCCGACGCGCTTCTGCTGGTCAGAGCCCTTGAAGTTGAACGCCCCGACATAGGCGCGGGACGGAACCGTCCGCTTGCCAAGCTGAATGACGTCCGTACCGCCGGAAATCTCTTCCCAGACGGTCTTGTTGCCATCCAGCGTATCGCGGGACTGATCGACATAGCCGAGCTTCACCGTCTCGCCGACCTTCAGAGAGCCACCATCCGGCGTGTCCTGACCGGTGATCATCTTGAACAGCGTGGACTTACCCGCACCGTTCGGACCGATCACACCCACGATGCCACCAGGCGGGAGCTTGAAGTTCAGGCCATCGATCAGCAGACGATCACCAAAGCCCTTGGACAGGTTCTCGGCTTCGATCACCGTACCGCCAAGGCGTGGGCCCGGCGTGATAACAATGTCCGCCGTTCCACCAACCTTCTCGGAGTTGGCTGCCAGCATTTCTTCGTATTTGGTGATACGAGCCTGGCTCTTGGCCTGACGGGCCTTCGGTGAGCTATTGATCCAGTCCTGCTCGGCAGCAAGAGCGCGCTGGCGGGAGCTTTCTTCCTTCTCTTCCTGGGCCAGACGCTTGCGCTTCTGGGTCAGCCAGGACGAGTAGTTGCCTTCGAACGGATAGCCACGGCCACGCTCGAGCTCCAGAATCCAGTTCGTGACGTTATCGAGGAAGTAACGGTCATGGGTGATGACCATGACGGTGCCCTGATAGTCACGCAGCGTCTTTTCGAGCCAGCTGACGCTCTCGGCATCAAGATGGTTGGTTGGCTCATCGAGCAGCAGAATGTCAGGCTTTTCGAGCAGCAGGCGACACAGCGCAACGCGGCGACGTTCACCACCGGAAAGCTTGTCGACCGGGCTGTCTGCTGGCGGGCAACGCAGCGCGTCGAGAGCGATCTCCAGCTTCCGATCCAGTTCCCAGCCGTCACCGGCATCAATGATTTCCTGAAGCTCGGCCTGTTCCGAGAGAAGATTGGTCATCTCCTCATCGGACATAGGCTCAGCGAACAGCATGGAAATTTCGTTGAAGCGATCGAGTGCGCGCTTGAGTTCACCAAAACCGAGAGCGACGTTCTCACCAACCGTCAGCTTTTCATCAAGCTGCGGCTCCTGCTCGAGGTAGCCGATCTTGACGCCATCAGCCGCCCAGGCTTCACCGCCGAATTCCTTGTCGATCCCGGCCATCACCTTGAGCAGCGTGGACTTACCCGCGCCGTTGACGCCGAGAACACCGATCTTCACACCGGGCAGGAAGGAAAGGGTGATGCCCTTAAAGACCTCACGTCCACCCGGATAGGCCTTCGTAAGATCCTTCATGACGTAGACGTACTGGTAGGCGGCCATGATGAGGTCTCCTGTTCGGTGGTGGAGTGCGGAATGAGTGGCGGCAGACAGGCTCGCCAGACAAAATAGAACACCGTGCGCCCGGAGGGACTCGAACCCCCAACCAAGCCGTTATGAGCGGCCGGCTCTAACCAATTGAGCTACAGGCGCGCGGTAGCTGCACGAAATCGCTCACCTGACGCATTTTTGCAAGGGCTGACATGGTGAAATGTCTTTTTTTGCATTATGTGTCAAAACGCCTCCCGTCCCCGACTGGCCTCAGAAGGCCATTGCCGCCGTTTCGAGAAGGCACCTACCGGTTTTCATTATTCTGGGGGAAGACGTGGCTGGACGCTCATTGAAACACATTACAACGCCGCACATTCAGTGATGCAGGCAAGCGCGACAGCTTTTCTGCAAAAATTCCGCTGGCTCTACAGCCCGGACCCGGTCATGGCCGGCTACGCTCTCCGAACTACTCTGACGTCCCTGCTCGCGCTGGGGATTGCCCTGAAGATGGAGCTTGGCAGCCCTCAATGGGCAGCCCTGACCGTCTGGATGGTCGCGCAGGGCACACGTGGGCGCAGTCTGGCAAAGGCGAAGTGGCATCTGTTCGGCATGGTGCTGGGCGTGATCTGCGGCGTGATCCTCGTCGCGGTCTGCCCTCAGGCGCCCTTGATGTTCATTCTGCTTCTGGCCGCAGGCATCGGGCTGTTCTGCCTGATTGGCACGTTCATGCCAGGGCCGGCTTCCATGACCAATTACCGTATTCACGGTATGCGGGCGACGGGCTTCACCTACGCCATTGTCTCCCTCGATGGGATCGCGGACCCGCACCACATTTTCGAAATTGCCAGTTCGCGCGCCACATACATTGTGCTGGGCATTGTTCTGGAAGCATCGATTTCCGGACTGTTCCAGCTCGGCCTCACGAAACGAACGCGCCAACAACTTACCAGCACATTTGAAGACACTTTAAAGCCAGCACTTTCGACCATCGCAGACATCCTTGCGGGCAAGACTGATGCTCTGGAAACCATGCAATCTGTCTTCACCCGCATCACCACTTTGGGGGATCAGGTTGAATTCGCTGAGGTCGAGCTGGGACGACAGGATCATGCGGGCGATCATACGCGCGCCGCGCTGGCGAACATCGCTGTTCTCCTGGCGCGGGCCATGGACCTTGCCACGCTGATGCGTCTTCCCCTCAGTCAGGATGACGCGTTCCTCGAACAGGCCAAAACGATCCAGCACATGTTTCTCGCCTTGCCCGCGAGGCTGGAGAGCACCGAGAGCATGGACGCAATTTTGAGCGACCTGCGAGACATCAGACGGGACTGCCGACGCCGGGTCGTAGAAGATTTCGATACTGTTCTTCCCAAAGCAGAAGACCGCGCTGCCATGCTTCGCCACGGCATGTTGCAGCAGTCTCTGGTCGAACTGATTGATGCGTTGAGAATGGCTCTGCGGCAGTTCGAAGCCAGCCGCAATCCTCAGCCTCACGATCATTTCCATGAGCCTATCCGCTCCTATCGGGACTGGCGCCAGGCCATCGTTAACAGCCTCCGCTCATCGGTGACTGTCTTTGGGGCGGGTGTAATCTGGATTGCAACAGCGTGGCCCAGCGGCCTGACATTCATCATGTTTGTCGCGATTGCATGCAGCCTGTTCTCTACGCTGGAGCGCCCCGCCCTCGCGACACAGGCCTTTTTGCATGGCGCCTGCTGCGCCGTTTTGGCTGGCGGTGTACTCGATCTGCTTTTGCTGGGAAAACCCACAACATTCGAAATGCTCGGAATGTGGTCTGGCGTTGCCATGATGCTGGGCGGGCTGGCCTTTGCCTATCCGCCACTGACGCTTCCGGCCGTCTCTTACAACCTGTTCCTGCCCATCCTTCTAGGCCCGTCCAATCAGGGCCGAACGGATGAAATCGTCTATTTCAATACGGCCATGCCACTCGTTCTGGGCCTGCTGTACACATCATGGATGTACCGTGTTTTCCTGCCTTATGACCCGGCGCACCAACGCTGGACCATGCGAGAACACATCCTTCAGGACCTGCATCACATTGCCGAAGGGAAAACGAACGCCACACTTGATACAGTGGTCTCACGCAACGTGGACCGCTTCGTCCGGTTGATGACCAACTCAGGGAATACACCGTCTCCTGTCGTTCACGCCTATCTGGCGGGGATTCTTTCCGCGATGCGTGTCATGCTGAACCTGCTCCGACTTCGCGCTATCAACCATGATGCGTCTCTCAATCCCCGCGCGCATCAGGCTCTTGAGCTGGTTCTGGCACGGATGAGCCATTTCAGTGGGCGTTATCACGGGCATTATGGACGAACACTGCGCGCCACGCTCCTTGCCATTCAGAGACTGCGAGACTGTGAGACAACCGAATCGCGCCCTCGTCAGCGCTTCGTGCTGATCGCCGCCCTGACGGCTCTGGACGTCATTGCAACGGAACTGAACACCAACAAGATATTCTTTGACACAAAGAGCCCCTATCTCGACCCTCCCGTGTGAGTGCTCACGAAGAAATGTTCTGAAATAGACTTTTCTTTTCACGAAAAGGGGGGAAATGTTCCGTTTCAACCGCGGAGTGCCGCGGGAAGACAGGGTCTTCAGAAAGGATACCGTCATGTTTCGTCGTATCGTGCCCGCTCTCGGCCTAGCTCTTGGCCTCGGCGTGATGTCCACGGCTGCTATGGCCCAGGAACAGTCGCCACCGCCTCCTGCTGCCGTTCAGGGCACGCCTGGCAAAGATTTCACGGGCGTCTCTCCTGCCAATCTTGCAGGAATCATGAACTACTGCGTCGAACTGCAGTATCTCTCTTATGATGAAGGCAACCCGGCTCTTTACGGCCTGAGCGAAAAATACAAGGCCACCGAACAGACGGTTGGCAATGAAGACTATGCTCTTGGCACCGCTGGCTTCTTCAACAGCAATGGCAAGCGCTATTATCTGGTGGCCTACACCAACGAAGATGACCGTCGCGCAGCCTGCCACAATGCCCTAAAGGCCGCACAGCCGCTTCTCTGATCCCTGACTTTCCGAGTTTATCGGCTTCTACGAACGCTTCAGCCTTGTGCTGGAGCGTTTTGCGTTTCTGGCGATCTGGCGAGCGCCCTCACCCCCGCACCTAACGCATTAGCTCCCCATCATGTTTTTGCTTCCGCTCTGGGCAGAAAGGCGCAGGACAGCTAAGGTTCCGCCGTCTTAAAACCAGTTCAGGACGTGAACATCATGGACGTTTCCAAGATCTCGCCCGGCAAAGACGTGCCGAACGACATTAATGTAGTTATCGAGATCCCGCAGGGCTCTCAGGTCAAGTACGAAGTGGACAAGGATAGCGGCGCGATCTTCGTGGACCGTTTCCTGTTCACGCCGATGGCCTATCCGGCAGCTTACGGCTTCATTCCTGGCACCCTCGCCGCTGACGGTGACCCGGCTGATGCCCTCGTTCTGGCTCCGGCAGCCGTCGTTCCTGGCGCCGTGATCCGTGCACGTCCGATCGGCATGCTGAAGATGGAAGATGAGAGCGGCCAGGATGAAAAAATCATCTGCGTCCCGCACGACAAGATCCATCCGCAGTTCACGGACGTGAAGTCCATCGACGACCTGCCAGAGATCACACGCAAGGGGATTGAGCACTTTTTTGAGCGCTACAAGGATCTTGAACCCAACAAATGGGTTAAGGTAACAGGCTGGGCTGGCAAGGAAGAGGCTGGTAAAGTCATCGAGGCAGCACTCGCAGCAGCCAAATAATACGATGTTGTGATCCGTTTTATACGGATTATAGTTTACATCGCTTGGTATAGGCTTTGTTTTTTCCTGAAAAACGGAGCCTATATCATATGAACGTGATTTTTTAGAAATTTATCTCATAATCTCTGTTCTTTATCCCGGAAAAAGTGTTACGAAGATCTCGCAACCTGATACCCGAGGATAAGAGACTTGTCTCGCCTGCATCTCTATGCCGCAGCCTGTGCGGTTTGTTTTACGCCCGCCATCGCCGCCGCTGAAGGCGCGACCAAGGCTCCCGCACCTGTCACGACCGTCGTTCAGTCAAAGGCTGGCGACAAGGTTACGACCGTGCGCGTTCTCGCGCCCATCACGGTTATGGACTGGCCAGACCAGAACTCGGAAAACCCGAGTGTTCGCGTTAACACCCCGCTTACCATCATGTCGTTCGACAAGGAGCAGGTCCCCCCGCTCCCCAAGCCTGAGGCCTTGCTGACCAACCCGTTTGGCTGGAACAAGTGGCTTCGTGACCGCGGCATCGCGATCATGATGGACAACACCAACGAATACACGGGCGCCATCACCAAGCCGACCCCGGGTTATGGGCTTCGTCAGGGTAGCAGCAACGCAGGCCAGTACAGCCTTGAGAACGATATCGACTGGGAAAAGCTCGCTGGTATCCGCGGCTTCTCAACCCATGCCGTCGTTGTCGGCCGTTACGGTATTCCCGCCAGCCGCATGTTCGGTGACAACCTGAACCCCAGCTCCGAAATCTATGGCGCAGGCGGCAACGTTGTCGTTCACCTTGTCTATGCTTATGGTGAGGAAACACTTGGAAACGGTCACTTTGACGTCGCTGCCGGACGTATTCCGTTCCTGAACGACTTCTCCGCTAACCCGCTGTACTGCAACTTCCAGAACAATGCTTTCTGCGGTAACCCGAAGGCATCGTCTGACAACACAACCCATTCGTCCTACCCAGATGCTGTGTGGGCGGCCCGTATCCGCGTTCGCCCAACAAAAAGCACATACATTCAGACCGGCGTGTATTTCGCGCAGGCAGGCATCTACAACAACGTTCAGTACCGGACGGGCTTCAAGCTCAACGGCGCAGACATCAATGGCGAAGCTGTGCCAGTGGAAGCTGGCTGGGAGCCGCTGGTGGGCAAGGACCACCTGCCGGGTCACTACAAGGTCGGCTACGCCATCGACAATGCACCGCACAAAGACAACTACTATGATGTCAACGGGAACCCGTATGTCATCTCAGGTCTGGCGCAGCGCACGGTCAATTACTCCTGGGCAGCCTGGTTCCTGGCGGATCAGATGGTCTGGCGCCATCATACGCCCGGAAATCCGGACGCAGGCCTTGTCGTGCTGGGTGGCTTCTACGCCAACAGCCCCCGCACCCAGACACGTGCCCAGCAGTATGAAATCGGGTTTGTGGACAGCGGCTTCTGGAAGGCTCGCCCGCTGGACGGTATTGGTGTGAACTTCACCTACGTTCGTGTTGCAGGCAGCGTGTCCGATACTCAGCGCCTTCAGCTTGCTCGTGGGATGTCACTCATGAACGGATCTTACGGGATCCAGAACTATGGCGAAGTTCTTGAAGCGAACTACCGTATCCACGTGATGCGTGGCGTGACCTTCGCACCGGACTTCCAGTACTACTTCCGTCCCGGCGGCCAGGCTGCACTGCATAATGCAGCAATGCTCGGCTTCAAGAGCCACATCCAGTTCTTCTAACCTTTCCCAGCGGCCAGTCAGATATGTGACTGGCCGCTTTTGGTACCCGGACCTCGTCGGCCAGACTGTTTTGAAGAGACGAGGACTGCACCTGAGCAGCCAGATGATAAGCCAGTTCAGCAGCCTGCTGGCGAATTTCGGGTATGGCTGTTGTTTCGAAGACCGTCCCCCAGCGCATCGGGCCAATGGCATACAGGCTCGTACTCCATCTGCCCGAGGCATCCTGCAAAGCGCCCCTGTCATCACAAACCAAGCCACCGAATGGGGTCTGTGTTGCCGACCCTGTCTCAAGCAATCCTGTTAACAAAGCTGAGCCAACTGTCCGATAATCACGACTTGGCCCCGTACAGTTCACGGCGTGATCTACGTCGAGACAACGAAGCCGTTCTGCTCCCTGAATGCTAAGACGCACCCCGCCTGAAACCGCGAAGACCTGCTCCACGCGCCCTTTCAGGATTTTCAAAGTCCCGGCTTCGGTTTCATGATCAAGCACTGATCGGAGTGCTGGCGCCATTCGATGCCGCACGATGTCCCATCGCCGCTGAAGATGGCGCGCAAAGCGACGTTTTTCTTCTACTGGCAGTCGGCCCCAGAGCGCGTTTGTATGGGCACGCAGAGCATTGACCATGCTCCTCCAGGAAATACCTTTGCGCAGACATGCCCGGAATAAAGCAAGATAAGCTCTCGCACTCGGGGGCGTGGCGAACCACACATCATCCACCCCCGCCGCAGGCGCCTCTGCATGTGAGGTCGGATACCATCCATGCCGGGAAATAGCGGTAATCTGGCCTCTGTGCCCCTGCTGTCTCAAACGAACCAGAACATCAACGGCTGTCAGCCCCGTTCCAATCAGAGCAACGTCATCATCAAGGCGAATGCGACTATAAAGATCATCCTGCCATGCTGAAGGAGAGTATCCGGGCACTAAACGCCGCGGGTCTGCCAACACGACGGGCGAAAAATTTCCAGTCGCGAGAACGACATAGGACGTGGCAATACAGGCCCCGTCAGCGAGTGTAAGATTCCACTCCTGATACGCCTTGTTGCAGGCAAGAACATGGCCCTGATGGTATTCTGGCGCAGCCTCTGTCCACAGACTTTGGAGATAGCGCCCATAAATCGCTCTGGGAACAAAATCTGAAGCGCTGATATGTGGATCATGATGCTCTCGTACCCACGCCAGAAAGTGCGATGGGTCATCCGTAACTGCGCTCATTCCGGACGCGCAGACATTCAGATAGTGTGAGAGACAGGGAGTGCCGTATGCCAGCCCTCGCCCCGGCTCTGGCGCATCTCCAACAACAATCAGTCTCGCAGCGCAGCCTGCTTTGCGAAGATACCAGGCCAGAAGCGTTCCACTGGCGCCACTTCCGATAATGGCAATGACCGGACAGGACGGATCAGGATTTTCCACGAAGGCGCATCACTCTGTTCGGGGCTGGACAATGCCCTGATCATCGCTACGTTTTCTGCAACCATGCGACTTTTATCGTAACAGAACGCCACCTTGAGGCACTTCAGGTTCCAGAAACGAAAAAAGGCGCCTTAAGGCGCCTTTTTCAAACTGGAGCGGGTGATGGGATTCGAACCCACGACCCCAACCTTGGCAAGGTTGTGCTCTACCCCTGAGCTACACCCGCATTCCGTGAGGCGGCTTATGGCGGAAACTTGCAATATCCGCAAGAGGAAAGACGAGTGGAAAAGCATTTTCCTGATCAGGAAATATTTATGAGCCAGAAACGAAAAAAGACGCCCTAAGGCGTCTTTTTCAAACTGGAGCGGGTGATGGGATTCGAACCCACGACCCCAACCTTGGCAAGGTTGTGCTCTACCCCTGAGCTACACCCGCGTTCCGTGGGCGGTGTTATTACTGAACTTTCAGGGACATGCAAGAGAGAAAATGGACCTCTCAGTCAATTTTTCAATCTGCACCGTTTCTTGTGAAGAAAGCGCCATGATCTTCTGGGAAGATGAAAAGCATTCCCGCGAAAGCGCCCTTGCACACAGAGCCATCAGGCCCGATCTTCAACGGAACTAGATTTTCCCAGCAGGATGGCTTCCATTCCATGAGCAGCACTTTTGACGAACATCTGATTGGCCAGTCCCCGTCTTCAGGCAAGGCCGCATACATCGTCGAAGCAGATCAGACGACGTTCATGGCGGACGTGGTTGAGGCCAGCCAGCAGATCCCGGTTCTGGTGGATTTCTGGGCCCCGTGGTGCGGCCCCTGCAAACAGCTGACGCCCGTTCTGGAGAAGATCGTCCATGCTGCCAACGGACGGGTTCGTCTGGTCAAGGTCGATGTAGAGGCCAACAAGTCCCTCGCGGCTCAACTGGCTCAGATGGGGCTTCCGCTTCAGTCCATTCCCGTTGTTGTCGCGTTCTGGAAGGGCCAGGTTCTGGATCTTTTCCAGGGTGCACAGCCAGAAAGTGAAATTCGTCATTTTGTCGAATCGCTTTTGAAAGCTTCTGGCGGCACGATGCCCGCAGCAGATATTCTGGCCGCAGCCAAGACAGCCCTTGCCGAAAACCAGCCCGCAGAAGCTGTCGGCCTCTACGCGCAGGTTCTCGATGCAGAACCTGAAAACCCTGAAGCATGGGGGGGGATGCTCCGCGCGCTTCTAGCTCTCGATGAACTAGAGGGCGCAGAAGAAGCGTCCAGCCAGATCCCTGCCAAGCTTAATAACCATCCTGAAATTACGGGAGCACGTGCGGCACTCGCCCTCAAAATAGAAGGTGCAGCGGCAGTTTCCGAACTGGATACTCTCAAACAGCAGGCCGCCGCCTCACCGACTGACTTTGATATCCAGCTCAAACTGGCTGGGGCACTCAATGCTGCGGGAAATCGCGCTGATGCTGCGGATGTTCTGCTGGGAATTATCCGTCAGGACCGTGAATGGAACGACGGCGCTGCCAAAACCGAGTTGCTTCGTTTCTTCGAAGCGTGGGGCCATACGGACCCTGTAACGCTTGCTGCGCGTCGCAAGCTCTCTTCTCTCCTGTTCTCGTAATCCCATGACGAAAACGCCCGATACCTTTCTGGATCTGAATGATATCCCGCGCAGGGTTCCAGCTCTTGCGGACCTCACTCTTGCTGACATTCCACCGCGGGTCGGGCTTTTCCCACTTTCCGGGGCCATGATCCTGCCTGGCGGGCATCTTCCTCTGACGGTCTTTGAACCCCGCTATGTCGCCTTGCTGGAAGACGCGCTTGCAGGACGTCGTCTCATCGGGATGATTCAGCCTCAGGAAGAGGACGAATCCGATCCTCTACCGGTCCTGCATAACATCGGGACATTGGGCAGAATTACCAGCTTTACGGAATATTCTGACGGCACGTTCTCCATCACGCTTCTGGGCATCACCCGCTTCAGATTGCTGATGGAAGGCTTGACGCAGCGTGGCTGGAGGGAAGGCACCATTGATGCCTCCCCTTTCTTCTCGGATCTGCTGGAAAGCGACCCCTCCCCGATCAATCGGGCACGCTTGTTAAGCCGGCTGAAAAGCTATCTGACAGCACATCAGCTCCAGACCGACTGGTCTTTGCTTGATGAACTGGATGATGACATGCTGCTCGTCATCCTGCCGATGCTTGTTCCGTTCAGTTCTGAGCAGAAACAGGCCCTTCTTGAAGCAAGCACGCTGGATGACCGCGCCGGGGTCTTGCTGGATCTTCTGGCAAAAGGCATGGAATGACCATGAATACTGAACTTGACCCTCGCCTCCTGTCTCTTCTGGTCTGCCCCCTCACCAAAGGGCCGCTCACCTATGACCGTGACACGCAGGAACTCATCAGCCCGCGCGCAAAGCTGGCATTCCCGATCCGGGACGGCATCCCCATCATGTTGCCGGAAGAAGCACGTTCGCTCTGACTGAAGATTTTCTTCAGAGCTGATGCTGTGCTGGAAGATCGTTCTGAACCTTGAAGTTCATGACGATCTTCATCAGCTGAGCAGCATCCCCAACCAACTCCTGACTGGAGTTGCTCATCTGCCTCACGATCGCGGCGTTGGTTTTGGTCACAGCTTCAAGCTGTGTGGTGCTGGTGTTGATATCCATGATCCGCTGAGCCTGAGCTTCCGCACCTGAAGCAATCTGCCCCACAGCTTCTCCCAGCCGATTCACAGATGCACTGATGTTGCCGAGTGCAGCCCCCGTCTCATCAACCATCTTCACGCCACGCTCTACGTCTTCCATACTGCTGCTGATCAGTTCCTTGATCTCGCAAGCG
The DNA here is from genome assembly GCF_039638325.1 of Gluconobacter sp. OJA. Classification (NCBI taxonomy): domain Bacteria; kingdom Pseudomonadati; phylum Pseudomonadota; class Alphaproteobacteria; order Acetobacterales; family Acetobacteraceae; genus Gluconobacter; species Gluconobacter sp. OJA. Next base: position 437,447 of record NZ_JBDIWI010000001.1, on the reverse strand, counting down.
GCAGTCTTGGACCTCTGGGAAAGAGCGCGTATTTCCTGAGCGACAACGGCAAAACCTCGCCCGGCATCTCCAGCATGCGCAGCCTCTACGCCTGCGTTTAAAGCCAGAAGATTTGTCTGGAAGGCAATTTCATCGATAACGCCAATAATCTGAACAATCCGCGTGGATGATTCCGAAATTTTGGCCATCGCTTCAACTGTCCGAGCGACAACTTCCGTACTTTGCCCTGTCTCCTGACAGCAGGCTTCAACCGTCTCATCTGCTTGTCGCGCCTCTTCCGCCACTTCCTTTACGGACGTCGTCAGTTGCGTGATGTTACGCGATACTGTCCCCAGTGCATCGACCTGCTCCGCGATACGACACGCGATGTCTTCGGACGAGCTGCTGAGTGTTCGGGCGCGATGCTCCACCACGCCCGACGTAGAGCGTACACCCTGCACAATTCGCCCCAGCCCACTACAGGCACGCTGAAAGGCTCCGCTCATCCGGGCTGCCTGACTGGCGAGCTCCGGATCAATATCCTGTACAAGATCTCCCTCAGCCATGCGGTCCAGCGAATCTGCAAGAGCTTCTGAAAGTGCTGACAGACTTTCAGTGCGCTCCTTCTCGGCGCGCGAACGCTCCTGCCCATCCAAATTCAATGTGTATGTCTGAAGGCCAAGCTCCATATCCAGAAACGCGGCTTTCACCAAAACGCCTACCCGCGCAGCAACATCGTGACTGGTTAGACCTAATGGGCGCTTACCGAACAGCCTGCCAAGAAAGCCTTGTTTCTGCTTTGGCCACGCATCTTGAATAACGCCTGCGACAATACCTTCGACCAGCAAGCCATAACTGCCGATATACCACTGTGGATCCAGGCCAATCCGGGCGTGAGTATTCCCGATAGCCCGCGTACTCTGGACATAATCGGGGCCAAAATCACCCTCGAGAATACGGCTCCAGTGCATTTCCTGCTGTGTGCGGGCTGAATTCTGATGGGCAGAGCTTGAGAAAAAACGGGCAAGCGCTGGAGTCTCGTCCACACGGCGATAAAACCGGTCAAGCGCGGGAGGCAAAATCCGGCGGACTTGCTGGCCAATTCGCGCTATCAGGGCCTTCTCACTGGCTCCAATCCCCAAAAAGGTAAGGCGCTCTTTCATATCTGCCGCGACCTGCTCGGTCATTTCTGGTCTCCAAGACGTCAACTCGGCCCACTGGTGAGGACGCTTTCGCCCTACCACGCCAATAGTTACGCAATCATGAAGACCGGACCGTCAGACGGCCTCGCTGTCCTTAATTTCCGCTATTCTTCCCGTATGACACTTCAGTATCCGGCACGGCAGGGCGCGGGGTGATGTCGGCTGTATTGCCACCTACACCACTCGTCCCGAAGGTCATTCCTTCAGAGGACGGAGCGCTGCTTTCCCGGGGGCGGTTTTCCTCGCTCATCCCCCCAGGCGGCATCGGCATGACGGGCGCATCGTCCGCATAGGACATGCCACTGGCATGAGGCCGGCGATGAGTAGCTCTATCCGGCGCAGCTCCCGGCGGGGGCAGCGCGGTCATATCCGCAGCCGGTCCGTCAAACATTGAACCAACACCACATCCCGTCAGGGACAGGCAGGACACCATCAGGGAAAGAGAAAGCCACCGCATAAGCTGACATTACCATTTCCTTGCGGTTGACGCATCCCCATCTCAAATGGGACACAGCGCTGCCTGAAGCTGCTTCATGCCCCACAGTCGAGGACGTTTTTTGATGTTTGAAGGCCGGATTACTTCTGCCGCCACGCTGCGACGGGCCTGGTGGGACAGTCTCTTTGTGGACCACTCCATCTTCCGCCTCGGCTGGACAAATCTTTCGGAAGTCGTTCCTGGCAAGGTATGGCGTTGCAACCACCCAACACCGTCACGTCTGCGCAGAATGACGAAGAAGCTCCACCTCAAGACGCTCGTAAACCTGCGCGGGCATCGTAAATGCGGGTCCGATGCCCTGTCCCGCAGCACGAGTGAAAAGCTGGGGCTGACGCATCTGGATATGGCATTTGAGAGCCGGGGCGCGCCTCACAAGGATCGCATCCTACGCTTTCATGCCATGTATCAGACTCTTCAGTTTCCAATGCTGATGCACTGCAAGTCAGGCGCTGACCGCGCAGGACTGGCTTCGGGGCTGGTCGTGATGTTCGAAGGAGGAACGGCAACAGATGCCCTCAGGCAGTTGCACTGGCGCTTCGGACATTTCAACCGGTCCCGCACGGGCATCCTGGACGCATTTTTCCTGCGTTACCGCGCTGAAGCCGAAGGGCGTCTTTCCTTCATGGACTGGCTTCAGACCGAATACGATGAAGACCGGCTGCGGGCCGATTTCAAAGCGGGCAAGATTTCGTCCTTCCTGAACGATAGCGTCCTGCGCCGCGAATAGGCTCTGGCTTATTCTTCTGCCGGGCCGAGGCTGCGGATAAGGTCCAGCATTCGCTTGCGTACGGAGGGATCTGGAATGCGATAATAGGATCGCACCAGATCAACCGTTTCACGACGGCTGAACAATGCCGCCTCATCGGCAGGCAGATCAAACAGCCGAGGCGGTTGAACCGCTTTACGGGGCGGACCGCCGAAAGTGGCCTGCGTTTCTGCAAAACCCGTCGTGACCGAGGGCTGAACGGGGGCAGGTGCCGTTTTGGGGGCCGCATCCTGCATATCATCAAAGAAAAAACCAATCGGCACATCCAGAACACGCGCCAGATCGTAAAGACGGCTCGCCCCTACGCGGTTGGCACCACGTTCATATTTCTGGATCTGCTGGAACGTGAGTCCCAGCGCCTCGCCAAGCTTTTCCTGCGAAAGCCCCAGCAGCGTGCGCCGCAGCCGAATGCGGTTTCCGACATGCACATCGACCGGGCCAGCAGCCGAAGCACTCTTTGGCTCGGCCTTAACGTGACCCGTAGACATGATGATCCTCCTCTGAGACCAAGAGAAGGTAAATAAAACAACCCTAGATTGTCAATATTAACCTTTTTGACGCATTACAACCCGCTCTCTTTTGCGGCGAACCGTTGGCCAGAACGAGAGCAAGACGCACAGTATCGACAGAGACAGGGGAATGGCGCGTCCATACCGAGAGAATATCGTTGGTGAGAGGGGTGACGGAATATCACTCACAATGACATCTGCCCGTCCCCAGCCCAGACGAACCGTTTCACGGCCAACAGCATCATAAATCGCCGAAATGCCCGTGTTGTTCGCGAAGACAACCGGAAGACCTTCTTCCACTGCCCGCAGACGGCCCGTGGCAAGATGCTGGCGTGGGCCAGCACTGTTGCCGAACCAGGCATCATTGGAAATGGTGACCAGCCAGTCAGGCCGGTCATGCCGCGCAACGACAGAGCCCGAGAAAATGATCTCGTAGCAAACCATCGGGCCAACACGGCCAATATCAGGTAGATCCCATGTCTTGAGCCCTGGGCCCGGAGTCAAAACTCCTGGAAGCACGTTGAAGGGAATAATCCAGGGCTGGTACTCCCCGAATGGCACCAGGCGGCTCTTGTCATAGATGGATGTGATCTTGCCATCCTGATCCACCAGTTCGAGGCTGTTGTACCAGTGGCCATTTTCTTCACGATCTGACCCAATCATTGCCGAAGCACCGCCGGCTGCATGGGCGATCACCTGTCGGGCCAGTTCATCCTCGTCGAGCAGCCCCGGAAAGCCGGATTCTGGCCAGATGACAACCACAGGCCGGTCATCGCCCATCAATCTGGCCTTCTGCGTGCCCTGAGCCGTCAGGCGGAGATAGCGTCGAAAATTTTCGACGCTTTGCTGCCGGTTGATGATTTCATTTTCCGAGACATTCCCCTGAACCAGAACCGCACGCGGATTACTGATCGGCAAAGGAGCCACTGTGGCAAGCCGCCAGTAGCCGCCACCGAGCCACAGCACGCTGCACACGAGCACGCTTAAAACAGCCACACGCCCACGAAAAAGCGCCAGAGATGCCAGGACCAGTGCAAGGGTCAGACCATCGACCCCGAGAATGGACGCGGGCTGGATCAGTGCATTGCCGATCGAACCCGGCAGTTCCAGATCGCTACCAAGCGGGTTCCAGGGGAAGCCTGAAAAAATCAGGACGCGCGCCATATCAACGACTGTCCAGCTGCCGGCGAACATCAGAATACGCCGCCATCCAGCTGGCACAAGGCGACAGAGAACCGCGGGAACAGCCATCAGCGGGGCAATAATGAGCGCAACACCCGGAGCCGCGAACGGGATGACCCACCAGAACTGATGGATACGCGTCAGAATGGCATTGGTCAGCCAATACAGGCCTGCCGTGTGAAATCCCATTCCAAACAGGAAGCCGCAAAGAGCAGCCTGCTTCCAGGATGCCGCATCCTCAGAGGCGCGATAGAGGACCAGCAGCCCGAGAGGGAGCACAAAAAGCGCACAGACAGGCGGAAGAGACAGGGCAGAAAACGCCCCTGCCAGCACCATCAGGCCGGCAAGTCGCCAGCCACGCACAGGGAGCGTCGAAATCATGAAGATGATTATCCGTTAGAAAAAACGGCCGTGCCACAGAGGCCCGAGCCGGAAATCAGTCCAGAGCGTCCCGAAGGCGGCGCTCGTAATGGCGGTAATATTTGTCCGCCAGAAGTTCACTCTTTACCAGAACGGCTACGTCCGTCGTATTGAACTGCTCGTCCACAACAGCACCATCTCCAACATACCCCCCAAGGCGGAGATATCCTTTGATGAGAGGCGGCAGCTTGTTTAGGCAGGCCCGGTAATCAAGCGTATGCGGGTCCGTACGCAGCATTTCCACATAACGATCTGGCAGCGCCCGAATTCTGAGAGCCGGAGGAGCCAGATGATTATGATGCAGATAAGTCAGTTGATCGGAGAGCGCATCAGGATCTGTGCCTGGAAGGCTGCCGCAACCGAACAGCACGTCGATCCGGTGAAGGAAGATATAGGATGCAATACCACGCCAGAGGAGCTGCATTGCAGAACGCCCACGATGTTCGCGAGCCACACAGGACCGGCCAACCTCAAGCAAACGTCCCGGAAATTCCGTCAGGGTCGAAATATCGTATTCGGAAGCCGTGTAAAAACGGCCAATCTTCTCGGCAGCATCGGAACGTAGAAGGCGATAGGTTCCGACAACGCCTTCTGCACCAGAAGAAATGCTGTGGTCGATGACGAGAAGATGGTCGGCAACCTCGTCAAACTCGTCCACATCCCGCTTTGTACGGAATGCGCGTTCGTCCGGGTGTGCGCCAAGTTCTTCAAAAAACACACGATACCGCAGGGCCTGAGCCGCATCACGCTCGGCTTCGGTAACAGCGATGCGAACACCCAGAGAACCGCCCCGAAGCTCCTGGAAACCGCCGTCACGGTTCAGAGCCAGCGTGGAGAGGGTCTCCATCTGTTTGAGTGTTTCTTCACTACTGATGAGCGAATGGGCTGTCGGTAAGGTTTTTTCCTCGGCCGGATTGGTGCTCATGATCCGCTCTTGTTCCTGTTCTTGGCAACAGTCTGCTTCGGAGTTTCTTTTTCAAGACGATGACCGAAGAGTTCTATGCGGTGTGAGACGAGATCGAATCCGAGACGTTTTGCAATCTGCGTAAGCAGACGGACAGGTTCGTCATCTTCAAATTCGATGACACGACCACTGTCCACATCAATCAGATGATAGTGATGCCCACTGTCGCTGGCCTCATACCGGGCACGCCCACCGCCGAAATCACGGCGTTCGAGAATCCCTTTTTCTTCCAGAAGACGCACGGTCCGATAAACCGTGGCAACGGAAATACGGCTGTCTATGGCGGATGCGCGCCGATAAAGCTCTTCTACGTCCGGATGGTCGCTGGCTTCAGACAGAACATGGGCAATGACCCGGCGCTGTCCTGTCATCTTCAAACCATTTTCCACGCAGAGGCGTGCAATGGGAGAATCATCGACAACGACGGAACCTTCTGGCTTCCGGCCTTGCGTGCGAGCGCGTCTGTCCGCGATTTTCATATCTACGACCATATCAGCGGCCTAGCCGAAAACCGGACCATTTGTCCAATCAGAGATGCAAATAAAAGAACCGGCTTCCTGCGGATGAAGATCAGGAAGCCGGGAAACATCCTCAGTCTTCGCGACGACGGCCGAGGCCGATCTTGCGTGCCAGGGAGGAACGATGGCTTGCGTAGTTCGGAGCAACCATCGGGTATTCCGGCGGCAGACCCCAACGCTCACGGTATTCCTGCGGCGTCATGTTGTAGGCTGTCTTGAGGTGACGACGAAGCAGCTTCAGCTTCTTCCCGTCTTCGAGACAGATGATGTAGTCAGGGAATACTGATTTGCGGGGCGGAACTGCTGGCACCGGCTTTTCAGCGGGAACCTCTTCCTGCACATCAACCGTTGCAAGCGAATCATGTACCGCACGAATAAGACCCGGCAGCGCGTCGGCTCCGATGTCATGGCTGGATACGTAGGCGGTAACGATCTGGGCGGTCAGATGGCGCAGATCGAGGTCTGCAGTCTCATGCGGCATAGTGTAATAGTCCTTCATCCGGAAACGACGAATTCTCTATCAGTAGAAGCTAATTACCATCAAGCAAAAACAAGGAAAAACCAGAATATGACAAAATATGAAACATTTCTTCTTGATGTAAGCAGCAAGATTTGTCCGATGACGACTGTATATGTCCGCGCGCGCCTCGACATCATGACTTCTGGTCAAAAAATAAAAGTGATCGTTAAAGGCGATGAACCCAGAAAAAATGTAACTGCATCGGTACTAGCACTTGGGCATAAAATAATAGAAAATTTACCACATCAGGAAGACACTGATCTTTACTGCCTACTCATTCTGAAGGCGTAGAGACCAGAACCAGAGCATCGCTTCCATCACGATAATAGCGACGTCGATGGCCGGCCTTTATGAAACCGCACCGATCATAAAGTTTTTTTGCTGCATTGTTACTTATTGATACTTCCAGAAATATTTTTCCTTTTGGAAGTATTTGCTCAACCAGAGATTTTCCCAGGCCAAAACGCCGGAATGACGGTCGAACAGCCAATGTCAGGACCTCTGTTTCATCCATGACGGTTCTGGTCAGGATAAAGCCCGCAGGCTCATTTGCTTTAAGAACAACCAGAGCTTCTGTGCCGGGAAGACCGAGAAGAGATGTGAAGGAGTCCGCATCCCACACTTCTCCTCCCGCAAACGCTTCTTCATGAAGCGCCGCCAGTAACGGAGCGCTTTCCACGCCCGTGACTTGAAATATTAAATCCGGAAGAGACGGCGTCATTGAGGGAGAGGGCGAAGTCCGGCAGCGGGCGGTTTGGCTTCGGGGGGGTCAACATACAGAGGCATCAATGGCCCCGAAGGCAGCGTCTCAGCGGCACGGACAATACCGAGAGCATCCGGTGCGACACAGGCCACAACACGACAAGGCCACGTCTCACGCTCAGACACTGCGTCGCCGGCAATAACCTCAAATGTAGACGCGTCGAGATCGTCAGCAGAAACTGCGAAAACCTCGCCCGCCGGTGGGTCCACAAAATATCGACCGCGCCTGGCAACACTGATGCAGGTTACATCAGGCTGACCAAGTGTAGCCCGAATGGCAGCGCCCAGAGTGACACCAATCGTCGGGCACCCCCATCCTGCGGCCAGACCTGCGGCAAGAGAGAGTGACGCTCTTAAGCCGGTGAAAGACCCTGGGCCGATTACAGCAACAACCCTGTCAGGCGAGCCAGACCAACCACCAGCTTCGAGAACAGTCCGTAGTGCCGGAGCAAAGTGCTCGGAAGCACCCCTCCCCGCCAAATGCTGTTCAGCAATGATACGACCGTCTTCGACGAGCGCTACAAGATTGGTCGATCCCGTTCCGGCACCTGCGCCGTTAAAAACAACGGTCCTCACAGACACAGACACGCCTCGCCGAAGTCGAGACGTGGCGCACGGGGTTCTGTATGGTCCGGATGAGGCTCATTTTCAGCAGGGTAACCAAGTCCCACCAGAAAATTCGCCCGCCAGCCCGAGGCTGTCAGCAGCGCGTCTTCCACCATGAACGCATCGAACCCGGACATCGGCATGGCGGCCAGTCCGAGCATCCGTGCCGCCAGAATAAGATAACCGCCTTCCAGCGTACCGTTCCGGAAAGCCGTCTCTTCCGAGAGTCCTACATCCGCCGCAAACCAGTCCCGAAGGCCTTCATCTGCGCCCAGACGCGGCAATGCCTCGAAGAACAGGGGATCATGGCAGACAACAGCCAGAACTGGTGCCGCCATGGCGCGAGCGACATTTCCCGGTGAAAGGGCTGGGCGCAGGCGTTCTTTAGCGTCCTGCGTCGTCAGAAACACAAAGCGTCCCGGAGAGCAGTTGCCCGACGTGGGGCCAAGCTTCACCAGATCGTAAAGGTGACGCAAAACATCTTCCCCGACCGGACGCGGTGAAAACGCACGCGGTGTTCGGGCCTGCGTGAAAAGCACTTCGGCTCCCGGCACGGGACCGGAAGCCAGATCGTCAGTCACGGGAAGAGACGTCTGGCCATCCATGGATCAGTCCTCGACCTGCTCGACGGACTGCACTTCCGGCACATAATGACGGAGCATGTTTTCCACACCATGCTTCAGCGTGGCGCGGGAAGACGGGCAACCGGAACAGGCGCCCTGCATCGTGAGGTAAACAATCCCGTCCCGATAACCACGGAACGCGATGTCACCACCATCTCCGGCAACAGCGGGACGAACACGTGTATCCAGCAGATCGCGGATACGCGTCACGACATCCGCGTCTTCCGGCGCGACATCGTATTTCAGCGCTTCGTCATCACCAGCCAGAACAGGCTTGCCGCTTTCGAAAAACGTCGTCAGAGCGCTGAGAACAACAGGCTTGAGGTCACCCCAGCTGACGTCCTGCGCCTTGGTGATGGACACGAAGTCACTTCCCAGGAAGACGCGCTTGACGTCCGGCAGCGCAAAGAGGGCTTCAGCAAGCTCGGAGCGGCCTTCGGCAGCAGAAGCTTCGCCAAAATCAACCGTGCGCGTGTCATTCGTGACCGGTCGACCCGGAAGGAACTTCAGCGTGGCGGGATTCGGAGTATCTTCGGTTTCAATGAACATCGTCATCATGTCCTCAATGGCCAGTCCGCACCTGACATGTGCCACTTCAGCCGCTGGCGCAAGGGTCTGGACCAACGTAGTCCCACTTCTTGCCCGTCAGCTCTGAGGACGGGCACCGATCGAAGGCTTGCGTGCCGGAGGCAAGACAATCGTCGCACACAGACCTCCATAGCCCTTTTCAGCGTCTCCCCGCCCAAGCTTGAGATATCCCCCTTCCCGGGCAATCTCGCGGGTTACAATAGCCAGGCCGAGCCCAATCCCACCCGTCTGGCGAGAGCGCGATCCTTCGAGCCGATAAAACGGCGCCAAAACCCGCTCGTATTCGCTCTCAGGAATGCCAGGGCCGTTGTCCTGAATGGAAATTTCTATGGCGCCGTCTTCCTGAACCCTCAGCGTTGCAAGGGCATTTCCCCCGTAGTTCAGGGCGTTTTCAATCAGGTTGGACAGAACGCGTTTGATAGCCAGAGGGCGGACGTGAACCAGAGCACGGTCCGGCCCTTCATAACGGGCGTCTTTGCCGTGATCCGCATGGTCATCAACCAAAGTCGCAAGGGTGGCGACAATATTGATGGTGCGAGGTTTTTCCGGATCATCTGCGCCTGCGAGATAGGCAAGAATCCCGTTGACCATCCCCTCCATCTCATCGAGGTCCGACTCGATGGCGGCCTGCGCTTCCCCATCATTGAGAAATCCGCACCGGAGTCTCAAACGCGTCAGAGGCGTGCGGAGATCGTGTGAAACGGCAGCCAGAGCCTGCGTTCGGTCGTTGATCAGGCTCTGGATACGACGCTGCATGGCATTGATGGCCCGTGCAACCCCGCGAACTTCACGCGGACCACGCTCTGCCAGCGGAACCCAGGTTTCATTCGAGCCGATCTTGTCTGCCACAGAAGCCAGAGCCCGCAGGGGCATGCTCAGTCCGCGAATCAGCATGGTTGCAGCGATCGCTACAGCACCTGCCGCAATCGCCGCGGAGGCTAGCCCGCGCGTAAAATGGTGGTGCCCCAGAAGACCGGGGACACGGAAATGAATATATGTGCCATCAGGAAGGCGCTCGGACCCGAGCACATCGGGTGTACCTGTTCCCAGCGTGTAAAGATCGAGCTGGGCCTGCGCGAGGATGGGATCATCCTTGATCAAGCGTGCCGTGAGATCCCTCAGAACAGTAGGGCGATATCCCGGCAGGTGCGGCAGAGCCGTTGAGGGTTGCCAGGCAACACTCAGTTCACTTCCTGACAGCATGACTGCCAGGAAGGAGCGCTGCGTCACAGGCGCAGCAGCGAGAACCCTCAGATCTGTACTGAGGGCCTCTCCAAGCTGCGCAATGCGCACATCATCCACAATGTAGGTTTCAGCCTCACCATAAAAAACGGCGTTGGCCAGAAAGACCAGCGTGACCGCTACGGTCAGGACGACGCAAACGCGACCGACCAGCCCCAGCGGCCACAACAGGATCCGATTCTGAATATTCAGACCCGTTCAACCTCGGCCACGAAAATATATCCCAGTCCACGGACTGTACGAATCAACTGGTCCGCATCAGAACCAAGCTTGCGACGCAGGCGGCTGACCAGAACATCGATGCTGCGGTCAGACACATCACCCAAACGGGTCCGTGACAGTTCCAGCAGACGATCACGTGCAATAACGCGCTGCGGATTATCGAGGAAGCTGGTCAGAAGGTCGTGTTCTGCGCCTGAAATATCGACAGTCGCCCCACTCGGGTCTGTCAGTTCACGACGGCGCAGGTCCAGCATCCAGCCTGCGAATTGCAGTCTTTCACGCCGCACCTTCTCCGGTGCCGCACTTGGGCTACCACGACGGAGCACTGCCCGGACGCGGGCCAGAAGCTCGCGCTGTCCGAAAGGCTTCGGCACATAGTCGTCCGCACCGGATTCGAGGCCGGTCACACGGTCGCGTTCTTCACCACGGGCAGACACCATGATGATGGGAACCTGCGAGGGAGGCGTCTCGTCAACATGACTGGCCCCCTGGCCATTGCGCAGGGCACGGCACAGCTCAATGCCGTTCGTGCCTGGCAACATGATGTCAAGGATGATGAGATCAACCGGAGCCACTTCAAGAGCGGCCCACATCTCATCTCCACTTGCCACACCACGGGCGCGGAAACCGCCGCCCTGTAATGCGCGCAGAATGAGGGTCCGCATTCCTGCGTCATCTTCGACAACAAGGATACGGGCGGGAAGATCGGGATCGGAAAGATTTGGCACCATACTTTTCCATAATCGCAGCAGGGCAGATACCACAAGCAACAAATCTGGGCTGAAACTGTTCCCTTATCTTTAGCGCTCATGACGGAAAACATTTTCTGGCTTACAATACACGAAACGCAGGAACAGCCTATCTCGGTTCCTGCACTCGACCGGAGTCTCCCATGACAAGCGTTTCTCCCGGCGTCGTAACGGGCGCCGACTACCAAACTCTTCTTCAGGCGTGCAGGGACGGCGGATACGCCCTTCCAGCCATCAATGTCGTTGGCACCAACAGCGTCAACGCCGTTCTGGAAGCGGCCGCAGCCAACGGCTCGGACGTGATCATCCAGGTTTCAAACGGTGGGGCACGCTTCTTCGCGGGCGAGGGTCTTCCGGATGCCCATCGCGCCCGCGTTCTTGGCGCAGCATCGATGGCTCATCACGTCCATCTGCTGGCCAAGGAGTATGGAATCGCCGTCATCCTTCACACGGATCATGCTGATCGCAAGCTGATTCCCTGGCTGGAAGACCTGATTTCCCTAAGTGAAGCAGAGTTCAAAAATACAGGCCGCCCGCTTTTTTCATCCCACATGCTCGACCTCTCGGCCGAAACACTGGATGACAACCTGGCCCTTTCCGAGAAACTTCTGACGCGCCTCGCCCCGCTGGGTATGGGTCTGGAAATCGAGCTTGGCGTTACGGGCGGTGAAGAAGATGGCGTTGGCCATGATCTGGAAGAAGGTGCGGACAATGCGCATCTCTATACCCAGCCGGAAGACGTGCTGAGAGCCTGGGAACTGCTCTCGCCTATTGGCATGGTTTCCATCGCCGCGTCTTTCGGCAACGTTCATGGCGTCTACAAGCCAGGCAACGTCAAACTTCGACCAGAAATCCTGAAAAATTCTCAGGACGCCGTACAGAAAGCCACAGGAAGCGGGCCAAAGCCCCTCCCGCTGGTCTTCCATGGTGGATCAGGGTCAAGCCTGGAAGAAATCCGGGATGCAGTGTCCTACGGGACCTTCAAGATGAACCTGGATACAGACATCCAGTTCGCATTTGCTCATGGCGTCGGCTCCTATGTGAGCACGCATCCGGTCGCTTTCCAGCACCAGATTGATCCCGCCACGGACAAACCCATGAAGTCCTTATACGACCCTCGCAAATGGCTGCGTGCGGGTGAGAAGTCTATTGTGGAGCGGATGAGCGAGGCTTTTGAAATCCTCGGCTCCAAAGGTCAGTCCATCGCTGGGAGCTGAAACAGCTCCCAGCGATAGCGCCGGGTCTCAGGGACCCGGCGTTGCCGAGGCAAGCTTCGTCTTGGTCACGTCCTGCGCTGCAGGGACAACCTCTTCCCAGCCTCCGCCAAGCGCATTGTAGAGACGCGCCAGATTGGTCGCGACAGTCGCATCACTGTCAGCAAGACTCATTTCAGCGGATTGCAGCTGACCCTGCGCGTTCAGCACGTTCAGGTAGTTCGTCAGGCCACTGCGATACTGGCTCTGGGCCAACTGGAGCGCCTTGCGGTTGTCGTTCACAGCCCGCTCAAGCCCCTGATGACGGAGCTGCTCATCCCGGTAAGCGATCAGCGCATTATCGACATCATGCCACGCCTGAATGACTGTCTGCTGATAGGAAATTGCCGCAGCTTTCTGGGCATATTTCTTCAGCTCAAGCTGGCCGCGCAAACGTCCTCCCTGAAAAATCGGCAAGGAAATGGACGGGCCAACGTTCCACGCACGCGCATTCCAGAATCCAAGATCACGGAATGACAGGGTCTGGAATCCGAAGTCTGCATTGATGGTAATCTTCGGATAGAAATCGGCGGTGGCCTCACCCACCTCTGCCACAGAGGCACGCAGCTTGGCTTCAGCTTCCCGGATATCCGGACGGCGATGCGCCAGTTCAGACGGCAACCCGACAGGAACGACCGGCGGCACCACAGGGATGCCTGCGTCCTTGTTCAGTTCGGCATTCAGGCTACCTGGAGGCGCACCGAGGAGCAGCGCGAGTGCGTTTTCTTCCTGCGCCACCCCCTGCTGAAGCTGAGCAGCCTGCGCTTCGGTGTCATGTTGCCGGGCCTGCGCGGAATCGACATCCACTTCCGTGACCAGACCACTGCGATAGCGGCTCTGGGAAATATCCACGATCTGCTTCAGCGTTCCGAGATTGTCCTGAAGAACCTTCAGGCGCTTTTGGTCCCCGCGGAGCGTCATGTATCCACGCGCCATATCGGCCTGCTGGGCGATCAGGACCGAGCGGCGCTCTTCGTCCGTGGCCTGAAGATCCGCTTTGGCAGCATCGTACTGGTGGGCCACGCGTCCCCAGAGATCGATTTCGTAGCTGGCATCAATGGATGTCTTCCACTGGTTCAGCAGAGGGATCGTGGCCCCGCTGGCTGCACCACTGAGAATGCTACTGCCCTGATCTCCCAAAAGCCCGTTGTCGGACTTGGCAATATTGCCACCCACACGATTGATGATTTCCTGCATCTGTTTCGTGCTGAACTGACTCCGCGTGTAGGAGCCAGAAGCACTCAATCCGGGAAAGCGCTCGGCCCCCGCCATCATGAGCTGCGCACGGCTTTGTGCCAGATTGGCCGTTGCAAGACGGAAGGACAGGTTCTGCTGAACCAGGCGGTCTTCCAGGGAAACCAGCTCTGGATCCTTGAAGACTATCCACCATTTGCTGGCAGCCTCAGCTTCGCTCGTCACACTGTCAGGGGCACCTGCCATATGATCGGCATAGTGCGCCGGAGACCAGGGATGAGGCTCGTGATATTCCGGTCCGACCCGCAGGCAGCCGGAAAGAGCAACAAGGGCGCAGCCAGACAGCAGCGCGCGGGATAGAAAGGCTGCGCTCACAAAGAAACTCCTGAAACGGAAATGATCTTGCGGTGACCGACCAGTTCGGTCAGCATGTTGGAGATGGTATTTTTTCCGGAAAAGGACCTTGCCCACTCATGACCAGCACGCCGACTGACCGCCCCGAGAGTATGCCTGACGAGGCCAGCGCATCTCTGTGCCAGATGCGCGCCAAGCGCGAGCAGATTCTGCAGGGAGCGGAAAAGGTCTTTCTCGCAAGCGGTTATGAAGGTGCGTCCATGTCGCAGATTGCGCGGGAGGCCGGTGTTTCGAAGGGCACGCTTTACAATCATTTCGATGGTAAGGCGTCGCTCTTCTCCGCGTTCTTCGAAGAACGCAGCAAAACCAAACTGGCGGCTATTGAGGCCATTTCCCGAGAGGATGGGCCAGACGTTCATACGAGTCTGCGCCGCCTGACGGAAACTGCCATCAAAATGATGCTCCACTCGACGTCCATGGACCTGTATCGCATCATCGTTGGCGAAGCGGGAAAATTCCCGAACCTTGCTGACGCCTTCTGGCGCTACGGTTTTGGGCGCACCCTGAACAACCTCTCCGACTGGCTGCGTCGCCGCAGGGATGCGGGCGAGCTCCAGATCGAAGACCCGGATTTCGCTGCCGAACAGCTTATGATCCTGTGCCAGGCCCGTATCGTGCATCGCCGTCGGCTCATGCTGCCCGTTGATGACAGCCCGGAAGCCATCAGCCGACTGGCCAACATTACGGCCGATTCCTTCATGAAAATCTACGGCCCGCATCATCAGTGACCTCCCGCCGGCTTCGTCTTCTTCGTACTGTTCGGTGACAGCAGGAAGCAAAGCGGGACTACGAACATCGCGATAACGCCGATCCAGCGAAACACCTCGTTGTAGGCCAGCATCGAGATCTGGGACGTGAAGTCCATGAACAGACGATGGATTGCAAACGTATGCGCGGCCGCAGGCGTCAGGCCATGCGCTTCACCAACGGTCTGCGCATGATTGATATAGTTGGTGAACTCCTGCCGCCCCGGCGTCATGTTATCGGTCACGTAGTTCTGGTGCCGTTGGCGCGTTTCAATGATGGCTGCCGTGGCCAGGGAAATGGCCATTGAGCCCACATAGTTTCGCGCCATACTGAACAGGGCTGATGCGTCCGAGTTCAGCTCACGTGGCAACGTCGAATACGCGATCGTTGAAATCGGCACAAAGAGGAAAGCCAGAGACGCGGTCTGACTGATTCGATAAAACATCAGGTGTTTGAAATCGATTGCCGCGTACAGATGGGCAGCCTGGAACATGGCCATGCCCATACAGAAAAACCCGAAGGCAATCAGATACCTCAGTTGAATGACCTTCATGAGGCGACCAACAATCGGTATCAGGCAAATTACCGCGACCCCACCTGGTGCAAGCAGCAGACCAGACGTGGTTGCCGTATAACCAAGCACCTGCTGCGCAAATTGCGGAACGATAATGGCAGACGCGTAGAGGGTCGCCCCCACCATGGAAATCAGGAACATGCCGGTTGCGAAGTTACGGTCCTTCAAAACCGTCAGCTTCACCAGCGGGTCCTTGGCATAGCAGAGCCATACGATCGCACCGAGCACACCAATCACGCCCAGAACAGCCATGGTGATGATGAAGTTCGAGCCGAACCAGTCATCGTCTTCACCACGGTCGACCATGACCTCAAGACAGCCCAGCCCCAGCGTAATGAGACTGATGCCGATCACATCCACCTTCTCACGCTTCTTCCGCTCCCAAGGCGGATCCTCAACGAAAGCCGTTACGGCCATGACTGTCAGGATCCCGAAGGGAACGTTGACGAAGAAAATCCAGCGCCAGGAGAAGTTGTCCGTCAGATAGCCACCCAGCATCGGACCGAGAACCGGGCCAACGATGGTTGCAATCGCGGTCATGCCAAAGGCTGCACCACGTTTTTCGGGCGGGAAGGTATCAAGGATGATGGACTGCTGACTGGGTTGCAGGCCACCACCGAAGAAGCCCTGCATCAGTCGGAAGACCACCAGCATGGGCAGCGATGTCGCCAGACCGCATAGGAAGGACGAGACGGTGAACATCGCAATACAGATGAGAAAGTAGCGCTTGCGGCCGAACAGGCGTGAAAGCCAGCCGGAAATCGTCAGAACGATACCGTTTGCCACCAGATAGGACGTCAGCGCCCAGGTGGCATCGTCATAGGAACTGCCGAGCGATCCCGCGATATGCGGTAGCGCCACGTTGACGATGGTGGTGTCCAGCACCTCCATGAAGGCCGCCAGCGTGACCGTAATGGCCACAACCCACGGATTATGACTGGGTTTCCAGTCCTGATGCCCGGCAGTATCGCTCATTTCACATAGACCGTAGGAACGACGGAAAGACCAAGAGCGAGCGGCAGCTGCGGATCAAGACCGCTGTCGATCAGGATCTTCACCGGAATACGCTGCACCGTTTTCACGAAGTTGCCTGTCGCATTTTCGGGCGGGAAGGTGCTGAAGGATTCACCCGAGCCAAGCTGAATGGAATCCACGTGGCCCTGCAGCTTAAGCTGTGGGTACGCGTCAACTTCGATGTCCACTTTCTGACCCGGGCGCATGTGGGTCAGCTGTGTTTCCTTGTAGTTGGCCACAACCCAGACTTCTGGCTGGACGATCGTGAACATCTGCTGGCCGGTCTGGACGAAGTTGCCACGCTCGACACTACGCTGGGACACCCAACCATCATGAGGGGCGCGAACCTGCGTCCATTCCATGTTGAGCTCAGCCTGTTCCAGGGATGCCTGGGCAGACTTCAGATTGGCTTCTTCCTGCGAGACGCGGGCATCCGCATTCGCGACATTGGCCTTCACCGGCTCAGCCTGCGTCAACTGACCCTGCGCCTGCATGACACGGGCTCTGGCTTCTTCAAGAGCTGCACGAGCGTAGTCAATGTCCTGCTGGGACGTTGCCGCACGTGAAACACTGCGCTGGCGCTTGTAATCTGCTTCAGCCTTCGTCAGCTGGGCCTGAGCGGCAGAAAGACTGCCCTGAGCCGTTACGAGCTGACCCGGGAAGTTCTTGTGCGCCACTTCAACCATCAGCTGATAGGCCTGCATGTTGGCCTGTGCCTGCTGGATTGACGCCTGTGCCTTGTGCAGGGATGCCGCGTAGTCGCGGTCATCAATGGTCAGCAGAAGATCACCGCGATGCACATACTGGTTATCGTTCACCAGCAGCTGCGTCACATACCCGTTCACGTGCGGCGCAATGGCGATCTTGCGACCGGCCGTATAGGCGTCGTCCGTCTCGATGTTATTGCGGGTCAGGAAGAGGTATGAACCAATCCCTACCAGCACCAGAACAACCAGACAGATCAAGAGCACCCGTACAAGGGGATTGCGCTTTTTCTGCGGTTTTCCGGACGCTCCGGACTGCTGTTCGGCCTGCGCTTGGTCGCCCTGCGCCATATCGTCTCTCTCGCTTTAAACGGGTCTGTCCGAAGTGACCGGCTGAATGAAATGGCCTCATGAAAAGGCCGATTGACCGATCGGTTCGGTCATCCATGACATATTGTATGGCCGTCTTCAAGCCGGAAAAAACTGATGCGTTTCCTTTCAGGCCGGGAAGATTTTTCCTTGCGCCCGCTCATCCGTGAGACGAAATTTTCTTATCCTGAAAGGGTCTCCACGCAACGCCTGAACAGAATGTTGCCCTTAAAGGGCGGTCTGCATCTTTCTCAGACCTTCAATCAAGCGCTGACGTTCCTGCTCGGCCTGCTCGGTTGGTCCCAGACGCAGAATCCATGATGGATGAGCGAGGCTCAGATGACGGTGTCCGCCTTGCGCGTCCTCACGCATCAGCCCCCGAAAGTCTTTCAATTGAGCCGAAGGCCCCGCAACTGCGCGCAATGCTGTCGCCCCAAGCGTCACGACAAGCTGTGGCCGAACCAAGGCTATTTCCTGCCGCAGCCAGGGCTGACACGCCTGAACATGCTCAGCGCCAGGCGTCTGGTGAATGCGCCGTCTGCCCCGCGTGGTGAACCGGAAATGCTTTACAGCATTCGTCATGTAGAGGGCCTGGGGTTCAACGCCCGCCTCCGCCATACACTCCTTTAAAAGAGAGCCTGCGGGACCGACAAAAGGACGCCCAGCCAGATCTTCCTGATCGCCCGGCTGCTCACCGACCAGCATGATTTTTGCCGTCTCAGGCCCCTCCCCCAAGACCGCCTGCGTAGCATGGCAGTGAAGCGAGCAGGCCTGACAGGTGCGAATTTGCTGCTTCAGATCTGCCCAACTGCCTGCTGTCGGCACCGCAGCTGGAACGGCTTTCTGGCGAATCTGCAGAGCCTGATGAAATTTAGGCGCGGGAAGAGCCTCCTGCGCTGCCATTTCAGCCACGCGTTTTTCCGCCTGAGCCACCAGATGGGGAATCCGGTTCGCCTCTGGCAGGTTATGCCAGTAACGCCGCGGCATTTCATTGCGCATCGCTTTCGTCCGGACACGGGCAGGATTGAAAGTCGAGGCGTAATAGGTCTGCCAGAGCTGATCCACGTCATCATCAAGCACCTGTTTTTCACAGGGCTCGAAAGAGCAATGTACCGTCTCGCCATCCCATCGCAGAGAGCCGCGCGGCGTCAGGATCATCCAGTCCATATCTGCGAAACGGCCCGCGAAAAAAGAAGAGACTTTTTCCAGCACATGATGGTCCGGCTCAAACCAGGAAAGAAAACGCCGCCGACCCGTCTCCGACGTTCCCTGCTCCCGGAAGCGCACAAAAGCCGTCATTTTATGGGCCGCTCGGCGAACCTGATGCACCATTCGACGCGCCTGCGCCACATCCTGATCTATCACCACCGACAACAGGTTCGGATCACTCTGAAGACGCCAGAGCAGCCGATAAGCTAATGCGAACCGCTCAGCACTGGAGTGGCAGAGAACATCTTTCAAAAGGGGCAGGCTCGACGCTTTGAGGCGAACATCCCGCACGACTTCACCCTCAAACGTCTGATTTTCAGCCGCGTGAAAAAGATCCAGATCGGCCTCAGGATAGCGCCAGAGGATCTGGTCTGGAGGAATGTCACGCTGAAGCGCCATTCTGGCCTTTTCGCGCCAGCCTTCAAACGCGCTGGTATCCGCGAGCCTGACGGTAACCGGCACTTACAGAAGCCGCATCTGCTGTGGAGTCGGCAGAAAAAGAGTGCGCAAATCCTGACGATCCGTCAGACGCGCAGGACTCCATCCGGATGCCTTGACGAACGGACGCACCTTTTTAATGGACACGTTCAGCCGCGCCAGATCTTCCAGACGGATTGTCGTGTGCTTTCGCGCAGACAGCAGCGCAGCAACGGTCCGAACCCCAAGTCCAGGAACCCGCAGCAGCATTTCCTTGGAGGCCAGATTCAGGTCCACAGGAAACTGCGCGCGATTATCCAGAGCCCAGGCCAGCTTGGGATCAATCTCCAGATCCAGCATTCCATTGGGCCGTGATGCTGTCAGTTCGCCAAAATCAAAGCCATAGAACCGGAATAACCAGTCTGCCTGATACAGCCGGTGCTCTCGCTGTAACGGGGGGCTACGCACAGGCAGGATCGCTGAAGCATCCGGAATGGGGCTGAAGGCTGAATAGTAAACGCGGCGCAGACCATAAGACCCGTAAAGGCCTGAGCTACTGGCCAGAACATCCTGATCCGTCGCGGCATCTGCCCCGATGATCATTTGTGTGCTTTGGCCGCCCGGTGAAAAGCGCCCTGCCCGCCTGCCTGTATGTGTCTTCTCTTTGGCTGCATCAATCTTGAGACGCATGTCCCCCATCGCGCGACGGATATTTCCGGCATCCTTCTCCGGCGCGTAATCCTTCAGGCCCGTTTCTGTTGGCATCTCGACGTTGATCGATAAGCGATCCGCATAAAGCCCAGCTTCCTCCAGCAATTTGGGAGACGCATCCGGGATCGTTTTGAGATGGATATATCCGCGGAAACCATGCTTGAGCCGCAGGTCACGCGCGACCTGAACAAGCTGCTCCATCGTATGATCGGACGACCGGATAATCCCGGACGACAGGAAAAGCCCCTCAATGCAGTTCCGACGGTAGAACTCCAGCGTCAGCCAGATCACTTCATCAGGCGTGAACTTCGCCCGCTCAACATTTGAGGACGAGCGGTTGATGCAATAGGCGCAGTCATAAACGCAGAAATTGGTCAGCAGGATCTTGAGCAGCGAAATACAACGCCCATCCGGCGTATAGGCATGACAGATCCCGTTCCCGGTCGTGGAGCCCAGACCTCCTGTTTTGGCAGAGTCCCGGCGCGTCGATCCACTGGACGCGCAGGACGCATCGTACTTTGCCGCATCGGACAGAATCGCAAGACGTTCAGACAGAGATTTCTTCATGCATTGTTCTTATTTCGTTCCTGTCTATAAAATGCAAGAACTGCTTAAAATTTACCGGTTGTTTGCCTCTTTCCTGTCAAACCCTGTCACCGTTTTTTAAAGATGAAGATTCAGGTTCCCTTAACCATTCGAGGCCTATCGTGAAGGAGCAAAACTGCACCGACGGAGAATGTCTCGATGTCCATGTCAATCAATACAAATACAGCCGCCATGTCGGCTCTTCAGGTCCTGAACCAGACGACGGACCAGCTGAGCAAGACGCAGAACGCCGTGTCCACGGGCAAGAGCGTCAGCTCCGCCTCTGACAGCCCGGCCATTTACGCCATTTCCCAGACAATGAATTCCCAGATTTCGGCTCTGTCCGGTGTCTCGACAGGTCTTCAGTTCGCTGGGCAGGTTCTCAGCACGGCCTCTTCGCAGGCCGGGTCTATCTCGACCGTCCTGAGCAATATTTCCGAGACCGTGACGAACGCTGCCAATAACGGTGAAAATCAGGATACCCTGAACACCCAGCTGAGCAGCTACCTGTCCCAGGTTGATGTGGCGACTTCGAACTCGACCTTCCAGGGTGTGAACCTGCTATCCGGTTCAACCAGCAGCAGTGTGAAGTACACGCAGATTTCTGCTGCTCAGGACATCAACGGAAACCTCTTCACGCTGAATGGCGCTGATGCCACCTCGACAGGTCTGGGCTTGCAGGGTCTGAGCACAGACATGAAGGGCGCAACCATTGATGCCACAGCCATGAGCATCACGGGCACCGGCGACAGCACCACTGCGACGAGCCTGACACTGAAGAACCTGTCTGCAGCAAGTGCCTCCAGTGCAACTGCTGCCAACCCAGCCATTACGACGTCTTTTGTAATGGATTCTCAGCCCGGTTCCTCAGCAAAGGGGGCATCCTCAGCAGTTGGATCGGCGATTTCCAATGCACTGACGACGGCAGCGACCGTAACTGTTGGGTCAAACGGCGCTCTGAGCATTGATGGCGCCACGTCGAAGAGTCAGTCCGACGGTACGACGGTCTATACGCTCAAAAACGGGGACTCCATTTCTGCCAAAGCTGACGCCAGTGGCAACATGGCCTACAGCGTCACGAAGGCTGCGGACCTCGATGCGAATGGTAATGCAAAAGCCATGACCAATATCGTGGACGTCAACATCAGCGGAGCGCGCACGGATTCCGCGACGAACACGAAGGCTGATCAACTTTCCACTCTTGTCACAGCCATTGGAAATGCCGGATTTGGCGCAGAGCTGGAAAACGACGGCACGCTGACAGTCGCTGGCGGCAACCTGGATTCTTCCAGCGTCAACCTGTCCAACGGCAGCGCAGCAACGACGACACTGTCAATTCCGTCTTCTGCAGCATATGTTGACGGTCATACAGCGCTTACCGCTACCGACAGCACCGGGAACGTCACGAATTATGTGGCAAGTGCTGGCAGCCCGCTGTCTGATAATGCGGCTTCGGCAATGACTGACAGCATCAACGCAATTCTTGGCGCAACGGATAGCGATCATAAGATCAGCATCGCTGCCGATGGCACCCTAAATTCTGCTACCACGGCAACGACGGGTTATACTGTCACTGGGTCCGCTGGTTCTTACACCGTTACAAACACAACGACGAACCAGACAACCAAATTCGATGCTGTCACATCAACAGATGGAACAGAAGCCAGCTACACAACCTCACTGGCAACGGCCACGGGCCTGACAAACTCAAGCGGCAAGCTGACGGGCGTGGCTCAGGGCACAACGTTGACACTAGGTGATGGCATTGTGGGTGCCAGCATTCAGAAACCTGTCTCGATTGCCTCCACCACTGGCACGAATGTTGTACAGCTTGCTGTCACGGGCGCTATCAACAAGATGAGCCGCATTTCTTCCAGCATTGGTGTGGCTTCCAATACCGTTACACAGCTTCAGACGTCCAACAGCACGCTGTCTGACGCTCTGACGACGGGTGTGGGTGCTCTGACGGATGCTGATCTTGCAGCGGAAAGCGCCAAGCTTACGTCCCTGCAAACGAAGCAGCAGCTGGCCATTCAGTCGCTCTCGATTGCGAATTCGCAGTCTTCCAACATCATGTCGCTCTTCCGCGGTTGATGTCGGCGGGGCGCTGGTGAAAGCCAGCGCCCCTTCCTGAACTGCTCCAAAAGTTTCCCGTTTCCCGGGAGCCTTTTGAAACAGTCCTTTTGTAAAGGAGCATCATGTCCATGACCTATGGCATGTCACAATACCAGAACCAGTCCGGCACCTATCTTCCGCCACGAGAAGTGGAAGCCATGGCGTTCAGACACGTTAATGGGCTGCTTTCGGCCGCAAAAACACGCTCAGATCGGCAGGCTGCATTGTCTGCCAATCTCAAACTCTGGGGCATTCTGATGCAGGGGGTCCAGCGGACGGACTGCCCTTTGGATGCCATTCTGCGCAAAGACCTGACGACCGTTGGAACCTGGTCCATGCGTTACGCCAATGTTGCGCTGAACTCGGATACATCCCTTCAGGCTCTCATTGATATCAACAGGGATATGATTGAAGGTCTGTCAGCGTCTGCTGCCCCTTCACCATATGCGGGACCTGCGGCATCCAACGAAACTCGCGCAGCTATTCAAATGGTCGGGTGAAAACTACTCCTCCCATGCCTTTGGCAGGACATGGGAGTTTTTCCATTCCTGACACACATTGCATGTCAGGAATGGTGGCGTGTCATTTACGGTTATCGCTGCGGTCAATGTCCGGAATGACATGGTCTGGATCAAGCGTTACGGCCTTCACCGGACCATGGGCTTCAAACGTGACCTTCAAATCGCTGGTCTGCCGCCAAGCTTCCGTCGGGATACGGCGGTCCAGCGTTGTTCCGTCCTGATATTCGACGCGCAGAACAACAGGAAGAGGCAGGGTGCCGTAGTTCAGAACCTGTACAGACACAGGGTCTGTTCCTTTCTGCTCCACGGTTCCAACAGCGTAATCGGGCGCGGCGTTAGAGAAATACCATCCGCGCCAGAACCATGAGAGATCCTCACCGGCTTCGCTGCTCATCAAGCGGAAAAAATCCGAGGGCGATGGGTGATGAAAAGCCCAGACGGCAATATAGCGACGGAAGGCAGCGTCAAAACGCACAGGCCCGAGAATCTGCTCTCGCAGAAGCTTCAGCCCGTAAGCCCCTTTGAAATAGACAACGCTATGGCGGTAGGTTTCGGAGACCTCGTCGGCCCCCGCCATCAGGTTTGGCGCTTTTGAATCCGTCAGGACAGGAACGATATCCTGCGCAGGATTGCCCGTTTTTGGAGCAAATTCCGGGTCCCGCTTTGGCGCGAATTCCCCGTTGTGGAAATGATCTGACGCATACGCATCGATAAAGGTATTGAACCCTTCATCCATGAACGGATTACGCCGCTCATCAGAACCCACAATCATCGGGAACCAGTCGTGGCCCAACTCATGCGTCGTGATCCAGAAGAGCTCCGGGTCCCGGTCACTCATGCCGTCAAACACGATACCCGGATATTCCATTCCGGCTCCGTGCCCGCCCAGATTGACGGCATTTGGCCATGGATATTCGTACCACTGAGACGAAAAATACTCGATGGCGTGTTTGACGTATTCCGTTGATCGGTCCCATCCATGCGGGCCAATGCCTTCGCGGGGATAGACGGACATCGCCAGCCGCGGAACCGGACGATAATTGGCCCAGGGCGCAACCGGCGGCAGGTTAATACGAGCAGCATCCCACAGAAAAGCTGGCGATGCCGTAAAGGCCACGTCGCGGCTATTGCGCATAACGTAATGCCAGGACACTTCCCCAGACTGCCTGAGATGGCTTTTGGGGTCTGTCACGTCATCAATGGTCCGGATCATGACGCGATTGTCACTCTGCGCTGCCTGAGCCAGTCGCGCGCGCTCCGTTGTCGTCAGGGTCTGCTCCGGATTCAGGAGTGCCCCGGACCCGACGACCGTGAAGTTCCACGGAACAGTGACGGTGTAATCGAAGTTGCCATATTCCAGATAAAACTCCTGCCCGAGATAGGGCAGAGTGTTCCATCCCGCACGATCATCATACACGCTCAGGCGCGGGTACCATTGAGCAATCTCGTAAATTTCGCCCTCGCGAGACGGGGTGACAGCTGTACGACCTCCCCATTCTCCCGGGATTGTATAGTGCCACTCGATTTTAATGACTGCGACGCCATGAGCATCAAGGGCTCGGGGCAGTCGAAGCTGCATCCGGGTGTCGGTAATGAGCGGCGTGACATCAACTTCATGGCCGCACTGCACAATGGAAACACGCTCGATTTCCATGCCGGAAGTATGATGACCACCCGATGGAAATTTACCCCAGAACGAGGCCCGTGAGTCTGTGCGATAGAGGTTTTGCTCCAACTGAACCCACAGAACGTCCAGCGTTTCCGGACTGTTGTTGCTGTATGTGACGGTTTCGGCCCCATGCAGGACATGCGCCTGCGTGTCGATGCGGGATCGGATGACGTAATCCGTTCGGTTCTGCCAGTATTGTGGTCCTGGCAGACCGGAGCCCGAACGATAGACGTTCGGGGCATCAGGCAGTGTCAGCGGAGCAAAAACCGGAGCCGGGTCAGAGAGGGTTTTGGCCGAAAGAGCGGCCGGAACCAGCGCGCCTCCCAGAAGGGGTAAGAGAAAAAGGCATACGCGCATCCGGGCTATGATCTCCGCTCGTTAGTTCCTACCCCGTTATAATATCACCTAGGCCGCCCAGATAAGATGCAAGATCAACTTTCAGAGGCATAAGATAGGCATTGTCGTTCTTTTCGCGCACCAGTGTCAGCATCTGGCGCGCAAGATGCACGTTCCCTTCAAGGGTATCGTCATAGTCTTTGGGGAACACCACATGGTTAACGCGCTCCCAGTATCGGCGGGATCGTTCACCCAAGACAGGTGAGACGCCCCAGAACACCGTGTCGTCGCGCAACCAGTCCATGGAGAGCTGGAGCATGTGCAGATCAAACAACGGTTGAGTAAAGAAACCGCAGGCCCCGGCGTCTTTCTTCCGGGCGATATCTTCCAGCTCCCGCCAGGGAGCCCGGCGGTAAGGGTCAAATACCGCATAAACATCCAGATGCGGCGCTTCCTTGCGATACCGCGCAATGATTTCCGCAGAAGTATTCGGGTAGGACACTCGATCACTTCCCGCAGGCAGTGGATCGCCTGCCACCACAAGCACGGATTTCAATTCTG
Organism: Gluconobacter sp. OJA; assembly: GCF_039638325.1. Taxonomy (NCBI): domain Bacteria; kingdom Pseudomonadati; phylum Pseudomonadota; class Alphaproteobacteria; order Acetobacterales; family Acetobacteraceae; genus Gluconobacter; species Gluconobacter sp. OJA. Next base: position 411,706 of record NZ_JBDIWI010000001.1, on the reverse strand, counting down.
GACGATCTGCACCCGGAAGAGGTGCTCCAGGAGCGATATCAATCGCCCGAATATGCGGAATCACATCCATGCCTGACCGACGGTTAACCTGTGCAGCAGCATCGTCACTGCGCAGGTCGAAACGGATCAGGTCCGGAATGTTCAGAAGACCAACCTGCGGAAGCACTTTCTGTACCACCGCAACATCATCAAACAGAGCGTCTTCCGAGCGGGGAACCAGTTCAACAGAAACACGCATCAGAGGGCTTCACCCTTGCTTTGCCCCTGTGTAACGCGCGCAGCCTGAAGCGTATTGTGCAGCAGGCAGGCAATGGTCATTGGGCCAACGCCACCCGGAACAGGCGTAATATGACCTGCAATGGGGAGCGCTTCCTCAAAAGCAACATCTCCCACAAGTCGTGTCCGGCCTTCAGGCGTCGGGACGCGCGTAATACCAACGTCAATGACGGTAGCGCCCGGCTTGATCCAGTCTCCACGAACAAGGCCGTGCTTGCCGGTTGCCACAACCAGAATGTCTGCCTCACGTGCCAGTGCTCGTGTGTCCCGCGTATGGATATGCGCGACCGAGACCGTGCAGTTCTGCTTCAACAGAAGCTGCGCCATGGGCTTTCCAACCAGACTGGACGCCCCGATCACCACAGCATGCTTGCCCGTCATGTCCTTATGAACAGACTGTAGCAGCATAAGACATCCCAGCGGCGTGCAGGGGACGAGCCCGTCAATGCCCAGAGACAGGCGCCCGGCATTTACTTCACCCAACCCGTCGACATCCTTATGCGGCGCAATCGCATTCGTCACGACAACCGGATCAATCTGGGGCGGCAACGGAAGCTGGACGAGAATACCGTGAATCTGCGGGTTCGCATTCAGCTGCGCAAGGAGCTCCAGCAGTTCTTCCTGCTTCGTGCTTTGCGGCAGCATGTGCATGAAGGAGCGCATGCCAGCACGGTGCGTCTGAATAGCTTTGTTCTTCACATAGACTTCAGATGCAGGATCGTTGCCGACCAGAACAACCGCCAGACCCGGCACGGCATTGCCCTGCTCGATAAAGCTGGAAACTTCACGGCCGATACGGTCTGTCAGAGACCGGGCAATACCTTTGCCATCTATGAGTTTGCCGGCCAGTTCAGGGGGAAACGTGCTCATGGGCTCTCCGGATGGCAACAGGCTGCAGTTTCAGTTACGATTCAGGCTACAGCCCGCGTCGTGCGCAGGAAAAGGATGGTTTTATGTCCGAGGAAATACGCAAGAACTTCGCCAGTGACAATGTTACCCCCATCTGCCCTGAAGTCATGGCAGCCTTGCTGGCCGCCAATGAGGGCAGTGTTGGATCTTATGGAGCGGATGATCTTACCCAATCCCTGGACAAACGGTTTGGGGACATCTTCGAGACGGAAGTGGCTGTTTTCCCGATCGCGACTGGAACTGCCGCCAACAGTATCGCGCTTTCCGCGCTGGTCTCACCTTACGGAGCCGTGCTGTGCGACCAGAGCGCCCATATCAACACGGATGAAGGTGGCGCTCCGGAATTCTACATGCATGGCGCCAAGCTCATCTGCATTCCATCCGCAGAAGGAAAGCTGGACCCGGCGACAATGCCTGCCGTTCTCAGGAATAATGAGGAAAGCGGCATTCTCAGCCCTGTCATTCAGGCTCTGTCACTCACACAGGCGAACGAATGGGGACTTGTCTACAGTCTGGAGGAGCTGGCCGCACTGACGCGCATCGCACACGACCATGGCCTGAGCGTGCATCTCGATGGCGCGCGCCTGGGGAATGCCGTGGCCCATCTTGGCTGCTCTCCAGCAGACGTGACGTGGAAAGCAGGTGTGGATGTTCTGAGCTTCGGAGGCACCAAGGCTGGCGCAATGGCGGCGGAAGCCGTGGTCTTTTTCCTCAATGAGCGGACACGCCCACTGGTTAAAGAGTTTCTGCGTCGCATCAAACGCAGTGGCAATCTGTGGTCCAAGCATCGTTTCCTGAGTGCGCAGCTTCACGCATTGCTGGAAAACGATGTGTGGCTCCAGAACGCCGCGCATGCGAACCAGATGGCCCAGCGCCTTGTCGATGGGCTTCGTCGCCATCCGGCGGCCCAGATGCCTTATGAGCGGCAGAGCAACGAGGTTTTCGTCATTCTGCCAGATCTGGTTCTGAAAGATCTGGAAACCGTTGGCTACACATTCTACCGCTGGCCTACACCGGAAGACGTCTCTGGCACACTGATCCGTCTGGTCACGAGTTACTACACCCGGCCAGAAGATGTAGACGCGCTGCTTGCAGAAATTGCAGCCTGAACCAGCATTTACAAACAAGACGTTGATCCGGGCGCTTTTTCCGGATCAACGGTTTTCTAATGCCGGTGATCAGTCAGCTTTGGATTTCAGGGCCGCATCGATTTCCAACGCCAGGCGCGCCATGGTGATGGCCCCATTCCGGCTTCCCGCACCACAGATGAAACGGGCCGGATGAGCAAAAACTGCATCCGGAACGCCCGAAACGGCCGCTAGCGCAGTTTTTTCCAGCCCACCCCAGGCCTCCGGCAAAGAGACGCGCTGCCCGAAATCGCCGCGCACAGGGGGAATGGCCTTCACGTTCCACTGCTCCGGGCCTGCTGGAGAGACAACATAAACAACCGGAAGATCCCGCTCGAAAATGACCTTTTCCGTGGGCATTCCCGTTTCCATGACAAGGATGCGCTTGTCTTCCGCAGCCTCGTAAGCTTCCACAACGCGGTTAGCGGCCTTGAGGCTGGCCCGTACACGGTCAACCATATTAACCAGATGGGATGCGACGGCCGTTGCCGCACTCGCAAACCCTAAAGCTTCACGCTGTTTGGCTTCCTGCGCTCCGTACAGCTCCGCAGTATCCCAGGCCGGGCTGCACGCAGAAACAATATCCGCAAGAGACAGCTTGCCCATCTTGGCTACACCATTGTCATCCTGATCAACAGGAATGATCAGGGACTTGTCGAGCGACTGCCAGATGGCGGCAACCATGTCCTCGGTCACCGGTGTGGTGACGATATTGCGGATGGCAGCGTGGCCGTAGTCCTTCCACAACAGACCCGCAGCGCTATACGGCGTCCCGTCTTCACGCAGGGGCTTGTCCTTCATGTGATGGTCATACCGCCCGATGGACGGATCAAAGACACCGCCGACATCAAAAACGATATCGGCTTCTGCAATACGCTCCGGTGACCGGGTGCGAACAAACTGCAGGCGGTCGTCTGCGTCTTCACCGAGCACACGGCCACGCAGACTGCCTTCCGGCGAAAGGGCGTAGTGAAGAATGGCGTAACCCAGCGTCTCGTCGGCATGGAAATTGCCCGAGTGGGTCAATGCCTTGACGGTTCTGGCTTCTTTTCCGAGACCAATTGGGGTGTGTTCTGACATCTGTACGGACCTGCTGACGGAAAAAGGGTGGTTTCTGATTGTGCCTTCTCATGCCGCACCCCCCAGCCCCAGACAACAAACTTCGTCAGAAACGTGCAGAAAATGCGTCGTGTTCCGCGCCATCGAAACAGTGAGTCACGCCGTCCATGCATTTCGATGGCGTTGTCATAATCCGTGCTATGTAAGGGCGAATGGAAACAAAGCTCCCCATTCCGCTCGCCGTTCTCGTCGGCATCCAGACCCCTGACGTTGATGACGTCGCACACGAAGCCAGCCTGGAAGAACTGGGGAGACTGGTCAAAACCCTTGGCTATGACGTCATCGGGTCCGTCTCGCAAAAGCGCGAAGGTACGGGTGCTGCGTCGCTCCTTGGTGCTGGCAAGCTGGAAGAGCTCGCAGACATTACCGGCGGCCGCGGGATCATCACACCGATGGTCAAGACCCCGATGACAAAAGCCCGCAAACGCTTTGAGGGCACCGTTGAAGCATCAGAGCCCGATGAAGAAGACTCAGATGGCCCCCGCAAGCCAGAATTCGTCATTGTTGACCACGAACTGACACCTAGTCAGATCCGCAATCTCGAACGCGCTACCGGCGCGCAGGTGCTGGATCGTACGGGTGTCATTGTCGAAATTTTCCATCGTCACGCCAACACCCGCGAAGCAAAGCTTCAGGTGGAGATGGCGCGGCTGAAATACGTTGCACCACGCCTGCGGGAATCTTCGAATGGCGGCGGCAGACAGCAGGGGCCCGGCGCTGGTGAAACCAATCTGTCGCTTGATCGCCGCAAGATCCGGGACCGCCTTGCCGAGCTGAAAACCCAGCTGGAAGCCGTGCAACGCGATAGCGATAACCGGCGTTCTGCACGGCGGGATCAGCTCCGCGTCGCTCTGGTGGGTTACACCAACGCTGGCAAGTCCTCCCTGATGCGCGCGCTCACCGGTAGCGAAGTTCTGGTGCAGGACAAGCTCTTCGCTACCCTTGATACGACAGTCCGGACACTTCAGCCCGAGACACGTCCGCGTATTCTTGTGTCCGACACGGTGGGCTTCATCAAACAGCTCCCCCATGATCTGGTCGCCTCGTTCCGCTCCACGCTGTCTGAAGCGTTGGAAGCGTCCCTGCTGCTATTTGTCGTAGATGCCTCGGACCCGACTTACGAAGCGCAGCTTGAGGTTAGCCGCAGCGTTCTGCATGAAATCGGGGCGGATGTTGTGCCATCCCGGCTTGTTCTGAACAAAATGGATAAGGTTGATGAGGCCCGGCGCGCTGAACTGCTGGAAAAGCATCCCGACGCCATTCCCTTGTCTGCCCATCGGCCAGATGACGTCAGTGCTTTACGGGAAAGCCTAATCGCCTTCTTCGAGACGAAAATGGTCGATGATGTTCTGGTACTGCCCTACTCGAAACAGGGGCTGATTGGCGAAATTTACGAGAGCACCCGCGTCTTGTCCGAAGATCATGACGAGACAGGTCGTATTCTGAAAATCCGGGGCCTGCCAGGTGCTATTGCACGGTTGCACCGAAGCCTCTCGGGAAAATAAAGGCCCGTGCTGCCTTTCTGACCGGGCGGGAAAGACGTTCCACAAAAAAGGCCACCATCTCGTTAAAGATGGTGGCCCAATGTCGTTACTGCGCTTTTGAGGGCAACAGCTTCAAGACGCAAAGACTTTGGAAATCGCGGCCTGCGCCTCGTCCTGAATGGCCTTCAGGTGCTCTGGGCTTTTGAAGCTCTCGGCATAGATCTTATAGACATCTTCCGTGCCGGATGGACGGGCTGCGAACCAACCATTTTCCGTCACAACCTTCAGGCCGCCGATCGCCGCGCCATTGCCCGGTGCCTTCGTCAGCTTGGCAATGATCTTGTCACCAGCCAGTTCTTCAAGCGGGAACTGCTCAGGCGCCAGCTTGCTGAGCTTGGCCTTCTGCTCCGGGTTCGCTGCCGCGTCGATCCGCGCATAATACGGCGTTCCGAGGCGAGCGATGATCTCATGATAATGCTGGCTTGGGTTCTTGCCCGTCTTGGCTGTGATTTCCGCAGCAAGAAGGCCGAGAATGAGACCGTCCTTGTCGGTCGTCCAGACTGAGCCATCACGGCGCAGGAAGGTTGCGCCTGCACTCTCCTCGCCGCCAAAGCCCAGCGAGCCATCCATCAGGCCCGGCACGAACCATTTCAGGCCGACCGGCACCTCGACCAGTTTACGGCCCATATCCGCGACAACGCGATCAATCAGACCACTGCTCACCAGCGTCTTGCCGACACCGAGATCAGGCTTCCACTCGGGGCGGTTCTGGAACAGGTACGAAACCGCCACAGCCAGATAGTGGTTCGGGTTCATCAAGCCATCCGGCATGGCCACGATGCCATGACGGTCTGCATCCGTGTCATTGGCGAACGCGACGTCAAAATCCTGGCCCATCTTGATGAGACGCGCCATGGCATACGGCGAAGAACAGTCCATACGGATCTGCCCGTCCCAGTCTGCCGTCATGAACGCAAACTGCGGGTCCACGACATCGCTGACGATCGTAGCGTTCAGGCCGTACTTCTCGACGATGGGCTTCCAGTAGCCAACGGCAGCGCCACCCAGCGGATCAATACCAATCTTCACGCCCGCATCACGGATGGCCGCCATGTCGATGACGTTTTCCAGATCGGCCACATACGGCGTGACGTAATCATAGCGCTTGATGGACGGTGCGTTCTTGGCTTCGTCGTAAGGCAGGCGCTTTACGTCCTTCAGGCCATCCGCCAGCAGGTCATTCGCCATATCCTGAATGGCTTTCGTCACGGCCGTATCTGCCGGACCACCGTTCGTCGGATTGTACTTGAAGCCACCATCCGTCGGCGGGTTATGGGACGGCGTGACAACCACACCATCGGCCAGACCCGTCGTGCGGCCCTTGTTATAGGTCAGAATGGCGTGGGAAATGACAGGCGTCGGCGTGTAGCCATCGTTCTGGTCGATGCGGACATCAATGCCGTGGGCCGCGAAAACCTCAATGGCCGAGCGCTGTGCAGGGGCCGACAGGGCGTGCGAGTCAATGCCAATGAAGAGCGGGCCATCAATCCCCTCCGCCTTACGATACCGACAGATTGCTTCACAGATGGCGAGGATATGGCCTTCGTTGAAGCTGGTATGGAAAGACGAACCACGGTGCCCGGAAGTCCCGAACGAAACACGCTGGGTCGGGATGGAGACGTCCGGCTTGCGATCATAATAAGCGGCAACCAGGGCCGATATATCCGTCAACTGCGACTGATCGAGCGTTTTTCCGGCGAGGGGGCTGATATTGGCCATTAATCCAAAATCCTTAACAGATCCGCGTTTTAAGCGACCGTAACGCACGAACGCCAATTGCGGCTCAGAAAAACTTATCTCGGGCCTTCTGTCCAGTTACAGAACTCTGACGCCTTCCCTTGTGACGACCATAAAAAAAGCAGGGAGACATCTGTCCCCCCGCGCTGTTTCGTAAAACCCGATACGAGAATTACTGGAGATCGTCGCCTGAGCTGCCATCATCCGAACCATCAGGCGAGACAGCGACAAAGAGCTGCTGCCCGTCACGCAGGATGCGTAGCAGAGGGGGCTGCTTGCGGGACAGAGCGTCACGCACCTGTGCCACCACAGCCTTCGGAGACGGCGTGACGTGATTTCCCACGGCCACAATAATGTCGCCCGGACGAATGCCAGACTGGTCAGCCGGGGAACCCTGAACAACGTCAGCAACGACGGCGCCCTGCACGCTGTCATCCAGGCCCAGTTCCTGTCGGGCGCGCGGCGTCAGGGATGCCAGAGACACACCAAGCTTGCCAGCACCGGCGGACTGGCTGCTATCTGCACCGCCGCTGCCATGATCCTGGTTAGCAAGGTTGCCCACTGTGAACTTCACATCCATCGGCTTGCCGTCACGCAGCAGGTTCACCGTAGCGTCTGTCCCGGGTGCAATGGAGACAACCTTCACAGCCAGATCATGGCCGTTCTTCACCGGATGGCCATTTAGCGTCAGGATGACGTCACCGCTCTTGATACCAGCCTTTTCGGCTGGGCTACCCTTGGAGACGGACGCCACCAGCGTACCATGTGGCGGAGCACCGGGCTCCGGGGACTTCAGGTTGAGCGCCTGAGCCATCGTCGGAGAAATATCCTGCCCCTCGATGCCGAAATAGCCTCGCGTCACATGACCCGTTTTTTCAAGCTGATCGACGACAGATCGCACCGTGTTGGATGGAATGGCAAAGCCGATACCGATTGAGCCACCACCGTTCGGCGAAATGATCATGGAGTTGATGCCCACGACCTTGCCATCCTGCGTGAACAGCGGGCCACCGGAGTTGCCGTGGTTGATCGGCGCATCAACCTGGATGAAGTCGTTATATGCACCGGAATGCAGATCACGGCCCAGAGCCGAGACGATACCTGCCGTCACGGTTCCGCCAAGACCGTAGGGATTGCCGACGGCAACGACCCATTCGCCCGGCTGGACATCATCAGAATCACCGAGGTCAATGAACGGCAGTTTTCCGGTTGGCTTCACACGCAGAAGAGCCACGTCCGTCTTCGGATCACGGCCAATGATCTTGGCCTGCAATGTGGTCCCGTCATCCAGCGTGACCGTCACCTTCGTGGCGCCATTCACAACATGGTTGTTGGTCACGACATAACCATCAGCCGAGATGATGAAGCCTGATCCGCGAGCTTCCACCGTGCGGTTCTGCTGCTGTTGCTGCGGCATCATCTGGAACGGGAAGGGAAACGGGAAAGGCGAACCCTGCATTCCGCCGCCGCCATCACCGCCTGGGCCGTTCTCTTCCTGCTCGGCAACATCGGCCTTGATGTGTGCCGTGATGGAAACAACGGCAGGCTTCACCTGCTTCACAAGAGTGACGAAGTTGGGCAGTGCCTGAACATTGGTTTGCGGCTTGATGGCTCCGTTATCCGCCATGGCAGCGGGAGCCGCGACCAGAAAGGTCGTGGCAGCGAGGGCAGCAAGGGAAGCGCGGAAGCGTGTGGTCATGTCAGTCCCGATTGTTACAGAAGAACGGTTCGGTCGTTATAAGTCCGCACTATGCACTGCGTTCCCATTCACCAAGCTGACCGGGAGGTGAAACATCCGTAAGTCTTTGTTTGTCACCCTTTCCGCAGCCGCTGGAAGAATGTCCTGAGCTGAAGAGCCGCTTCCCGTTCACGTAGTCCGCCGATCACTTCCGGCCTGTGCAGGCAGGTCGGCCGTTCAAACACACGCGGACCATGTTCGACCCCGCCACCTTTGGGATCATAAGCACCGAACACGACACGCTCGCACCTGAAATGTACAATGGCGCCCGCGCACATCGAGCAGGGTTCCAGCGTGACAACAAGCGTACATCCTGTCAGGCGCGGCGAGCCAAGCTTCACTGCTGCGGCACGCATGGCCAAGAGTTCAGCATGGGCAGAAGCGTCATACAGTTCCTCTACGCGGTTGCGCGCCACGGACACGACATCTCCCGCCGCATCCAGCACCACTGCCCCCACGGGAACTTCACCCTGTCGGGCCGCTTCGTCTGCGGCATCAAGAGCCAACTGCATGGCGCGGCTTGTATCGGCCTGAATCATGATGCGATGATGGGGCGTATGACCACCGCCCGTCCATCCCCTTCCCGGAACACAGCTCCGCTCATTGGTCTTACGCTCGATCATGAGCCTGGCGGTTCGGGGCAATTTTCTCGCTATCCTTATCATGCCTTGCGGGAAAATTATCTCACAGCCCTCAGTGGCGCTGGCGGCTTACCAGTCTGCCTGGGGTATGTGGGGAACGCGGAAGCTATGGTAGAGCGCCTGGACGCCCTCGTTATCACTGGCGGCGCGTTTGATGTTGATCCTGCGCTGTATGGGGAAGAACCTCATCCTCTGACCAGCCCCCGCCCCGCGAGAACATCTGCCGAGCTTGCCCTTCTGCGTGCTGCACTCAAGCGGGACATTCCTGTTCTGGGAATCTGCGGCGGCATGCAACTTATGGCCGTGAATGCGGGTGGGACACTGATCCAGCATCTTCCACCCGAACTGGAACATGAGCAGCCCAACCCGCGCCATGAACCCGGACATACGGTTTCTCTTGTGACTGGCACCCGTCTGGCCCGCATTGTTGAGACCGAGATCATGCACGTCAATTCGTCCCACCATCAGGCTGTGGGGACGGCAGGAAAGGCAAAAATCTCGGCTGTTGCGGCGGACGGTGTGATCGAAGCAATCGAACTGGACGACGCAAAATTCGCCATTGGTGTACAGTGGCATCCTGAATTCACCCTCGACCCCGGCGACCGTCGCCTGTATGCGGCGCTGGTGGAGGCAGCAGCACGATGACCGAAGAACTTAACCCGACCCCTGAAACATCCGACGGCCCAAGAGGCGAACGCATCGCAAAGTTCCTTGCGCGCGCTGGCGTTGCCAGCCGTCGTGACGTGGAACGCATGATCGAAGACGGCCGGATCAAGATGGACGGCCAGCCCGTCACGCATCCCGCAACATTCGTTCAGCCGGGTGACATCGTGCTGGTTGACGGTAAGCCCGTGGATAATCCCGAGCGTACCCGTCTGTGGCGTTATCACAAGCCTGACGGCCTTCTGACCACGCATCGTGACCCGCAGGAACGCCGGACAGTTTTTGACTCCCTGCCTGAGGGAATGCCGCGTGTTATCAGCGTCGGCCGACTGGATATCAATTCCGAGGGTCTGCTGCTGCTGACAAACGATGGCGAACTGGCACGTCGTCTGGAGCTGCCCGGCAATGCCTGGGTCCGCCGTTACCGTGTGCGCGTCTTTGGCATGGTGGACGAGAGACGTCTGGCCTCTCTGGTCGATGGTTTTGAATTTGAAGGCATCCGTTACGGCTCGATCGAAGCCGAACTGGATTCCGTCAAGGGTGACAACTCCTGGCTGACCGTCTCTCTGCGTGAAGGTAAGAACCGTGAAATCCGTCAGGTTATGCGCGGCCTGAACCTGCATGTGAGCCGCCTGATCCGTCTGTCGTATGGTCCGTTTCAGCTCGGCTCCCTGAAGGCGCGCGAACTTGAGGAAGTCAACGGTAAGACACTGCGCGAGCAGATCCCCGATCTACCTGCTCCGACCCGCAAGCGGACCCGCTGATTCATGCGGATTGTTGGCGGAGAGAACAAGGGCCGTGCACTTATGGCCCCACGGGGAGAAGGGACGCGCCCCACATCTGACCGGACGCGGCAGGCCATCTTTGACATGCTGGCTCATGCCCCATGGTACGGGCATGATGAGCTTGAAGAGGCCATTGTTCTGGACGGTTATGCCGGGACAGGGGCGATGGGCTTGGAAGCCCTGTCACGCGGGGCTCAGCGCGCATCTTTTATCGAGCGGGACCGCAATGCCCTGAACGCCCTGCGTGCCAATCTCGATATCTGCCGCGCTCGGGACATCTCTCGCGTGCTGAGTTGCAGCGTGACGCATCCGCCCCGTGCGACAGAGCCGCATACGCTGATTTTCCTGGATCCACCTTACGGGAAAACACTGGTCGAATCGGGTCTGCGCGCTCTGGCACGAGGGGGCTGGATTGCTGAAGGTGCACTGATCGTTGCAGAGACGGGAGCGACTGAAGATTTTGCCCCGTTTGTGCCACCTTCCGAACACTTTTCCCCCACACTTCCTGCCGAGCCACTCGTGATCCGGAAATTCGGCGCGGCAAAGGTGACCATCTGGCGACATTCATCCACTGTTCCTTAATTTTCCTACTGTATTCAGTGGCCTGTCAGGTATAATTCAGTCTTGATCTGAAAGCCGTAATCCAGAAAACCGACGGGGTGACGAGACTTGGCCGTGTTCAGCCGTTCGACCAGCACAGTGCGCAACATCGTTCGTGAAGCACACGACCGTCACATGACACCAAAGCTCCGGAGTGCGCTGAACGCCCGCCTCATGGAGCTTCTGGGACTGGGCTTTCTGATTGCGGCTGTTGCCATCGGCATCGCGCTGTGGAGCTTCAACCCGCACGATCCGTCGTTCAATACGTCCACGGGAACAGAACCCACGAACCTTCTGGGCCGGACCGGCGCCACTATTTCGGATGGTCTGGTGCAGTGGCTGGGCCTAGGAAGCGGTCTGCCGATTGTCGTGCTGCTGGCCTGGGCCTGGCGTATGGTCCGCCATCACGGCATGAGTGCCCCCATCGTCCGGATTATCGCTGCACTCCTGCTTCTTCCGGCTGGCGCCACGTTCATTGGCACTCTCCAGCTGCTTATTCCGGGGCTTGAAGTAGCCTGGCCGACAGCAGCCGGTCTGGGCGGCGAAATGGGCGTGTCCTGTGCTCATCGTCTGCTTGACGCCGCACATGCTGAAGCCGGTTCAGCAGGCAGTGCACTGGCAGTGTTTCTTGTTCTGCTCCTGATGGGCATTCTGATGCCACTTGCTATGGGGCTTCAGTGGCGCGAATGGCGCGCCATGGGACAGGGCGCCGCATTGCTGGCCCGCCAGCCCGTGGCCCTCGCCCGACGCATGAACGGCCCGCAGACGTCCGATCGTCCTGCTCCCGACCCGCGTCAGTACGAATTCCAGCGCGGCAATACAGGAAGCAGCCCTGCACCAGATGCAGCGCCCCTGTCTTTTCTGCGGCGTAGCTTCGGCAAGAGTGACCCAAGCACGCGCCCGTCTCCCTTCGTGCCGCAGAACACGGGCTGGATGCAGCCTCCCATGGAAACGGCGGAAGACCCTTACGAGCATCCGGCAGTCATGCGGAACGAAGCTGCCAACGCCGCGGCCCCAGATCCGCAGGTGCCGGAAGAGGAAGAAGCGCCGTCCAACCCTTATGCTGAACGACTGGCGCAGATTGCCCGCCAGAGGAATGTTCAAACGATCCAGCGTTCGCATGTTGAAGACGATGCGGATGAAGATGGGCCGCAGAGCAGCATCGAGCCGCCTGCACCAGAGCCGGAACAGCGCCGCAGCCTCTTCGGAATGCGTCGTCCTGAGCGCCCGGCTCAGCCACAACCTGCCGCCCGCCCGATGCCACCGCGCACCCCCGCAGCAACAGGCTGGGAACTTCCCCCGCTGTCTCTACTGAACCCACCACCTGCACACGCCTCCACAGGTCCCTCGCAGGAAACGCTTCAGTCCAATGCACGACTGCTGGAAAGTGTTCTGGCGGATTACGGCGTTCAGGGCACGATTGGCGACATTCACGCAGGCCCGGTTGTCACGCTTTATGAGCTTGAACCTGCTCCGGGTATCCGATCGTCACGTGTGATCGGTCTGGCGGATGACGTGGCGCGGTCCCTCTCCGTTCTCAGTGTGCGTATCGCGACGGTGCCCGGCCGGAATGTCATTGGTATCGAGGTTCCGAACGCCAAGCGCGAGATGGTGTTTTTCTCCGAACTGCTTATGACGCCGGAATGGACCAATGGCGTGGGCCGCCTCCAGATTGCGCTTGGTAAGGATATTGCTGGCGTTCCGGTCTATACGGACCTGGCAAAAATGCCGCATCTTCTGGTGGCTGGTACGACTGGATCGGGTAAGTCCGTTGGTATCAACTCCATGATCCTGTCACTGCTCTATCGGCTTAGCCCGGAAGAGTGCCGTCTGATCATGATTGATCCAAAGATCTTGGAACTGTCGATTTACGACGGAATTCCGCATCTTCTGACCCCTGTGGTGACGGAACCGGCAAAGGCTGTCAGTGCTCTCAAGTGGACCGTGCAGGAGATGGACCGTCGCTATCGTCTGATGGCGCAGCTTCAGGTCCGTAATATCAACGGCTACAACGAACGCGTCAGCCAGCTTCGGGCATCCGGGGAGATGGTCACCCGTCGCGTTCAGACCGGCTTTGACCCTGAGACAGGCAAACCCGTCTTTGACGAACAGCAGGTTCCGCTGGAAAACCTGCCGTATATCGTGGTGGTGATCGACGAAATGGCTGACCTGATGATGGTCGCTGGCAAGGAAATCGAGACGGCAGTGCAGCGTCTTGCGCAGAAGGCGCGTGCTGCTGGTATTCACGTCATCATGGCAACGCAGCGTCCGTCCGTTGACGTAATTACCGGGACCATCAAGGCCAACTTCCCAACCCGTATTTCCTTCCAGGTCATCAGCAAGTTCGACAGTCGTACCATTCTGCAGGAACAGGGTGCCGAGCAGCTTCTTGGTCAGGGTGACATGCTGTTCATGCAGGGCGGTGGCCGCATTACACGTGTCCATGGACCGTTTGTGGCGGATGATGAGGTTGAAGAAGTCGTGGCAGATCTGCGCTCCAAGGGCGATCCGATCTACAACGATGACGTTGTCTCCGGGGAAGATGAAGAAGGTGGCTCCTCCGGTGGCGGCATGAGCAGCGGCGGAAGCGGTGGAGATGGAGAGGGCAGCCTGTTCGAACAGGCCGTAGACATAGTCATGACGGAAGGTCGCGCCTCGACCAGCTTTATCCAGCGCCATCTCTCGATCGGGTATAACCGCGCAGCGAAGCTGATTGACCAGATGGAAAAGGAAGGCATCATCGGACCGGCCAACCATGTGGGCAAACGCGAAATTCTAGCCCGTCGTCCGGCATCCCATGAGGACTGATAGACGCAGAAGCCGCGGCGAAACTCCCCCCTCCCCTGCCCCGCGTGGTCTTTTCTATCTGGGGCAGGATCTTCCTGTTCTGCTGGAAACCTCGCGCTTCCTGATCCTGAACAAACCCGCCGGGCTGGCTGTTCATCCCGGTCCATCCACTCAGGATTCGGTAGAGACGCGCCTTGTGACCCATCCACGCGGCGGGCCTTGGCTGGCCCACCGCCTTGATGCGGATACATCTGGCTGCCTGCTGATTGCACGCCGCAAGACGGCTCTGATCGAAGCCCAGAATGCTTTTCAGGCGCGCCAGGTCCGCAAACTGTACTGGACCGTTGTTGAAGGCGTCCCAGCTCAGCAGGAAGGCCAAATTTCCGCTCCCCTGCTCAGACATTCAATGCCCTCAGGCTGGCGTATGATTGTGGACCCGAAAGGCGATGCTGCCATCACGCGGTGGCGCGTTCTGGGCCAGGCAGGCAGCCGAAGCTGGCTGGAGCTGGAACTTCTGACAGGACGTACCCATCAGGCTCGCATCCATTGTGCGCATCTCGGGACGCCGATTGTGGGTGACCGGGTTTACGGCTCAGAGAATGCAGGGGGCCTGCATCTTCTGGCCCGTAGCCTTCACGTACCGCTCGCTGAAGAAACCCTCGACGCTGTTGCGCCGCCCGCCCCAGCTATGGCTGAGGCGCTGCGCCATTTAGGATGGGACGGTCAGTCCTGAACGATACGGATGGTTCCGGAGACATCCCGGAGCGTGACATGGTCTTTCCCGTCACCGACCTTTCCACTTGCTGTAATCTTCCGGGATTCACTTGAGACAAGGCTCGGTTTCTCCCACGGACCAACATTCACAGCCAGACCCAGTGACTGCTCAAGGGGAAAGTCTTTCTGCGAACGTCCCTGACGGAGCTGGATGTCGAAGGTGCCACCAAAACCCTTCGGCACGTGAAGCGTGATATCGCCGGACGCAGATTCCAAAAGCACAGTGCGCGCATTGGGTGCTGAAATCAGGGTGATGTCCTGATCGCCGCTGGAGCTTTTGGCCGTGACGTCCCCGGCTGCTTTCTCAAGATGTGCGTCACCACTCACGGTCATCAGCATTGCTGCCCCGGCTGCCCCGGCAACAGTGACATCGCCGCTAACGGACTTGATCTGAAGCGCACCCTGAATCTGACCAATCTGGGTATCACCACTGACCGTTGAGACGGATACAGGCCCATTGGATGATGAAACGTCCGTATCACCACTGACACTTCGGATGGACAGCGGCCCGGAAGAGGTTTTGACTTCTACATCCCCACTGATGGTGGAAATGATCCCCCCTTCCGGCAGGGTTGCGTAGGATAGATCTTCGCTGGATGTGCTCTGACTGAGCGGAGCAGCGAGCGCGCTGGAAGTCAGGCAGGTTGCAGCAAGCAGCACAGGGAAAACGGTACGGAAAACAGGCATTGTATTCGCTTTCTTTGGCATCAGAAGGAGTTGGATGATGCAACCGGGCGGTTCATCAATGCTGCATACATTCCACGCACGACAGCCCAGGCGGTAAGAATACCCCATGTCAGGGTCAGTCCCCACGGCACGACCATGAAGACCAGACCAAGGCCACCCGTGATGGCGCCAAACCCTGCGACCATCAGGTGAATCAGGCCAATAACTGTCAGCGCAAATGCACCGTACCAGAACAGTCTGATCTGCCAGTCCAGCTGGGCACGTTTCAGGCCAGTTGCGGAGCGGCGCGCTACATGGGCGAGTGTTACGCCCACGAATGCCGTAATTCCTGTAAAGAAGCCGACGAGATACAGCGCATAAATCAGCAGGACGTAGTCACGGCCCGTATCCTGTCGGGCGGCTCCATAACCGGACATCGTCGTGGTGTACATGAATGAACTCCTCTGGAGGATGATCCTCAACAAAAAAGCTCATGCAGAAACTGTGCCAGTTCCTGATTTTCCTATCAGCTTGCCTTGCCACTCAATGCAAGACAGACTGAGAATGGCGTAATTCGCCAGTTTATTCGCCAAGTGCCCGGAAGCGATCAGGCAGTGGCCCCTGGTTCTGCGTCAGGGACCGCACGCCATAAAACAGCGACACAAGCAGAGCGATGTTCCACAGAGCAAAAATACCAATCGGAATCAGGAATAGGAGCTGTCCTGGCCCGGAACTTCCAGGAGGTTCGGTAATGAAACAGGTACCGAAAAGAGCAGCACACCCGATAATAAAGGCAACGTCATACCAGAACAGGCGAATGAGCCAGCTCAGATGCGTTCGAACCACACCGTGGCTGGAGCCTTTCAGGACGTAAGCGAGGATCACTCCCGCCAATAGGGAAATGCCCGTGAAAAACCGGGCGATATAGAGCCCATAAACAAGGAGAACGCCTCCACGACCCGGACCTTCGGACGAGAGAGAAAAATTGGTCATGACAGCCTCCTTCAGCTGGCCCCCTTTATAGCAGAAACGTCCGACCAAAGGCCGAACGTTTCTATCGGGCAGAATATGTTTTGGGAGATTAGCGGCCGAGCTTGCGCAGCTTTGTGCCCTGCATCAGTCGCTTCTCAATAACGGCCAGAGACATACCCTTTGTTTCTGGCACGAACAGGATTGTCAGCAGCAAAAACAGTGCATTCAAGCCTGCGAAGAGCCAGAATGTTCCGCCTGTTCCAATGGCTTTCATGAGCGACAGGAAGCTCACACCCACAAGAAGATTGGTCATCCAGTTTGTGAATGTTGACATCGCAATACCGAAATCGCGACCTCCAAGAGGCTGAATTTCCGCACAGAGAACCCACATCAGCGGGCCAGCAGACATCGCAAATCCGGCACAGAAGATCATCAGCAGGAACACGGCTGCGATCTGGGAAGACTGCGTGGTCATGCCGCCCTGAAGCAGCATGGCAAGCACGCCCATTCCAATCGCCATGACTGTGAAGCCAGCATACAGGATTGGCTTACGGCCCCAACGATCCACAAGACCAACCGCCACGAACGTTGCCAGCATGTTGACCAGCCCGATAATGGCCGTGCACCACATTTGGGAATGCGCATCGAAATGAGCCGCCGCCAGGATATTCGGGGCGTAATACATAACGATATTGATGCCTGCGAGCTGCTGCATCGCCTGCAACATGATGCCAAGAGCGACAGAGCGGCGGAAATTACTGTTCGTGCGGAACAGCCTGAAGCCTTCCTGCTTGGTTTCAAGCTGTTCACGAATGGCGCGAATTTCCTTGGCAGCCTCCAGCGGGTCATTCCGTAGATCCACGAGGATTTCACGGGCTTCCTTGTGACGTCCCTGCATAATCAGCCAGCGCGGGCTGTATGGCAGAAACAGAACGCCAATCAGAAACAGGACAGCAGGAATACCTGCGACACCAAACATCCAACGCCAGTTTTCACTGTAGGAAAAGTAGGTGTCTGACAGGAACGCGACGAAAATACCGACCGTCACCATCAGCTGGTAGGTCGAGACCATGGCGCCACGAGACTCTTCGCTGGCGATTTCCGACAGGTATAACGGAGCCGTAAAGGCTGAAATACCCACTGCAATCCCCATGATGACGCGGAAGACAATGATGGATGGAAGGGACCATCCCATCGCACAGCCCAGCGTTCCAACCACGAACACTGCTGCGCCAAGAATAAGGGATCGCTTGCGGCCCAGATGATGGGAGAGCCAGCCTGCACCCAGAGCACCAGCAGCGGCACCTGCCATCATGGAACTGACGACCCATTCCAGCGCCAGCGTAGACGCATGGAATTCCTGACCAATCAGATCCAGAGCACCCGCAACAACACCGATATCCAGACCGGACATTAATCCTGCGAGGGCGGCAATCACTCCAATGGCAATGATCTTGAACCGTGTTGGATCAAAAACAGATGTTCCACTGTTATCTGGCTGGGTGATCTCTTCGGTCCTGGCCTGATCCGTCATGCTTGGCGGGTATCCTTCGCAAAAAAATGACACCCACCAGTTCTGGTGGATGCCTGAATTGTCATCTTTATAGCACGATCTCGCTTAGATCGTGAGGGCAGCCCTGATTTCACCCACCGTAACGCCCTGCCAGTTACGCAGTGTCTGCGTTTTGGTGTCAGCGAAAATCGCATGATCTTTTGCCGTTCGGCACAGCGATTCACCACCGAAATGATGCAGCAGAGCCGACATGGCAACTTCTGCCGCCCTGTTGGCACCGTCATCCGTCTTGATGGCGAAACCCAGTCCCTGTTCCGGCAATGCTGCGATCATGACACCTTCAGCGCCCATTTTGATGAACGCACGAGTTTCGAAATTGTTCATGACCGTTGTGTCGTATCGTCCAGTTCCGGCCACCATGAACGGATGAGCTGCCACAGCCTCCCGAAGCCGCTGTGTTGCTTTGGCTCTTTCAGAAGAAAGGCCAACACCACTCCCGAACCGGGCAAAACCATGGGCAAGAGCCTTCAGAGGCACCGCATATGTCGGCATTGAGCAGCCGTCCGTTCCGCGGTTGGCGTCCGTATGAGGCGTCTGGGTCATGGAGGCCAGAACATCTGTCACACGGCGCTGGATCTCATGAGCGGGATCAATGTAGCCCACAGGATCCACCCCTTGGTCACAAGCCAGACAGATGAGACCGGCGTGCTTGCCGGAACAGTTGTTGTGAAGCGGGCATGCAGACTGATGCGCGGCAGCCAGGGCACGGGCCGCAGGCTCATACGTTGGCCAATGAGTTCCACATTCCAGGGCCGCGACATCCCGCCCCACAGCCGCCAGCATGGAGGCAGCAACCCTGGCGTGCGCCTCTTCGCCATTATGAGAGGCACACGCGAGCGCAAGAGCTTCGTCGGAAAGACCCAGCCGATCAGCCGCTCCACTTTCGACGAGTTCAATTGCCAGCAGGGACTTGACGGTCGAACGCGGAAAGACAGCTGCATTCACATCCCCGCAGGACCAGACGACAGAGCCATCGGCATCCACAACCACAGCCCGGCCCAGATGCCGTGACTCAACCTGTTTTCCGCGCGTGACTTCCGCGAGCAATCCGGAGCCCGTGTGTGCTGTCATGTCTTTTAACCTCTGTTGTCAGCGACCTGATGGATCTTTTGCGACCAGCACATAGCACGGCCCGTGACCCTCGTGAGCCACCTCCAGCCAGGACTGGATCAACCGGCGTCGCACACGCAGAATTCCGATGTCCTGCTCGGGCGGGACATCAGCTAGAGCCAGTGCGGCCAGAGATCCCTCAAGAAAAATCAACCCGTCTGCGAGGGGTAATCCGCCGTCGAGAATAGCTTGTCCCTCTGCGCGGCCCATCAGGGCGTACAGAAAGGTCTCACCAGCCGGGGGATGGAACGCCTCAGCATCAAGCATGACGGCGCCTACATCTTCAGCAGTCAGATGTGTCACTGGAGGCTGCCAGTCCCAAAGATCAGGCTGAGAGATATGCAGCGTTTTTCTTGCCCGGCGGACTTGGGGCGAAGGTGATGAGCGCTCCGGCAGAGTGTCAAACGGCAGGGCGGGCGGTGGAGAACGTCTCACGCCCATGATGGGTCAGTTCCCGCTTCGAGCGCCGGTTTTCTGGCAGGCTGCGCAAACACCCTCAATTTCTACAGTCGCGGCCTCAGCCCGAAATCCAACATCCTTGGCCGCCAGCATAAGGGCCGGCACAATCGTTTCCTGTTCAAGCTCCCACGCCCGGCCACAGGATTTGCAGATCAGGAACTGAGCACGATGAACGCCCCATTCTCCATGATCGCACCCATGGTGGCAGTCTGTCGCATGGGAGCAGGCAACGAAAGCACTCAGCCTTTCAAGCCGATGGATCAGCCCCTGTTCCAGAAGGAAATCCAGTGCACGATAGACCGTCGGAGGGGCAGCATTGGGGTGCGCTGGCCGCAAACGCGCCAGCAAATCGTAAGCACCGGACGGCTTATCGGAAGACAGGATCAGCCCCAAAACCTGACGTCGCGTCTCCGTCAGACGTTGCCCACGGTGACGGCACCAGTCCCCAGCCCGCTCAAGACGGGAGGTGATGGATGGGGAAAAGGACAGGTCCTCCGCAGAGGAGGTCTCAAAAGACGAATCCGGCATGGTCTCTCCTATATGGCATCATGCCGACTGTTTTTCGATAGAGAGCCTTGAAGCGGACCAGAATCAGAGTGCGAAATCACGGATCAGCGACTGAATGGAAGCCAGATCTGTCTCCATCATCACATGACGTCTGAGGTGATCACAGTCTTCCATCTTCAACGTTCTGATCAGGCGTTTCACGCGTGGAAGAGAGGCAGAATTCATCGAAAATGACCGCAGGCCAAGTCCAATCAGCAGCGCGACAACCCGCGGGTCCGATGCCATTTCTCCACATACCGAGATAGGACGATGAGCCCGCAAGGCAGACTCTGCTGTCAGGGCAATCAGCTGAAGTACGGCAGGGTGCAGCGGACTGTAGCGGTCTGCCACCATGGAATCCGCTCGATCCACAGCCAGCGTGTACATCGTCAGATCGTTGGTCCCGAGGGCCATAAAGTCCGCATGCTGGGCCATGGTATTGGCCGTCAGAGCTGCTGCGGGCGTTTCAACCATGATGCCTAAGGGCGGCAGCGGGTCCGGCAGAACAATCTGACGGCGCTTGAGGCGGCGCGCGACCTTGTCATAAATTTCCCGCGCCTCAATCACCTCATCCGCCGATGTTACCATCGGAAGGAGAATGCGGACCGGGCCAATGGCCGTATTGCCGTCAGCAGGCGAGGCTGCCCGCAGAATGGCGGCAAACTGCGTCTCCAGCACATCCGGAACGCGCAGAAGGAGGCGGATACCCCGCAAACCGAGCGCGGGGTTGTCTCCATCCGCCACCTGTTCCGCGAGACCCAGGCGACGCATGCAGGCCCGCCCTTTTTCACCGCCCCAATCCAGAACACGGATTGTGACCGGTCGGCCGTCCATGCCTTCAATGATGGAGCGATACGTTGCCGTCTGCCCGTCTTCATCAGGCAGATCGTCCCGCTCGCCGAACAGAAATTCACTACGCAGAAGGCCAATTCCCTTGGCACCATTGCGCAACAGCATGGGCAATTCGGCCGGGAGCTCCAGATTGGCCAGAAGCTCAATGGGTTCGCCACCCTGAAGCTGGGCAGGAAGCTTTTTCAGGCGACCAAAAGTCCGCTTTTCCTTGGCTTCTTTCTGGGCAGCTTCCCGTGCCAGACGCAGCTCTGTTTCATTGGGAGACAGCGTGATAGTGCCAAGATGCCCATCGACGACAAGCATATCGCCTTCCGTGACCTGCGCCATAAGATTTGGCACGGCCAGAATGGCTGGAATATCGAGCGCACGCAGCAAGATGGCCGTATGATCAGCGCCACCACCGCCTTCTGTTACGACGGCGGCAATCCGGGCGGGATCAATCATAGCGACATCAGCTGGACGAAGCTGTTCCGCCACCAGCACTGACCCCGGAGGGAGGCTGGAGAATGCACGGTAAGAGACGCCCGTCAGGTTGCGGATCAACCTACGGCCAATTTCCTCAAACTCGCCAGCCAGCCTTAGATTGGCGTCCTGCTCCTGCCCACCGTTCTCTCCAGCCATGGCTTCGGCAGTTCTCAGAACCTGAAGCGCCAAGGCTTCGCTGACATCTGCGACGGCAGCTTCGGCGCAAAGCCCCTCTTCCTCGATCCGCATCCTGACTTGCCGCGTCAGGCGGGAGGGGCCAAGCATGCGCTCATAAACCGTCAGAAGGGTCGCGATCTCTTCGCGCCCTTCTTCAGGAAGCCCGACAAGCCTGTCGCGCATTTTTTCGATCTGGCGCAGGGCACGGGTGATGGCGCTCTGAAGCCTTGTCAGCTCTGCCTCAGAACCAATCTGGCTGTATCGCTCGATGATTTCCGGAAGGGGAAGTTCTTCCACACGCCCTGCCGGACCAAGGCCAATCGCCTGAGTAATGGCTTTACCCTGAAGGGTCAGGGAGATGTTGGACGCCTTGCGCGAACGGCTTACTCTTGGGCGTGGCGCCCGGAGTGGCGTTTCAGTCACGCTCACCAAATCCGTCAGAAATCAGCGCTTCCACCGCCTCCAGCGCTTCAGAAGCCTGTCGGCCGTGTGACCTGAGAGTGACAGTCTCGCCTTCTCCAGCACCCAGCATCATGAGCCCCATGATGGACAGAGCCGAGACGACATTACCGCCACGCTCCACCGTAGTTTCCGCATCAAATCGCTCAGCCGTGGTTACGAGCTTGGCGGCAGCCCGGGCATGAAGCCCCAGCCGATTGACGATGGTCAAAGTGCGGGGCGAGAGAGTTGTTTCGCTCATTTTACGGGACCGGCATGACACAGGGGCGCGGCCCCCCGTGCAGACAGGGGTCAGGGAGCTGAGAAGCCACCGCGATATACTTACGCCCAGCCATGGTTGCTTTTTCGATACAGCCTTCAAGATCCAGACCAACACGGGTCTTGGCCAGCTTGACCAGCATGGGAACATTCACACCGGACACAACTTCAACATGCCCCGGTTCCCGAAGGGATAGAGCCAGATTAGACGGCGAACTTCCAAAAATATCCGTCAGGACAA
Source organism: Gluconobacter sp. OJA (assembly GCF_039638325.1). NCBI lineage: Bacteria > Pseudomonadati > Pseudomonadota > Alphaproteobacteria > Acetobacterales > Acetobacteraceae > Gluconobacter > Gluconobacter sp. OJA. The sequence continues at coordinate 389,228 of NZ_JBDIWI010000001.1, read as the reverse complement.
GAACACCCTCGCCTGTATCAAGCTGATGCAAAAGCTTGTCCGCTTCCGGCCGCAGAAGTGCCGGGTCATCGTCATCGCCAACGCCGACAATGCCGATCTGGGCCTGAGGCCCGACCACATGCACCATTGTTTCAAGCAGAACTTCGCCCAGCCTGCCGTGCGTCACCAGCATCAGACCAATCATGCAGACTTGTCCTGGACCGACGCATCATGAGGGGGAACAGCCCAGCGCCATGAGGACAGTCCTTTTCGGGCCAGCTCCCTGTGCAGAACCATCATCGGGCCAACAGGGGCGGTTCTGGGCAAAAGACGAGCCAGCTCTTCAATGATGGTTACTGAACGATGGCGACCACCGCTGCATCCAACAGCAATAGTGGCATATTTCTTGCCTTCCTCAACAAAGCGGGGGAGCACCAGATCGAGCAGGCCGTGCACATGACTGAAGAAAGCACCGTAGGCGGGGTCGGCCTTCACGTGTTGCACAACGGCCTGATTCAGCCCCGTCATGGGCTGAAGCGTGGCGTCATAGTGAGGGTTTCGTAGAAAGCGGGCGTCAAACACCATATCGGCTTCGCGGGGCAAACCGGATGGATAGGCGAAGGACATGAGAGCCACGGTCAGGCCATCTTTTGTGTGACTTCCAAAGCGCGTTTCGATGAGCTGACGCAATTCAGGAGCGGGCAGATCAGACGTGTCGATCACAAAGTCCGCATGAGCGCGCAAAGGTGCCAACAGACGCGTTTCCTGTTCGATGCCAGGAAGAACAGTGCCACTGGTGACCAACGGATGACGACGACGGGTCGCCGTGAAACGGCGCAGCAAAATTTCCGGCTCTGCTGTCGCATAAAGAAGCTGGACCTGACTTCCCGGCAGGGCTTTCAGCTTGTCGATTTCATCGAGAACACCGGACGCTTCAAATCCGCGGCTTCGAACGTCAATGCCGATAGCCAGACGTTTGCCACTTCGCGAAGCCAGAGCGTCGAGCAGATGCAATGGCGGATTGTCCACAACTTCGTGGCCCAGATCTTCAAGCACACGTAGAATGGATGATTTTCCGGCACCGGAAAGCCCTGTGACAATCAGGATCTGTCTGGAACCAGGACCATATCCTGCCGAAGGTTCGGACTCGGGAATATTCGCCGGTGTCATATGCCCTACTCTAGCCCTTTTTCAGAATAGAAGGAACTATTTCGCAGTTTCAGATTCCCGCAGTATCGCCCCCTGCTCCCACCACCCAGTCATAGGTTCCGCGGCAGGCCAGAAAGGCTGCGGCCACACGGGACGAATCCCCCGGAAGACAGCCATTTATGTGCAGAACAACAGCCCCGGTCTGAGGGTCTTTTTCCGGGATCGGCAAACGGGCACCCTGCCCCCCCAGCAGCACCTTGAGAATCACTCTCGAATTTGTGACAAAAGGTGTCCTGAGAATACCCACTCCGCGCACCTCAAGCAGTCCTTCCAGTACAGATGGGGGGCTAACCAATGATCCATCCAACAGAACACGATCATCAGACACAAGAGAGAAACCGCGTTCCATCAGTTGCAGCGCGAGCATCGATTTTCCAGAGCCTGATGGGCCACACAGAAGGATCGCATCTCCATCGTGTGCCACGCAGGACGCATAAAATGTTTCGCTTTCAGGAAACCGTTTCTGAGATGACACTGATTGCGGCCTTTTCAAGACGGGGCTAGAAGCGTTTGCGATAGATCGAGCTGTATCGCCATCAGCTCATCAAGAGTCTGGGGAGGCAACCGCAGCCTCCGATGATGAATCGGAAATACGGATCTTATGGGCGATTTTTCCAGGAATGATATTGTTACCGTTCACGGTGACGAAGTGACCTGCACGGACTTTGACGGCCTTGGGCCACAGGGAGAACGCCCTCAGCGCCTTGCCGAAGAATGCCAGGCCGCACTGAATGCGATCTCCGGCGCCCTGGCAGAACATGGACTGACCCTTGACCAGACGCGCCACGTCGCTGCGATGCTGCGTGAAGGAGATGGCTTCAGTCAGTGTCAAAGCGCGCTTGGAGAAGCCCTCGCCTCAGCCAGACCGGCCCTGACGCTACGAATTGTTCAGGGCTTTCCCGATACCAATCAGCGGATCGCTCTCAGCCTGATTGCCAGCCCTTCTCCATAATGTGGTGAATTCCACCATATTATGTCTTTTTGAGCCAATTATCTGAGTTCGACCTCTAATTTTTCAGATTTTGAATAATTTTTATCGCTGAAAACCAAGTTTGGCACGCCTTCTGCATAGTGAAAATCAGGCGACATGATCGCCTCATCTTTCAGGCAGAAAGGCCCTCGTCATGTCTCGTATTTCCATCTTCGTCTGCACCGCTCTTGTCGCTGCACTCTCCCTCGCCCCTGTGTCACACAGCAGAGCTGCCCCCCTTCTCCCAGCTGTCGTGCCTACGACGTCCAGCCAGACCATCAGCGTTTCCGGACTGGACCTGACGTCCAGACAGGGTTGGCAAACTGCTGAAAATCGAATCGACGACGCATCGCGGGCGGTGTGCAGCATCTCGAACCCGATGGATATGGCGACGCTGGACGATGTGTCCTCCTGCGCCGAAAGAGCCCGTGAAGGCGCTTTACAGACCCTACGGGACATCCGGTCAGAACAGAGAGACAGCCATCGGGTTGGGCACGTTCTGCTTGCTGCCAAGCCTGACGCATATCCTCATGGCTAAGGATATTATCTCGCCCCTGTGCATCCTCACGCTAGCAATTCCGTTCGCCGCGACACTCCTGTTGCAGGAGGGCGGCACGGAACAGCAGAGGAGTATTATCGTCACCGGAAATCAGTTTGGGCTTGCAGCATATCAGCATGCCTCACCGCTCAGATCAGGGAGCCCGGGGCAATCTGACCACGAAACATGCACCGGAGATTGCACCAGAAGCGTCCACGATGTTTTCAGCAAACAGGCTTCCCCGCAGAGCGTGGATAATCTGACGGCTGATCGCCAGACCAAGGCCGGAATGCTGCCCGAAATTCTCAGTCTGCGGCCGCTCTGAATAAAAGCGGTCAAAGACGCTTTCTAGCTTTCCTGGTGGAATTCCGGGCCCTTGATCGCTGATGGTAATTTCCACCACGCTACCGGTTCCGGGTCCGTTGCCAGCGACTTCCCGCGCACTGGCATGAAGCGCGATGATCCCATTAGGAGGCGAAAACGAGACTGCATTGCCAATCAGGTTCCGCAGCACCTGAACAAGACGGTCTTCGACAGCAAACGCCCGAAGCGGTGGCTCCTGATCCCGAACATCCAGACGCAGAATTGGAGCATCTTCCTTACGCGTGGTCTGGTGCATTTCGGCCAGAATGGCGAGCAGCGCCACGACCGTTACGGGTTCGGGTCGCACGCGTGAAAGCTCGGCATCGATCCTGCTTGCATCCGAAATATCCGTAATCAAACGATCCAACCGTTTGACGTCACTATTGATGATCCCCAGCAGACGATCCCGCCGTTCTGGAATCGCAATTCTGGGAAGTGTTTCAATGGCCGACCGGATAGATGAAAGCGGGTTCTTGATTTCGTGACTGACGTCCGCAGCAAAGCGTTCGATGTCATCCATACGCGCCCACAGAGCCAAAGCACTTCCACGCAAGGACCGCGCCAGAACACCGATTTCGTCACGTCTGGCCAAGAGGCGCTCCGGGACGAGGTCCTTGCGCCCGTCAGATTCCCTCATTTCATGTGAGGCACGCGCCAATGTCAGCAGCGGGCGAGCAATTGTCAGGGACAGATACCAGGACAGCAGGACCGTCACGATCAACGCCGCCAGCACAAGCGACAGGATGGAAGAGCGAACCGCAAACAAGGATCGATCTACTTCCGGGGCATGCCGCGTTAGCTGGATTTCCCCAACTGTCAGCCCATCATGCACCACAGGCTCCACAACCGTCACGACCAGCTGATGATCCTTGGTCCGACGGATGAAGGGCGGCAGTTCAGACTGCGCTCTAAGCGGCTGTGCATCATGGGGACCGTCAGTTGCGGCATCTGGCGTGTCGAGTGTGACAATGCCTTCACTGGATGTGAGCGGCAGCAGCGACAGGAGCCAGTCATAAAAGGTTTCCAGCGCGTTGTTTCGCGGCGGATGCCATGTTTCCCCCTCGGGAACTGCATCGGGTGCCACAGCTTTAGGCGGCAGTTTGGGCTCCGTCCGGCTATCCGCAACCAGCTTGCCATCCGGATCAAATAACAGGGCATGAGCATTGGGGCTTGGCTCTGTCAGGCGCGCAAGGAGCGGCCTTGCGCGGGAATCCAGAACATAATCACCGCCTGGAGCAGGCTTTCCGCCTGTTTTGGGCGCAGCACTGACGGCTGACTGCCCGATAGCTGCGGCATAAATGTGAGCCTGCTCGCGCAGGGCATTGACGTCTGTTTCGAGCAAGCCGTTCTGAAACTGGTCCAGAAACAGCAATGTCACAGCCAAAAGAGCCAAGGGCAGTATGTTTAGAAGAAGGATACGCCCCAGCAGAGGTGAGGCAAGCCTGCGCCGTTGACTGCGATCCCCGTCTCCCCCTGTGCCCGCATTGAGCACACGACGGATGGACTGCCAGACACCAGCCCTGACAGCCGCCGCGCGACGACGGTCACGCCCCTGTTCAAGGCGATCCGAATCCAGATCATAGGGGACTGCATGGGCCAGCTCTCTACGACCCATGACGTACCTTCTGCCTCACAAGCAAACCCGTCACAGCGCCTCACTCATCCTTGTAACGGTATCCAATGCCGTAGAGCGTTTCGATCTGATTGAAGCTGTCATCCACCTGCCGGAATTTCTTGCGAACGCGCTTGATATGACTGTCGATCGTCCGGTCATCGACGTAAATGTTGTCGCCGTATGCCGCATCAATCAGCTGATCGCGGGACTTCACCATTCCCGGGCGCATGGCCAGCGCCTTCACCAGAAGAAACTCCGTAACAGTCAGGGCAATATCCTGACCGCCCCACAGACACTGATGTCGTGTTTCATCCAGAGAAAGCTGACCACGGACGATGGCTGAGCCCACGGTTGTGGCTCCTGCCGCTTCGGCGCGGCTGGCATCCTGCCGACGCAGCAATGCACGAATGCGTTCGATCAGCAGACGCTGGGAAAACGGCTTGGTGATGTAATCGTCAGCTCCGAGGCGCAGCCCCATGAGCTGATCTAGCTCCTCGTCTTTCGACGTCAGGAAAATGACAGGAAGGTTGGATCGGGCGCGCAGGCGCTGAAGCAGCTCCATACCGTCCATGCGCGGCATTTTGACGTCCAGCACCGCCAGGCTGACCGGGCGGCTGGTGATTCCCTGAAGCGCACTTTCACCATCCGTATAGGTGTGAACGGTGAACCCTTCGGATTCGAGGGTCATCTGGACGGAAGCAAGAATGTTCCGATCGTCATCCACAAGCGCGATAATCGGTGCTGCCGTGATGCCAGAAGGCGTCTGACAGTTGGCCGATTGAGGCGGAAAGGAAGTGTGGGGCGTCTCCATATGGGGTCCGTCTGCTAAAATCTGATGCGTAGATTATCTATAACGCATGGCGCACTGTGGCGGGAAATAGGCATTTCAATGACATCCTACCACGTTGCAACCCTTGTCTTTGAGACAATCCGCGTTATCTCCTGAAGAAGAACGGGGCCATGAGTTGGCCCGTCCCACAAGATAAGGTCGTGACATGACAGACCAGAAGACTACGCCGGAAACTGTAAACGACGTGCCTGAGCAGGGCGTCGAGACCCCCGGCATGAACGAAACCGGCGGCGAAACGCTGGAAGAAACCACGCCGGAAGCGCGCATTGAGGCTCTTGAAGCCGAAGTGGCAGAACTCAAGGATCGCTGGGTCCGTTCTGAAGCAGAGAACCAGAACATCCGCGCCCGCGCCAAGCGGGATGTGGAAGACGCTCGTCAGTACGCCATTCAGAAATTTGCGCGTGACGTTGTTGAAGCAGCTGAAAATCTTCAGCGCGGCCTTGCCTCCCTTCCGACAAAGACCGAAGGCGAAGACAGCCTCATCACAAAGCTGCGTGAAGGAATTGAAGGCACGGAACGGTCCTTCATCAACATTCTGGAACGTCACGGCATTACCTGTGAAGACCCGACCGGCAAGCCTTTTGATGCCAACCTGCATCAGGCCATGGCGGAACAGCCCTCTGATCAGCATACGCCCGGCCACGTCATGCAGTCCTGGACGCCAGCATGGCTTCTGAAGGGCCGTTTGCTGAAGCCAGCCATGGTTGTTGTCGCCAAGGGAACGCCGGAAGCTGATGCAGCAAAGGCGTCTCCGGGTCTCGACACGACCGCCTGATCCCGCTCACGCAGGATTTCTTTTTGCGGAACGTCAGCTCTAATGGTTGGCGTTCCGTCAGACCCTGTTAGAAAATAGGGTCATGAGTCGCATTCTTGTCATCAAGCTCGGTGCTCTGGGCGATTTCGTTCAGGCGTTTGGGGCCTTCGCTTCGATCCGGGCCGCGTTCCCGCACGACAGCATCACCCTGCTGACGACCCCTCCCTTCGTGGAGCTGGCACAGGCGGCGCCCTGGTTCGATGACGTCACGACGGATCGTCGCCCGTCTCTGGCACACCCAGTCGCTCTGCTTCGCCTGTCCCGTGCGCTGCGCGGATTTGACCGCATTTTTGATCTCCAGACCTCCGGGCGGTCTCGCACCTACTTCCGGCTTGCAGGCAGACCACGCAACTGGTCCGGCATCTCTGACGGCTGCTGCCATCCGCATGCCAATCCGTCCCGCAATGAAATGCACACCCTGACCCGCCTTGAAGACCAGCTCCGTGCCGCTGGTCTTCAGCCCATTCCGCGAGAGGTTCCGGATTGGCTGAAGGGACATGGGCCAGAAATTTCCGGTCGGTCTGTCGTGCTTATTCCCGGAGCGGCCCCACATCGGCCTCAGAAACGCTGGCCCGTCACGCGGTTTTCAGAGGTGGCTCAAGCTGTCGCTGCCCGCGGCCTGACTCCAGTCATTGTAGGCTGTGCGGGCGAAAAGCCTCTTGCTGAACAGATTTTGCAGGACTGCCCGAGCGCCCTGGACCTCACAGGACAGACCAGTCTGGTTGAGTTGGCGGGCGTTCTCCACAGAGCTGACCTTGTCATTGGCAACGATACAGGTCCGATCCATCTGGCCGCGGCTATGGATCGTCCTATCATCGCCCTGTTTTCCCAAGACAGTGATCCACGCCTGACGGCTCCCCTTTCGCTCACACCGGGACGCACAACCATTCTGGATGTTCCAGATCTGGCTCTGTTACCTGCATCACGCATAGAGGCTCTACTCCCCAGATGACAGTTATCCGTTGCGTCACGATGCAGAAAAACGAGGCCGCGCTTCTTGAGCCATGGATCCTCTGGCACGGGGCCATTTTCGGCCTCTCCAATCTGACCGTTGTCGACAATGGCTCTACAGACCCACACGTCAAAGATGTGCAGAAGCGTTATGAAGCGCAGGGTGTGCAGATCATCCGCAAATATCGGTCCCAAAAGGATTTTTTGCGGAAAGGTGAAATCTTCACGGACATTATCCGAGGCTGGGATGCGGAAAATGCCTGTGATTTCGCACTTCCCATGGATTGCGATGAATTTCTTGCGTTCTTCCTCGACCGCCTGTCGGTGGACCCGGCGGAAATCCGCGCGCAGTTCGAGCTTCTGAAAGACGAACAGGCGACCCTGATTACCGATCGCCTCCTTCTGAACGTACCGAATGCTCCCAATTACTACCGCCCCCAGTCGGTTCCGAGGGCACTGTTCAAGGCTCATACGATTGTGGGGCTGGATCGGGGTCTGCATGCCCCACAGACCATCTACCCGGAGCGCTGCGTCCGGACGCCCTTTGTGCATCTTCATCTGCACAATCGACCTGACTACGAAGACATACGCCGCTTTGCCCGTCAGAAGCTCGCTCATATCGCTGGCGCAATTCCAGGGGAAAAGCCAAGAGCGGGCCAGATCACACCCGAGAACCCCAAAGAGGGATATCATCTTCGGTACTATTTTCAGGCCAGCCAAGAAGATTTCCTCCGCAGCTACCTGCACACACCCGATATTTATGCGCCCGTCATCGCAGACCATTTCCGGACGTTAGGCGTAGATCCTGCGCCAATCCTCGGAGATACGGCCGCGCCGCAGTTCCCGGTGCATGTTCCACAGAATTTTTTGGCTCATCGTCGACTGGAAGATGGATCACAGCACGAATACGGCCTATTTGATCCCCTCGCCTACGCTTACGAGAATGAAGATGTGGTGAAAGACGCCTTTTATGGCATCTGGCCGCTGATCCATTACATGGACGCCGGATGGCGCGAAGGACGGCGCCCGAATGCCAACGGAATGGCGCCATTTCTGCTTCAGGCGGCAGTTCCTACCGTATAAATCCGCTTTCAGGCCGGTGCAGGGCTTGCGGCCAATCCCCGATTGAGGCCATTTACGCGTGTCTTTTTCCCGGCAGAGGGCTGCCGGGAGCAATCGCAGAGGAGCGATCCCATGCCCGCCATCACACTCCCCGACGGAAGCGTCCGCACGTTCGACGGGACCGTGACGGGCACGACTATCGCGGCCTCCATCGGCCCGGGGCTGGCAAAAGCCGCCCTGGCCATGGAGGTGAACGGCAAGCTCGTCGATCTTTCAACCGAGATTGCGGACGATGCGGCCGTCAAGTTCGTCACCAAGAAGGACGATGCCTCACTTGAGATGATCCGCCATGATGCGGCGCATGTTTTGGCAGAAGCCGTGCAGTCGCTCTGGCCGGAAACGCAGGTCACGATCGGTCCGAGCATCAAGGATGGCTTCTATTACGACTTCTCCCGTGAAAAGCCGTTCACGCCGGATGACTTCGAAACCATCGAAGCCAAGATGCGCGAAATCGTCGCTGCCAACGCCCCTTTCACCCGTGAAGTATGGGACCGTGACGAAGCCATTCGCTTCTTCGAAGAGAAGGGTGAGGACTTCAAGGCCGAACTGATCCGCGATCTGCCGGAAAGCGAGCAGATTTCGATCTACCGTCAGGGCGAATGGCTCGATCTCTGCCGCGGCCCGCATCTGCGCGGCACAGCAGACGTTGGCACGGCCTTCAAGCTTATGCGCGTGGCCGGTGCTTACTGGCGTGGTGACCATCGCAACCCCATGCTGACCCGCATTTACGGCACGGCTTGGCGCGACAAGAAGGAGCTGGACGCTCATCTGATGCGTCTGGAAGAAGCCGAGAAGCGCGATCATCGCCGGATTGGCCGCGAGATGGACCTCTTCCACATTCAGGAAGAAGCCGTCGGACAGATCTTCTGGCACCACAAGGGCTGGCGTCTGTACACGGTCCTTCAGGACTACATGCGCCGCGCACAGTCCCGGAATGGTTACGAAGAAGTTCGCACGCCACAGCTCGTGGACCGTGCCCTCTGGGAAGCCTCCGGTCACTGGGACAAGTACCGTGAGAACATGTTCATCGCGCAAGTTGAGGATGAGGACAAAACCCTCGCCCTGAAGCCGATGAACTGCCCGTGCCATGTGCAGATCTTCCGCCATGGCCTGCGGTCTTACCGCGAACTGCCGCTGCGTATGGCTGAGTTCGGGGCGTGCCATCGTTATGAGCCGTCCGGCTCGCTGCATGGAATCATGCGCGTTCGAGGCTTCACGCAGGATGATGCTCATATCTTCTGCACGGACGATCAGATTGCGGATGAAACCGCAAAGTTCGTGAAGATGTTGGCCGAGGTTTACACGGATCTGGGCTTTGAGAGCTTCCGCGTGAAGTTTTCGGACCGTCCGGAGACGCGCGCCGGCTCTGACGAAGTCTGGGATCGGGCCGAAGGCTCGCTCAAGACGGCCTGTGAAATTGCTGGTGTTGAGTACGAGTACAACCCTGGCGAAGGTGCCTTCTATGGCCCGAAGCTGGAGTTCGTTCTGACGGACGCCATCGGTCGTGACTGGCAGTGTGGTACGCTTCAGGTGGACTATGTTCTGCCAGAGCGCCTGGATGCGTCCTATATTGGTGAAGATAGCCAGCGTCACCGCCCGGTTATGCTGCACCGCGCCATCCTGGGCAGCTTCGAGCGCTTCATCGGCATCCTGATCGAGCAGTATGCTGGCAAGTTCCCGCTCTGGCTGGCGCCGACGCAGGTTGTAGTGGCGTCCATCGTTTCCGATGCTGCTGATTACGCCAATGAGGTTGCTGCAGAACTGAAGGCAGCCGGGCTTCAGGTTGTAACCGACGTTCGCAACGACAAGATCAACGCCAAGATCCGCGAACACAGTCTTGCGCGCGTTCCGGTTATTCTGGTGGTTGGACGCCGTGAAGCAGAAGAGCGCAAAGTGGCGATGCGTCGCCTTGGCGGCGCCAATCAGGAAATCCTGGGACTCGAAGAGGCTGTAAAAACTCTCACAGCCGAGGCCACCCCGCCTGATATTGCCCGGTTTTCGAAGGATTGAGCGTAATACCCTTGCGCCCGGAAGGGCGCAGGACTATGTGCAAAAGGAATGGGATCGGCAAAGATCGAAACCCGCCCCTCTTTAACGAGGCGCGGGCGTTCGGGTCAGTGCTGGTTCTTGTATGAAAATTACGACAGGAGCTGACCATAGCTAGACCGCCGATGCAGGCCGCGCCCACACGTGAGGGGCCGCGCGTCAATGAGGAAATCCGTGTTCCGCAGGTTCGTCTGATTGACGAAGAAGGCGAAATGCAAGGCGTCATGACGACCCGGGATGCTCTGATGCGTGCTTTCTCGGTTGGCCTTGACCTCCTGGAAATCAGCCCGACCGCTGTTCCCCCTGTTGTGAAGATCTTGGACTACGGCAAGTTCAAGTACGAGCAGCAGAAGAAGAAGAACGAAGCCCGCAAGAAGCAGAAGGTCGTTGAGATCAAGGAAGTGAAGGTTCGTCCCGGCACGGGCGAGCATGACTTCCAGACGAAGCTCAAGGCCATCAACTCGTTCCTGGATGATGGCGACAAGGTAAAGGTATCCCTTCGCTTCAAGGGCCGTGAAATGGCTCACCAGGAGTTGGGTGCAAAGATGATGGAGCGCATCCGCATCGAGGTCGAAGAAAAGGCCAAGGTTGAGCAGATGCCCCGTATGGAAAACCGTCAGATGCTCATGGTTATAGCTCCGCGCTAAAACCGGGTTCTTACGCGATCCACAGGAAAAGCAGCCTTCTTCGGAAGGCTGCTTTTTTTTATGCCTTTAGTCCTGGAGCTCGCCTATTCACCGGACTCATGCTGATAGCCGCGATACAAATCCAGGAGCCGGACAAGAGTGAGCCGAACATCGTCAACCACACTCCCCCAATCTCCTGCCACAGGCTGACGGAAAATTCGCATATCCGGATACCAGGCGGTCTGAGTTCCTGCATCTCCCCAACGCCAGCAAGCGTCAGAGCGTGACAGCATCCAGACGGGTTTACATAGTCCACCCGCCAGATGAGCCATGGACGTATCCACCGTAATCAGAAGATCCACACCAGAGAGTCGGGCAGCGGTATCAGCAAAATCGAGAATATTCTCCGTCCCATCAACCAGCGGCAATCCGGTTTCAGCAACTTGATGGCGGGCCGCTCCCATTTGGAAACTTACGAAACGCACGCCTTTTACTGAAAACAAAGGCCTCAATGTCTCCAACGACATGCTGCGGCGGCGATCCGTCTGCGTCGCACGCAGGTCATGAGGTCTGGGATCTCCACTCCAGACAAGCCCTACGACGAAATCCGGAGGCTGGCAGGAACCTTGAACCTGGGCACTGAGCTTGCCTCCCTGAGTTGTCATGTCTTCTTCTGACACAGACAGATAGGGAAACTGTCCAACAAACTCTGCCGTCAGTCCGAGCCTCACGGGAAGGCTCATCATCGGGCAATGATAGTCGAAGCTGTCGGCAGGATCGAGAACTGAGACTACCCGGGATACGCCCGCTACACGCTGCATCAGTCGTACCAATGGAACTGGAACCTGCACTACAACTTCGGCACCCCTCTGGGCCAGTATCGGCATCAGGCGGATGAAATGCAGAGTGTCTCCATATCCCTGTTCGTGATGAACAAGAATGGTGCATCCCTTCAGGGATTCCCCTTCCCAGACTGGCGCGGCGATATCAGCCCTGACTGTTCTCGAAGAGAGCCAACGACTTTCGTATTCCTGCCATCCTAAAAGAAAATCACCCGATTTCAGCAAAGCCGTCGCACGGCCAAAACGGATAACGGGATGATCAGGAGACCGTCGAAGCGCCGCATCGTAGAACGGCAAGGCTTCTGCAGAGCGGTTCAAACATTGGAGAATATGACCGGCGTTATTGAGAGCATTTGCATCATCGGGCTGCATTTTCAAAGCAGACTGCGCGAAACCCAGCGCCGCTTCAAACTGTCCGTCACGTGACAGAACCATACTCAGGTCGGTAGCGTACTCAGGAATAGCCGGGTCCTGCTGCACGGCAGTTTCCAGAGCTTTGATAGACCCTCCCAGATCATCCTGATGCAGCAGGGCAATGCCCAGTCGATGCCAAACCCTTGCCGCATGAGGCCTTGCTTCGAGGGCTTGGCCATAGAACAGGGATGCCTTTTCCCAGCACTGAAGACGCTCATAAACGCCACCAAGAAGAAAAAGACTTTCAGGCCTTTCTGGCAGAAGCGTTTCTGCCTCTCGCAGAACGTCGATAGCACTCTCACGCTGCCCCACTTCTTCCAGGCCGACTGCTACTCGCAAATATTCTGTGAAGGTACGACGTGTAAGCAGACAGGGGCTGGGGGAAAGTGTGGTCATTCCGACTCCTCGTCCTTTGTCTGTAAGAGGAAATTCTTAAGAATTCCTCAAACTCCATTCGTTCATCACATCGTTTCTGAGACCATATCTTTGATACCATTGAAATAAATTAATAATTTAAAAGAAATTCTCTTTTCGAATTGGACATTACAAGTCCGAAAATATTTCCAATATTTATAAAATGAGCTTCTCAGTGCATCTTATGGGCGTTTGAAAAAGAGGCTGTGATCAGAAATAAATCCGATTTCAGATCAATCATTGGGTGTCTTGGCTACGATGTTGCGCTAAGAGCGCTTTCTATTCTGTTTTAAAGGCCTCCCCGGGCTTTAACCCGCCTGGAATGGACTCCATGACCCATCCGACGACGAACCCGGCTTCACGCCCCGCCGCGCCATTTGCGGAATTTCTACTCTCACGCGCACCACGCTCACCGCTCCGTAACGCTGTCTCCGCTGCTCACTATCGGCCCGAGGCGGAATGTGTGGATGCGCTGCTGCCGCGTGCTGACCTGACGCCTGAGCAGGATCGTCAAGCCACCAGAGTAGCCCATGGCCTTGCTGAGGCCGCACGAGACTCCTCGCCCGATATTGTGGGGAGCCTTTTGCAGGCATTCCCTCTGTCTTCACCTGAAGGGCAATCTGTTCTGGCTCTGGAAGAGGCACTCCTGCGCATTCCGGATTCTGCGACTCAGGATGCGCTGATCCGTTCTCTCGTGGGAGCTACCGACTGGGGACGGCATATCAGTAAACGCCGTGCGTCGGTTGTGAACTCGATTGCGTTGAACCTGTCCCTTGCAGGGCGTTTCAACCAGAGCAAGGGGTTCAGCCTTCGTCGGCTAACCCTTCAGACATCTACTCCCATGGTTCGCCGCAGTCTGGAAAAAGCTATCCGTGCCGTAGGAAGCGGATTTATTCTGGGCTCCACACTGGCTCAAGCTCTGAGACTGTCCGCCCCTGCAGAAAAATACGGGCTGACATATGCATATGATCCGCAGGTCAACACCGCTCTGACGGCTCATCAAGCCCTCGATGCCCTTACCGTCTATGAAGACGCACTGGAAGATATCAGCCAACACGCGGGCATCACCGGCGACTTTCATGACCGCCCGATGCTGTATGTACGCCTGCCCGCATTGAGCGCGCGATTCAGCCGTTTCAGGCGCGAGCGGATCATGACAGAGCTGTTGCCGATCCTGCAAAGACTTACCATCCGGGCACGGCAACTGGATGTTGGCATCCTGCTCTCCAGCGAAGACAGCACACATCTTGAGCTGACGCTGGATCTGCTTGAGGCACTCTGTGTACTGCCTGAACTCGGGAACTGGAACGGGCTTGGCATGACCGTCCAGACCTATGATCGTCGTGCTTCAGCTGTCGTAGATTTTCTTATTGATCTAGGCCGGCGCACCGGGCGTCGTGTTCTTGTCAGACTGGTCAAAGGTTCCTGCTGGAATTCGGAAATTCGACAAGCCCAGAAAACCGGACTGGCTGACTTCCCTGTTTTCACGCGCCGTTGCCACACGGATGTCAGTTATCTCGCCTGCGCCCGACAGCTTCTTGAATCGCTGGATGCCACCTACCCGCAGTTTGCCACCCATAACCCGCGGACTATTGGTCATATTCTGGCGCTCGCAGGGCAGGTTCGGCCGGGAGATTTCGAGTTCTCATGCCTGCATGGGCTGGGGCTGGCCCTCGCGCAGCATCTGCGAAACCAACAGGGCATGAACCTGCCCTGCCGGGTGCATGCTCCCATCGGGGAAGTCGCGGCACTCATGCCCAGTTTCGTGAGACAGCTACTGGAAAACGGGGCTGCCTCGCTTGTTGTCAGCCGCGACGAGGACCCGGCTATTACGATTGAAGCGTTAACAGCTGACCCCGTCGAGGCAACACGCGCCATTCTGAGAACCGAGCGCCCTAATCGTGCAGTTCGTGCGCCGTCAGACATTTTCCAGCCTGGGCGACGCAACGCGGCAGGCCTGGATCTTTTCAACGAGCTGACACTTCGTGTCCTCCATGAAACCCTTGATGGAGATGCGCCCTTCCTCCACGCCCGAGCTCTGACGCCGGGTGTCACCAGTCAGCACGACCGCTCCCGTCTGCTCTACAACCCCGCAGACCGACATGACCCGATCGGAGACGTTGTCGAGACTGATGGAAAGACACTGCTGTCTGCAGTGGAGACAGCGGAGCGTGCGCTTGCCAGTTGGGCAGGCAGCAGCCCTGAAGTGCGGATTGCCTGTCTGGGGAAAGCTGCTGATCTGATTGAGGCCCACCGGATTGAGCTAATGGCGCTTCTGGTACGGGAAGCTGGAAAGACCCTTCCAGCTGCTCAGGATGAAGTCCGTGAGGCCGTCAGTATTCTTCGCCATGATGCGGAACGTCTGCAAGGGCGGGATTATCATTTGCAGGCCTCACCGCTTGGCCTTGTTGCGTGTATCAGCCCCTGGAGCAGCCCACTGGCGGCGTTCGTGCAACAGATTTCCGTCTCTCTTGCCGCTGGAAATGTTGTTCTGGCCAAGCCAGCCGAGCAAACCCCGTTTATTGCAAGCCGCACCGTTCAGCTTCTGCATGATGCTGGGATTCCACCTGAAGTTCTGCACCTTTTACCCGGCGACGGATCGGTGGGAGAGCGTCTGGTAGCCGATCACCGGGTTGATGCCGTAATGTTCACCGGCTCCACGCCCGTTGGCAAAGCCGTTTCACGCCAGATCTTTGATCGGCAGGGGCGCACGGGCACACCTGTTCCTCTCGTGGCGCGCACGGGCGGACAGAATGCAATGCTGGTCGATAGCTCCGCGCATGCAGAACAGGTCGTGCAGGATATTCTGAGCTCTGCTTTTGACAGTGCGGGGCAACGCTGTTCGTCTCTTCGTATCCTGTTGATCCAAGAAGACTGTGCAGACCATGTT
This sequence comes from Gluconobacter sp. OJA, assembly GCF_039638325.1. Taxonomy (NCBI): domain Bacteria; kingdom Pseudomonadati; phylum Pseudomonadota; class Alphaproteobacteria; order Acetobacterales; family Acetobacteraceae; genus Gluconobacter; species Gluconobacter sp. OJA. The sequence goes on along the minus strand of NZ_JBDIWI010000001.1, from coordinate 373,585 downwards.
CTTGAGCTTTTGAAGGGCGCAATTCAGGATCTGGCTATTGGGAATCCGGCACGCCTTTCAACGGATATCGGGCCAATTATTTCTCCGGAAGCCCGGACAGAAGCGATGGATCATATTGAAATGATGCGTCGGGCTGGCCGAACGGTCTGGTCCCCCGAACTGGGTGAAAACTGTCGATACGGCCATTTCCTTCCGCCTACGCTGATTGAAATCGGCCGTGTTGCCGATATTCCGCATGAAGTGTTCGGGCCGGTCCTGCATGTGCGTCGCTTCAACCGCAACGAAATGGACGGCGTGATCGACGCTGTAAATTCCATGGGGTACGGCCTGACTTTTGGCGTTCATTCGCGTGTCGCCATGACAGTAGATCGCACGACTAACCGCATTCAGGCGGGGAACATCTACGTCAATCGAACCATAACAGGAGCAGTTATTGGCTCGCAGCCTTTTGGTGGGTCCGGACTTTCAGGCTGTGGCCCCAAGGCAGGAGGTCCCTTTGCCCTCCGCCGTATGAGTGCCCGCACGTCCCCATGGTTTGCGCCTAAAGATGCAAATCCGGGTAGTATCCCGCGCCATGCGCAAAGTTTGGTGACGTTTCTTGAAAGCCGGGATGCCGTCTCAGCCCGCCAGATCCGACAGGATATTGCGCATGCCATGACGGGCTTCTCAATGACACTGCCCGGCCCCGCTGGAGAGACCAACACACTGACACTCAAGCCCTGTGGCCCGGTACTCTGCGCAGGTGAAAGCTGGCCTGCCATTCTCAGGGCTGTCGGTATGGCTCTGGGAACCGGCAACCCTGCTCTGGTTCTTGGCCCAGATCACGCACTGGACTGGATGCAGCGCCTTTCTCCCGGTTTAGCCGACCGTATCCAGCGCGTTGATCCAGGGGCCTTGCCGGAATGTGCTGTCATGATCATGGAAAGACATTCCCCCCGCGCGCTGCAGGCTGCCTCAACCCTGACAGCACGCGAAGGGCGCATTGTTCCCATTCATGTGTTGGATTGTCTGCGCCCCGAATGGCTTCTGGAAGAGCACGTCGTGACCGTTAATACAGCTGCCCTTTGCGGCGATCTGACCACGATGGCTCTGTCCTGAAAGCACTTCAGTGATGAAGACTGGCCGTAACGTCCCACGTAATTTTCTGCGTTTCTGAGCGGCCATCTTCAGCAGGGTCCAGGGAATAGACCTGATGAACAATCGCGTCATCAAGGTTGGTCATGGAAAAACTCCCCTGCTGTGGCTGCTTCTTCTGCACAAAGCTGCCCAGAATGCTCTCTGTGGTGTCGTAATCCTTAAGCGCCGGATTTGTGAGAGCAATCATGGAGACATACTCGTAAAGAGACGGCCATGAGACGCCATCCATCTTCGAAAGATCTACCGTCACAGCCATATACTTGATCGTTTCGACCGTCTGTGATCCGAGGAAAGACGTCATTAACGGCTCATGCACATAAGCTGGGGCCATAAGTGTGGGACCAACATGCATGGGCATGTGGTAAGTGTCCTCAATCCCGACATCCGCAAACCAGCGAACAGGATAACTTTCCTGCAAGGCTTTCTTCACGCGTGGAGACGGAAGACGGATGTTGTCAGTAAACACGGGCGATGTGTCGAGACCCTGCATGAGATAGGGATCACGATCCAGGATATGGGAGATGAGATCGTCTTCATGGACAGTCGCGAGAATGAAAAGCCGGGGTATCCTGCAATTCGCCCGCAGGTGAACACCATATTTCGCAAAACGCTCCGCCAGATGGCTCTGAAAATTCTCTTCCACCCCGGCTGGAAAACCGATGAACTGCGAACAGACCGTTCGGTCCCAACGAGCAATCTGACGACCACTGGCAGGCTGAACAATTTCTTCCACGGCATGTCGGGTCTGATCGGCAGAGTAACCCTGCACGACCAGTTTCTCCTGAGCGTGGAGAGAAGGCGCTAAGGCAAGCAATGCGGCAACAAGAGGCATCCAGACTTTCATGACACAGCCCTTTACGACATTTCATGTCAAACCATGTCTGAATTTTACAGCTTGTACAACTATTCCGAATAAAAAATGAAGGATGCCTTATTGACCGGCCTTGCGAACCAGCCGTTGAAGGATGGGCCGTACTTTTAAAAACTGCCCATACAGGACCTCAAGGCCTTTAAGCACCAGCGGATAACGGGCGACTTCGCCCAAAGGCCGGAGAACCGGAATGGCACGCCACATGGCCGCAAAAGCAGCCGCGCCGTCATAGAGCTGCTCGCCCTCGCGTGCGTGAAACCGGGCGAGCAAGGCTGCACGGTCTAACGGGCAATCCGCAATTTCTCCGGAGGCATCAATGAAGTCGATGTTTCCACGCCGATCCAGCCGACGCATCAAGGCGATTTCACGTTGGCATAAAGGACAGTTTCCGTCATGCCAGACCGTCAGACGTGACATGTCAGGGAGCCAGTTCGGCTTCAACACTCACTGTAACGCGAAGGGTTTGTTCCTGCGGAGTGCCTTGTGGCGGTGTGAACGAATCGCTAGCTGCACGAGCCGCCATCAACATGACCGGCCGCGGGCCCGGTTCCATCGAAGACACACGAACCTGCTTCAGTCGTACAACATGTAGCCCCAGCGTTCTGGCACTTTCATCGGCTTCCTGCCGAACTTTCTGGAGTGCCTGGGTACGGGCCTGGCGCAGTAACGTCTCCCGTGTTTCGGAGTCCAGCGACCAGTCCAGGCCATCCATCATCAAACCGTGACTTTGCAGCTTGCCTGACAGATCCAGAAGAGACACAGCGTCCTTCCCGCTCAGACTTAAATCCTGACGGGCGGTCCAGCGCGTCGGGCCATGCTCTGGCGTCTGGTCCGACAGGGAATAACTGCCAGCTTGCGCCTCAATTCCTGACACCCCGGATGCCATTTTCATGGCTTCCGCCATATGGGCATTCAGGGTTTTCTGCGCTTCGATGGCAGAGGCACTGTCCACTCGCCCGAAAAGACGCACCGTCAGAAGCGTTGGCGCTGCATGGGCTTCACCCGTGACTGTGAAATCCAACTCTGTCCCAGTCATCTGGGGTTCTGTTGCCCGGGCCTGACAGCAAATTGCTAGAGACAGGACAGCGAGTGGGGTGACCAGACGGAAAAGACGCTTCATGAGTGCTCCTGACTATGTTCCAAAAGGACCAACGCACGACGCAGCCTCGCGATCCCCGCCCGCAGGTGATGGTGCTTGCAGAGTGTATCGCCTTCAATCCGAAGACGGTGCGCATCATCCATAGCCCCAACAGGGATTCCATGGGGTGTCGCCAGAAGATGATCCACGTTCTGTGTCAGCTGGGTGCAGTATTCCGCGCTGTCAGACGTCACGGAAATTACGCCTTCTTCTTTCCCGGTGACAGGTCGGGCAGGCGCATTCTGCGGTGGCGCATGTCCAGCCGGGGCAGCCGCAAGGCTTCCCACCAGACCCAGAAGACAGACAGACATTGGAGGGAGAAGGCGCATTCCGCCCTCTTTACACAGTCTCACCTAAGCCACGGGTGAGGGAGGAATGAAACTTCCGTCATGCAGGGAGGGTCTTGGCATTTTGGAGAGCTGGCAAAAGCAGTGTTACTCGCAGCCCTGGCTTTCCGTCCGAGAGCTCCATGGTTCCACCATGCAGTTGAACAACGGCCTGCACCAGAGAAAGCCCAAGCCCTGCGCCGGGGGTATTCCGCGCTGTTTCTGCACGGAAAAATCGCTCTGACGCACGGGCCATATCCAGTTCACTCATGCCAGGGCCCTGATCTGAAACACTGACGGCAACACGCCCTTTCTGCATGACGGCAGAGAGAGTGATCGTCGTATTTTCCGGCGCGAACTTAATGGCATTATCGAGAAGATTGGCAACAGCCTGCTGGAGAAGATGCGGGTCTCCATTGACCGGCGCCAGTACCCCGATCCGAAAATCGAGTTTCAGGCCAGCGTCTTCCATGGATGCTTCATAAAGCTCGCTCAGACCTTCCAGCAAGGACGGAATGTCCAGCACTGTAAACGCCGCCCGCTGCGCGCCAGCTTCAAGCTGGGCGATACGCAGAAGAGCTTCGAAAATAGACGTCACATGGTCCAGATCCAGAACGGCACGATCAATCGCCGCGCGGAGCTCGTCTTCAGACGTAGCAGTCAGGCTCGCATCTTCCAGACGCGCGCGCGCTCGTGCAATGGGTGTTCTCAGGTCATGGGCAATGGCATTCGAGACCTGCCGCACGCCATCCATCAAACGGTTGATACGTTCGAGCATGGTGTTAACCGTCTGAGCGACAAGATCGGTTTCATTGCCGGTCAACGGTATGCGACGACTGAGGTCTCCCTGCGCTACAGCAGACGTCGTGCGGGCAATGGAGCGCACGACCTGTCGGAAAATTCGCCGAATGGCGAGCGTCCCACCCGCCGCCAGCAGCGACACCATGACCCAGGCCCAGATGAGCGTATCGGTCAAAACGTGCCGGACGACCTGCCGGCCGCGAACATCCCGCCCAACAATCAGGCGAAAGCCTTCCGACAACGGAAAGGCGTGCATCTTGGCTTGGGTGCGAAAACCATCCCGGCGGATGGAGAGCTCATAAAACTCATCCATCTGGGTGATGACCACAGGCCACCCCGGTAGATTTCCAGCATATTTGCGACCGTCAGGCCCGACGAGCAAATACAGCTCGTCATCCTCGACGTTCTGATCCAATCGGTCCTGAATGGCGAGCGCCAGAGCCGCCGGGCCACCATGAACCCAGCGTTGTGCCAGATCGTGGGCGTCCACCTGCACGGCAGCTTCGACCTGACGGTCCAGCTGGCCAGTCGTGTTCCACCAGATGAACGACAGGAACACGCCCGCAGAAATGATGAACACCAACCCGTAGGCGAGGGCAAAATTCAGCCCTGCAGACCGGATCGGCCAGCGCAAACGCTTCCCCAGACGGCGGAACCCGCGCCAGATTTTCACGGGTCAGTCCGCGCGCAGGATGTATCCGGCGTTGCGGATCGTATGGATGAGGGGCGTTGCAAACGGCTTGTCCACTTTCTGGCGCAGGCGTGAAACATGCACGTCAATCACGTTGGTCTGTGGGTCAAAATGATAATCCCACACGCGCTCCAGCAGCATGGTCCGCGTGACGACTTGCCCCGCATGACGAATCAGAAATTCCAGCAGACGAAATTCGCGGGGCTGAAGATCAATCTTCTCATTCCCACGCTTCACAGTCCGGGAAAGCAAATCCATTTCCAGATCGCCCACAGTCAAACGTGTCTGAGGAGCAGACTCAGGACGACCACGGCGGCCGAGCGCCTCAATCCGGGCCAGAAGCTCTGAGAAGGCAAATGGCTTTGTCATGTAGTCATCGCCACCGGCCTTCAGGCCAGCCACGCGTTCATCAACATCTGCCAGAGCGGACAACAACAGAACCGGCGTCGCATTCTGCTGTCCACGCAGCGTTTCCAGAATACGCAGGCCGTCAATCCCACCGGGCAGCATACGGTCCAGGATCACAACGTCATAATTTTCACTGACGGCCAGAAACAGACCATCCTTGCCGTTATCCGCCTCATCCACGACGTGCCCGGCTTCACGCAACCCCTTGAGCACAAAGGCGCGGACTGTGGAATCGTCCTCAACGAGCAGGATACGCATTGATTTTACTCTCTTCCTTCCGGGCGACTGGGCGCCGTATCAGGGCCTCAGAATACCGGCTTGTGTCCACGGGTCAAAGTGGAGGCTCGATCAGTTATCCGCGTTCTTGGGGCGTGGTCCGATATGAACGGGAAGCGTCAGGTCCGTGCCGCCACGCCTGACGCCAAAATTCAGAACCATGCCCGGCCGGGCCGCAGCGATGCTTCGCAACAGCATACGGGCGCTGATAACGGGCGCTCCATCTACCTGCCGCACGATGTCGCCACGACGCAGACCGCTTTTCTGGGCCGGCCCACCGTTATCGACACCCGCAATACCGACGTCCGTGTCCCCGTCATCAAGGGTAATACCGAGCCAACCATGCTCGACATGCCCGGTTGCTTCGATTTCAGCGACGATCGGGGCGACGATTTCAGATGGAATACCAAAGCCAATGCCTACGGAGCCCCCAGCAGGCGTCACGATGGCAGCATTCACCGCCACGACCTGTCCCCGCATATTGAAGGCCGGACCGCCAGAATTTCCCGGATTAATGGGGGCATCGAGCTGAATGAAATCGTCCAGAGAGCCGATACCCAGGTCACGCCCTACGGCAGAAACAATGCCCGCCGTCACAGACGAGCCAAACCCGAACGGATTCCCTGCGACCAGAATCCAGTCTCCGATATCCGTCTGGCGACTGTCGCCCCAGGTGACGTGCGGCAACGGCTCAGGACTATCAACCTTGATGACGGCAATATCCGTCAGCGGATCAGCTCCCAGAAGACGGGCCGGCATTTCATGACCGTTGGAAAGGGAGACGACTACCTTGTCCGCTCCACCGACAACGTGCCGGTTGGTTACAATGATTCCGGTGGCATCCACGATGAAGCCCGAGCCTGCGCCAACCATTTCGTCCTGCTGGCGCTTCATGCGATCATGATAGCGCTTCTCCAGCGGGGTTCCCTTGATTTGCGGTGGAACGTGATCATGGCCGTCCGGGCTGCTCTGGGTAATGGCAATGTTCACAACGGCCGGAATGACCTGACGCACAAGCGGCGCAAAACTCAGAGGACCGTATTTAACCAACAAGGGAGGCAGTGCCGGTGCTGCGGCGGGCACCGGAGGCTGTGTCGGAATCCCGTGTGCGTCCGTGCTTTCTCCTGCCAAAGGGCTGTCCGGACTAATGGACGAAAGCGGTTTAACGGCCTGCTGTTGAATGGTCGTTGCAGCAGGCTGAGATGTGGGAGCGTGTTGCTCTCCGTGGCTGTGCAGACGCAATGCCAGCATCAGGCCTACTGTCACGACAGTCGCTGTTCCGGCCCCGATTGCAGCGGCCTGAAGAGAGCGATTCATGGGAAACAGGTCACGAACATCGTCATGTTTCAGCTGCTAACACAAAACCGTCAAAGCTCCTAAAAGAAGCCGCAGACAGGGGTTTCCTGCCAGGCCGGAGGGAGATGTAAAAACCCGATAATGAGCATTTTGGAAATCATACCATTCCATCATTTCTATTTTTTAAAATATCTACTTTTCATATTTTCAAGGCAGTTCTTCTGCTTCGAAAGATTTTCCCGATGCTCACCAATTTTCTGCCTCGCGATGCCCTTCTCCTCATAGGTCGCGTATTGCTCGCCGGTCTTTTCCTCGTCATGGGATGGGGCAAACTCGCCGACTTCCCCGCAGCAGTGTCCTACATGATTCAGACCGGTGCGCCTGTTCCCACCCTGTCAGCCATCCTCGCTATCGTTGTGGAGCTCGGGGCAGGACTAGCTTTGCTTGGCGGCATTTTAGTGGAACCCATTGCGATTGTTCTTGCCCTCTACACCATCGTGACAGGACTGATCGGCCATCATTTCTGGACGATGTCCGGAATGCTCCGCTACGACATGATGATCCATTTCTATAAGAACATCAGCATTGCAGGTGGCCTGCTCGCTCTTGCCGCCGCTGGCGCAGGACGCTTCGCAATCAGGCTCCGCTAAAAGCTTGCCGCAGACAGGTCATTCCTTGATGGTAACGGTAACTTCGTTTTCTCAAGGAATGACCCGTCATGCGCCTGTCCCGTCGCTCCCTGCTCGCTCAGTCCGCCGGGTTTGCATCCTTGTCTCTGCTCCCGAATATGGCCCGCGCTGCACCTGCCTCACGAAAAGTCATTTTCGACACAGATCCCGGCATTGATGACGCAATGGCGCTTCTTTTGCTGCATGGCACGCCAAACATCGAGCTGGTGGGCATTACGACTGCGGCCGGTAATGGATTGATCGACACCACAACACGCAATGCGCTCTATCTGGCCGAACGCTTCCGGATCGATGTCCCGGTTTCAAAAGGCCAAGGCGCGTCTCTGGATGGTGTGACATCGTCCCCTCCTGTCACCATTCATGGACGAAACGCTCTGGGAGATATTCCTCTCTCGGCCGTCCACAAAAAACTCGATCCTCGCCCCGCGCATGATCTCATCATTGATCTGGTGCGCGCCAACCCACACGAGATCACTCTCGTCGCGACAGGACACATGACCAATCTCGCGCTCGCTCTGCGCAAGGCGCCAGACATTGCCAGTCTGGTGAAGGATGTCGTGCTGATGGGCGGCGCATTCGGGCATCACGATGCACGGGGAAATGTGACACCCGCGGCGGAAGCCAATTTCCATGGGGATCCACGAGCTGCCGATGAGATCTGTGCCGCGCGTTGGCCGGTGACAATCGTAGGGCTCGATGTCACGACACAAACCCTGATGACAGACGCCTACTTCGAAAACCTGCGCCAGCATGGGGGCCAGTCAGGGCGTTTCCTGTGGGATATCACGCGGGTCTACATGATGTTTCATCGGGGGCTTGGTCTGGACGGCATTTATGTCAACGATGCCTCTGCTGCAGCATACGTGATTGCGCCGGAATTGTTCAAAACCCAAAAAGGTGCTGTTCGCGTCTCGACGGAAGGCGTTACCCTTGGTGAATCAGTTCAAAAAGCAGACGGTCGGGTTTATCCACCCGGAGACTGGGACAATCGCCCATCTGTTCAGATCTGCACAGAGGTGGATGCCGAGGGCGTGCGCTCCCTGTTCCGTAAGGCAGTTTTCCAGATGGCCTGATGGAACCTAGCGTTTGGGACGTGGCTTTGGCGGTTCAGCCGTTGCCGGATCTTCAGGCCAGTCATGCCTTGGGTAGCGCCCTCGCATATCCTTGCGCATATCTGACCAGCTCCCTTTCCAGAAACCGGCAAGATCAGCAGTAATGGCCTGTGGGCGGCCCGCCGGTGACAGTAATGCACACTGAAGCGGCACGGCGCCATCAGCGAGCAACGGCGTTCCGGCCGTGCCATAGAATGCCTGTGCTCGTGCAGACACTGTTGGCACGGCCCCTGTATAATCAATGTCGTGGGTGCTGGCTTTGAGCGTCAGACGAGGCGGCAGCTTTCGATCCAGCGCGGACAGGTCGCTGTAGTCCATACGGGACCGAAGAATGGACAGAAGATCGAGAGCTTTCACCTGGGTCAGACGGTCGCAGCCTGCGAGATATGGCTCCAGCCACGCCAGATCGTCAGCAAGAGCAGCCATCGACAGGTCCGGCAGATGAGGTGCGTAGGTCGCGCGTGCATGCGCCACGCGGGCCTGGAACTGAAACGCTGCGTCAGACCAGTTCAAAGCACGGGCAAGATCAGCCGCGATTTGCTGTAGAAGAAGGGCTTGCGCCTCCTCAGGTGTTACTTCTGTATTGCGATCACGCAGGATCAACGCGCCCAGACGCAGCCTGCGTCGCGCGATGATCCGACCTGAAGCCCCGTCCAGACTGGTTTCAACCTGCTCGGTTGTCCGATCCAGAAGCGTCTGGGGTAAATTTTCAGCATCCAGAGGCGCCGCAAGCGTGATTTCCGTCGAAGTCCGCGTGTGAAAAGCTGCGGCAGCCAAAAGCTTTTCCCGCGCAAGACCGTCATTGGCCTGCACACGGGCACTCCCGCCGCCTGCAAGCCGAAATCGTCCAATCTCTCCCGCAGCCTGCGCCACACGATCAGGAAAACCGGCGGCCAGAAGTGGCCCTGCATGAGACGGCATTGGACTTAGTGGAAGGTCTTTGCCACCCATGCGACGCAGAAAGCGCTTCGCCGCCTGACGCATATGGAACAGGCTGGCCCTGTCCGCTCGTGGATCATCCCGCTCAAACAAAGCCAGACGTGTGCGAATGTCCGCTCCCGCAGATGCCCCGGAAGGCATATTCGGTCTGGGGCGCAAAGGATCACGCTCTTCCAGAAGAGCGGCCAGGCAGGCAGCCGTCACACGCTCGGGGATAGTTTTCGCCGCACAGAGCATGGCCGCAAGACGCGGGTGAGTTCCAAGCCCCACCATGCGTTTTCCAAGAGCCGTAATCTGACCGGCTTCATTCAGGGCACCCAACTCACGCAACAACTCACGCCCACCCGCAAGCACTCCGGCAGGAGGCGCATCAAGGAGTGGCAACATGTCGGGCGCTGTTCCCATGACGTCCTGCCAGGCTGCCGTCACGAGAGCGAAGTCCGTTAAATCCGCAACAAGGATTTCGGGCGCATCCTGTGGCCGCAGAGAGCGTTGCGTCGCCTCGGACCACAGACGGATCGCGACACCAGGAGACTGACGCCCCGCACGCCCCGCGCGCTGAGTGGCCGTTGCCCGCGAAATCTTCAGTGTTTCCAGCCGGGATAACCCTGTGTTGGAATCCAGACGCGGTGCCCGGCGCAGACCACCATCGACAACAATCCGAACCCCGGAAACCGTCACGGAAGTCTCGGCAATCGACGTTGCCAGCACAACACGCCGTCTGTCGGATGGCGCAATCGCGCGGTCCTGATCTTCTGTCGTCTGTTCTCCATGAAGGAGAAAAACAGGCACAGTATCTCCAAGCAGAGCCTGTGTTCGGCGAATTTCCCCAACCCCGGGAAGAAACGCAAGAATATCGCCCTCTTCCTCTGTAAAAGCCTGCCGGATAGCGCGTGCGCAGGCCTCTGGCAGGTCACGCGGGTACATTACATCCCGGGTGTGGCGTATATCGATGGGATATTGTCGGCCTTCACTCTCGATCAGGGCGGCATTCATAAGATCTGTAAACGCACGCCCATCAGGCGTTGCGGACATGGCCAGAATGCGGAGATCCGGCCTGAGTTCACGCTGGAGGTCCAGACAGAACGCCAGAGCCGCATCCAGATCCAACGAGCGCTCATGCACCTCATCAAACAGGACAGCGCCAACCCCATCCAACGTTGGGTCTGCCAAAAGGCGCCGTACAAGCAACCCTTCCGTCACAACTTCAATACGCGTTCGGCCTGATACGGCGCTGTCGGTGCGCGTACGAAAGCCTACCGTTTCACCCGGTCGCTCTCCCAGCGTGGAGGCCATCCGTGACGCAGCCCCTCGCACAGCAACACGACGAGGTTCGACCAGAATGATTTTCTGCCCCCCAAGCCATGGTGCCTCAAGCAGAGCCAGTGGCGTCAGGGTTGTCTTACCGGCACCGGGAGGAGCAACGAGAACAGCGTTTGGCTGCTGCTCTAACGTTTTCAGAAGATCAGAAAGAACAGCCGCAACCGGAAGATCCGGAGAAAGGAAATCGCTCAGGACAAAACTCCGGAATTAGAGGCCAGACGTCGAACAGCAGCATTGGTCATTGACGGAGATATATGTCTCAGGCTCATTCAAATAAACATATTGAATTGATTGCCACGCTTTAGGGCAAAATCAGGATACTTGATGCTCATAAATTGCACAAAAATGTACGGACATGCTGCTTTGATTGAGCAGAATCCACCAACCCGCATCATTGAAGGCGCCATATGGTTGCCCCGTTCAAGATACAGAGATGCAAAAGGCCTCTATGAGCCTTCCGGTCGGGTTGTCACTGAGTCCCTGACATTCCGCGGCTTTCCAGAACCCCATACTCCTCTTGGGAGACTGTATACTTTGGAAACCGGAGCTGATCTTCCAAAAATCAGCAGGGATTTTCACTATATTCATCTAGGGCACGTCAACCGGCACTATGGTCATTTCCTTATAGGAGCCGTCGCGCGCCTTTGGAACCTGTCATCTGGAAACCGCTCGCGCCTGCGCCTGGTTTTTGATGAAGACTACACTGTTGAGGACATGTTTGCGGTTCCTCACATTCGAATCCTTTGGGACGCCCTGGGTTTGAAAGAGGAAAATTTTGTCAGATTTCCTCACGGGGCAGTCTTTGAGTCCATTGAAGTTCCCGGCCTCGCGTTCGAGGAAAACAGCCATATCCACAGAACCTATCAAGATCTGATGAACTGGCTGGGATCAGTCCTGGTGCCAACGCCTGTCAAACAATGCCCAGATAGGATGATTTATTTCACTAAGCACCATTTACAATCTGGTATCCGACGCATCGAACAGGAAGAAGAGCTTACACATCATCTGGCCGCTTACGGAGTAGAAATTGTAGCCCCCGAAAACCTCACGTTAGTTGAGCAAATTCGCCTGTGGAAAGAAGGGGGAGTGTTTATGGGGTTTAGTGGCTCATCCCTGCACACAGGCATCTTCCATCAGAAGAACCGGATTCTTTCCCTTTGCCACACAGACGAAGCCCCATCCAATCAGGTTTTAATTGATAAGGTCACGAACTCCCGAAGCCTTTATCTTCATGACCCCGAACTTCTTGAAAACGGTCATGGGATTAATGGGTTCCGGGCGAGTGTCGTCTGTCATAACCCGCGGCTTCTGGCACAGCGCATAATCCAGGCGGCCAAAATGCTATAACCAAAAACCGATATTTTTATTTCAGAGCAAACCCCAGACGGTTGAGCACAGCCTTCATGACATGGCGGCCGCTCAACCCGTGGTAGCTATCCACACGACTTGCCACGGTTTCAGACCATGCTCGCGGTGCGAGGCCCTGCTCCTGCTGATAGGCATCAGCAACGCGGTCATAGGCGGCAACACCTTCGGCTTCATTTGCGGAAGTGTAGCGTCCACGGTGCACAACGATATCCTGCCCCAGACGCGGCTTGTAACCGTTCTGAGCCGACGGATCAGGACGTCCCACACAGAGACCAACAACCGCAACGGTTTTGGGCGGAAGGTTTAGCAGCCTGGCAACGTCTTCCGGATGATTTCGCAAGCCACCGATATAAACGGTCCCAAGCCCCATGGACTCAAACGCCGTCACAGCATTCTGGGCAGCGATACCGACATCGAGCGTGCTCATGAGGAAGATCTCCTCATAATCCAGCGCTTCACTCCCCTTGCCTGCCCGTTCCGCAATCCGTTCCAGACGCGCCAGATCGACGATCCACGCCAGAAACAACGGTGCAACTTCGATGTGCTTCTGATTACCGCAGAGTTCGGCAAGCTTTGCCCGTGTCTCCGGATTTTCAACCACAACAACGGACCATACCTGCAGATTACTGGACGTTGCCGCAGAAGAGGATGCTGCGATTCCAGCCTCCAGCGTCCCGGCTGGCAATGCATCCGGCAAATATGCGCGGACGGAATGGTGTTTCAGGAGAGTTTGAAGAACCGGATTGTCCGGCAGGTCTTTCGGGGCGTCAGTGCGATAGCGGGTCTGCCACAGGGAAGAAATGCCGGACATGGTGGTTCCTCAGTCTTCGTAAGTGATGAGCGAATTCAGCGGGACATCCAGTTTGTCACGTCCCTTGAGACCTGCAAGCTCAATCAACACACTGGCACCCACAACTTCTGCACCAACCTTGCGCAGGAGGTCGATGGAGGCAGCGAGCGTGCCGCCCGTGGCCAACAGATCATCGAGAACAACGACGCGTTGGCCCGGCTTGATAGCATCAGCCTGAATATGGAGTTCGTCCTCGCCATATTCGAGACCATACTTCAGGGAGATTGTCTCACCTGGCAGCTTGCCCGGCTTGCGCAACATGGTGAAGCCGCAGCCGAGGCGCTGTGCCAGAGGCGCTGCTGTCAGGAAGCCGCGGCTTTCGATGCCAGCCAGCAGGTCCGGCTGCCAGGCAGAGATGATACGTGCCAGACGACCCGTTGCAACCTGCCAGGCTTCGGCAGAGCGGATCAGCGTGGAAATATCGTAAAACAGGATACCCGGCTTCGGAAAATCGGGAACCTCACGGATGTAGTCCTTGAGGTTGAGCGGCTGGGGTTCCTGAAACGACATGGCGACACTGCTTTCTTCTGGGCGTGGCAAACAGCGGGCCATGTAGGGGACTCTTCCCTTACAACTCAAGCCCGGATTGCGTTCCGGGCCTGATCGATGGCTTCAAGCAGCGCATTCCTGCGAAACGGCTTTGGCAGAACAGCCACGCTTTCCCCCATCAGTTGCCCCTCCTCGAAGTCTCCTGACATGAGAACCACGGCAAGGCTGGCATTCTGTTCCCGCAGTTTCCGGGCCAGCAGCAGACCATTGAGCACACCTGGAAGATTGTAGTCAGTCACCAGCAGGTCTGCGGACCCGTCCCATGCCAAGGCACTTTCAGCATCCTCAACCAGATGAACGTCCCATCCTTCCCGCGTCAGAACCGTCTTTACCACGAGGGCCACGGCCACATCGTCTTCAACAAGAAGTACCTGCATCACTCTCAACTCCTTCAGGGCGCTGATGATGGCAGTCTGGGCCTCAGCAGAGCAAACACGGTTGCCGCGCAGAAGGCGAACACCAGAAAGCCCGCAAATGGAATGGCCGTCCCGGGGGACATCAGACCGAACAGCGCACTTGCTACCGCTCCGAACAGGTACTGCATTGTTCCTGCCAGAGCAGAAGCCGAGCCTGCACGTTCGGACTGTTCGGACAGAATGCCAACCATTGAATTGGGTCCAATGATGCCTGTTGGCGCCATTGTGATGACAAGCGAGATGATCAGCGGCCAGAGGAAGAAGGATCGAAGCTGTCCGCCCGCAGTCAGATCAACAGCGGAGATGACGGCCAGCGCCAGGAAAAGGATACTGCCTGTCAGGCTGATCCCCAGCGCACTGAAAAGCATGTGCGTCGTACTGACCTTCCCCACCACAAGCCCATTGATGGCGGAAGCCCCGATCATACAGACCGCGAACAGACCAAACAGCATTCCGTAATGGAACGGAGACATGCCGAAGCGCTCTTCGAACAGCGTGGGAGCGCCTGTCAGATAGGTGAAAGTTACGAAGCCCAGAAAGCTCCAGACGAGGCCATTCGTGATGAAGCTTCGTGTTCGCAGAATATAGATATAGCGTTCGATGATGGAGAGAGGCCGCATGTCCCGGCGCTCCTGCGTAGGGAGCGTTTCCGGGAATACAGTCAGGAGCATCAAGGTACAGAGCCCGCCGTACACGGCCGTGGCCCAGAAAATGACCCGCCAGTCCACAAACTTCAGCGCAAAGCCACCCAGCATGGGCGCGAGAATCGGGACAACACCTTGTACAACGATCAGGCGCGACATGAGGCGGGATGCTTCATCACCTTCCGTCAGATCCCGAAGGCATGCATTGGGAATCACCAGTCCGGCCGAGGCCATCAGAGCTGAAAAAACCCGACAGATGCACATGATGGTCATGGTCGGGGCCAGTGCACAGCCGATCTCGCCGATTGTGTAGCCGATCATGCCAATCAGCAGCGGCAGCCGTCGGCCGAACCTGTCTGACACCGGGCCAATCGTGATCTGACCAATGGCCAGTCCGATAACCCAGGCAGCCATGGTGATGCTGCCTGAACCGGGAGCAGAATGAAGCTGGCGTTCCATTTCAGGGAGGGCCGGGAGATAGATATCTGTGGAGACAGGTCCGACTGCCGTGAAGATACCCAGCATAAGCGGCAACCATCCCGGAATGGTATCTCCACGCCGGAACGCCATGCTCTGTTCTGTCATTCGTTTCTGCCTGTGAAAAAGCAATGTTCAGAAGATGAGAAAGGATCCGTCCCTCACGAACGGATCAAACCAGTGAATCGTTCAGAACGAGATGTTCGAACGGTTATTCATCTGCCTGACGCAGGAGCAATGCTCCCAGAACGCCAGAAACCACAAACAGGCCACCCGCGAGACCAAGCTGGATCATATGACCAATACGTGTGCCAGCCCCTACCAGAACAAACACCAGGTTCTGAGGCAAACCGCCAAGGCAGGTTGCCAACGCAAAGGCTGGAAGCGGAAGTTCAAATAATCCGGCTGCCATGGAGACCAGCAGAGCAGACCCAACAGGCATAAGCCGCAAGGTCAGAACAGCACGGAAGGGTTTGCGATGAAGGATTCTTGCCAGCGCTGCATAATTCCTTTGCAGGCGGTCATGCAACCTTTGTCGAAATTTTACCGGTGCAAGCACTCTGGCCCAGCCATAAGCCGCCATCGCACCCAGCATATACGCCAGAGAACACAGGCCCAGCCCACCCCAGACTCCAAACGCCAGCCCCGCGGCAATGCACAAAGCCTGACGAGGCAGACCGCAGGCACAATACGGAATGGCCAGTAGCAGGAACCAGACCGCTGCATAGGGAGTCTCGTGCCAATGCGGCGCGTTTTCCAGCAGACGATGAATGAAGGGCAACCGCTGCAACAGCGCCACACACAACAACATCGCACCAATCGTCAAAGCAGCACGCCACGGCACAAGCTGACGAAATGTTCGCCGCAGTTCGGGATCAGGAGGGGAAGAGATCGGGCTACCCATCTCCGCCGGATACCAGCGGAAACGGCACGCGGCTATGGCACGAGCAGATTTTGAAAAAGAAACTCTTGCAGATATATCTTAAGATACTATATCGTACGACATATCGAATGAAGGAAAACAGAATGTTCAAACATGATACCCATCGCGCTGAGCGCGGTTTCTCAAGGTTCTCCCGGGGTTTTGGCTACGGCGGACACAAGCATCGCAAGGGCGGTCAAAGCCGCAGCGACGCATCAACCAGCGAAGGAGAAAAAATGCAGGATCGTCCGGACTTCCATGAAGGCGGATTTCGTCCAGAGCGTGGCGAACACGCAGGGCGCCGATTTGGTGGCCGGGGTGGAGAAGGCCGTGGCGGACGCGGCTTTGGTGGTCGGGGATCACGCGGTGGCGGCCGGTTCGGTGGCGGCGGCTTTGGTGACGACACTTTCGGACGTGGTCGCAAACTGACAGCTGAGGAACTTCAGATTGTCATTGAAGCCCTTCTCCAAGATCAGCCTGCGCATGGCTACGAGCTGATCCGCCGCCTCGAAGAGCACTCCGGTGGCTTCTACAAGCCAAGTCCTGGCGTCATTTACCCTTCCCTCACCTATCTTGAAGAGGCTGGCCTGACCGCTGTCACACAGGAAGGCAACCGTAAGCTTTACAGCCTCACGAATGAGGGACGCACCCATTATGAAGCGAACCGGGAGACGGCGAATCGTATTCTCGAGGTCCTCGCCCGGATTGGTGCCCGGATGTCGGAAGTTCGGGATGCCTTCAGTGGAGTGAATGATCTTGATCCAAGCCTGGGTCAGGACCTGCATGAGGCACGTCTGGCTCTGAAGCTGGCTCTGAAATCCCGTCGCGGAGCGAATGCAGAGGAACTGCGCCGGGTGGTGCAGATCCTGCGGCAGGCTGCAGCCGACATCAGCGGTGAAACACCAGAAGACAAGCCATCCGCCGACTGAAGATCACGCCTCTTCGTCTATGAGAATGAATGGAGTAAAGGGTGGTCATGATTGTTCAGGACCACCCTTACTTCTGCAATATGCCCGAAGACATGCAGTACTATCGGCCTGAGGTCTTTCCAGCCGGTTTCATTGAAAAATCAATGATCTTTGCGCTTCCTGACCGGCTTAAGAAATTCCGGCGCAATCTGTGGCACGTCCGGCGCAATCCTGGGGAAGATGCGGTTTATATGCCGCTGTTCCGGGTGGACTGTATTTTAGAGTCAGAGCCTCGCCCTGCAGGGTTGCAGGGACCGCTGGATATTTATCCATTCTATACCCGCACGACAAAGACCCGCAGCCGTGAGCTGGACTACTATGTCCTGTTCATTTTTCGCGAAAAACTGTCATTCATGCGGTGCCAAGAACTCGTCGGAAAAGGTTAAGCACTGCCCCACTTGATGTAGACCGTCAGGAGGCCCAATGATGACACGCTTTTCAGACCATTAATGCGGATAAGATCAATGTCCAAATCCCTGTACGCCACGATGAAAGCCCTGCCGGGCTGCCGTGAGAAGGTCCGTGACCTTCTGATTGCTTTAGCTGCCGATGTGCGCGCTGAGCCCGGCTGTGAGCGCTTCGTTGTGCACACACTGGCAGAAGACCCTGATTTTTTCCATGTGGAAGAAAGCTACCGTGATGAAGCTGCTTTCAGAACGCATATTTCCAACGAGCACGGCCGCGTCTTCAACAAGGCCATAGAAACACTGGTTGAAGACGGCGGCTCGAAAGTTGTGTTTCTCGATACGGTAATCTGAACAAACGTCAGATCAGGCCCTTTGCGCGAATCAGCGCAAAGGCAGCCAGAGACACCATGCATTTAAGTTCGCCACGGGCGATCAGGTCTTCAAATTCGCCCAGCGTCATGTCCTGCGTCGTGATGTCCTGCTCGGTGTCTTCCAGCTCGGCTTCACCGCGCGTGAGGTTACGCGCCAGAAAGACGTGGCCTTTCTGGTTCGAATATCCGGCCCCCTGATACATCGTTCCCACATGGATCATCTCGCCAGCGCGCAGGCCCGTTTCCTCGCGGAGTTCACCAAGAGCAAGCTCGACAGGATCGACGTTCTCCTTCGTCTCCCACATTCCCATTGGCAGTTCGAGCAGGCGCTCCCCAACCGGGTACCGAAACTGCTGGATCAGGGTCACGCGGCCATCAGCATGCATGGGCAGGATCACCACGAACTCTCCACGCTCGACAATGCCATAAAGGCCTTTCTTGCCGTTAGGATGAATGATGATGTCCTCTCGCAGGGCCGTCCACGGATTACTGTAAGCCAGACGGGTTGAGACTGTCTGGAAACCAGCGGCGCGACGGGCGTCTTCGATGCTCATGGACTGATCCGATCTTGTTTCGTTCCTGTTGATCGGCGACACTGTACAGATGGAGTCCCGCCGGATCGTGCATATCGACATGGACGCTTTTTATGCGTCTGTCGAACAGCGAGATAACCCGTCCTTACGTGGCCGCCCCCTCGCGGTTGGACGGGGCGAGGCCCGTGGCGTTGTTGCCGCTGCCAGTTATGAAGCGCGTCCTTTTGGTGTGCGCTCTGCAATGCCGTCCCTGAAAGCCAAGCGCCTTTGTCCGGACCTTGTATTCGTACCGTCCAGGTTTGACGTCTATCGTGCTGTTTCCACGCAGATCCACGAGATCTTTGCCCGATATACGCCCCTCATCCAGCCTCTTTCCCTTGATGAGGCCTATCTGGATCTCACAGATTATCTGGGCGCTTATGGTTCGGCCACGTTGGTTGCGGAGCGCATTCGTGCGGACATCCGCAAAGAAACCGGCCTTACAGCTTCCGCTGGGGTTTCTTACAACCGGTTTCTGGCCAAACTGGCGTCTGATTACCGCAAACCTGATGGGCTTTTTGTCATCACGCCGCGAATGGGACCGGATTTTGTGCTGAATTTGTCCGTAGACCAGTTCCATGGAATTGGCCCGGCAACTGCTCGAAAAATGAATGCTCTGGGCATTAAAACCGGCGCGGACCTCCGGAAAATAGATTTGCTCACGCTCACACGCCACTTTGGAAAGGCCGCTTCCTTTTATCATGGTATTTCCCGCGGGATTGATGACCGCCCCGTCGTGGTTAATCGCGAGCGCAAGTCTTTGGGAACGGAACAGACCTATCTGACAGACCTGCGAGATGAAGCCGCCGCACGCAATGCTCTTGGAATGATTGCCACCAAACTTTGGCTACAGGCCCAGGGTAAACAGATCACAGGCCGAACCATAACTCTCAAGGTCAAATACTCAGATTTTCGTCAAATTACCCGTGCCCGCAGTCTGCCTGTCTCTGTTGGATCCGAGGCCCTTCTGGCCGAAGTTGGGCAGTCTCTCCTGACGCCGCTTTTTCCTTTAGTGCCCGGCGTGCGTCTTCTCGGCCTCACGCTATCCGCTCTCGCGGGATCAACGCTGGAGATACCGGACGAGAGTTCACAGATGCAGCTTGCTTTCGATCAGCCAGAAACGGCGCTCCCCGAAAATCGACAGGTTTTTCGCTCACTTTCTCTCTTTTGAGCGTTGTTAGGACGCATAGAGGCAGGTCACGCCTCATGGTTGTCCTTACAGGAGTTGAAATTTTATGGTTCCGTTCCGCCTGCCAGCCCTGCTCTCGACTGGCGCAATTGCTGCCATTGCAGCCCTCTCTCTTGGAGGCTGCACGTCCGGGATGTCGGCTGCCCAGAATCCGGAAACGCAGGCAGCGGCAACATCTGCTGCAACTGCCGCAGCCCAGAGCACAGCTTCACAGTTAACCGGAGGCCTGACGGGCGCCCTTGGGCTGCCCAATCTCTCCTCCACCTCCACCAGCAATCTGGCCGGCGTGCTGAACTATTGCGTGACGAACAACCTGGCTACGGGGACGAATGCTACGGGTCTTCTCTCCACTGCCACACAGGCAGCAGGCGTGACCAACAGCCCGGCATACAGTGCTGGCCAGCAGGGCATTCTTCAGGCCGTCAGCAACCAGACGAATACGTCCCAGCAATACTCCCTGTCCTCATTGGCAGAGCCGTTGCGCCAGAAAGTATGCTCAGCGGTTTCAAGCCGCCTGCAGAACATGCTTTAAGGCCACCTTCTCTCGGGATGTTCATTCCCGAGAGATCACATACTGTTGTTTTTTGGACCTGAGGGGTCCATTGACCGTGACGGATCGTTCAAACTGTCCTATGCCAGACAGGACGTAACCAGTTAGTTACTTAGAGAAACAGGAGATTGAAGGCATGACTGCGGAAGAAACGCCGGTGAGTTCACCGACGAAGCGGGTTCTTACCGTCGTTCTGTTCAATCTTCTGGTTTACATCGTTATCGGGCTTCCGAATGCCGTCCTGACGATCTTTGTGCACCATACGCTGGGCTACAGCACGACGATCGCTGGTCTGGCCTTCTCCCTGCAATATCTTGCGACATTTGCAGCGCGCCCTTCTGCTGGTCGGCTGGTAGATAGCATAGGCCCCAAACCGGTTGTTTTAGGCGGATTGGTGACATGCCTCATATCAGGCCTGCTGATGATCGGTGCGGGGTGGTCGGGCGAAACACCAGCCGTTTCCCTTGGAATTTTGCTCTTAAGTCGTCTGTTTCTAGGTTGGGCAGAAAGCTGGGCCGCCACGGGCGTTATTGTCTGGAATATTCGCCGGGCCGGAGCTGAAAACACAGCTATTGCCATTTCGTGGAACGGTATCTGTTCTTATGGAGGCATTGCTCTTGGTGCACCGATTGGCGCCAAGCTCTCACAGCTTCCTCATCCTTATGGCGGCATTGTCTCGGTCGGTATCCTGTCCGTTATTCTTCCGCTCTTTGGTCTTGCCCTGATCGGCTTTTACAAGGGCATCAAGCCTCTTCCCTCCACGGAAAAGCCCGTTCCCTTCACGCGCGCGCTTCGTCTGGTTCTGCCGCATGGCATGGCGCTGGCGGCTGGCTCCATCGGATTCGGTGCCATCTCATCCTTTCTTGCTTTGTATTATGCCGTTCTGCACTGGGAGGGCGCTGCAACAGCCCTGTCCGTCTTCGGTATCGTATTCGTTGTTATCCGGTTCTTTTTCGCCTCACAGATTGCCCGGCGTGGCGGCGTCTTCGTGGCGATCGTCTCTCTGCTGATCGAAGCTGTCGGGCTGGCCTGTCTGGCAATTTTCCCCTCACAAGGGGCTGCTCTGATCGGTGCGGCGTTGACTGGCGCAGGTTTCTCCCTGCTGTTCCCTGCGCTTGGTGTTCTGGCCGTCAACAGTGCTGGCCCACAGAACCGCGGGGCCGCTTTGGGCGCCTATTCGATCTTCATTGATCTGGCGATTGCATGTTCGGGTCTTGTGCTCGGGCAGGTCATCGAGTTTGCTGGCTACAAGACCATGTTCGGCACGACTGCGGTGTGCTGTCTGGTCGGTGTGCTCATCAGCCGTTCGCTTGGGCGGAAGCCTGCCGTCTAAGCGTTCTGCCCGCTTCCTTACAGGACCTGCTTCCCATGACCATTCGTTCCTGCGCTGTTTTCTGCGGCTCCCGCTTCGGCAACTCCCCTGTGTATGCAGAAGGTGCATCCGAACTTGGAACAGCTCTGGCCCAGAACGGAATTACGCTTGTTTACGGCGGTGGTCATGTGGGTCTGATGGGTACCGTCGCGGATGCCGCCCTGACTGCGGGAGGGCAGGTTATCGGCGTTATTCCTGGGTTCCTGCATGATCGCGAAGTCATGCATAAAGGCGTGACAGAGCTTGAAGTGACACCCAACATGCATAGCCGCAAAGCCCGCATGTTCGAGCTTTCAGATGCGTATGCCATCATCCCAGGCGGATTCGGCACCTTTGATGAGTTGATGGAAATTCTGACCTGGAAGCAGCTCGGTCTGCACCAGGACCCGATTTACATCGTCAATATTGGTGGCTGGGCAAAATCGCTTGTCCGCACCCTGACCGATGCCGTTGAGCAGGGCTTTGCCTCCCCCAACACGCTCAAGCTGTTCACCGTTGTGGAAGATGTTCCCGCGCTGATGAACCATCTGCGCGAAAACGTTCCTGCCTGAAAATCAGGCTGTCAGCGTCTTTTCAAAGGCGCTGACAATCTTCTCGATCATGGCCTGATCTTCCGCATCGAAGCGGTTCTTCACAGGGCTATCAATATCCAGAACTCCGATCAGGTTTCCATCATGCAGGATGGGAACCACGATTTCGGAAGCCGAGGCAGCATCACAGGCAATATGCCCTGGAAACGCATGCACATCCGGGACAACAAGCGTGGTTTTCTGCTGGGCAACAGTTCCACAGACGCCTTTCCCAAGCGGAATGCGCGTGCAGGCCAGACGCCCCTGAAACGGGCCAAGGACCAGCTGATCATCCTTGAAAAGATAGAATCCGGCCCAGTTAATGTCTGGCAAGGCCTCGAACAGCAGGGCCGCGATATTGGCCATGTTCGCAATCTGATCCGTTTCAGACGCGACAACCGATTCAACGGTTTCCACCAGATCTTCCACGGTCAGACGATGGATAGGCGCACTCATGTCGGATGATCCTGAGTTAAAATGAGATGAAACAGGACCATAAAGCCGTTGCGTGTCTCCGTCACGATGGCCACTCTGCCCTTTTCACCATTACCGGACCAGATCATGGCTAGACGTCTTTATGGAATTCCTCTGTCCGGCCATGTGCATCGCGTCCGGCTGTTCCTGTCGATCCTGAAGCTGGATTACAGCTTCGTTGAAGCCTCAATGCAGTCGCCTGAAGTGCTGAAGCTTAATCCGCTGGGCCAAATTCCGATTCTGGAAGACGGCGATATTATCCTGACAGACAGCAATGCCATTCTGGTCTATCTCGCGAAAACCTATGCATCCGACAGTTCATGGCTGCCAGAGGATGCACTCGGCGCGGCGCGAGTTCAAAAATGGTTTTCCATTGCCGCTGGCGAGTTGCGGTATGGACCGGCTATGGCGCGTGCGGCGACGCTCTGGAAGCGCCCGGATGATATTGCCCCGGCTCAGGCAAAGGCTGCGAAGCTGCTTCCCTTCATGAATGATGAACTGAAACAGCGGCCATTTCTCGTAGGTGACATGCCCACGCTCGCCGATCTGTCCTGTTACGCTTACATCAAACGCGCACCTGAGGGCGCGGTGTCTCTAGCGCCTTATTCTGCAGTTCAACAATGGCTGGAGCGTATAGAAGCGCTGCCTGACTTTATTCCCATGCCGGAAGCATCTGCTTTCGGGTTATGAATATTTTCGTTTCCCTAATGAAGCCTCTCGTTGGTGCGAGAAATATTAGAAAAAATTTATATTTAATAAAAACAGTTTCCTCATCACGTCTTCTTCTTAAAAGGGTCGGGCCTTTCGTTCGGAAGAACCATCATGAAACTGACCCCGGAAACTCTGGCCCACCTTCCAGAGACCATCCTCACCTCCCCTTATGATCGCCAGAAGGTGACTGCGGGGATTGCCCATCTCAGTGTCGGAAACTTTCACCGCGCCCATCAGGCCGTGTACACAGACCGCACACTGGCTCTGCCGGGCCAGGAAAGCTGGGGCATTGTTGGCCTTGGGCTGATGGATATGCCGTCTGAAGTGCAGAAGGCTGAAGCCCTTCAGTCTCAGGGCGGTCTTTACACATTGCGGGAATGCCCATCGGGCCGTCCGGACGTCGTAAGGGTTGTAAAATCCCTGGTGGAATACATCCACGCTCCCGCAGACCGTCTGGCAGCCCTGAAGCGCCTGACCGATCCAGCAATCCGCATCGTCACCATGACGATTACGGAAGGTGGATATTACATGGATGAGGCAGGCCACTTCATGGCTGACCATCCGACCATCGTTGCGGACCTCAAGCGTGAAGTGCCGGAAACAGCATTTGGTATCCTCACCGAGGCTCTTCGTCTGCGCCGTGAAGCCGGTGTGAATGCTTTCACAATTCTCTCTTGCGACAATGTTCCGTCGAACGGAGAGGTTGCGCGCCACGCCGTCCTGTCCTTCGCACGCCTGCGAGACGACGAACTGGCGGACTGGATTTCCCGGAACGTCTCGTTCCCGGCCTGCATGGTTGATCGTATTACCCCAGCGGTTGGACCGGCAGACATTGCTCGCCTCAATAGTGAAAGCGGCATTGAAGACCGCGCCCCACTGTTCTGCGAAGACTTCATCCAGTGGGTTGTGGAAGACAATTTCCCGGAGGGGCGCCCGGCCTGGGAGCAGGCGGGTGTGCTATTCACGAACAATGTTGAGCCATACGAACAGGTCAAGCTGCGCATGCTCAACGCGTCCCACTCCATGCTGGCCCTCCCCGCCGTCCTGATGGGGTACCGCTTCGTCAGTGAAGCCATGGAAGACGAGAACCTTTTCCGCCTCCTTCAGCAGTTTTTGGGTTTTGACTCAGAACCGCATCTGACCGCTCCTCCGGGCATCAGCCTTCCGGAATATGGGGCCCTCCTGCTCCAGCGTTTCCGCAACAAGGCTGTCAGTGATCAGCTTCTGCGCATTGCGTCGGACAGCACATCCAAACTGCCGGTCTTTATTCGCCCGACAGCCGAGATCGTGGTGAAAGACAACGGTGACATGCGCCGGATCGCGTTCCTGCTGGCGTGCTACTGCGCCTACATGAACGGCCGGGACGATACAAACGCGGACTTCCCTGTCACAGAGCCTCGTCTCAGCAAGGAAGATCGTGCCCTGGTGACGGACACCGATCCGGCGCGCGCTCTGGATATGGGCGTCTTTGCGGGCTGGGGCCTCACTGACAACCCTGCTTTTGTCCAGCTTTTCACTGACATGCGGCAGAGCCTGCAGGATCGTGGAACCGCTGCGACACTTGCGGACGTCATCACGCCAAAGGGCTGATCAAGGTGTCCTGTGCCGGTTGAGATTAACAACCGGCACAAAGCCCTTTTTTCAGACGACGTTGCGGCACGCCAGCGGGCCGCCTACAAACAGAGCCAGATGCGTTACTTGCAAACTCTCGCAGGATAGATCGTCTCATGATCATCAGAACTGACGAAAAAATCGATCTTCAAACGCCTACTGGCTCAATGCGTGTCCATATTTTTCGACCGGTTCAGGATGGCCGTTTCCCAGCTGTCATGCTATTTTCGGAAATCTATCAGGTCACGGCACCTATCGAACGATTGGGCGCCATGATTGCGGGACAGGGATATCTCGTCGCAATCCCCGAAGTGTATCATGAGTACGAGGCCGCCGGGACTGTCCTTGCCTATGACAAGGATGGAACAGATCGCGGGAATGATCTGAAATACGCCAAGCCTGTCTTGGCCTTTGACAACGACACGGCAGCCCTTGTCGAATGGCTGCAAGGCAGCAGCTTCTGCACGGGCGCCGTTGGTGCTTTCGGTGTATGCCTTGGAGGGCATCTCGCCTATCGGGCGGCTCTCCATCCGGCAGTCAAAGCAACAGCGTGTTTCTATGCCACCGACCTGCATTCAGCGACGCTTGGTGAAGGCAAGTCCGATGACTCTCTCGTGCGGGCTACAGACATCACTGGTGAACTGATGATGGTCTGGGGCCAGTCAGACCCGCACGTTCCCTATGCGGGACGGCGTATAATCCGGGACAGACTTGAGGACGCGGGCGTCAAGCTGCAGTGGCATGAAGTTAACGCTCAACACGCATTCCTGCGTGATGGAGCACCACGCTTCGATGCTGCTCTCTTCCTGCAGGCCATGAACTGGACGAATACCCTATTTCAGCGAGCTTTGACGCGAGGGTAACCAAAGGGGGGGGCTTCCGCTGCAGGAAGCCCTTCCAACGTCAGAGTTCCTCGTAAGTGGCAGGGTTCTGATCGGCGAGACGCCCATCCGCACGCGCCAGAGAGGCAATTTTCGTCATATCGTCTTCTGTCAGGGCAAAGTCGAAAATGGACCTGTTCTTAATCTGGCGCTCAGGCGTGGCAGACTTGGGAATGGGCACAGAACCAAGCTGGTGATGCCAGCGGAGAATAACCTGCCCGACTTCCTTGCCTAACCGCTCAGCAATTGTTTTCAACAGCGGATTTGTCAGAAGGTCACTTGCGCGCCCCAAGGGGCTCCAGGCCTGCGTAATGATCCCGTGATCATGATTCCACTTCCGCATATCGTCCTGTGGTAAATAGGGATGCAGTTCAATCTGGTTGATCGACGGAAGAACGCCTGTTTCGGCTTTCAGCCGCTCAAGATGTTCTGGCAGAAAATTGCATACGGCAATTGATCGGATATAGCCGCGCTTCTTTGCCTCAATCAGGGCTTTCCAGGCTTCAACGTACTTGCCCTGCTTCGGGTTAGGCCAGTGAATGTAATACAGGTCAAAGTAATCAAGCTGCGTGCGATAGAGGGACTCCTCGATCGTTGTCAGCGCAGCATCATAGTCATGATGGCGGCCTGGTAGCTTTGAGGCGACGCGCAGTTCTTCCCGGGGGCGGCCGCTCTCACGCACGGCGCGGCCAACTGCACCTTCATTCTCATAATTGAACGCACTGTCCAGCGCATCATAGCCCACGTTGAGGGCACTGTTCATGGCTTCAACGCCCGCAGCGCCGTTCAGCTTATAGGTTCCGAACGTGATCGCCGGAATGGTTGTGCCGTCATTCAGCGTGACTGTCGGAATCGTCATTCTCTGCTTCTCCTGACTCTGCCGCATTCAATCCCTGGGGAATTTATCAAATGCCTAAGGAAGACTTTCGGGTTTGACGTATTACGCCCGACAGAGAGGAAGCGTTTCATAACGGATGGCTTCAGACGCACGAGACATAAAAAAAGCGGTGAGCCGAAATGGCTCACCGCTTGCATCAAAAGAAGCCTGAACAGTCTTCAGTCTGAAACGCGTTCGATATCAGCACCACATGCTGCGAGCTTGCGATCTACGCCCTCATACCCACGATCCAGATGGTAAATCCGGCTGAGCTGCGTCTCGCCTTCAGCAGCAAGTCCAGCCAGGATGAGCGAGAAAGACGCCCGAAGATCAGTTGCCATGACCGGAGCACCGGACAGCTTCGGAACGCCACGGATAATTGCCGAGCGACCATGCGGATTGATGCGCGCACCCATCCGGTTCAGCTCAGGAACATGCATGAAACGATTTTCGAAAATCGTCTCGGTAATCATGGACGCACCATCCGCGACAGAGAGCATCGCCATGAACTGGGCCTGCATGTCCGTCGGGAAACCCGGATATGGCTCCGTCATGATGTCCACGCCTGTCAGCTTGCCCGTGCGACGGACGCGCAGACCACGCGGATCTTCCTCAACTTCAACACCCGTTTCCTGCAGGGTTCGGATTACAGCCCCCAGATCATCGGCACGACCACCGACGAGCAGAAGGTCACCGCCCGTGATGCCCGCAGCGCAAGCATAGGTGCCGCACTCGATACGATCTGGCATGACCGCATAGTTGGCGCCATGCAGGCGCTCTACGCCTTCAATGATCAGTGTACCGGAACCTTCACCCGTAATCTGTGCGCCCATCGCGTTGAGGCAGTGCACCAGATCACTGATCTCGGGCTCACGCGCTGCGTTGACGATTTCGGTGCGGCCTTTGGCGAGCGTGGACGCCATCAGCAGGTTTTCTGTCGCACCAACGCTGGCGAACGGCAGGATAATCCGGTCGCCCTTTAGGCCTTCGGGCGCACGGGCATTGATATATCCGTTCTCAAGGCGAATTTCAGCACCCAGAGCTTCAAGCCCTTTGAGGTGCATGTCCACAGGGCGCGTGCCAATAGCGCAGCCACCCGGGAGCGAAACCTTGGCTTCACGGGCACGCGCCAGAAGCGGGCCAAGAACAAGAATGGAAGCGCGCATCTTGGAAACGATGTCGTACGGGGCTTCCACCGATCCGATTTCGCCTCCGATAGAGAGGGTGCGCTCACCCACAGCCTCGACGGCGATGCCCAGCCCCTTGAGAAGATCGCGCATCGTTTTGATGTCAGCAATCTGCGGAACGTTGGACAGCACCAGACGATCAGAGGTCAGCAGGCCTGCGACCATGAGCTTGAGGCCGGAGTTCTTTGCGCCCCCGATCTCGATTTCGCCCGTCAGGCGATGGCCACCACGAATAATGAAACGGTCCATGAGTGATGCGCTCCTTACAGCCGAGGCGTGGTTACGCCGGACTGGCGCATGTATTTACCGGCACGATCCGCGTAGCTGACTTCGCAAGGGCTGGCGCCCTGGAAGAACAGAAACTGGCAGATGCCTTCGTTCGCATAGATGCGCGCAGGCAGCGGCGTCGTGTTACTGATTTCGATGGTGACCTGCCCTTCCCACTCCGGCTCAAGCGGCGTCACATTCACGATGATACCGCAGCGCGCATAGGTGGACTTGCCAAGGCAGACGACCAACGTGTCCCGCGGAATACGGAAATATTCGATCGTGTGCGCCAGTGCGAAGCTGTTCGGGGGAATCGTGATGTCGCCCGTCCGTGTCACGAAGCTGTTCGCGGCGAAGTTCTTCGGATCGACGACGGCACTGTCCACATCGGTAAAGATTTTGAAGTCTTCCGCGACACGCGCGTCATAACCGTATGACGACAGACCATAGGAAATAACGCCTTCCCGTTTCTGGTTTTCCACAAACGGTTCAATCATGCCGTGTTCTTTGGCCATCTGGCGGATCCAGGTATCAGGCATGATTGGCATGGACGCATTAACTCCTACACGGGGGGATCGATCTGCTCTACCGACAGCCGCCCGATCACGCAATGTGTCGGTTTAGCCATTTTCCGTGAGGTGCTGTTGCCTTTTGACAAGCCAGCGCGGTCTCATCTCACTGGCAAGAACACCACAGACAATCAAAGCAGCGCCCAGAAGCGTGGTGGCCTGCAGTTGATCGCCCGCCAGCCAGCCGACCAGACCGCCCCAGACAGGCTCTCCTGCATAAATCACAGCAGCTTTTGAAGGTGGGACGGACTTTTGAGCCCAGTTCATCACGAGTTGTACCAGAGCACTCAGGCTTCCCAGAGCCGCAGCACAGACAACCCAGATCCATGAAAACGTCGGCACGTGCTCCCCTGCGACAGGCATGAGCAAAAGTGCAAAAAGGCCGCCTCCAACAAGCTGACAGACCGTGATTCTACGACTGTCCACGCCTTGGGCAAACAGGCTGATCAAAACAATTTCTGCAGCGATGGCGCATGCTGACAGCACCGTCAGCAAATCACCATGACTAAAGGTCAGGGTCAGGGCTGCCGGCCCTGCCAGCGCAATCAATCCGGCAAACGCCAGGCCGATTCCGACCCAGCTCATGATGTGCGGGGATTTACGCAGAATGGCCCACTGGAATAATGGCACCAACGGCACATAGAGAGCCGTGATGAACGCAGAACGGCTGCTGGTCACCTCACGCAACCCTGCACTTTGCAAAACATACCCGATTGAAAGGGCAATCCCGATCAGAAGACCGGATCGCACTTCTTTCCGTGTCAGACCCGTCATGTGACGACCTGCCAGACACGCCACCATGGCTGCGGCCATCAGAAACCGCACACCGACGAAGAACATCGGTCCGCAATGCTGCATGGCTAGATGCAGGATCAGAAAAGTGCCTCCCCAGAGCGCCGTAACGCCCGCCAACGCCAGCTCCTGCGGTGTCGGGGTTGGCAGACGGATTTTCATGACGGCTTAGCTTTCGGAAGACGGCACGGGAGTAGTGGGCCGGATACGCTGCTGCTGTTTGCGGCGCAGAAGATTGGCCCGGAGCGCCTTGGCTTCACGAGCCGCGCGTGCCTCTTTGGCAGCCTGCGCCTTATCAGTCAGATGGGCCGTAGCTTTGTCGTTTTCCGTCTTGTCAGTCGTCATCAGTCTGTCCGTCGAAAGATGCTCGAAGATGCGTTCCAAGCAGCTCGTCATATACACCGAGTGTCGCCGACTGCATCTGTCGGATCGTATAATTTCGCAAGACATGCTCACGGGCATTTTCCGCCAGATAGGCAAGCGTTTCATCATCGGCCGACAGAATGCCGACGAGTGCTTCTGCCAATGCCTGAGGATTATCAGGAGGAATAACGAGACCGGTCTGTCCGGGCAATACCGTCTCCATCATGGCGCCCTGTGCCGTTCCGATAACGGGTTTGCCCATCATCTGCGCCTCTACAAGCGTGCGCCCGAATGGTTCAGGCCGCAAAGACGGTGCAACGACAACGGACGCCAAAGCGCAGGCCGCTGGCATGTCCCGGCATGTCCCTGCGAAGCGAACCCTGTCTTCCAGACCCAGCTCCTGAATTCTCCGCCCAAGAGAAAGCGCGAATTTATGATCCGTTTCCGGGCCAACCAAAACACAGATCCAGGGTGCAACAGAGACCTGTTTGAGAAACTTCAGTGCTTCGATCAGGACCCTCTGTCCTTTCCACGCCGTCAGACGTGCAGGCATCAGGATCACGCGGGCGCCGTGAGGCACTGACCAAGCTTCGGCAAGCCGCTGGATCCGCTCGCCGGAAACCTTTTGCGGGTCAAAGAGAGAGGGGTCAGCGCCACGGGGAATAGTCCGCAGACGGTCTGGCTGAACACCATATTGCCTGGACAGACGGCCGGCGATGAAGTTCGAAATGGCAATTACGCGCGTGCCACGGGCCAGAACAGAATTATAAAGCTTCTTGCCCCACCAGCCCGCACCATGAACACCATGCCATGTCGTGACCAGCGGTATCCCTTCACGACGACAGGCCAGCCAGGCCGCCCATGCCGGAATACGGGAGCGGGCGTGCACCAGATCCACCCCCTGCTCGCGGATCAGTTTCTGAAGATCACGCGCCCGGCGCAGTACAGCAACAGGTGACTTGGATTTCAGGTTGAGCGGAACATGAAGTGCGCCGGCATGCCTCAGCTGGATCAGCAATGGGCCTGGCTTTGAAGCGACAATGGCCTTCCCGCCTGCCTGAGTGATGGCAGCGGCGATTTCGATGGCACCGCGCTCAAGCCCCCCAGTACTGAGTGCAGGAAGGACCTGGAGGATCACAGGAGAACGGTCAGTCATGAGCGTTTCGGCGGGCAATTCTGAAAATTTGATCCGAACGAGAAGCCTTCCTGATCGGTCTGCACCTGCGGCATTAAGAATAAAAAACAGGCAGAAACGAAAAAGGGAGACGTCCATGCCCTGCTAGCACAGAAGTCCCCCCTTGACGATGGAGTGTAGCGAATGTGCACAGCACATCCGCCACAGTCGTCGGCTTTACTTAACGGCGTCAGGCAAAGCGTAAACCACGAGCTGATCGCTGACTGGCGTCATCATGAAGTGATGACCACCTGCCATGATGGCAACGTACTGATGGCCGTTGGCTTCGTAGGTCATCGGGTTGGCCTGACCGCCACCCGGCAGCACTGCGCTCCACACGACCTTGCCGGTGTGTTCGTCAATGGCACGGATCTGGTTATCCGTAGCTGCTGCGATGAACACCAGACCGCCACCTGTCACAACAGAACCACCGTTGTTCGGTGTTCCGATCTCCCAGGGAAGGCCTGTCGGCAGACCCCATGGACCATTGGCACGAGCCGTTCCCAGCGGATGCTGCCAGAGCACCTTCTGACCGTGCTTCATGTCGATCGCCGTAATCATGCCGTAAGGCGGACGGTTGCACATCATGCCCGTATACTGATCCCAGAACGGCGTCACGACGATGCCGTAAGGCGTTCCGTCCATGGCACCATTACCTTCGGCGCCACCGCCACCTGGCTTGAAGTTAGGATCGTCGATCGGCATCAGACCAAGCTTGTCGGCCTTCTTGCGGGTGACGAGCTGGTCGTACATCGGGGTGATGTTCCAGTTCGCGATCAGGATTCCGCTCTTCTCGTCATAAGACATGGAACCCCAGTCACTGCCACCATTGTAGCCTGGGTATTCAATCCATGGCTTATCAACGCTCGGCGGCGTGAATTCACCAACGTAGTTCGCACGACGGAACTTGATCCGGCAGAAGAGCTGGTCAATGGGAGACATGCCCCACATATCCGTCTCTTTCAGATCAGGCACGCGCAGAGCGGGCATCCCGACAGACCAAGGCTGCGTCGGCGTCCGTGGGTCGCCAGGAATGACACCTGGTGACGGAGCCGGACGCTCTACGACGGGAAGAACTGGCTTACCTGTCCGGCGATCCAGAACGAACGTCTGACCGCGCTTCGTCGGCATGATAAGAGCTGGAACGGGCTGGCCGTCAGGGCCAGGCATATCCATCAGGGTTGCCTGAGAGCCAATATCATAATCCCAGACGTCCTTATGGGCGGTCTGGAAAACCCACTTTTCTTCACCCGTCTTGACGTCAATCGCCACGACTGCGGAAGAAACCTTGTTCTCGGCATCGCTACGCAGGGCGCTGTAGTAGTCGGCTGCTGAGTTTCCGGTTGGAACGTACACCAGACCAAGAGCATTATCGCCCGTCAGTGCAGCCCAGGAGTTCGGAGTACCGCGGCTATAGTGACGATTGCCCGTTGGCTGGCTGTGATCGGTCGGGTTGTTAACGTCCCAGGCCCAGACAAACTTGCCGCTTTCAGCATCGTAACCACGGATCACACCAGATGGTGCCCAGCGACGCTGACCATCCAGCACTTCGTGGTTGACGACGACAACGCCATCAACAACCGGTGGCGGCACGGTCATGGAAACGAAGCCCGGAACGGACTCGCCAAGACCCTGCATCAGGTTGACCTGACCACCGTGACCGAAGTTCGGACAGAACTCACCCGTTGCCGCATCAACAGCAATCAGGCGCATATCGAGCGTGCCTTCGATAAGCCGATTGTGACAGGGCTGCCCTTCAGGCACGACGGACGACGTGAAATACGTCACGCCCTTACAGGCTGCCGTATAGGGAATGGAGTGGTACTTCACATCCACATTCCGACGCCAGATCTGCTTCCCCGTGACCGGGTCCAGCTTCATGATGTCGTTCATGGCCGAACACATGTAAAGGCCGTCACCCACCTTGATCGGTGTGGTTTCAGCCGCCCATTTGTTGGTCTGACCCGGACGGGGATAGCTGCCCGTATGATAGGTAAACGCGACCTTCAGGTTGCCAGCATTTTCAGGCGTGATTTCAGACAGCGGTGAATAGCGTGTCTGGTGATCATCACGGCCGTAAGCAACCCAGTCTCCAGGAGCAGGATTTGCGCTCTGCTGCGGAGCCATCGCTGGAATTTCTGACGGATCGATCGAATCAATATCCGGCAGGTTGGCAGCATTTACGCCTGGAGCCTGCGGAGCATAGGGAGACGGACCAGCAAAATAGCTCTGCTCTTTCGGAGCACTTTCCGTAGGCTCATTTGCGTTCCCTGGCCCAGGAACTGCCGCAGTCGGTGAGCCACCGGAACCTGCGGGCGCAAACTGAGCGTGAGCAGCAAGAGGCGAACAGGCGAGCGCGAGGCCTGCGGCTGTTGCGAGAAGGTGAGACCGACGCATCAGACGGCTCCTCTGAGTGTACGGCGGGATTCCAGGCGGCGAAGAACCGGAATGGTCAGGACCACGAGAATGCCGAGAATGGTCGGACCGAAAGCACGCGGCAGAAGATCAACGGGGCTGAACCCGACTTCCCACAAGGACCACACCCATGTGTAGGCCAGCGCGCCAAGGTACAGGAACCCGCCAAGCGTGCGTCCCATCACCATGAACACCCCGCTGGCAACCAACACGATGCCGCAAATGACGTAGTAAACAGAGCCACCCAGCATCGCGAGGTCTGCCCCCATGATGACAAAGATCAGGCCCACAAGAAGAATAACGACCCCCAGAAGCAGCGTCAGCCACTCCGTCAGAGTCTTCGTGCCGTTAATATTCGGCATAACCGGATGCCTCCCAGACTGAATACCCGGGACGGTATGTCGATTATCCAGCGAGGTCCATTAGAGTTCTTCTGAATATCCTTTAACAAAGGCGTGTTTTCGGTAACAAAAACGTGCTTGGAACTATTTGAAAAATGAGTATTTCAGCAAATATTGGGATTATCCAGCTGGAATTGTGACCACTGCCCCGCCTGTATGGTTCGTGGCTGCCAAGGCACTGAGGACCTGAACCATTGTAAAGGCAAGCTTGCTCTGGAAATCTTTCTCATCAATCCAGAACCACATGTCGTTGTATTCTACCGCGGCATATCGGCGGTCGGGGACCTTGTGTCCTGAATGAATAACAACTTCCGGGCGGTTCTCGATACCCACCTGCCCGATCGTCGGCGGTGTCCGGCCTACCTTGATGTCTTCTTCCGGAACCTCAACCTCATAAGCCAACTGTGTCAGCATCGCGAGCATCGAGCGCGTCAGAATGGCAATCTGCCCGGGATGCTTCGGATAGGGGCCGTAAACGATTTCCGCTTCTTCAGCCTGGGCATCCAGATGCAGAAGGCGACGCACTTCCGCCTGCGTCGAAAGAAGGCTGCTATCGGACGTTGAAGAGAGCACCAGATAGGAATGCTCCTGTCCGTTACCGTTTTCCGGCTTGGAAGAGCCCTTCTTGTTATTGCTATCATCCGTTGGGGGCGGCGCATCAGTCGTGATGCGGATAGTCATCGCGCCTGCGATCTGAAGCTGACGCAGATCATGCAGCAGGAGATAAAAGCGGACAGAGCCTCCACCAAACGGCCCTGCTCCCAGCCCTCGCACGTTGGACAGTCCATCGATCGACTGCGCTGTTAGGCGCAAGAGGGTGTCAATGGGAAGACCACCGAGACTAAGGGGCATGATAACGGTGGGAGAAATCGGCCGCACGATATTCTCGGCGTATTGCTGCCCCGTCACCGGCTGATAGGTGAAGGTCGGGCTTTCGCCCGACGTCATTGTCCCCGTTCCGAAGAGATAATTGCCGACAGCAGTGGCAGGATAGGCATAGAAGCCCCCGCTCACGCTCTTGGATACGCTATATCCGGCAATGACCTGCGTCGTATCCAGAAACGTCGGCGGATCGGCATAGCGCAGGCGAACGATATTCAGGAGCATCTCGTGCTTCTGGGATTCGCCCAGAGCGCGCGAGTATTCAAGCTCGTCATGCTGAAGCCTGGATGGCCCTATCGGCCCACAGGCAGCAAGACAGATAAGTGCAGCCAGGGGCGTGGCCCGGAATATCAGATTAATTTTCATGACTTATCTCAAAGTGGACCATTCCGTGGCCAAGCGGAAGTCACAACCGTTTCCTGAATGAGGCGAACGTATATTTTTCATGAAAGATGTTACCACCAAGGCTTGAAACACTTTGCTGCCCCGCCTAAATCTGGTCTCGGAAACACGATCCCTTGATGGATCGGATTTTACGTCACAAGGGCTCGCCCCGGTGCCTGACAGGGCCGAAGCGAGCCGCTGAAAGGACATATTATGAGCAAAGTCATCGGTATTGACCTCGGCACGACCAACTCCTGCGTTGCAGTGCGTGAAGGTGACGAGACCCGCGTTATTGAAAACAGCGAAGGCGCACGTACGACGCCGTCCATGGTCGCATTCACCGAAAACGGTGAGCGTCTGGTTGGACAGGCCGCGAAGCGTCAGGCTGTCACAAACCCGACCAACACCCTGTATGCCGTCAAGCGTCTGATCGGTCGTCGTTACGATGACCCGACCGTCGCCAAGGACAAGGGCATGGTCCCTTACGAAATCGTTAAGGGCGACAACGGCGATGCATGGGTTCGCGCCCGTGGCGAAGATTACGCCCCGTCCCAGATCGCTGCATTCGTTCTTGGTAAGATGAAGGAAACGGCCGAGTCCTACCTCGGTGAAACGGTTACACAGGCCGTCATCACGGTTCCGGCTTACTTCAACGACGCACAGCGTCAGGCAACTCGTGACGCTGGCAAGATCGCTGGCCTCGAAGTCCTGCGTATTATCAACGAGCCGACCGCAGCTGCACTGGCTTATGGCCTTGGCAAGCGCGATTCCGGCACGGTAGCTGTGTATGACCTTGGTGGTGGTACGTTCGACGTTTCCATTCTCGAGATCTCTGACGGCGTGATCGAAGTGAAGTCCACGAACGGTGATACGTTCCTGGGTGGTGAAGACTTTGATAACCGCGTCATCGACTTCCTGGCTGATGAGTTCAAGAAGGACCAGGGCATCGACCTGCGTGGCGACAAGCTTGCTCTGCAGCGTCTGAAGGAAGCCGCTGAAAAGGCCAAGATCGAGCTTTCCTCTTCCAAGGAAACCGAGATCAACCTGCCGTTCATCACGGCTGATGCGTCCGGCCCGAAGCACCTTGTCGTCAAGCTGTCCCGTGCCAAGCTGGAAAGCCTGGTTGACGATCTGGTTCAGCGTACGCTTGGTCCGTGCCGTTCGGCTATCAAAGATGCTGGCGTGTCCACGAGCGAGATTGACGAAGTCATCCTCGTTGGCGGCATGACCCGTATGCCGAAGGTCATCGAGACGGTTAAGGAATTCTTCGGCAAGGATCCGGCACGCAACGTCAACCCTGACGAAGTGGTCGCTATCGGTGCAGCCGTTCAGGGCGCCGTCCTGAAGGGTGACGTGAAGGACGTTCTGCTCCTCGACGTGACGCCACTGTCGCTGGGTATCGAAACGCTGGGCGGCGTATTCACCCGTCTGATCGACCGCAACACGACGATCCCGACCAAGAAGAGCCAGACCTTCTCCACGGCTGAAGACAACCAGAACGCCGTGACCATCAAGGTCTATCAGGGCGAGCGTGAGATGGCGGCTGACAACAAGCTGCTTGGCAACTTCGACCTGCAGGGCATTGCTCCGGCACCGCGTGGCGTTCCGCAGATTGAAGTTACGTTCGACATCGATGCCAACGGTATTGTCAACGTGTCCGCCAAGGACAAGGCGACGAACAAGGAACAGCAGATCAAGATCCAGGCTTCTGGTGGTCTGTCCGACGGTGACATCGATCGCATGGTCAAGGAAGCTGAAGCGAACGCTTCCGCTGACAAGGCCAAGCGCGAGCTGGTCGAGCTGCGCAACAGCACCGAGAGCATGATCCACCAGACCGAGAAGTCCCTCACGGAAGGTGGCGACAAGGTTCCGGCTGCAGACAAGTCTGAAGCAGAAGCCGCTATCGCAGCAGCCCGTGAAGCTCTGGGTGGCGAGAATGTCGAAACGCTGAAGAGCGCAAGCGAGCGTCTGACGCAGGCTGCCATGAAGGTTGGCCAGGCCATGTATCAGGCAGATCAGGCCCAGCAGGGTGGTGAAGCTGCGGGTGCGGAAGCCAAGGACGAAAACGTTGTGGACGCCGACTTTGAAGACGTCGACGACAGCAAGAAGCACTGATCGGGTGACTTCCCCAGGTGGGGCTTCCCGCCCCGCCTGACCTGTTTTCCGAAGGGCGCCCGTTCCCGCAAGGGGGTGGGCGCCATTCTTGTTTCCGGCCCTCAGACAAGGACCGATCATGGCCACGAAGATCGATTACTACGAAAGCCTCGAAGTTTCGCGTACTGCTTCCGGAGATGAGCTGAAGAAAGCTTTCCGCAAGCAGGCCATGCGTTATCACCCGGATCGTAACCCTGGTGATGATGCAGCCGAGCAGAAATTCAAGGAAATCAACGAAGCCTATGACGTCCTGAAGGACGAGCAGAAGCGCGCAGCCTACGACCAGTACGGACACGCAGCCTTCGACGGAGGCATGGGTGGAATGGGCGGCGGCGGAGGCTTTGGTGGTTTCGGCGCTGGTGGTCTTGGGGACATCTTTGACCAGATGTTCGGAGACATGATGGGCGGCCGCCGTGGCGGCGGACGTCGTACAGGTGCTGACGTTCAGGTTCAGGTTGAAATCAGTCTGACCGAAGCCTTCTCCGGCGTAACCAAAAGCGTTGAAGTCCGCACGCGCGTTGCGTGTGAGTCCTGTCATGGTTCGGGCTCCGCAGATGCCGGTGGTGGCGGCACGACCTGCGCTACCTGCCACGGTGCGGGTAAAGTCCGCGCGCAGCAGGGTTTCTTCCTTGTCGAGCGTCCCTGCCCCACCTGTCATGGGTCAGGGCGTACGGTTCGCAATCCGTGCAAGGTCTGCCAAGGCACAGGCACGCAGGCAAAGACTGAGACCCTTCAGATCGAAATCCCGGCTGGCGTTGAGGATGGCACGCGCATCCGCATGGCAGGCCGCGGTGAAGCTGGGGGAGAAGGTGTACAGCCCGGCGATCTGTATGTGCACGTCTCGGTCCTATCGCATGACATCTTCCAGCGTGACGGCGCCAATATCTACTGCCGCGTTCCGCTGCGCATGACGCAGGCTGCGCTGGGGACGGAGGTTGAGGTTCCTGTTATTGATGGAAGCCGCACCCGTGTCCGCATTCCTGCGGGGACGCAGACAGGTGAAACCTTCCGCCTGCGCGGCAAGGGCTTCTCCGTATTGCGGTCTTCTGCCCGTGGCGACATGTACATTCAGGTCTCGGTGGAAACACCGCATCACCTGACCAAGCGCCAGCGCGAACTTCTTGAAGAGTTCGAGAAAGAAGCGGGTGACGATCACGCCAAGGCAAGCCCTGAAAACAGCGGCTTCTTTGCCAAGGTCCGTGATTTCTTCGAAGGTCGCTGATTTTAAAAATACCCCTCCCGAAACGGAGGGGTATTTTTTTGGAAAATCCCTTCTGCTAGCTCGCATCTTTGTGGGGATTTATTATTTTTCCACATTCAGTCACAGACATGAACGCTATCAGGAGACGTCATTTAAGCGACGGCACGTCCTGTGGTTTTGTCTGATTATCGAGAGCTTTTATTAAAGCCGCACTAAATTCCTTATCGGAAAACGGCTGCTGTGCCGTGATAAGCTCACGGTCTGTCACGACGTTAGGAGCCCAGGCTTTGGCCGTCTCAACAGTAGCTCCCGCATCCGTCAGCGCAGTAGCCGGGTAGAAAAAAACTTGTCCGTTGAGTTGATGCGTTTCGGCGAAGTGCTCTTCTGGTATCGAAAAAACGGTCATACGGTAGCCTGCGTAGGGCCACCCTGCTGCCAGTTGGCGAATGTCATTCATGTTGCCGGTCATCAGCGCGTCATGAAAACCGTTGGCATCTGGCAAGCTGGACGCCAGTGCCACAGGACCATGACAGATAAGAGCGGTCGTTTTTCCAGCAGAGTGGAAAGCACGCAGGATCTTCCCCAGATCAGGATCGGTCATCAGATCCTCTAGTGGTGCATGGCCACCGGGAATAACGATCCCAACATAGCCATCAATCCCCTCAGCATTGACCGAAGCAAGAGAGCGGGGATGTTTGAGTGAGTCTAGGCCTTCGACGAACTGTATCGTATCCTGCAAAGCTTTCTCACTGCCTCCAAAATATCGAGGGGATGCAGAGTGTGCGTCCCACTTCACAGCATTGCCTTTCGGGTCAGCGAATACGGGTTCATAGCCAGCCTGGATCAGGGCTTTTACCGGGACTGCAAATTCATTGAGATAGAAGCCCGTGGGATATTTTTGACCGTTGCGCAATGTGAGTTCATTTGCGCTGGAAAGAACGACCAGTACGTGCCCCTTACTCTGGCTGTGTGACTTGGCCTGAAGACTGGACCCACAGAGTGTGGTGGCAACAAGGACTAGGGTGAGAGCTATACCGCGCAGCATGAACATCATCCTTTTCGTGTGGAGAAAGGCCCGTGAAGCGCCGCCATACGACGAGCGGCAGTTACTGAATGCTGACCGATCATCAGGCTTCAGTCCAGAACCGTATCAAGTCTGAAAGTCGCCAGTTTTAGAGCTGCTCTTCTGGTGACGTGTCGCAGAAACCGGGAACATTTCCTCTGTATCCATTCATTGAGGCACATGCTTCGAGCTCGCGAGTAGAGCGACCTTTGATCGGGGCAAACCTACGCCGGGGCTGATTGCTACAGCTTTTAAAATTGCGGATCTTTTTTCTTTAATCCGCAATTATTAAATCTGCCCCTTAACGGGTACGAGATGGGTCAAAACGCCCCGATATAGCGTTTGGAACAGCGCCTCAGTTTATGCGGCACGAGTTCGAAAAAGATCACCTGCACTCCGCAGCCAACCGCGCAAGACTCTCTGGTGTCAGATCGGATATGGCACTCGCCCCTGTCAGGGTCATGGCAACACGGAGCTCCTTCTCCATGATGTCGAGCACATTCTCCACACCTTTCTGGCCACCGGCAGCAAGCGCGTAGACGAAGGCGCGCCCCAGCAAAACAGCATCCGCCCCCATCGCAACCATCCGGGCG
Source organism: Gluconobacter sp. OJA (assembly GCF_039638325.1). Classification (NCBI taxonomy): domain Bacteria; kingdom Pseudomonadati; phylum Pseudomonadota; class Alphaproteobacteria; order Acetobacterales; family Acetobacteraceae; genus Gluconobacter; species Gluconobacter sp. OJA. The sequence continues at coordinate 333,355 of NZ_JBDIWI010000001.1, read as the reverse complement.
ATGTCGAGGCCGGATCGAATGCCTGAATCTGCCAGGATTTTCAGGTCGCCCTTCACGGCATCCACAATCGGCGGAAGTGCGCGAGCGCTGGAGAGGACACCATCAAGCTGGCGACCACCATGATTGGAAACAACAATACCATCCGCACCGAAACGGATAGCATCTTTGGCATCCTCAGGATCGAGAATACCCTTGATAATCATAGGTCCATCCCAGTACTCGCGGATCCATTCCAGATCTTTCCAGCTAATGGACGGATCGAAATTATTAGCGAGCCAGCCGATATAATCTTCCAGCTTGGTTGGATTTCCGCGATAGCGCGAAATATTGCCCAAATCGTGTGGTCTGCCACGAAGACCCACATCCCAAGCCCACATAGGATGGGTCACGGCCTGAAGATAACGCCGGATGTTGGCATGGGAGCCGGACATTCCCGAATGAGCATCACGATAACGCGCACCCGGCGTCGGCATATCCACGGTGAACACCAGAGTCGTAATGCCCGCAGCTTTCGCGCGTTCCAAGGCATTCTTCATGAATCCCCTGTCTTTGAGAACATAAAGCTGGAACCAGATGGGCACCGGGCTTCTACCCTGCACCTCCTCGATGGGACACACCGATACTGTGGACAACGTGAAAGGAATGCCCTTACGCGCCGCAGCCCTTGCTGCCTGCACTTCCCCGCGGCGAGCATACATGCCCGTCAGTCCCACAGGGGCAAGAACCGCAGGAATATTCAGTCTGCGCCCGAACAACTCAGTCCCGGTCGTCAAACCGGACACGTTTTTCAAGACGCGTTGCCGTAGGGAAATATCTGCAAGGTCTGTGATGTTCCGCCGCATTGTCTGCTCTGCGTAGGAACCGCCATCAATATACTGGAACAGAAAAGGCGGCAGACGGCGTCGGGCTGCCTCACGATAATCAGTGGCTGAGGAAATAATCATCTGGCAGCTCCCATGAGTCTTCAATGAACGGGAGACTGCCAGCCTGTTTGATGACAACCAAGGCACTATCGTCTGCCCTGACGTTATGTTGCACAAAACTCCCGGCGGGAACGCGGCACTGGCTCCTCATCCTTGCCGATCAGGCATTCAGCCTGCGTAAAACGCGTACGCCCCGATGAACATCAAGAACAGACACTGATGCCGTATCCAGGGCCAGATTTTCCCCAAGTCGCACATCATTATGAATCCACACACCAATCAAGCTGCGGAGAATATGACCGTGCGCAAACAGGGCAATTGTTCCTCCCTGTGCCGTCAGCCTCTCCAGCAAGCCACTGACCCGTTTCTGAACCTGGGCGGCCGTCTCGCCATTTTCCACGTCAGACGTCCACAAAGACCAGTCGGGCTCGGCTTTCAAAATTTCCGGCGTGGTGAGCCCTTCGTACACGCCATAATTCCATTCCATGAGATCAGGCTCGATCTGAGCCTGATCGCCCAGCCCGGCAAGAATGCAGGTTTCATGCGCCCGCTGAAGCGGGCTGGTGAACACCTGATCAAAGTTCTGATGTTCTAACCGGCTCTTCAGAGACAGCGCCTGCTTACGTCCGTTTTCCGTCAGGGCAATATCCGTACGCCCCGTGTGCTGGCCGCTGATGGTCCATTCTGTTTCGCCGTGGCGAATTAGCCAGAGGGTGGTGCTCATGACGCATGCCTTCCCTATGGGCCTTCAGTAACTGAAAGCCCTTTGCCAGCCCGAAGCTGGATTGCTGAAGTTTCTGGATCAGAGGCGAATGATTCGTACGCTCACCCCGCCTCTCAAGCCGCTGTTCAGATCTTGTGAACAGAAGCGTCGTAAATCTTGTCCACGACATTACTCAGGGTTTCATTGAACGCCTGATCGGACTGTGAAACGCGCAGATCATCCACGAGAGCCCGCGAGAAGCTGGCGATCATGCCATGATTGGCTTTGAGCTTCTGGCACGCTTCATCGAGAGGATAACCGCCTGAAAGCGCGACAACACGCTGCATGCGCGGATGCTTCATCACGCGAGCATACAGGTCCGGCTTTTCAGGCAACGTCACCTTCAGCATAACCGGATAATCTCCCGGAAGCGCTTCCAGTCCACTCAGAACAGCGTCTTCAAGAAGCGCTTCAGCCTCAGCCTTTTCCGGGCTCTTCACCAGCACTTCCGGCTCAAGGATGGGGACGAGTCCGTGCGATGCCACCTGCGCCGCAATATCGAACTGCTGCTGAACAATGCTCTTAATGGCAGCAGGATTGGCCAGACGGATCACTGACCGTTCCTTGGTACCGTATATGCCAAGCTTCGCCGCTCGTTCCAGCAGTTCATCCAGGCCCGGAATGGGCTTCATGAGCTGAACGCCGTCCTTTTCGTCCTCCAGACCTTTATCGATCTTCAGAAACGGGACGATTCCACAGGTTTTCCAGAGATAGGACGGCACCGGCGTGCCCTCGACCGTGCCATCCATTGTTTTCTCAAACAGGATTGCAGCAAGGACCTCGTGGCTCTGGAAAGCAGGAGAGGAAATGATGCGAACGCGCATTTCGTGCATCAGACGGAACATGTCCGCATCGTTCGAGTAGGCATCCGGCCCGATGCCATAGTGTGCCAGAGCCTTGGGAGTCGATCCGCCGCTTTGATCAAGAGCCGCGATAAATCCGGGAGTTTTTGACACCTGCTCGGCCATTTTTGCATCAGGCATGAACACTACATCCTTTTCTTCAGTCACATGACCAGAAGTAACGACTGACCTTCGCGCGGGATTGGAGACTCTTCCAATCACATTGCACGGATCACCCAAAGGACGCGGTTCAACCCTGCTGGAGCGGCAGGGAAATCAGTTTTTTTCAATATTGTTGGACGGGGGGTCGGCTAATTCTGGAAACAGTCTCGCCAGATCCGCAGGCTGAAGAAGATCTGCCAGAGTGTAGCGATCGAGCACGCCCAGAAATGCGGAAAGCGCCTCTCCCAGCACGCCACGCAAGCGGCAGGAAGGAGACAGAACACAGGCACGGCTTCCTGTTGCCCGGCCCTCACAGTCCACGAGCATCATATCGTCTTCCGTAAACCGGACGACCTCTCCCACACCGATGTCCTGTGCCGGGCGGCCCAACGTCAGGCCACCGCCACGACCTCGTACGGTGGTGATGAAACGCCCCTGCCCCAGACGATGCACAACCTTCACCAGATGGTTTTCCGAGATGCCGTATGCCTCGGCAATTTCGCGGATAGAGACGCGCACGGTCGGGCGTGCCCCGATGTAGAGCAGGGTCCGCAAGGCATAGTCGGTATGCAGGGTCAGGCGCATACGAGTCCTCTGGCAGATTGACAGTCAGAAGTCACGCGCTTAAAGATGTATTTGTTATACACCTTTAAGAAGACCCATCATGTCCTCTTCCGACCGCAGCCTCACGCCAGACGTCATTGCCATCATCAAGGCGACCATTCCGGCCCTCGAAGCGCATGGTCTCGACATAACCAGTGAGATGTACCGCCGCCTTCTGGCTGATCCGGCCATTGCTGAGATGTTTGACCCAACCCATCAATCCAAAGGAACGCAGCCTCGCGCGCTCGCCATGGCCGTCCTGGCCTATGCCCGGAACATTGATAATCTCGGAGTGATGGGCGGAGCGGTTGAGCGCATTGCCCAGAAGCATGTCAGCCTGGAAATTCTTCCAGAGCATTACCCACATGTGGCCACTGCCCTGATCGGCGCGATTCAACATGTTCTGGGAGACGCCGCGACACCTGCAATTCTGGATGCATGGGGCCGTGCTTACTGGGCTCTGGCTGACATTCTGATGGGCCGGGAAGGCCAGCTTTATGACGCCAGCACACATGCCGAAGGCGGCTGGACCAGCTGGCGCGACTTCACGATCATCAATGCAACGCGCGAATGCGACAATGTCACGACGCTGGAACTGAAGCCTGTAAATGGCAAAACCGTCATTCAGGCTATCCCCGGCCAATATCTGGGTGTGGACCTAAATATTCCGGGACATGGGCAGACCAGACGTAACTACAGCATCACATCGCGCCCCAACCACGATTCCTACACCATTAGCGTGCGCCATGTTCCGAACGGTGTGGTTTCCACATGGCTCAATAGTTCGGAATGCAAGGGCCATCAGGTTCGACTGTCGCCGCCAGCAGGTGAGTTTGTCCTTCCCCAGAAGAGCGACACACCGCTCGCCTTCATCTGTGCGGGCATTGGAATGACACCCATGATCGGGATGATCGAGTCTTTGGCAGCGCAGGCAACCTCACCAGCGGTTAGTATTATTCAGATTGCCCATTCTGAAACGGCCGCACCGTTTTCCGGAAAGCTAAACAGCCTTGCCAAAGCGGCGAAAAGCCCGATTACGCTTCATACACGCTTAACATCCGTCGACGGACGCCCGGATGCAGCATGGATCGCTGATCGCATTCCGGAAAACGCCACCTGCTACCTATGCGGCCCAACAGGGTTCATGCGTGACATGATTCAGGGGCTCTCAAAAGCCGGCATTCCGGCCGACCGTCTGCGTTATGAGACGTTCGGACCGGATACCGGCGTGACAGACTAATTGTCAGAGGGCGGCGATGACGCTTTCCGCTTCTGCGAGAATGCGAGGGCGATCATTGCCGCCATTGACTGCCAGGCCTTCTGCTTCAATGACCTTCACGTCCGTGACGCCAAGGAAGCCAAAAACGGCCTTGAGATAAGTGACCTGATGCTCAAAGGCAGCCTGCGGCGTGCCTTCCGAATAAATGCCACCACGCGCCACGGCGAGAATCACGGTCTTACCGCCAGCAAGTCCTTCGACACCATTTGCACCGTAGCGGAATGTCTGTCCGGCAATGGCGATGCGATCAATCCATGCCTTGAGCTGGCTCGGAATGCCAAAGTTGTACATCGGCACACCGAGTACGAGAATGTCGGCCTCTTTAAAATCGGAAAGGGCTTTCGCGCCCGCGACCAGATCCTTGTTGGAGGCAGCGTCTTCCGTAAGGTCCTTGCCCAGAAAAGACAGAGCTTCGCCGTCCAGGTGAGGAAGCGGGTTCGCTGCCAGATCAAGGGATATAACGTCCAGATCCGGATGCTTCTGACGATAGCGGTCCACAATCGCCACACTCAGCTGGCGTGTTGCGGAATATCCGCCAAGAATGCTGGAATCGATATGAAGCAGTTTCATTGTAATCTCTTTCGGTTCCTGATCGTAACCAGCACATGATAAGAAACCTTTTCCTTACCTCCGCAAGACGGCACATTCAGGGATCATAGGCACATGGATGTTAGTACCCTTCCCCCTCCAGAAGCTCATGAGAGCGATACATGCGCCGTTGTCCGGGCCATTCTGGCGCGCGTGGGAGACAAGTGGAGCATCCTGATCGTGCGGATGCTGGGAGATGGCTCCATGCGTTTTAGTGAACTGCGTCGTTCCATCGAAGGTATTTCACAACGCATGCTCACGCTGACATTGCGCAATCTGGAACGCGATGGGCTGGTTGCCCGCACCGTTACCCCTACCACTCCGCCTCGCGTGGATTATGAATTGACGGATCTCGGGCACTCTCTGCAAAGCATTACCGAAGCCTTCGGACGCTGGGCTGTCACACACCGGGATCAGATTGAAAATGCTCGCCTCCGTTTTGACGCACGCCAATAATCCCTTAGGTTGCGCCCAACAGTTTCTGACGGTCAGGCACGGATTATGACGACTTCTCCCCGCATCGGTATCGCTGGCATCACTGGACGTCTGGGCGCTCTCTGCGCCGAAGAAGCGGGAGAATCCCTGGCTGGCGGGCTGTCCCGTCACGCAGATGCAGCACGCAGCATCACCACTAACCCGGCAGAATTAGCGACGCGCTGCGACGTCATTATCGACGTCAGCCATGCTTCAACCGCAGCAACCCACGCAGAAGCCTTCACAGCAGCAAAGTGCCCGTGGGTTCTGGGAACGACCGGCCTTGACGCTACGGCTCAGGCTGCCGTGAGCGACGCTGCAAAACATATTCCGGTTTTACAGGCTGCCAATTTCTCCCCGGCGTTGACGCTTTTTCTGGAGCTCGCGAAGCAGCTTGGCGCAGGGCTGCCAGGTTATGATGCGGAAATTGTAGAGATTCATCACCGGCAGAAAGTTGATGCACCGTCCGGCACCGCGCTGGCCATTGGACGCGCAGTTGCTGAAGGACGAAACGTAGCATTCGAGGATGTTGCTCGCCTGGATCAGAACGGCGCGCGACCGGATAGCGCTATTGGGTTTGCCTCACTGCGTGGAGGGCAGATTATTGGCGAGCATGATCTTCTCTTCATGGCCGCAGATGAACAGATCACCCTGTCTCATCGTGCGCTGGATCGACGGGTTTTCGCCCGCGGTGCACTGATGGCTGCACGCTGGCTCGCCCATCAGCCTCCTGGCCTTTACGGCATGGCAGATGTTCTTCGCCGGAAAGACTGATCTTTCCGGCGGAGAACCAGGCGGTTAGCCGCCCGAGATTTCGAGGTTCACACCCGTCATAAAGCTGGAGTCGTCGCCCAGAAGGAACGCCACCACACCTGGGATTTCGCTGATATCGCCATAACGACGCATCGGCACACTGCCGATCATCTGCTTGGAAACTTCTTCAGGATTGGTGGAGAAGTACTGCGTGTTGGCCTTGGCCTGTAGTTCCACCTGTCGATCCCACATGAAACCAGGGCCCATATAGCCTGGGCTGATGGCGTTAACGCGGATGTTGTAGGGCGCCAGATCTTGGGCTGCAGTTTCCGTCAGGGCAATGATGGCACCTTTGGATGCCCCGTAAGCCGCCATGTTCGGCGGTCCTTTTACACCGGCCATGCTGGCAGTATTCACGATGCTGCCGTAACCGTTCTCGATCATATGCCGTGAGACAGCCTTCATCACATGGAAGGCGCCTGTGACATTGATGTTCAGAACACGCGGGAAATCTTCGGACGGATAATCCTGAACCGGGGCAAAGGCACCCTGATATCCGGCATTGTTGAAGAGGAAATCGATTTTTCCAAACTCTTCGACAACGCGGCCGACGACATCAATCACTGACTGCTCGGATGTGACATCACAGACATAGGACGCAGCTTTCACGCCCTTCTCCCGCACAGCGGCCTCCGCCTTGGCCAGTGCATCCGGATTCATGTCGAGCAGAGCAATTTCCGTGCCCATTTCTGCCAGCCGGAGTGCAGTCGCGAGGCCAATATTGCCCCCGGCACCCGTAACAAGACAGACTTTACCGCTAAAGAAACTTACGACGTACGCCATTGGTGCCTCATGAAAATACGGTGCTTTCACCTGCGGCCCACAATATCGAGATCGAAGGCGGTCGTCTCCCCCTGATTTCGCACCATGAGAAAACGTGAATACTCCTGTCGGTTTTCCTGATTTTCCAAAGACTTCCCTTTGGATTTCACAGAAAAAATGTCCAAGTTTTCCTAAGCCCCTTGACCCCTGCGTTCAATTCCGCCAAGCCGTGCCTCTCCTGAATGCTGCATCCGTTCGTCATGACGTCTGCAGCCCTTCTCACCACTCATTCCCTGCGAGGTCCCTGAGTGCGCAATCACGGCGATTTCCTGTTCACCTCTGAATCTGTTTCTGAGGGCCATCCCGATAAGGTGGCAGACCGTATCTCCGACACAGTTCTGGACGCTTACCTTGAAGCCGATCCGGAAGCCCGCGTTGCCTGTGAAACGCTGGTCACCACGAACCGTGTCATTCTGGCCGGTGAAGTCCGTGGCCCCGAGGCCGTCGAAGACACACTGATCGACCGCGTCCGTGAGGCCATCAAGGACATCGGCTACGACCAGGCTGGCTTCTCCTGGAAGACGGCTGACATCACGTCTTACCTTCACGCACAGTCTGCTGACATTGCCCAGGGCGTGGACAGTGGCAGCGACAAGGACGAAGGCGCTGGCGATCAGGGCATCATGTTTGGCTTCGCCACGCGCGAAACCGAAAACCTGATGCCGGCTCCGCTGTTCTACGCCCAGACGATCCTTGAGCGTATTCGCGACTACCGCAAGAACGGCGACGCCCGCGGTGCTGGCCTTCTTCCGGATGCGAAGAGCCAGGTCACGCTGCGTTATGTCGATGGCAAGCCGGTTGGCGTCACGTCTGTTGTAATTTCCACGCAGCACGCTGAAGGCATGAGCCAGAACACGATCCGCGAAACGCTTCGCGGCGTGGTCAATGACGTTCTGCCGAATGGCTGGAGCTGCCCGGAAGACGAGTTCTATGTGAACCCGACCGGCAACTTCGTCATTGGTGGCCCGGATGGCGACGCTGGCCTGACCGGCCGCAAGATCATCGTGGACACCTACGGCGGTGCAGCCCCTCATGGTGGTGGCGCATTCTCCGGCAAGGACCCCACGAAGGTTGACCGCTCGGCTGCCTATGCTGCGCGTTACCTTGCCAAGAACGTTGTGGCTGCTGGCCTTGCAGATCGCTGCACGATCCAGCTCAGCTATGCGATTGGCGTCTCCAAGCCGCTCTCGGTCTATGTGGACCTCGATGGCACAGGCAAGGACATCGACGAAGCACGCCTTGGCCTGCTCCTCAATGAAGTTGTGGATCTGTCCCCGCGCGGCATCCGCAAGCACCTGCGCCTGAACCGCCCGATCTATGTTCCGACGTCTGCCTATGGTCACTTCGGTCGTGTGCCGAATGAGACTTTGGACAACTTCACGTGGGAAAAGACAGATCTGGTCGACACCCTCCGTAACGCACTGAACAGGTAAGACCCTGACACAGTCTCTTAAACCCCAGCCGGAGCGGCTTTACGGCCGCCAACGCGGCCATCCGCTCCGGGCCAGGCAGCAGCGCCTTCTCGAAGACGTGCTGCCGCGCTTTACATTTGCGTCTGCTGAAAATCCGACAGCCGGATTTTCTACGCCTGTATCGCGCGTTTTTCTCGAAATCGGATTTGGTGGCGGCGAGCATGCCGCTGCCCAGTCTGAAATGAACCCGGATGTCGGGTACATTGCTTCTGAAGTTTTCGAGAACGGCTTATGCTCACTTATGTCTCGTCTTGTCCCAGAAGGACAGGACGAGACAGCCGAGCCTCCGCCTCATTTCCGGATCTGGCCAGAAGACGCTCGGCAACTCCTGAAGGATATGCTGGACAATTGTCTGGATCGGGCTTATCTGATGTTTCCGGATCCATGGCCCAAGTCACGCCATGCGAAGCGCCGCTTCATCCACCCGGAAAACCTCAAGGAGGTTCACCGCGTTCTGAAACCCGGAGCAATCTGGCGCGTCGCCAGCGATCACCCGGTCTATCAGGAATGGGTGACGGAAGTGATGGGCAAACAGGATCTGTTTGATGCACCGCCTCCGGAAACGGAACGTCCCGAAGGATGGTCCCCAACCCGATATGAGGCCAAAGCCTTCCGGGAAGGTCGACAGCCTTTCTACTGGACATTTACCCGGCGCCCTTGAGGCGCCGTCCCTTTATCTGACTACAGTGAGTTCCTGACATCATGACCCAGATCGAACGCGAAGAAATGGAATTCGATGTCGTGGTGGTCGGTGGTGGCCCCGCCGGTCTGTCCGCGGCAATTCGCCTGCGACAGATTGCTCCGGACGCCTCGGTCTGCCTGATCGAAAAGGGTAGCGAAATCGGTGCGCACATCGTGTCTGGTGCTGTCATCGAACCGCGTTCGCTTGAGGAACTCCTGCCAGACTGGCGCTCACTTGGTGCGCCCCTGAATACGGAAGTCACGGAAGAGCGCATGCTTTTCCTGACGGAAAAGCGCGCCATTCAGATTCCCTATCTGGATCGTGTCATGCCCCATATGGCGAACCACGGAAATTATGTGGTGTCTCTAGGGGAAGTCTGCCGCTGGCTGGGTGAACAGGCAGAAGCGCTGGGCGTTGAGATCTACCCCGGTTTTGCGGGCGCTGAACTGTTCATTGAGAACAATCGCGTTGCTGGCGTGATTACAGGCGATATGGGCATTGAGCGCGATGGCACGCATGGCTCCAACTTCACGCCCGGCATGATTCTGCGTGCCAAGCAGACGATCCTGACCGAAGGCGCACGCGGCTCGCTGAGCGCCCACGCCATGAAGCGTTTCGGCCTGCGCAAGGATGTCGATACCCAGACTTACGGCCTTGGCATCAAGGAAGTCTGGGAGATCCCGAAGGAGAAGCATCGCCCCGGCCTCGTCCAGCACAGCTTCGGCTGGCCACTGGACGACCACACCTACGGTGGCGCATGGCTCTATCATTTCGGGGAAAATCTGGTCAGCTACGGCTTCGTGACCGGCCTCGACTACAGCAACACCTACCTCTCGCCTTTTGAGGAAATGCAGCGCACGAAGCTGCACCCGGCATTCCGGGAACATTTTGAAGGTGGAAAGCGCCTGATCTACGGTGCCCGTGCGCTCTCGGAAGGTGGGCTTCAGTCCATTCCCCGCCTGACATTCCCCGGCGGCGTTCTGGCGGGCGATTCGGCAGGCTTCCTGAATGTTCCCAAAATCAAGGGAACACATACCGCCATGAAGTCCGGCATGCTGGCCGCTGAGGCTGTAGCCGAAGCGCTCCAGACTGAGCGTACAGAAGCTTCAAGCCTGACAGAGCGCGTCCGCAATTCCTGGCTCTGGTCCGAATTGCGCGATGTCCGCAATATCCGTCCGGCTTTTGCCAAATGGGGCATGAAGGCTGGCGCGCTCTACGCTGGCATCGACAGCATGATCCTGCGCGGCCGCGCACCTTGGACCCTGCATCATCCGCACGCAGACAATGAGACTTTACGTCCAGCGGCGCTGTGCGAGCAGATCGACTATCCGAAGCCAGACAATGTCCTGACCTTCGATCGTGTCAGCTCGGTTTTCCTAAGTGCGACAAATCACGAAGAAAACCAGCCTGTCCATCTGAAGCTGCGTAACGAGTCCATCTGGCGCACGGTCAATCATGACGTGTTTGACTCGCCAGAGAGCCGTTACTGCCCGGCAGGTGTGTATGAGCAGGAAAAGAGCGCAGAAAATGACTGGTCACTGCGCATCAATGCGCAGAACTGCGTCCACTGCAAAACCTGCGATATCAAGGACCCGACGCAGAACATTGAATGGTGCACGCCAGAAGGTAGCGGCGGCCCGAACTACCCTGTCGGGATGTAAATCCTTAAAACAGACGGGCCGCTTCCTGACCGGAATGTGACTTCCTGATCCATTTCCGCTACGGTGGCGGCCGTTTTTCCAGCGGCGTCAGCAGCGAAAGATCACGATGAAAATTCTGGTCCCAGTCAAAAGGGTGGTCGATTACAACGTCAAGGTACGTGTAGCGGCCGATGGTAGTGGTGTCGAAACGCAGGGACTGAAAATGTCTCTGAATCCGTTCGATGAAATTGCGGTGGAAGAAGCCATCCGCCTACGCGAAAAAGGCGTGGCAACCGAAGTGGTCGTGGTGACCATTGGTGTTCAGGCCGCGCAGGATATCCTGCGTACCTCAATGGCCATGGGTGCAGACCGGGCCATTCTGGTCAAAACAGATGATACTCTTGAGCCCCGCGCCGTCGCCAATGCGCTGAAAGCCATTGTCGAACGCGAACAGCCGGGTCTTGTCTGCATGGGCAAGCAGGCCATTGACGATGACATGAATGCAACGGGCCAGATCCTGGCAGCAAAGCTCGGCTGGCCTCAGGGCACGTTCGCCAGCGCAGTGACCGTTGCGGATGGTCGTATTGAAGTCGCTCGCGAGATCGACGGCGGTACGGAAGTTGTCTCGCTGGCGCTTCCCGCCGTGGTGACGGCCGATCTGCGCCTCAACGAGCCGCGCTATGCGTCCCTCCCGAACATCATGAAAGCTCGCAAGAAGCCACTTGAAACGCTTGAGGCTACAGATCTCGGTGTTGATTTGGCCTCCCGCCTGACCATCGTATCTGTCGCCGAGCCGACGGAACGCAAGGAAGGTATCAAGCTGGGCAGTGCGGCCGAACTGGTCGAAAAGCTCAAGACAGAAGCGAAGGTGATCTGATGACCGCTCTTGTTCTGCTCGAAGTCGAGAATGGTGAAGTTCGTCAGGCGTCACGTTCAGCCCTGACAGCCGCCGCACGCTTTGGCGATGTAGACGCCATCGTTTTTGGTGAAGGCGCCAGCGCCGCCGCAGCCCTTCCTGGGGTAAAGCGGGTTCTATCCGTGCCAGCTCTGGCCACGGATCTGGCGGAGCCTGCCGCCGACCTGCTTGCGTCCATCGCAAAGGACTACAGCCACATCGTGGCGTCTGCCTCTGCAAGCGGAAAGAATATCCTGCCGCGCTTGGCGGGCCTGCTTGACGTACAACCTGTGCCGGATGTTGTGGAGATCAAGGACGCCGAGACGTTCGTGCGTCCCATCTACGCGGGCAATGCACTGGCAACCGTTCGTTCTGCCGATAGCATCAAGGTCCTGACCATTCGCAGTTCCAGCTTTGATCCTGCTCCAAAAGATGGCGGTTCTGCAGCGGTTGAAACACTGGAAGCCCCAGCCAGCGAAAAGTCAGTTTTCGTGAAGGTTGAGTTGTCAGCGTCCGATCGTCCGGAACTGGAATCTGCCCGGGTGGTCATTTCTGGCGGTAAAGGCATGAAGGATGCAGCCAACTTCAAGCTGCTTGAGCCGATCGCTGACAAGCTGAATGCCGCAATTGGTGCGTCCCGTTCGGCGGTGGATTCTGGTTTTGCTCCGAACGAAATGCAGGTCGGGCAGACCGGCAAGATCGTGGCACCAGAACTCTACATCGCCGTCGGACTGTCTGGCGCAATCCAGCATCTGGCTGGCATGAAGGACAGCCGCGTGATCGTGGCCATCAACACAGACCCTGAAGCCCCGATCTTCCGCGTTGCCGATTACGGTATCGTGGGCGACCTATTTGAAGTGCTTCCGGCACTCGAAAAAGCTCTCTAACACGTCTTTGCAGGTGACCATTATGACAGGTCACCTGCAATTTTCCTGACATAGCCTGTCCAAGGCTTAAGTTGCGGAACCCCGGCCGTATGGCACTCTCCGATCTTGGAGAGACCGCAATGAAACATCTTCAGATTTTCCGAAAACTGCTGCCTGCGCTGCCACCTGTTTTGGGTGTACTATTCATTCATACAGCGCTTGGCGCGGCTTACATCGTTCCATCGGCTTCGATGCAACCGACCTTAAAGATCGGTGACGAAATTATCGTTTCTGCACCTTCTTATGGCCTAAGCACAGCCTCTCTACCCTTTGGCTACGCGTTCGCCCAAATGACGCAAAAACGCATCTTTAGGCATTTGCCACACCGAGGCGACATCGCTGTCTTTCGAGCCCCCGCAAATCCTCATGAAACATGGGTCAAACGCGTCATCGGTCTTCCTGGAGACAGAATTGCGCTAATGGATGGTCGAATTCTCTTGAACGGGAAAATATTGCCTTGGAGAGATACGGGTCCGGATCAAGAAGAGGACAGTCGCGGGCATACTTACTCTGCTGAGCGTTATGAAGAAACGCTTCCAGACGGAATTCACCATGACATTGTCAAACTGACGACCCATGGACCTCTGGATAACGTCCCCGAATTTACGGTCCCGGCAGAAAGATTATTCGTCATGGGAGACAACAGAGACAATTCGGCTGACTCCCGTGTTTCAGTCGCAGAAGGCGGTGTAGGCCTTCTTCCAATCTGGAATCTTCAGGGTCGTGCGATTACCGTTCTGTTCTCTTGGAAAAGTATCAAAAGAATATTGGTTTCCATCTGATTTTTCACCCCATCCTCTTGCCACGAAAGCAAATTCCCGGTAGGAGAAGCGCCGTCGGCCGGAGTGTAGCTCAGCCTGGTAGAGCACTGTGTTCGGGACGCAGGGGCCGGAGGTTCGAATCCTCTCACTCCGACCAGCCGATAAGCGGATTATCAGAAAAATCTGATCAGAGCGTAGTTACTTGACGCTCTAACCGTGTCCTAATTTCATATACTAAAATCATGGCCCCAACAGTTCTCGGGAGGTTTGCTATGCGTCAACGCCCCGCTGCCCGATTACTGGTTCTGGATCAGCAGGATCGCGTCCTTCTCTTTAGGTTTTTTCACTCCTCAGGCGCATTGTCTGGGCGAAGTTATTGGTCCACGCCTGGCGGAAGCCTGAAGGATGGAGAAAATTTTGTTCAGGCGGCAAAACGCGAACTGCACGAAGAAACAGGATTAAACGCGCCCTTTCTCAGCTCTGAAATTGGTCAGAGAACATTTGTCCTGACGCTCGCCGATGGTGAAACTGTTTTAGCTGACGAGCGCTTTTTTGCCCTTCGTGCACCAGAGACCACGCTCTCCTCTTCCGGCTGGACGCCCAACGAAAAGAACGTTCTCAAGGACCATCACTGGTGGTCTAGACGTGAACTGGAACAGACAACCGAAATCATTTTTCCGGAACGTCTGCTTGATCTCCTGACTACGGCGCTGTCAGGACACCCCCCCTGATTTCAAAAAGGTTTCAGCCCGACAAAGGGATGCACGGGTTGGTTCGGCTGACACTCCGCTAGAATTTCTGGAGCCTGAAGGCTGTGAATATGCGTGTACAAGGCCTGCCGCGCATTGAGAATTCTGCCTGCCTCTTTATCCCGAACATCGCCAGGTTGCCCGAGCAGAGCGCCGGCATATTCCACTTCACGCTGCATCTCCGCGTCAGGAAGAGCAGACAATGGCACGAATTGAACGGGCAAACTCAACTGTTGCGTCTTTGAACGGCTGGCATCTGCCGCAATGCCAATGACAGGCACAGTTGTCAGCGCAGACACAGAAAATGAACCAGACTGCGTCAAACTACCATTTAGCTGCATTGTCACTGGCCCGGAAACAAGCGCGACAACCGGGTCCAGAGTATGTTGCGAACATTGTAGCGCACGCACGTTCCCATCAAAGCGATGAGACTGCTCTGCGGACCAGTCCTGAACCTCGGAAACACTCACGACACCAGCTTTAGCCAGATCCTTCTGAACACCGGCCAACGCTGCACTCACCGAAGTCTGTTCACCAGAACCAAAGACACATCCTGAAAGCATCAACCATACAGGCAAAAAATATATCGGCTTCATGCTGCGCTCATTTCAGCAACAAGGGCCTGTACGTCTTCAGATTTTGGCGAAAGACCTTGCACTGTGAGCCAGTTCTGTCTGCTAACGAGCCCATAGGCCTCATCACAAATCTTCAGGAACGTATTCCACGGCATGAAGGTCCGGCTGCCCCATGTATTAAAAAATACACCGTCCGGTGTGTACCCCGTCAGCGCGATAGCATGTCCTCCGACAAAAACGTGGTCCTGCACAGCATCCCAATCCCAATCGGTACCTAATGGAAGACTCATGAACCCGCGCGGAACCTGCACCCCTGCCAAGACGCCGCCCAGATAGGAAATACCGCGTTTGATACCGCTCACTGAATGGGAATCAATAATACCGTAAGCCGTCAGATAATCTCGTGTCTGCCCCGGCCGAACAAATCCAGTGCTCTTCCAGTATTGCAGTTGCTCCAGCAAAATCGTGCCATTATCATTTTGACCCGTTACCGGATTAAATCCCGTGACAGCCCCATAGTTCTGAAGAACCTGTTCGCTGGAGAGCAATACCAGCCCCTGAGCCACTTTTGTCCAGGTTGCTGTCAAAGCCGCATGAGCTGCAAAAGCACAGCATCCGAACTGATCATTACCCCACATCTGATAGGGCACCCCCTGGGACCAGTCCTGGTGCTCTGGAACGTCTGGAACCCGCGCCGTCAGAACGGGCGAAAGCCGATAGGTTCGTACATCATAACGCGGAGGCAACTTGCCCAGTCTACGCTCAATCATTCATCAACACTCCACGCACAGAGAATGAAGAAACCAGAGCGGCATGCCGTATTTGCAGGGAGTTCTTCGTTCTGATCGAAGCAAAGCCAAGGCACATGCCAAAACGCTCCGAAAACAATGAAAGCCACTCCCGTAAAGGAGTGGCTTTCATCAACGCCTTATCAAAAAATCTCAGATCTTTTTAACCTGAGCCTCTGACACTCAGGCTCTGACGTCATACGCCAGAGAGGCCGGCCAGGCAGACTGGGCAAAAACCTGCGCGTAATCATGGACTTCTGTCAGGAACGTCCGATCACCATCCAGAACCAGACGAACCGTCGGTGCAAGTGTACCGCCAATCCGGTAAGTATCCGGATTTTCCGCATTCTGACCGGCAGCCGGAATGGTATCGATAAAGGACTGAACATAGCCCTCCGCATCCACAAAGTGCGAATACGTCGAATACGGCTGCGAAGACGGATTACCAAGTACAAGCCCTGAGCTATTCAGGGGCTTGTATGGGCCGAAAATACCCTTCTCGGACACAAAGCCATAAACGCCATCAGGCCCCGTGCTCTTGCCCGTGTACGTGGAGTGATGGCTGATCGTGAACAGATAGGTCAGACCGTCCTTGAAAACGAAATGGGGACGTTCGGTCTGATCGTTCACGCCAAGAGCCGTTACCAGAGCAGGCATCAGTTCCCACCGGGAATAATCCCCCTTGCGCCAGCCGGAGACACACCGGGCCAGACCGATCGCTGCTGCACCATATTGTGCGCCAGCATCCACCGCATATCCTGGCGGAACCGCACCCATTTCATCGGTGCCGATAACAAACTGGCCGCGCGCACCGGGGACGTTGCCTTCAAACAGCGTATAGAGCTGGCCATCGCCCGGATTGATGAACGGCTGCGGATCACGGAAGTCAAAATATGGATCTTCAGACGCATTGGCGTAATGAACACCATCTGCCTTGAACATTTCCGTGCTTGTGGCAAAGCCGTCGAACCAGACACCTTTGTCATCTGCATGAATAGTGCCGGAACTGACCGCCGGAACAGAGTTGCCATCAGGCGCACCGACGGACGTGTAGAACATATCCACCTTGTTCTCGGTGCCCTCACGCATCACCAGAGAACCGGACCATTCCCACGGACGAAGATCGGCAGAGGTCTGGAACAGTCGGCCGCCCCAGGTCCACTCCACACCATCGCGGCTATACCAGTAGCCGATATAAGCGCGGTCATTGCGGGAGTGCCATTCGTCATAAATCTTGGCGTTGGTCTTATCGATCTTGTCCACGGCAAGCGACCACAGGACGAACCAGCCTTTGAACGTCACGGTACGCATGTGCATGTCACGCAGCGCACCGCTGTCCCAGATCATGACGTCATTGGACATAATGGGAAACTGGTAATCGATCACCGGCATGGTCGTCGTCGGATCGTCTGTACGAACCTTCAGCGCATCCGCAATCGTCCAGCGAGAAACAGGATATTTGGTTGGAACAGGACGCGAAAAATTTGCCTGCACCAGAGACTGGGAGGAAATAGCATTCATAATTTTACTGATCCATACTGAATAAGTATTTGAAAAAATTTCTGGCTCTCAGGAAAAAATTCCAAGTAATTCGGGAGCCAGAGTATTTTACGCTTTCGGAGAAGCGTCCTTCTTTACGCTTTCTCCACTCCCAGAAGCTGAAGTCACTTTACCGACCTGCCGCTCAAGACGATTGGCAGCCCAGCCAAAGTTCAACCCCAGAAGGGTAATGACGCGGTAAATTCCGCCGAACCGTGATGTATTTTGTGGAGGCGGCAAGAAAACCGTTATCAGCTTGCAGCCAATAATCAGCAGAGCCACCCAAAGTTCATAGCGGGCCGGAATGTCAGCAAGCAGACCCGAAAGATCAAAACCCGAAATATCCACAGCCTGAAATCCTAATAGGCTCATAAAAAAAGAGGCTGCCCCCTCGTGGAGTCAGCCTCTTATGAAAATCATTTTCTGATATTGATGATTGAGCCATCTGCTTAACGATTAATGGCTCAATGCCACAGTTATATGAAAAACCTGGCCGCAACACAACCCTAAAAACCATCTCTACTCGCCAGAGAGTTGAAACCTTCCCCCCACATACCTAGTTTCGACATTCAGAAAGTCTCTTTCTTCCAAGAGACCGATAAGAGAGACGAAACTTCCATGACACGCTCAATGCGTTCTGCTCTGGCTCTGGCCGCCCTCCTCACCGCTACCCCGGCCCTTGCCGAACCGGGTGGCTGCATCAAGTACGGTGCAGCCGGTGCCGTAGGCGGACATCTGGCCAACCACCATGGTGTTATTGGCGCCGTTGGTGGATGCGCCGCTGGCATGTATCGCCGCCACCTGTATCGCAAGGATCTGCGGGAGAAGGCTGCTCTTTGGGACAAGGAGCATCCGGCAGCCCCGAATACCGGCGGCTGGTGGCAGAGCCACCACGATGCGACGTCCGTGAACCAGAAGGCTCAGTGGTACGACGCAGAACACCCCGAGCCAGGCACAAATGCGCCAGCTCCGCAGGCGCCGCAGCACTAAAAACAAAAAAGGCCCGGCTGGTAACAGCCGGGCCTTTTTCATGAGTATCCAAACAGTTTCAACCTACTCCGAACCCTCTCAGGGCTGTACGAGACAATGCCTCCAGAAGGTCAACCGACTCGTCTGAATCATTCAGACAGGGCACAAGGGCAAATTCTTCGCCGCCCGCTTCCATGAACTCTTCTCGAAGTTCATTCCCAATTTCATCCAGCGTTTCAATACAGTCCGCCATAAAGCCCGGCATGATAACTGCAATTTTCGTGATGCCCTGCTTCGGGAGAGCACTTACATAAGGGGCCGTATAAGGCTGAATCCATTCAAGCGGCCCGAAGCGCGACTGGAACGTCAGCGGCATCTGCTCTTCAGAAAGCCCTAATGCCTGACGCAAGGCAGCGATCGTACGAACACATTCGTCCTGATACGAGTCGCCCTTTTCGATACAGACTTTTGGCAATCCATGGAACGACGCCACAATTCGTTGGGGCTTGAAGGAAAGGCTTTCCAGCGTCTTCAACACAGATGTTTCCAAGGCCCGTACAAATGCCGGATGATCTGGAAAAGACGGAACCGTCAGAACAGCTGGTTGCTTTCTCAGCTTCATCAATGCCCGGAAAAGCTGATCGTTAGCCGTGGCGGTCGTTGCTGAGGAGTATTGCGGATAAAGTGGAATGCTGACGATACGGTCACATCCCTGGTCCATCAAACTTTCAACAGCCTGCGCAACAGATGGGCGGCCATAGCGCATGCCCCACTCAACAGGGACACCGTCTGCTTTTAACCGAAGGCGAAGCTTCTCAGCCTGACGCTGGGTATAGACCCGCAACGGAGAGGCATTCTCCTCCCGATCCCAGATTCGTGCATAGTTTGCACCGCTGGCAAATGGTCGTTTGGTAAGGATGATGCCCTGCAGGATGGGCTGCCAGATCAGCGGCGAACTTTCGATAACGCGCCGATCGGAGAGGAACTCACTCAGGTACCGACGCACCGCCAAATAGCTGGTGTCATCAGGCGTACCGAGATTGAGAAGTAGGATGCCTGTCCGTCCATGAGGCGGAGAGGCATGCTGGGGTTTTTTGAAAAAGAAGGCCATAGTACCCTTCAGTGTGAAACAGGGCTACAAATGGCGAAAGAGAAAAAACACATTAACCGAGGGATGCGCGTCCCTTTCGGGACGCTATCGTCGGCGCTTTACACGTGCATAGGAAAGACTTGGCTGTTCAACCCGGCGGGAAGCATTGTAAAAGATCACCGCCATTACAGCACCGATCGTTCCGATATACGGCATGAAAGTATTCATCAGAGCCATATTTGCCTCCTTGAACCCTCTGGGAAAGTTTTCCGTGGGCTCAATACTGAGAGTGATCATATCGCCGTCGGTATTCAAGAGAAAAATTCATCCAAACGTCAAAAAAATAACCTTCACTGAAAAATATCCTTTTTTATCATGATCCTAAGCCTTGAAGAATCGAGGTGAGCCCTTCTGGAAGGGCAACCCCAGCGCTCCGCCCACGTTCAGATCCTGACCAATCTGATTGATCGGGAAAGGATCTGATACAATGGCAACCCAAGACCCCGTCATCTACGTCGTCGCTGATGGTGAAAAGGCTCGTTTCCTTCGCCTGGAAGGCTCACAGCTCAGAACAATCGAAAACTTCGATATCCATAAGGGCTCAGACGCAGCCAAGGATGTAGGTTCGCTCAAGGCTGCTCATACAAGCCCAAAGGAGCAGCTCAAGACACACTTCGCGAAAGATCTGGCGGCTCACATCAACAAGGCTGCACAGGACAGCAATGTTGAGGGAATCCTTCTTATAGCTCCAGCGCAGTCTCTTCACGACATCCGTGAAAGCCTGGACAAGCCAACGTCCAAGAAGCTTTTCAAAAGCCTCACAAAAGATCTTACGAACACCCCGGATCATGAACTGCTAAAGCATCTGGACCGTCCGGAAACGGGCTGGCCGGAACTTGCATCAGTCTAAAATCCGAGCAGACAGGCAGACCGCTCAGCGTGCTGAGCGGCCTGCCACACAAGGCTTTTCCGTCCCAGTCGTCTGTGGCCACGACGAAGGAAGATTACGTACATAACGGACGGCCAGAAGCGCAAAGCACTGGGCCTCAAGTGCGTCTCCGTCCCATCCAAGATCATCGACGAACCCGAGACATCCCAAACGTGAGCGCAAACGCTCCATCAAAACTGGATTGTGGCGTCCCCCTCCAGCGACAAACCACTTAGCGGGTTTGACTGGCATGGGTGTTCGAGCAATCGCTTCAACCGTAAACTCCAGCAGTGTCGCAGCACCGTCTTCAGTAGAAAGCGCTTCAACGGCCTGCATGGCAGAAGCGTGAAAGCTCAAACGGTCCAACGACTTTGGCATTTCACGCTGAAAATATGGCGTTGCCAGCAAGCTTTCTAAAATAGCTCTGTCTACCATCCCTTTTTTCGCTAACGCGCCATCGACGTCACACGCAACGCCAGTATGGCGCTCCGCCCAGTCGTCCAGAAGAGCATTTCCCGGTCCGGTATCGCACGCCCAGACCTGACGCTGCCCCTCTGTGTTCGGCCCGAGCAAGGTGACATTTGCCACGCCACCAATATTCAGAACAGCGACAGACTGCGTCTCGCTTTCCAAAAGTGCGGCATGCAGAACGGGCACCAATGGCGCGCCTTCACCACCACATTCCAGATCCCGTGCACGGAAATCATAAACAACCGGGACGCCACACTCCGCCTGAAGAAGCGCTCCATCACCAATCTGCCAGCTTCGCCCTTTTTCCGGCTGATGCAGGACAGTTTGCCCATGAAAGCCAATGATATCAGGGCGAATATCTGGAGCCAGCGTCATAAGCTCCCGAACAGCATCCACATGCCGTAGCGTTACGTCCCGTTCGGCAGCCAAAATATCCGGATCATCTTCTGCCAGATGTGCAGCATGATCCAACAAATGGCGCAGTCGAGCCCGCAAAGCAGAGTCGTAGGGAACCGTCACGGCTGGCCCATACTGAGCAATTCGCTCCCCATCCGTCTGCACCAGAGCTGCATCCACCCCATCAAGAGACGTGCCACTCATGAGACCAATGGCCCACTGCATATTCTCGAAAGACATCAGGTTTTTACCTTCAGAGAGAGGCCAGGACCGTATGCAGATTGCCGTTATGCGCCTGAAGAAGCGTCTCAATCTTCTCGACAGACACACCCTTTCTCACAAGAACTGCCCGCTTTACATTGCCGCCAACCAACCGCAACGCATCACGAACTTCCTCGTCCGTTCCCCCAGCCAATTCGAACACCATGCGCTCGGCACGTAACTGCAACTTGTCATTGCTAATTCGCATATCGACCATACGCCCGCGATAGACATGCCCAAGGCGCGTCATCAAAGCGGTAGAAAACAGGTTAAGCGCAACCTTCTGGGCCGTCCCTGCTGCCATCCGCGTGGAGCCAGCCAAAACTTCAGCGCCCGTCGGAAGACTGATCCCGATTTCAGCACTGCGTAGAAGACGCGAATGCGCGTTTCCACTTACCCCAATTGTCAAAGCCCCGACCTCACGCCCGGCTTCAACAACAGCACAGGTGTAAGGCGTATTGCCACTCGCCGCGACACCAATGACCACGTCATTCGGCGTGGGCCCGTATGCTCCAAGATCAACGCGCGCCTGATCTTCTCTGTCTTCTGCGCCTTCGACAGCCTGCGTCCCTGCACCAGCACCACCAGCCAGTAGCAAAACCAGCCGCTCAGGCGGCAGTCCAAACGTTGGTGTCAGTTCCACCCCGTCCTGAACCCCAATACGACCAGACGTTCCAGCCCCAGCATAAATCAACCGACCGCCAGCCTGAAGACGGGGCACACTCGCCTCAACCGCGGCTGCAATGGACGGGAGTGCTTCTTCGACCCGCTCCAAAGCCTCTTTCTGGGAGTCCAACAGCCGTCCCAGAAGCGAATTCAAAGGCAGAAGTTCAATAGTCTGATTGGCTTCAAGAACCGTTTCTGTGCGGGGAACAGTCACGAATGACCCTTTTCATCTCGACATAAAAAACGCGTCTGAAAGTTTCCCTTCAGACGCGCCAGAACTTCAGAAAACTCCCTTATTCCTTTACAGGAAACAAGGCTCCATTCTTCAAAAGACCCTGTTCAACCAGGCTTTCCGCAATCTGCACGGCATTCAGTGCTGCACCCTTGCGAAGATTGTCCGAGACGCACCAAAGTGCCAGACCATTCTCGACTGTCGGATCAATGCGCAGGCGAGACACATACGTTGCATCCTCCCCGACACATTCAATCGGCGTCACATAGCCGCCGTCTTCGCGTACATCGCGCAGAATGACGCCAGGAGCCTTGCGCAGAGCCTCACGAGCTTTCTTCAGGTCAATCGGCTTCTCGCACTCAATGCTGATCGCTTCGGAATGGCCGATAAAAACCGGAACACGGACACAGGTCGCCAGAACCTGAATGTCCGGATCCAGAATCTTGCGGGTTTCAACCGCCATTTTCCACTCTTCCTTGGTCGCTCCATCTTCCATGAAACGATCAATGTGCGGAATGACGTTAAACGCGATCTGCTTGGTAAACTGAGCCACCGTCGGCGGGTCGTTCACGAAGGTGCCCTTGGTCTGCCCAAACAGTTCGTCCATTCCGTCTTTGCCCGCACCGGAAACGGCCTGATAGGTCGAGACGACAATCCGCTTGATCTTGAACAGATCATGCAGTGGCTTCAGCGCGACAAGCATCTGCGCCGTTGAGCAGTTCGGGTTGGCGATGATTCCGCGACGCGCCTTTTTCAGCGCAGACGCATTCACCTCTGGCACCACCAGAGGAATACCAGGCTCCATACGGAAATGGGACGTGTTGTCGATCACGACACAACCCGCAGCGGCAGCCTTCGGCGCATAAATCGCCGATACTTCTCCGCCCGGCGAAAACAGCGCCAGATCCCACCCCTTGAAATCAAACGTCTCAAGGTTTTGAACCTTCAGCACTGCCTTGTCGCCAAAGGAAATTTCCCGTCCGACAGAGCGCGGCGACGCGAGTGCCACGACCTCGTCCACAGGGAAATTACGCTCTGCCAAAATCCGCAGCAGCTCGCGCCCCACCGCTCCCGTGGCGCCCGCAACCGCAACCCGATAACCCATGATGTTTTCCGTTCCCTTGTAAAAAAATCAGCCTACGAAAGGCAGGCGCTTGACCAGCGCCGAAAGACGATGCCGCCCCAGTTCGTACCGAGCCTTCCGGCCCGTTGCCATATAATTGAGCTGGATCGCATACCGCGTCCCGATAAACTGCCGATGTCCGTGCCACGTTGTCGGACCATTAGGGAACACCAGCAGCGTTCCCTCAGCCGGCGTGACTTCGACGTCATAGTCCTCGACATCATCCGGGCCATTCAACAGACGCAAACACCCATCCCGCGAAGACCAGTCTTCGTCTCGCGGGTTAAGATACAGCAACACGGTAACCAGCTTGGCTTCGGAATCCCGGTGAATGCGCCCGTCTTTTTCACGCGTCCGACCACGAACCGTCAGCATGGTCGGTGCATCCGCCAAGTCCAGGCCAAACTTCTCCGCAATCAGGTCCTTGAGCAAAGGACCCTGCAATTCCTCGATCATGCTATTCACACGAGGTGTAAGCTCCAGCGCCTCCGGCGGAAAAGATCCGCCGGACTGCATGTCCGGCAGATCAGCCACAATGGACTGAAGATCATCATTGCTGATGAAATGCGGCACAACCACATGCGGGAAAGGCTTCTCCGCAATCGGCGTATGCGCCAGAGCATCATAATCGAGAGAAATGTTGGACATAGTGGCCGAGGCTAGCCCTGCCCCAACGACCCGGCAAGACCTATTCCACAAACGCCAACACCAACTCTCACGAAAGAAACTTACCCGCGAAGTGGCTTCTGCGCCTTTGAAACGCGGCTGGTTGACAGATAGCGGACATATCCCGCCCCAAGCCGGTTAGCGCCGCCCGTGCAAACCTGCGGCTGACGCGGTTCTTTCACGTTCGGAACCCAGACCGTATGCAACAGACGCGGATTGATCCGACAAACAATCAACCGCCGGTCCACACCAGACATCCCTGCATCTTCAGCAAGTCTCATCCGTACGGACAGCATACCACTTTCCAGACCCTGAGCCGAAGCATCCGGCGTCATAAGGGTCGTGACAGCTAAAAATAGACAGACAAGCAGAGCACGCATGAGCTGAACTCCTCGACATGTCCTTCGCAATTTCCAGAAACTGCCAGAAGGCACTGCCTGTATGACGCTGCGTGCCGCTCAAAAGTTGCGGCAATTTTATGGCAAACTTCGCTCTGCCTTAAAACATGATGCCTCAAACCTCCCCTTCAGGCAGACGTTGAAGCCACCAAAAAATCAGGTTTCCCATTTTTCAGGAATGCTCTAAAGATCAGGTTTCCCATTTTTCAGGAATGCTCTCATGAATACAGCGCGACTTGTCCTTCCGGAACTCCTTCCGACCCTAAACCAGTTTCCTGCCACTGACCTGACACCAGAAACACTTCCGGACCTGAGAAACGCCCTTGAGAACCGCGCCGCGCAAGCATTTCAGAAAGCTGAAGATTTTCAGGTAACTGTTGAACAACGTCACATCCCTGCAACCCCTGACGGCGACAGAACCATCCGCCTTCTGACCGTTCAACCTAAAGAGACAAGCTCCACACCACGTCCGGTTCTGCTGCACTTCCATGGTGGAGGTCACTGCGCTGGACGCCCCGAACAGAACACTGCCGAGCTGTGCCGCTTTGCCCAGGATCTGAACTGCCTTGTCATCTCCCCGGATTACCGCCTCACACCAGAAACACCTTTCCCAGGTGGCATTGAAGATGCCTACGCAACGCTCTGCTGGATTCATGACAACGCTGACGCCCTGAATATTCGCCGCGATCAGACCGCCGTTACCGGAGAGAGCGCAGGCGGGAATCTTGCGGCGGCTGTCTGCCTGCTGGCCAGAGACCGTAATGGGCCAGCCATTCTCTTTCAAAACCTGATTTATCCGATGCTGGATGACCGGACGATCGACAAAGAGGTAAACCCATCTCCCGTCGCGGGAGAATTCGTCTGGACGCGTGCCAGTAACACTTACGCCTGGGGGATTCTTCTCGCACCCTCCCTGCCTGGCGCTGACGATATTTCTCCCTATGCCGCGCCCTCCCGCGCCAGCGATCTCTCGGGGCTGCCCCCTGTCATTATGACAATCGGCTCATTGGATCTGTTTCTCGAAGAAGACCTGCTCTACGCCCAACGACTGATCCGAAGCGGGGTCTCCGTGGAACTGGAGATCGTCCCTGGGGCCTTCCATACCTTTGATGTGACAGCAACTCCTGTGGCAAAACGTACCCTCGACAGACGAATCACTTCCATGAAGCGGTTCTTCACCCCATCTAGAGACTGACACGGAATGCATTATCCAAATGCGTTCCCCCACCTGCTCTGATGGGCTAGAGTTCGCGCCCCTGTGACTGGAGACTGATTTTTCATGGGCGATCACCGCGACGACCGCGATGCCATCAACGGCGCAAACACTGTCTATCTGGCTGAGCTTCATGCCCGTTGGCAGACCGATCCTGCGTCCGTGGACCCAGCTTTCGCCGCCCTGTTCGAAACCCTTGGTGCTGAACGTCCGACGACTGACACGTCGGACAGTAGCGCTGAGGCCCTGAAAAATGCCTATCGTCTGCGAGGCCACGCTCTCGCACGCCTGGATCCACTCGGTCTCGCACCAACACCGCACATCCCTGAGCTTAGCCCACCCGACGCAGACCGTGATCTGCTTGCTCGCCTGCGCCGCGCCTATTCTGGTACCTTAAGTGCCGAATTCATGCACATTCAGGACCCGCAGCAGAGACAATGGTGGATCGACCGGCTTGAGACGTCATCTTCGACGCCAGCGATGGAGCCGGAGCGCATTCTTCTGGCCCTGACTCGTGCAGAGGGCTTTGAAGGGTTTTGTCAAAAGCGCTTCATGGGAATGCGCCGCTTTGGTCTGGAAGGTGGAGAGAGCGTTATTGTCGCCCTCCGGACCCTGATCGATGCCGCTGCACGCGATGGGGCAAAATCTGTATCGCTGGGTATGCCACATCGCGGCCGACTGAACGTTATGGCCAATATCCTGCGGAAGCCCTTTGCGGCAATCTTCAGCGAATTTGCTGGCGCGTCCTTCAAACCAGATGACATCCAAGGGTCTGGCGACGTCAAATACCATCTCGGCACCGCCACCACGATGGAACACGCAGGCCACACCTTGCGTATTTCCCTCCTGCCAAACCCGTCTCATCTTGAAGCCGTAGACCCTGTTGTTCTCGGTCGCGTCCGCGCTGATCAGGATCGTGAAAAAGACAAGAACCGCGATCACCATCTTGGTATTCTTGTTCATGGAGACGCTGCGTTCGCCGGGCAGGGCGTTGTTTATGAAACGCTGGGCCTTTCCAAACTTGAAGGCTACCGCACAGGCGGAACCGTCCACGTCATCATCAACAATCAGATCGGCTTCACGACCGTTCAATCTGACGCTCATTCCGGTGTCTACAACACGGACATCGCCAAATCCGTTCAGGCCCCCATCCTGCATGTCAATGGCGATGACCCGGACGCTGTCGCGCGGGCAGCCCTGCTGGCACATGAATGGCGCCGCGATTTTCACGCAGACGTCGTACTGGATGTCGTCTGCTACCGTCGCCATGGCCACAATGAAACCGACGAACCCGCCTTCACCCAGCCTGCCATGGTCCATGCCATCCAGTCCCGACCCACGACGCGTCGTCTCTATGCCGATACCCTGATCCGTAAAGGTATTCTGACGTCGGATCAGGTTGAGGAGATGTGGCAGCACTTCCAGAGAAGACTGGAAGAGCAATTCGCAGCCTCCGAGCATTACCGGCCAAACGCAACCGACTGGCTAGACGGACCACAGGATTCCACCCGCCTCCAGGATGAACCCGAACGTATCCAACCCATGACCGGCGTTCCGATGGAACGTCTGCGCATGATCGGAGAGGCCATTGGCACTATTCCAGAGGGCCTGAACGTTCACCCCCGCCTTGCACGTCAGATTATCGCCCGAGGCAAAGCCGTCGCGGACGGTGGCCCTCTCGATTGGGCCACAGCCGAAGCCCTTGCGTTTGGCACCCTCTCAATGGACGGGCATCCTGTGCGCCTGTCAGGTCAGGATAGCCGGCGCGGCACCTTCAGCCAGCGTCATGCTGTGCTGTTTGATCAGGAAACGGGACGGGAAGAAACGCTCCTCGCCCATATCGCCCCCCATCAGGCCCCACTGCACCTCTGGAATTCCCCCCTCTCCGAGTTCGGAGTGCTAGGCTTCGAATACGGCTATTCCCTCGGCGACCCGGACACACTGGTTCTCTGGGAAGCCCAGTTCGGAGACTTCGCCAACGGCGCACAGGTCATTCTGGATCAGTTCATCGCCTCAGGGGAAACCAAGTGGCTTCGTACATCCGGCCTGACGCTCCTTCTTCCTCATGGGTATGAAGGTGGCGGCCCTGAACATTCATCCGCGCGACCAGAGCGCATTCTTCAGTTGTGTGCAGAAAACAATCTGCGCGTCTGTAACATCACAAGCCCGGCTAATTATTTCCATGCTCTGCGCCGCCAGATTGCGCGCCGCTGCCGCAAGCCGCTGATCATCTTCACGCCCAAGTCTTTGCTTCGCCATAAGGAAGCCGTTTCTGCGCTTGCTGAGATGGGCCCGCACACGCGTTTCCAGCCAGTCCTGGCAGACCCGCAAACCATTACCAACCCCAGAAAAATTATCCTGTGTTCCGGTAAGGTCTTCTATGACCTGACTGCCGAGCGGGCGCGGAAGTCCTGCACGGACGTGGCCATCATCCGGCTGGAACAGCTCTATCCGTTCCCTCATCACGCCCTGATCCAGCAACTGGAGCTTTATCCAGCTGCTGAACAGATTGTCTGGTGCCAGGAAGAGCCCCAAAATAATGGTGCCTGGATTTTTGTTGATCGTCGGATCGAGCGCGCTCTTCGGGAGTGCGGTCACAAGGTACAGCGCCCTGATTATGTGGGCCGTGAAAGTGCTGCCTCTCCTGCAACCGGTCTTCCTGGTGCACATGCGGCGCAGCAGGAAAAACTGGTGCAGGACGCGCTGGCCTGACGCTCAGGCCAGCAAACGCTTTTCAGGTTGGGCCACCTTGATATCCATAACTGCTCCGACCTGAACCCGTATTACCGAACCCATCTCCCCGATATTGGCGTGAACCCTGTCCACCATAATCCGGCCCGCAAGCAGCCAGAGCCACCAGAAGTGCCAGAGCCAGACCAACTTTTACCCGCATCGCCCTATTCCTTGTTTCGTTCGAGCTCACCAACGGAAATCTCAGTAAATCAACCGTCAGTTTTCAGTTCGCAGAGCCAGTATTGACGAGAAAGACCATATCCGTCGCGCGGGTCAGGGCTACATAACAAAGCTGCTGGGTCTCAAGAGGGTTTCCTCCTGCCCGACGTCGAATGTCACCCAGATCCACAAAAACATTCCGGAACGTACTGCCCTGAGACGTATGCACCGTCATGGCATAAATGGCCTGCAAATTAAGCAGCGCACTCTGAAACGCAAACCGCTGCTGCCAGCGTTTGCGCTCCTGTTTGGCTTCCTGAACCAGCCGACGGTCCACGCTCTGAAGATCCCGCGGATCCTGCACCAGATGCGCGGTAATTTCTTCTCCTGCCAGCGTGAGCACAGTCAGCTCCCAAGCTGGTAAATCCGTTGTCCATGCCGCCAGAGATCCACAGGCGTCAAAACGGTACGACAAACGAGACGCCTGAATATCCATGACCAGAACTTCTTCATTAGTCGCAATCTGCTGCCGGCTCTTGTCTTCGTTCTGTCGACTGAAAGGCGCACGCGCGACGGCACGTTCTCCCGGCATAAAGGGACGATCAATCGTCTCCCCATACCGCCATTGTCGAACCATCTGGTTCACTTGATGAACCCGGTCATTCGTCCAGCACAGGTAACGAAAGCTATCATTGTCTGCGTCAAATGCATCAGACGTGAAGGCCTTGCGCACCCAGCTTTCAACATCCTTGGGGACGAATAACCCGGAGGAGCCTTTCCGGGCATCCTGAACCCAGCTCCAGTCCACATCGCCACCCTGACTCTGCCTGATGATCGTAGCAGCCTCCAGAATGGGATTACCCGCCGCCTGCCGAACCACTGTCTCAAGATGCGATGTCGACGGGACAGCAAAAGACGGAGAAGCGTCTTCCCCGACCGGCGGAAGCTGCGCTGGATCACCCACAAACAGCACGAAGCAGTATTTGAGCAAATCCCGGATCCACCCCATCAGCTCACGCGAAATCATGGAACACTCATCCACAATCACCACGCCATCCGGAATGGTTTGCGGGCGCTTCGCGCGTACAAGAGTGGTTTTACCACCCTGAGATGACGGCTGAAGGCTCAAATGGCTCTGGATGGTCCGGCACTCGACTGTCTTGTCCACCTTGCTTCGCAGTACAGCCGTGGCCTTGTGTGTCGGCGCCGTAATCACGGTCACAACATTCAAACGAAGGAAATGCGTGGCCACTTCCTGCATCAGGGTCGTCTTACCGCTCCCGGCATACCCCGTCAGTAAATGCGTAGGCCGCTTTTCAGCATGCGCCTTGATGATTTCATCGAGAGCCGTTTTCTGAGAAGGAGTGAGCGCAACCATGGTGTCTCCTTCTCACAATCTCGCCCCCTTCTCCACCAAAAGGACAAATGGACCAGGAAAAAAGCAGCACGGGCGCAAACTGATGACATAGAGCGAGGTATAGTTTGGGTCTGACTGCCTCCTCTCCCCCCCAAAAAAAACAGCACGTCCTAACCAAGACGTGCCGATTGCTATTTTTGGGGAATAAATTATGCCCTCAAATCAAACCAAGAATTCGCTGCGTGTCGGGATCGACCGGAATCCCTGTCTCGGCACGCTTTCGAGCTTCCTGCCACTCCCGGTCACCCGGCGCCATAACAGGATTATGCGAATTAACGGACGGACCATCTCTTAAAAGATCAAGATAAGAGCGCATCGCAAGATCATAGGCCGCTTGGCCAATAAATCTTGCTGGATCTATGGCGATTGCAAAGTGGCCAACGTTCTGCCGCTTCCGGTCGCTCTGCTCTTCATCAGTGCCAACCATAACCGGGTCTAGTGCCGCCCCCGTCAGAACGCCTGCCAGTATGGTAACAAGCCCAGCCAGTGCAGCTCCCTTGAAACCAAACTCTTCCCCACCGAGTGGCTGAAGAAACGCAGCTGACTGTGCATCCCGTGTGGGTAGTCCGTCATCACGCGCAGCCACACCTGATGGTAAAGACAAGCCAAGAGAGCGATAGAGCTTAACGCGGTTGAATGGAATTGAGGACGTCGCAATGTCCATAAGCCACGGATCAGAACCACTAGTCGGGGCGGCCATCGCAATAGGGTTTGTTCCGTGAAATGGCTTGGCGCCCCCAAACAGAGACACGGCTGCGTCAGAGTTACTCATGATCAAACCGATCATTCCCTGTCTTGCAGCCTCAACGACATACGCGCCAGCTGCTCCGAAATGCGAGGAATGATGCACTCCAACCGCGCCAATTCCAGCGCCCCGAGCTAACGCCACGGCTTCATCTATGGCGCGATAGGCCGCAGAATGAGCCAGGCCGCCATCAGCATTCAACTGCCCAGTTGCCGGCCCTGTTCTGGTGAAGACAGGCACAGGCAGGGAATTCACCCCGCCAGACCGCAGAAGCCGCACATAATGTCCCACCAGCCGAACACCATGACTGTCGACCCCGATACGAGACGCATGAAGCAAAGCCCGGGTCGTGGCTTCGGCGTCTGCATCCTGCGCTCCGGCTTCCACCAGACACACGTGAACACGCTCAGACAGCAACGCTTCCGGATAATACAAAAGCTTTGTCACGCTGCTCATGACGGAAGCTCCATTTTCGCACGGGGAGCCAGAATATGTCGGGCCTGCTGACGATCCAGCGCCCCAGTCCACGCCGCCATAACAACAGGAGCAACACAGTTTCCTGCCAGGTTACCAACAGCCCGGGCAATTCCGATAAACCAGTCTACCGCCAAAAGAAGCACAAGACTGGAGAGCGGAATGGAAGGAGCAGCAGCCAACGTGGCAGCCAGAACGACGATCGCAATCCCCGGAACTCCATGAGCCCCTTTGGACGTAATCAGTGCCGTCGCCAACATAGAGAGCATTTGCGTCAGCGTCAGAGACGTACCAGTCACATCGGCCAGAAACACAATGGCAAAGCCGAGATAGATCGATAGTGCATCCAGATTGAGCGAATACCCGGCAGGAACGACCAAGCCAACCACCTGCCTGGAAACGCCCATGGCTTCGAGCTTTGCCATGATGCTTGGCAGAACTGAATCAGAGCTGGTCGTCGCCGTGACAATAAGGATCTCTTCACGGAAATAACGGGCAAAGCGCCACGGATGAACACCGCACGCCAAAAGGCAGCCGCCCAAAAGCACAACAATGAAAACTGCAATAGCTGCGAAATAGAGCACAACGAACGACGCAAGCCGACCGATAGCATCCAGTCCGTACTCTGCTACCGTCGTCGCAACAGCCCCAAACACTCCTAGCGGCGCCAGAGCGATAATCAGGCGCATCATTCTTGAAAAAAGCGTCGAGAGACTTTCAATCAGGCGTGTAACAGGTGCACCAGCGTCCCCAATCCGGCTCAGGCAACATCCTGTCAGAATGGCGAAAAACAGGATCTGGAGAATGTTCCCTTCGGCGAAAGCGGCAACCGGAGACCGTGGAACAAGACTCAGGATGAACCCGGTAAAACCTTGCCCGTGCAGAAGGTGAGCATTCGCAGCGTAGGATGCCACGATATGGGCATCCTCAGGGCTGGGCGTAAAAGTCAGTCCTTGTCCGGGCCGGATAAGCATTGCTGCCCCAACCGACAGCAGCAGGACGAGCGTGGTCATACCCTCGAAATAAATCAGGGACCGAAAGCCCAGTCGTCCCACAGCACCTAGCGATCCCGCGCCCGTAATACCCGTCACGACAATACAGAACAGCAGCGGGCCGACCGCCATCAGAATCAGACGAAGGAACAGATCAGTGAGCCATCGGAATTGCCCTGCAACATGCGGTGCGAACAGACCAACCAGAACCCCGATCAGAGTTGCAATCACAACCTGAGAGAAAATCCCTGGACGAAACCTGCGTTTCGCATCTTTCGAAAGGCTCGTATTGCTCGTCATCCAGACCTTCTTCCCGTCGTTCCTTCAGAAAACCTGACGCCGGCTAGAGGCTCTGCACTCCGGCTCAGGTCCTGATTATTCTTTCAGTACGTTACGTTCATTTTTGCGCCTACGAAACGTGGCAGACCCGGCATGACGCCATAGAAAGTGGCCTGCGTCCCGCCAGAAAGCCAGTAACGGCGATCAGCAAGGTTTTGCCCATAAACCGATACAGACCAATGCTGTTTCGGTGCCGCAAACGTCAGGAACGAGTTCACAAGGAAATAGGCCGGAGCACGGTAGATCCCGCCATCTCCAATATGCTGCGGCTGCGTCTGTGCGCCGCGATAATTATAATCGACGTCAAAAGTCATTTTGTAGTCATGGAACATGGACCAGGTGTAGGTAGCCGCTCCTGAAAGAGTCAGATTGGCCAGCCCCATGTTGTAGCCATTATAGTTCGTATTCACAGGTGACCAGACACCCGTTGAGGCAAACTGGGCGGTTGTGGCACTGCGATTTAGGCTCTGGAACTGAGAGTAAGAGCCGTTCTGGTATCCAAAATTCTGTGTCAGCACGAGCCCATGAAACGGATGTGCTTCCATATCGAACTCAGCGCCATAAATGTTGGAGCGCGGTGCATTCACGTAGCCGCCCAGCACACCGTACGGTGGCACAAGGATGGTCCCGAGCAGCTGCTGGTCCCGATAATCATAATAGAAACCGGCTGCATTAAAGCGCAGACGCCGGTTGAACAGCATCGTTTTGAAACCACCCTCATACGTCAGAACCTGCTCGGCCTTGAACGGCTTTAGCTGGCTGGCCTGCTGGGTGATGTTGGCCGAAAACCCTCCTGGCTTGAAGCCACGCGAGAACATGACATAGCCCATCACGCTAGGATTGAACTGGTATTGTGCCCCGACACGTCCAGCGAACTGATTTGTCAGTGCCCCTGAATTGCCGAAGTTCTGCACATGCGTTCTGGCACCCGTATTCAGATCGTAATCAGCGCTGACAACATTCAGCATCTGCCGGTCGTCCGACTCATGGCTGATCGCCCCGATCAGGGTCAGCTTCGGCAGAATGCGATATGAAAGCTGAACATACTGATTGAAGTTCTGCTGATTTTGACGATAGGACGTCTCATTCAGCGGTGTCGTCCCAGGCCGGTCTGATGAATCATACCAGAAATTCTGCGCCATCCGTGCACGGCTGTAATACATGCCGACTTCCCAGTGGAAGCGAGCATGCGGATTCCGGGACTCAAGCTTAACTTCCTGCGAGAAAACATTCGTCTGGTTGTTGCGGAACATATTGCCATAGGACGCGACCGAGTTCGTCTGGTTGGTCAGTTCATGCTCGTCAACAGCTTCAAAAGCGCTCAGCGTCCATAACCGGCCCCAGCTGAAGTCCTTCGTATAGCGGACATTCGCCCCCCAGAAGATATTGTCTTCCCTTGGCTTCTGATTAGCTCCGTTGATACCGATAATTTTCGCAAACCGCGGATCAAGTCCCCATTCCGTCTGCATGATATCTGACGTCACAGGAACGCCGTAGCTGTTATAGAAATTATGCCCCGAAGACGTCTCGGACTGGTCAGTCGTCCAGTGCCCGCCAATGTCCAGCGTCGATGTTGCGTCGATTTTCCAGCGCAGCTTGCCGCGAAGCGCTCCGATATTGGAGTTGCCGTAGCCTTCGCCCTGCGAATTGTGCTGGAAGCCGCCCCCCGTCATGGACTGCCCTGCCAAACGGAACGAAACCGACTTGGAAATTGGCCCGGAGACAAACCCCTCGACCCGGTTGCGACCATAGCTTGCAATGTCTTCCGTCAGGCCCGCATGAAACTCAGGGGTAGGATCACCCGTGTGGAAATTAATCTCACCACCGGTGGTGGACTGCCCATGCGTGAAACCGGACGCACCAGGCGCGACAGAAATGTCATCCATGTCAAACAGCATACCCGAAGTCATAATACTCACCGGATAGGCCACACCATCGACATACGGCATGACGGACGGGGTGTTGTTCTGGGTGAAATCCATCAGCCCGACACCGCGCAATGCAAAGTTCAGTGCAGAGCTTCCAAAAGACGGCTGAATAGTCAGATTTGGCGCAACACGAACGATGTCTGTCAACTGACGGACGTTGCGATTCTGAAGCTCCTGACGGGACAGTACCGTTTCAGAATGCGCCTCATGCTGACCTGCGCCAGTCACACCGCGCCGGGCATTAACGTGAACGACCTCATTACTCGCCGCGGAAGCATCAACTGTACGATGCCGTGCTGTTCCAGAGCCATGTTTGGCAATGGGATGCAAGTTCCGCTTCGCCGCCACTACAGCAGCATCCGCGCTGCCTGCACAGGACAGAAGAGCTGTGGACAGAAGCGTGACGCGCAATGAGAGAGCAGAACGGGAGCGGCAGGGCGAAACAAGGGACATCGGGCATTTCCAGATCGGCGATGTGAAGCAGTCAGGATGTGTCGCAATTCACCATGTCGGCAAATCTTGTATACCAGATAGAATACAAACCGTTCTTGTTCCACATTAAAAATGATCGAAGCCGGAATATTCCTTTTTCGGATCTTCTGTTGTGCTTGTTCCCTCAAAAAAGGAGGCGCATAAAAGCTGCCATGGAAGACCGGAAAAAATCGATGCAGCCAGCAAGCAGCAATGTCATCGAGAACAGAATCATACAGGCCGTTCTTTCTGAAGAGATTTCACCAGGAGAGCGGCTGGGAGAAAAAGACCTAGGCGAGATCTTCGGGGTCTCGCGAACACTGGTGCGAGAAGCAATGATGCGCCTCAGTAGCCGAGGCATTGTGGCAGTCTCACCGAGAAGAGGCTGGTTCGTTATTGAACCTACCGTCGAAGAAGCCCGGGAAACAATCGAAGCACGCCGATCTGTTGAAATCGGTCTTCTCATGACTCAGAAAAATATTAGTGCAGAGATGATCAAGCAGCTCGAAGCACATGTCTTGGAGCAACAGCGTGCCATCGATGAGAATGACCTGGGTCGTCGGAGCTACCTTCTAGGCCACTTCCACGTTCACCTTGCCGCAGCGCTTGGGAATTCTATTCTGGCCAACATTCTTGAAGAACTGACAACCCGGATCGTGCTGATCGCCACCTTGTATCAATCCAAGGCAGACGCGCAGCAATCCTGCGACAACCACCGTCGACTTGTAAGCGCACTCCGCAAAAACAAGGTAAAAGATGCCATAAAGATCATGGATGCCCATCTGACGCATCTTGATAAAGCACTCAGCATCCGGAAAAAAATGAAACCACGCTGTGCGGACCAACTCCGTGGCAAAGCTTCTTTCGTGCCGTGAGGCTGACATCGCATATTGGCTTGGGACGAAATCATTAGCTTGAAAGCGTTGCTTGCTAATGGCGCAGGGCTGACGGAGCCCATCATCAAATATGCTTCGCCCTAGGCGAAGTTTTCCAAACATATTTGATCTAAAAGGAAAATGGTGAACCGGCTGGGACTCGAACCCAGGACCATTCGATTAAAAGTCGAATGCTCTACCAACTGAGCTACCGGTTCATCCGAGCGGATGGCTACCCCACAACCACTATGGAGGTCAACCTCCAGCAGCCGGAAAACAGCACTAGAATTTTTTTGGTTATGTTATAACGTATTAAATACTACCGATTCAGAGCCTGAAAAAGCCCCCGTATGCGCTCCAAAAATAACAACCTGACCACTCACTCCGCCTTAAACGATCGCACTGTACGGCATGAAATCTGGCAACGCTTTGAGGGGAACGAGTGGGATGCATTCGACCAGCTTCCAGCAGCCATTCGCAGACGCCTGAACGAACACGTCTATGATGCCTGGTCCGTCAACGCCTTGATCCTGTGGAAGCACTACAAGCGCATTTACGGCCGCACTCCGCGTGCCGAGCGAGCCCTGATCAAATATCTGGATTATTGTGAACGCCTCGAACGCGAGGCCTTTTCAGAGCGCTACACCGCTCAATGCGGCTCGCCCTACCCTCATGATGCCGCAGGAGTGACAGTCCTGCGCACACCAGAGAACAAGCAGCAAGCTGCCTGAGCGTCCCGCAAGACACTCAGAACAGCCCAAACAGCTTCAGGCTTCTACATAAGCCTTAACGATGGTGTCCGGATCCTTGACGACGCCTGACGAGCCAGCGCCACGCTTGATCTGATCGACATACTCCATGCCTTCAACAACCTTGCCAGCGATCGTGTACTGACCGTTCAAGGACGGCACGTCCTGGAACATGATGAAGAACTGGCTGTTTGCAGAGTGCGGAGCCATCGTACGGGCCATGCCAAGTGTGCCACGCTCGAACTTTGCCTTGTCCGTGAACTCGGCCTTCAGGTCCGGGTAGCTGCTACCGCTGGTGCCTGTGCCAGTCGGATCGCCGCCCTGTGCCATGAAGCCTTCGATCACACGGTGGAACTTCACACCGTCATAAAAACCTTCGCTCGCCAGAAGCTTCAGACGCTCCACAGCCAGCGGCGCCAGATCAGGGCGCAGCTCAATGACGACCTTGCCGCTCTTGAGTTCGAAAACCAGCTTATTGCCGTCGGGTACTGCGGTCTCAGACATCTTGGAACCTTCCAGAAATCAATGAAGGTTCCTATGTCGCCCTTCGACCCAGTTTCGACAAGACGAGACTTGCAACATCTTCGCTGACAAAGGAGGAAATATCGCCATCAAGACGGGCAATTTCCTTCACAATCCGACTGGCCGTCGTGCGATGCCCTTCGGAAGACAGCAGAAAGACCGTCTCAATTTCCGGCGCCAGACGACGCAACGCCCCAGAGAGCTGACTTTCAAAGTCGAAATCCCCCGCAGAACGAAGGCCGCGCACAACCGTCCCGGCGCCAGCCTTACGTACGGCATCGACCAATAGGGTATCAAACCCCAAAACCCTGATCCGGTCCGCATGAGGCAATTTCGAGACCTCCTGCCGCATCATCTCCAGACGCTCTTCCAGCGTCAGAAGCGGCTGCTTCCCCTCATTGACCGCCACACCAACCAGCAGGCGGTCAAAAAGAGTAGACGCACGGTCGATAATATCCAGATGACCGAACGTCACCGGATCAAACGTGCCGGGATAAAACCCGACACGCGGATCAGTCTGCCACTCAGGCATCAGGGGCTGCGTCACCCACAGAAGCCTCACCGTCCGTCACAGTGCCATCAACAGGCACTGTACCGTCTGGCGTTGCCACGACATCCCCTTCGATCAGGTCGCCCTCTTCTCCATCATCTTCCACAACCGGGAAGACACAGATCACGGTCTCACTGTCGTTCAGGCGGAATAGCGTCACACCACTGGCCTGACGTGCCATGACACGCACCTGAGACACCGGCAGACGGATCAGACGACCCGTATCGGTCACGAGCATGACATCCGTGCCATCCAGAGTCGGAAGCGTCCCAACCACTTCCTTGCCACGACGATTGGCCGAGAAGGTCATGTTCGTGATGCCCTGACCGCCACGGCCCGACACACGATAATCATAGGCGGAGGAACGACGGCCAAACCCGCCATCCGTCACAGTCAGAAGAATTTCTTCCTGATGTTCCAGCTCCTCGAAGCGCTCCTGCGTCAGATCGCCAGCGATCTCCACAGTGTCTTCGTCACCGGACACCACTTCTTCT
Organism: Gluconobacter sp. OJA; assembly: GCF_039638325.1. NCBI lineage: Bacteria > Pseudomonadati > Pseudomonadota > Alphaproteobacteria > Acetobacterales > Acetobacteraceae > Gluconobacter > Gluconobacter sp. OJA. The sequence continues at coordinate 295,198 of NZ_JBDIWI010000001.1, read as the reverse complement.
TCAGCACCTTCTGCCGACGCAGCATTTTCGGCGCGACGTTTTGCATTGGCCATCCGCAGATAGGCCGCACGCTCTTCAACGCTGGCATCCACATGGTTGAGGATGCACAGTGAAATCACCGCATCCCCATCACCAAGGCGGATACCACGCACGCCCGAGCTGCCACGGCCGGCAAACACACGCAGCGTATCATCGGTGATCTGGAAGCGGACACAGCGCGCGTTCTTCGTTGCCAGGAACACGTCCTGACCTTCACGACACGTCGCCACACCAATGAGGGAATCGCCCTCATCCAGCTTCATCGCAATCAGACCAGATGCCCGAATATTCCGGAAATCATTCAGGCGGTTACGACGAACATTGCCGCTGGCGGTCGCAAAGGTGAGGTGTAGGTCTTCCCACAGCTCTTCATCCTGCGGCAGCGGCAGCACCGCTGTAATAGCGTCCGAACCAAGCTCTGGAAGCAGGTTGACCAGCGCGCGCCCCTTGGACGTCGGAGACGCTTCCGGCAGATGCCAGACCTTGGTGCGATAAGCTTTGCCGCCCGAAGAGAAGAACAGTACCCACTGGTGGGTATGGGCATTGAAGCTGCGAATAATGACGTCATCGCCACGACGGCCAGACGCCGTACGACCACGCCCACCGCGGTTCTGTGAGCGGAACATCTCAAGCGGCGTCCGCTTGATGAAACCGTCACGCGTGATGGTCACAACCATCTGACCCGGCTCGATCAGGCTTTCGTCAGACTGATCGCCCAGCGCATCGGAGATTTCCGACATCCGTGGGGTGGCAATTTCAGCCCGGGCCGCCAGCAATTCATTGCGCATGACATCCATGCGACGAGTGTGACTGCCAATGATGTCGAGCAGGTCGGCAATCTTGGCCGCAACTTCGCTCAGCTCACCCTGGATCTTCTCACGTTCCAGACCGGTTAGACGCTGCAAACGCAGTTCGAGAATACCGCGAGCCTGCGCTTCTGTGAGGCGAACCTTGCCATCATAAATGACATTGCCTTCGTCCTGGATCAGCTCCAGCAACGGCACAACTTCGCTCGCATCCCACTCGCGCGCCATGAGCAGCTCACGCGCTGTCGAGGCATCCGGGGCAGAACGGATCAGCGCGATCACTTCGTCGATGTTGGCAACAGCCAGCACAAGGCCAACCAGCAGATGCCCACGATCCCGAACCTTGTTCAGATCGAAGCGTGCGCGACGCAGAATGACGTCTTCGCGGAAACGAATGAACGCCTGTAGAACGTCCATCAGCCCCATCGTGCGCGGCTTGCCCTCATCGAGTGCCAGCATATTGACACTGAAGGACGTCTGAAGCTGCGTGAAGCGATAGAGCTGGTTCAGCACCACTTCCGGCGTCGCATCGCGCTTCAGCTCAATGACAACGCGCATTCCAGAACGATCACTTTCGTCCCGGATATCGGAGATGCCTTCGATTTCCTTCGCACGAACGAGATCGGCAATCTTCTCCTGAAGGGTTGCCTTGTTCACCTGATATGGGATCTCGGTGATGACGATCGCCTGGCGATCCTTGCGGATCTCCTCGATCTCAGCACGAGCCCGGACGGGAACAGACCCACGCCCTGTCTCGAACGCCTTGCGGATACCGCTGCGGCCCATGATGATTCCGCCGGTCGGGAAATCCGGGCCGGGGATGATCTGCATCAGCTCATCCAGCTCGATCGCCGGATTGGCAATCATCGCCAGCGTGGCATCAATAACTTCGCCAGGATTATGCGTCGGGATGTTCGTGGCCATACCGACCGCGATACCCGAAGCGCCATTCACCAGAAGATTTGGGAACGTCGCTGGCAGAACCTTGGGCTCGTGCTCGCTCTCGTCGTAGTTCGGCTGAAAATCAACCGTATCCCGCTCAATATCATCCAGCAGGAACGACGCAGACTTGGCCAGACGGGCTTCTGTGTAACGCATGGCAGCCGGGCTATCGCCATCGACCGAACCGAAGTTACCCTGTCCATCAATCAGCTTGACGCGCATTGACCAATGCTGCGCCATACGAACCATGGCATCGTAAATCGAGCTGTCACCGTGCGGATGGTATTTACCCATCACGTCACCGACCGCACGCGCAGACTTGCGGTAAGGCTTATCAGACGTAAACCCACTCTCGCGCATCGCGTACAGGATGCGGCGATGGACGGGTTTCAGGCCGTCACGCACATCCGGCAAGGCACGCGAGACGATCACCGACATCGCATAGGCCAGATAGGAGGAGCGCATCTCCTCCTCGATCGTCACCGGAAGACGATCGGAAGGTACAATATCAGTCGGCTCGTTCAGCTCGGTCAAGACAGGTCCACCACGCTAAAATACAGTCCGCACAGCATAGCCCATGCGCGGCCTACATGCCACACCCACCCCATTATGGCCTGTGAGACTGAAAAACGGTCACGTCCAGCAGGAAACTGCCGTCTTCTTCCAACCCCAGTCTTTCACGGACAGCTACAGGCGCACCACGCTGCAACGACCGGATGCCCTCTACACGTTCCGTCGGCGTTCGTGTTCGCGATACCCAGCTCTCAAATTCCATCCGCAAACGGCTGCGTATCAGGCCATCCACAACAAAGCCGGATCTTCCAAGAGCAGACACCCATTCTGTCACGGCATAGTCCCTCGCATGAGAAATATCCCGCATCAATTCCAGCGTCTGGAGCCAGCTATCGGACATAGCGTCTTCAGGAGCCGTAACATCGCCGAAAATAGCCAGACCTCCTGGCTTCAGAACGCGACGCACTTCTCTCAGACCAGCCTCAAAACCTTCCCAATGATGGGCACTAAACCTGCATAAAACAGCGTCAAACACACAATCATCAAATGGAAGCGCTTCTGCGGCGCCCTGTGCAACAACAATGTTACCAAGACCACGGTCCTGAGCGGACCGGCTTACAGCAGCCAACATTCCAGCCGTGACATCGCAGGCGACAACCTGCCCGACATGTGGCGCAACAACATAGCTGACATGCCCCCCGCCACAGCCAAGGTCCAGCACACGTTCAAACCCGCGCCCCTGAACAGCCCGAGCCATCACGTCCAGATCATCGCCCTGATTATGCACCACGCTATTTACGTAAGATGACGCCCTGTCTTCATAATGCTTCGCAGCAAATTGTCCTGCCTGCCTAACCATCTGATTTTTCTCCCTTTGGAGATCATCATCAGACAACAAACAGTCAGGTATAAGATCCTATTTTATCATGGTATAAATTGCACCATGCCTACGTCCAGCCGCAAAACTCTTGGTCTGTTTCTTCGCACGCATCGCGAAAGGCTTTCCCCGTCAGAAGCAGGATTGCTGACTCCATTACGTCGCAGACGCACCCCAGGACTGCGCCGCGAAGAAACAGCTCAACTCTGCGGGATCAGCACGACATGGTACACGTGGCTGGAACAGGGACGCGACGTCTCATGCTCATCCGCCACACTGTCGCGGATTGCCACGGCTCTGAAACTGTCCACGACAGAAAGACGCTACGTTTTCACTTTGGCAGAACTGCGAGACCCTCACGGGGATCATACCGAGCCAACTGCACCAGCCACACTTCTCAGCCTCCCGGAACAGATCTCCAGCCCCGCTTATTTGCTAGATCCCTTGTGGAATGTTCTGAGCGCAAATTCCGCAGCCAAAATCCTTTTCAATACCTGGCTGAACAGCTCAGAGACCAATCAGCTGCGCTATGTTTTTCTGAACCCCAATGCCCGAATTTTCCTTACGGACTGGCTAACCCGCGCCCAGCGGCTTCTGGCCGAATTTCGGGCCGATACAGTTTCGAGTGCCCGTACCAAACCTTTTCAGACACTTGTCTCAACTCTTCAGAGAGAAAGTCCGGAATTTAATCGTTTCTGGGAAGACCAGAGCGTCCTCCCCAGAGAAGGAGGGCAGCGGAGCTTTCAACATCCAACACAAGGCCTTCTCTACTACGATCAAACAACATTCATCCCGACAGCTCATGCGGGCTATAAACTCGTCATTTTAGCCAGAAGCACGGCCACTCCGGATTCCACCCCATGAACCCGAACTACACTCTCCGCCCAGCCGATTTTTCCGACCAAGAAACACGCGACCTTTTGGCCTTTCACCTTGCCGGAATGCACGAAAACACCCCTGCTGGACATGTCTTCGCCTTGGATCTGGCAGCTCTCACCTCATCTGATATCGAGGTCTGGACTGTCTATCACCACGGCCACGTTGCTGGCATTGGTGCGCTAAAACGATTGAGTGCTCACGACGGTGAACTCAAATCCATGCGTACTCATCCGGATTTTTTAAGACAGGGCATCGCCAGCACTCTTCTGGATCATCTCATTCACAGAGCACGCTCTCTGGGCCTGAAAAAGCTCAGCCTTGAAACCGGCCGGAATTCCTCTTTCGAACCCGCACTAAAGCTCTACAAGGCCCGAGGCTTTCAACTCGGCGAACCCTTCGCTGACTATCAGGCCTCTGGGTTCAACCAGTTCCTTCATCTGTCGCTCTAAAACGGACCTTTCACGCATAAAAAAAACCGGACTGACACTGCCAGCCCGGTTCTCCGGAAAATCCCTTAGAACGGGATTTCATCATCCAGATCGTTATCTGGCGGAGCATCCCAGCCACCGCCACGACTGCCCGACGCGCCACCTGCGCTACCGCCGCTACTCCGAGAGCCACCGCCGAAGCCGCCTTCACTGCTACCGCTCCGGCTTCCACCACCAAAGCCGCCGCCGTTGTTGCTTCCGCCACCGTAGGACGAACCACCACCGTCGAAGCCACCGCCTTCATCACCGCCACTGCGGTTACTGTCGAGGAGCACCAGCTCACCGCGGAACCGATCAATCGTCACCTCTGTCGTGTAACGCTCCTGGCCGGACTGGTCAGTCCACTTACGGGTCCGCAGCTCACCTTCGAGGTAAACCTTGCGCCCCTTGCGCAGAAAACGCTCAGCCACATCGCCCAGGCGATCATTGAAAATGACGACGCGATGCCATTCCGTACGCTCGCGGCGCTCACCGGATTGACGGTCGTTCCATGTTTCAGACGTGGCGATCGTCAGATTGACAACCTTCCCACCTGATTGCGTGTTCCGGACTTCAGGGTCTTTGCCCAGATTCCCGACCAGAATCACCTTATTGACGCTGCCTGCCATTCCGTACCAACCAATTTTCTCGAATTGTTCTTTTCATATGATCCTAAACGCCCATCTATAATTGATCCAGCGCCGTTCAGGCGCGTTCCGATTTTTCACAATCGCTTTTCTGCACATTCCGGGGTTTTCGTGAGCTTTCCAGACAATCATTCGATCCGTGTCCGTGGTGCCCGCGCCCACAATCTCAAGAATATCGATGTCACGATTCCCCGTGACTCCCTGACGATCATCACGGGTCTCTCTGGCTCCGGAAAGTCGTCTCTCGCCTTCGATACGATCTATGCCGAAGGTCAGCGCCGATATGTGGAAAGCCTTTCCGCTTACGCCCGCCAGTTCCTTGAACTGATGGGCAAGCCGGATGTGGACTCCATTGAGGGCCTCTCCCCGGCCATCTCGATCGAACAAAAAACGACCTCAAAGAACCCCCGCTCCACCGTCGGCACCATCACGGAAATCCATGACTACATGCGCCTTCTCTGGGCGCGCGTAGGTGTTCCTTATTCACCCGCAACCGGCCTCCCTATTGAAGCCCAGACGGTCAGCCAGATGGTAGATCGCGTCATGGCGCTTCCTGAAGGCACGCGTCTCATGCTGCTGGCGCCGGTCGTCCGGGACCGTAAAGGGGACTGCAAACGCGAACTGGCAGACCTGGCTCGCAAGGGCTTCACGCGCGTCAAAATTGACGGTGAGCTTTACGAAATTGCCGAAGCCCCCGAACTCAATCGCAAGACCCGCCACAATGTCGAAGTCGTGGTGGACCGGATTGTCGTCAAACCTGACCTCGAATCCCGTCTGGCAGACAGCTTTGAGACAGCCCTCGAACTCTCCGACGGTCTCGCCTACGCGGAAGAAGTCAGGCGTGCGGGAGAAACAGCTGCCCCCGCCCACATCGTTTTCTCCTCACGTTTCGCCTGCCCTGTTTCAGGTTTTACGATTGAGGAGATCGAGCCCCGTCTGTTCTCCTTCAATGCCCCGATGGGCGCCTGCCCCACTTGTGATGGTATTGGTACGGAAACCCATTTTGACGAGAACCTGATTGTCAGTGACGACACACTGACACTTTCTGAAGGTGTGATTGCCCCTTGGAGTGGTGCCAGCACGGACTGGTATGACCAAACTCTTGCAGCTCTTGCCCGCCATTGCGGGGACACCATGAACACGCCATGGCGAGACCTGAAAGCCGAAACCAGGGATTTGATCCTGTACGGTTCCAAAGAGGCCATCGCCATTCCGTATCGTGATGGCAGCAAGGTCCATACCGTTACGAAGCCCTTTGAAGGCGTGCTCAAAAACCTGCGCCGGCGCATGGCGCAGACAGACAGCATGTGGGTCCGCGAGGAACTGTCGCGCTATCAGTCAGAAAAGCCCTGCCACACCTGCCATGGCGCACGCCTGAAGCCTGAAGCCCTCTGCGTAAAGGTCAATGACCTGAACATCGCCGAAGCGTCAGATATGCAGATCCGGAAGGCACTGGACTGGTTTTCCGGTGTTGAGGTTACCCTCACCCCACAACGTGCGGAAATCGCACGCCGCATTCTTCGCGAAATCACGGATCGCCTGCACTTCCTCGATGATGTCGGCCTGGACTACCTCACGCTTTCCCGCGGATCGGCCACACTTTCTGGGGGTGAAAGCCAGCGTATCCGGCTAGCATCCCAGATTGGCTCCGGTCTGACCGGCGTTCTGTATGTGCTGGATGAACCGTCCATCGGCCTGCATCAGCGCGACAACGAGCGCCTTCTCGGCACACTGGAGCGTCTCAAACGCCTTGGAAACACCGTCATCGTCGTCGAACATGACGAAGATGCCATCCGTGCTGCTGATTACCTTATCGATATGGGGCCTGGTGCTGGCACGCGGGGCGGAAACGTCATCGCCATCGGGACTCCTGCGGAAGTAGCCAAGAATAAAGAAAGCCTGACCGGTGCCTATCTGTCGGGTCGGAAGTTTATTCCAGTTCCGGAAAATCGACGCACCTCGGACAAAACACTCACATTGGTTGGGGCCAAGGGAAACAATCTCAAGGATCTGACCGTCGATTTCCCGCTGGGAACCTTTATTGCGGTCACCGGTGTATCAGGCGGCGGCAAGTCTACCCTGGTCGTGGATACCCTTTACAAAGCGCTGTCTCGGCAGCTCATGAAATCGAGCCAGTCTCCACTCCCTTATGACCGACTGGAAGGCGTAGAGAACCTCGATAAAATCATCGAAATCGATCAGTCTCCGATCGGTCGTACACCCCGTTCCAACCCCGCCACCTACACGGACTTATTCGCCCCTATCCGGGACTGGTTTGCCGAACTCCCGGAATCCAAGGCACGCGGTTACAAACCCGGCCGCTTCTCCTTCAATGTAAAGGGCGGCCGCTGCGAAGCCTGTCAGGGCGATGGCGTCCTGAAAATCGAAATGCATTTCCTGCCTGACGTCTTTGTCACCTGTGACACCTGCAAAGGCGCGCGGTACAATCGTGAAACGCTAGAAGTGAAATTCCGTGGCAACTCCATCGCTGATGTACTTGCCATGACCGTGGACGAGGCGTTGCCGTTTTTTCAGGCTGCGCCCAGAATTCGGGACCGCCTCGCCATTCTCCAGCAGGTTGGTCTCGGCTATGTCGCCCTGGGCCAACAGGCAACCACGCTTTCAGGCGGTGAAGCTCAGCGCGTCAAACTGTCCAAGGAACTTGCCAAACGAGCTACAGGTCGCACGCTCTACATTCTTGATGAGCCCACCACCGGCCTGCACACTGAAGACGTCCGTAAGCTGCTGGAAGTGCTGCATACGCTGGTTGATCAGGGCAACACCATTTTGGTGATCGAGCATAATCTGGAGGTCATCAAGACAGCAGACTGGCTGATCGATATCGGACCAGAAGGCGGTGATGGTGGCGGCAAAATCGTAGCCGCAGGAACACCGGAAGACATTGCTGCCTGCAAAGCAAGTCACACTGGCCGCTTCCTGGCTCCCCTTCTGGATGCCCCCGGTGTCAGGCAGCACCGTGAGCCTACAGGCAAAAGGATCACTCAGGCGATGATTGCCGCCAGCTTGCCCCAAAAGGCGGAGCGAGCCCCAGCCAAAACGACAAAAGTGCCTAAAGCAAAAATAGTGGCGGACAAGAAACCTCGTGGCCGCCCCTCAGGCTCACGCAACAAAACCAAAGTCTGATTCCTGATCAAGTCCTGAAGAGCTCAGCTCTTCAGGACAACAAGGGACACTACGCGAGTCAGGCTAGAAAAACTGTCAAAACCTGTTGTCCCCATATTGTCCGGACCAAAGTGATAGGGAGGGAGAGATTCAGCCCCACGACAGGCGCCACCAGAATAGTAATCGCAAAAAACGCAGCCATACCCTTTCAATTGGGCATGTTGCTCAAACCCCGCGGCAACAATCAACATACGAGACGGCAGCCAGATTAGAACAATCATCAGCGCTCAGCGGTCCGGATTATCCTCACCAGAACAATCCATTTGCTCCCTTCTGAGAAAAATTACCGACTGACTGGTCGCTCGTTATTTCTGCTGAGTGCCGAGATGCTCTTTCCCGCGCTGGCGCGCCAGCTTCTCCTGTAGCTCACGGGCAGCATATCGCTGGCGCTGTTCTTCTGTCCGTTCGTTATGACAATGGGGACAGGAGACGCCTTGTACGAACATCGGAGAAGCCTTGTCTTTCTCGCTGACAGGACGACGACAGGCGTGGCAGACATCGTAGCTGCCAATTTCCAGGCCATGCTTCACAGAAACACGCTGGTCAAAGACGAAACATTCCCCTTCCCAAAGGCTTTCTTCCTCTGGAACAGTCTCCAGATATTTCAGAATACCGCCTTTGAGATGGTAAACTTCCTCCAATCCCTCTGCCTTCACAAAAGACGTGGATTTCTCACAGCGAATTCCGCCCGTGCAGAACATGGCAATCTTTGGAACACGGCCCTTGGCCTCAAGCTCCTTGCGTCGATTCCGGAACCACTCCGGAAACTCCCGGAATGACCGTGTTTTGGGGTCTTCAGCCCTCTTGAATGTCCCGATCGCGACTTCGTAGTCATTCCGGGTATCAATCACGATCGTATCCGGATCAGAGATCAGAGCATTCCATTCATCCGGTGCCAGATACTGACCAACATCCTTGCGAGGATCGATATTCGGCTGCCCCATGGTAACAATCTCTTTCTTGAGACGCACCTTCATGCGGCGGAAGGGCATTTCCGGCGCACGGGACTCCTTGATTTCAAGCTCCTCACATCCTGGCATCGCCCGAATATGCTCCAGAACCTGTTCCATTCCGTCATCTGACCCGGCAATCGTTCCGTTAATACCTTCTGGTGCCAGAAGCAGAATGCCCTTGATCCCCTCGCGGTCGCAGACCTCCTGCAAAGGCCCGCGCAACGCAACGATGTCTTCAAACGGCGTGAAGTTGTAAAGGGCGACGATACGGATCGGCGGAAGAGCATCAGACACAGGGCAACCATCCAGCTCTGCGACCGCAGGCAGACCCACGATCAGGTGATAATGTGCCCCGCCAATATCAGGCTAGCGCCTTCAATTCCAGAAAACTCCTGAACCTGAGCCTCAGGCGACTGAGGCAGTTGCCGCTTCTGCGAGAGGTAGTCCGCGATCCTTGATCACGCGACGCACCGTCTGAATGACCTGCGATCCAGTAATCAGACGCGTGCATTCAAACTGCCGCTCCGTTCCCTTGTGGCGGGGGCACCAGAAGAAATCCTTGTGATCGAACTGATGTCTCGGGTCGTTCCAGCACGAATTGCAGGTGTGCCAGTTGATGATGCGATAGGGCGTAAAGAATTCATTATTCGGATGCGTAAAGCCCGAAATCATGACGACAGGTGTGCCCGAAGCATGCGCCAGCCAAGCCAGTCCACTGGAGAGACCAATGAAAAAACTGGCGTGCTTCAGCCAACGCGCACGTTCCGACAACGGACGGCTGCCTGTTTCGTCTTCTGCGCCATGGGGAATATGATTGTACACATACCCTGTTCCATGGAACGTTTTCTGGTCAATGCAGATCACGCGGTATCCGGCAGATTTCAGGAAACCAATCACTTCCTGCCAGCCAGCCGGATTATTCCAGTACTTGCACTGAGTACTGGCCTGCGTCGCAATTACGACATACGGCCCCTCAATAGGTGGGGTATCCCCATCCTGGATTGTGATGCCAGGAGGGTTATCGTTCCAGGGATCAACACCCAGAATATAAGCTGCAGTCCGATGCAGACCTACATGCCGGAAGTCCGTTGGCTGATGTGTCAGTTCCGTATCCGTGAAAAACAGACCTATATTGTATGAAGCGTAGAAAGCGGACGTAAACGTCTTGTTTGCCTGAGCTTCATCGTGCCCCACCAATGTGATGTCTGGATTAGCCTCTTTCACCAGAGGCAGAATGACATCTGCAACGGAGCAGGACACCTTCGCGCCCGTCTGCTGCGCAAGGCGAATAGCTGCCGGGAGCCAGGCAATCGTGTCTCCAAGCGTTCCAACAGGCAACTGCACCAAAACAGGCCTTCCCGTGAGGGATAGCTCGTGGTGCAGAATGTCCTCCCGCGTACCGTCAGGCTTTTCCAGCCAGACATCAATCAGGAATGGAACAAAGTACTTTTTGGTGGATGAGACCATGCCGCCTTTTAGACGGGCATCGAAGAGAATATTCCCGGTCGCATAATCTGACAGTCTCACATGCCATTGCCCCAGTTCCGGGGCAATATCCGGCACCATGACACGGGCACCATCATTGAAGTCAAAGCGGACGCCCTGCCCTCCTTCCACAACGGGAACAGATGGAATGGCCAGATAGGGGCTCTTCTCGTCCTCCTTCTGCACGGGATTACCGTCGGCAGGAGGAGCACCTTCCTGTGGAAGACCGGAGGCAGGCGTTACAGTTTCTGCAGGCTGGGAAGAAACAGAGGTCACATCAGACATCAGTAAAAGCGTCTCCAAACCGTTCCCGCAGGCCGTACAGAGACAGAAACCCGCCTCTACCGCACCCACAAAAGCAGGCTAATATTAAAAGTCCAAAACCATGTTCAAACCTGAATTCGTCTCTTGAAAAGAGACTTTCCACAGTCTGCCACAAAACAGTGCCAAGGTTAAAATGAACTCAAGATCTTTGGACATTAAAAGAAACGTTCACCCATTCAAGACAGATCGTTCCCAGAGCGGAAATGCTATGCGATACCCAAAGGATCATGACAGAGCATACTGCAATCCGTGGCCCCTTCCTGACCTTCCATGCTGACCCTTTTACGGTCGACCCAATGGCTGCACTCACGCACCAGCCAGACGGCCTGATTCTTTGCAAAAATGGCGTCATCACCGCTGCAGGCGCATGGGAAGATCTGAGAGACCAAATCCCGGAAGGTACTACCGTAGATCATTATCCAGACCGGCTAATTTCAGCCGGAATGATCGATACCCACGTCCATTATCCCCAGCTCCCTGTGATCGCCTCGTATGGGGAACAGCTTCTGGAATGGCTGGAGACCTATGTCTTCCCTGCTGAAGCCCGTTACGCAGATATTACTTATGCACGCCAGATCGCCCGCAGTTTCCTGAAAGAGCTTCTCCGCGTCGGTACAACAACGGCCGCCGTGTACTGCACGGTTCATCCGGAATCCGTAGACGCATTTTTTGAGGAATCAGAACGCCTCAATACCTGCATGATCGCAGGGAAGGTCCTGATGGACCGCAATGCGCCTGACAACCTGCGAGACACCCCCCAGACAGGCTACGATCAGTCTGCCGCTCTTATCGAACGCTGGCATGGTCGCGGACGACAGCTGTACGCCGTCACACCACGCTTTGCCCCTACCAGCACACCCGAACAACTGGATTTGGCTGGATCTCTCCTTGCTACCCGCTCTGACCTCTTCATGCAGACGCACTTGCTCGAGAACCGGTCTGAGATCGAATGGGTCAAGGAACTCTTTCCCGACCGTTCATCCTACCTGGACGTGTATAACAAGTCGGGGCTTCTGCGCCCTCGCGCCATTCTGGCTCACGCTGTGCATGCACAGGAAGAAGACTTCCAGCGCTGCCATGATACAGGCTGCTCCATCGCACACTGCCCCGGCTCCAACCAGTTTCTGGGCAGCGGGTCATTCCCCCTATTCAATGCCTTGAAACCCGAGCGACGTGTCAAAGTCGGCGTTGGCAGCGATGTGGGAGCTGGCCCCTCCCTGTCTCTGCTTCAGGTCCTCTCAGACGGCTACAAGGTCGCTCAGGGGTTAGGCACGAAACTTCATCCTGCTCAGGGTCTCTGGCTGGCAACCGCCGGAGGTGCTCAGTCTTTAGGGCTTGAGGATCATATTGGCGCCATCAAACCCGGCCTGCATGCAGATCTCTGTATCTTCGATCCTACTGCAACACCTCTCGGGAAAATCCGGACCCAGACGGCTGAGACCCTGTCCGATCTCCTGTTTGCCCTCACAATGCTAGGCGATGACCGTAGCATCGAGGCTACATATGTGGCTGGTCAGAAGGTTCACAGCCGGGATTAATATCTGACCCGAAGGGCTTCAGCCGAATCTGCGCTGCCGCCCATCGGTCACCGGCCCTTCAGACTCAACAGGCAGCCCCATCAGAATTCTCTCATCTGGGAGATCAGCCACTACAATTTCTGCTTCCGGATCAACAGCCAGTGTCCGACGGACGTTGAACAACAGGTGCAGAAAAATGGCGGACAATGCCCCAAGAGTAATACCGCTTCCGAAGACAATCTGTGCCCACATCGGAAATGTATCGGAGATATGAGGCTGTGCCGTCGCGAGCATTCCCAGTCCGATGCTGGTTCCCACGATGATGACATTGCTCTGACGGTTGAAATCCACCCGCGTCAGGGTTTGAACACCAACCACAGCCACTGTCGCGAACATCGCAAGAGCGGCCCCGCCAAGAACGGGTAACGGAACCGCCGCTACAATTGCTCCGAGTTTTGGTAGACACCCCAGCATCATCATGATGACAGCCGCAGACGCCACAACCCAGCGGCTCTTCACGCCCGTCATACGAACCAGGCCGACATTCTCCGCAAAGCAGGTGTAGGGAAAGGAATTGAAGACCCCACCCAACAGCGTTGCAATACCATCAGCTCGCAGCGTCCGCGCGATATCCTCTCGGGTAATGGTTTTCCCGACGATCTCGCCAGTCGCATAAACGTTGCCGATCGTCTCAACCATGGTGATGACCATGACGATCACCATGGAGAGGATCGGCACTACATGGAAAGCTGGCGTCCCAAAGAAAAACGGCTGCGTGATGGACACGAGCGGCGCAGACGCCACGCCTCCAAAGTGGGCATCGCCCATCAGCCACGCCGCCAATGTACCAATGCAAAGTCCGATCAACACAGCAATCGTTGAAATGAAGCCACGAAACAGGCGCTGTACGAGCAGAATACTCGCCAGTGTTCCCAGCCCGTAACACAGACTCCGCAGCGGAACCTGATCCTGCACCATGCCCGGTCCATGGCCAGACACGATGTCATTGGCAGCCACCGGCAAAAGCGCTAGCCCAATCACCAGAATGATCGACCCCGTCACCACAGGCGGAAAAAACCGAACCAGCTTCGCAAAATATGGTGCGATGAGCAAACTGACGATCCCCGCCACAATCACCGATCCATAGATCGACAAAAGCCCCGGCGTTCCACCGCCTACCGCAGACCCAATGGCGATCATCGGGCCAACAGCCGTAAACGTCACACCTTGCAGAAGCGGCAGACGAACACCCACCGGTCCAAACCCGACTGACTGCAACAAGGACGCAATCCCGCAGGTGAACAGATCCGCATCAATCAAATGAATCAGCGTTTCCTGTGGCAGGTGCAAAGCCCCTGCCACAAGGATCGGAACAATCACCGCGGCTGAGTAGAACGCAAGAATATGCTGGAAGCCATAAGCCCCCAACCGCCAGAGCGGGAGCTTCTCATCAACCGGATGAACCGCAGAAGTATCAGACGCCATCAGGTTTCAGCTTCCACGATATGTGGAATATCCATAAGGCGCAGCGAGCAGCGGAACATGCGCATGCGTGCCCTCACCCAGACCGAACACAATTGGCACGATATCCAGAAACGGCGGATCAGACAGCACATGCCCCGCCGCCCGAAAATACGCACCAATTTCGAATTCCAGACGATAGGTGCCACGTTCCAGCGGGATCTCCCGCAAGGCGGGGCAACGCCCATCATGGTCCGTCACGCCTTCGAAAAGAACAGCGTCTTCCTGAAAAAGCCGGAAAGACACCCCAGCTGCCGGACGGCCCGAGACCGTATCCAGAATATGCGTGGATAATGAGCTCATGATGCCACCAGATCTTTCAGTCTCAACCCTGCAATCGCATCGATCTGCGAGAGGGCTTCCTTCAGTTCCGCCTCGGGCGTCCCGCCCAGACGACGTTCCATTTCATCCATGATGACCGTCTTGGCCACCTGACCCGGCGCTGCAACTTTGCGCACGCAAATTACAAACGGCATGGAAAAAGCCTTCCCATAGGCCGCATTCAGCGTCTTGAACCGTTCATATTCCGCAGGCGTCATACGATCCAGCCCGGCAGAAGCCTGCTCGGATGCAGACTCCGCCGTCAGATCCGGATCAATTCCCGCGCGATGACCAAGTTCAGGATGCGCCCGAACCAATGCCAACTGAGCCTCTTCGCCCGCATTCCGCACAACGGCAGAAAACGCCGCAAGCATGGCCTCTACACCAGCAAATGGCCGCGCTGCCAGAGCCCCTTCAGCCACCCAGGGCGAATGCTCGTAAAGTCCCCCAAACGTCTGGACAAAAACATCCGACGTCATGGCATTCACATCGGAAGTCTTCATGCCGGATGCACACTCATCCAGTGCCGCGCAATATCCAGCCGGGACGCGACCCAGACATCCTCATGGGATGCCACATGCTCCAGAAAACGCTGAAGCGCCAGCGCACGCGCAGGCTTGCCGGCCAGACGGCAATGAAGCCCGATAGACATCATACGCCCCCCTTCCGCGTACAGCATGTCGAACGTATCCCGCAGATATCGGAAGAACTGCTCGCCCTCGGTAAAGCCGTTGAGTGCCGCAAACTTCATGTCATTGGCATCAAGCGTGTAAGGCACGATTAACTGCGGCTTGCCATGGGTACGATCGTAATAGGGAAGATCATCCGCATAGGAATCGGCATCGTAAACAAAGCCGCCTTCTTCCACGACCAGACGGGCCGTGTTGGGGCTGGTGCGGCCCTGATACCACCCCAACGGGCGCTCCCCGACCACTTCGGTATGAAGCGCAATCGCCTCACGAATATGCTCGCGCTCCACGTCTTCCGGGAAATCCTGATAATCAATCCAGCGCAGGCCGTGCGTGGCAATTTCCCAGCCACTCTCCTTCATGGCGGCCACCGCATCCGGGTTGCGCGCCAAAGCCTTGGCCACACCGAACACGGTTGTGGTCATGCCAGCCTTTTCAAACAGGCGCTGCAAACGCCAGAACCCAGCGCGGCTCCCGTATTCGTAAAGGCTTTCCATCTGCGCACAACGCGCGCCCACGATGGATTTCGTCCCGACCATTTCAGACAGGAAAGCCTCCGACCCCGCATCTCCATGCAGGACCGAGTTTTCCGCGCCTTCTTCATAGTTGATGACGAACTGAACCGCGATCCGCGCGCCATTGGGCCATTTCGGATCAGGCGGCGTGCGGCCATAGCCGATCATATCACGGGGATAGGTGTTCGTGCTCATCTGGACTGCCCCCCATCAAACCGTTGGCGGATCAAGGCTGATCAGTTCTTCCGTGTCGTAGGACAGCAGACTTTCCAGATGCTTCTCGCCATCTTCAACAAACAGGTCACGCGCAATACCGCGCGTCAATTTCTCAACGCCAAAGCGCATGCCGCTGATGGACGCCCCTGAAAGACCCATGCTGGGCATGGACGCAAACGTAAAGTTGTAGATTGCCGCCAGCATCGGTGCCTTCGGATCGGAGGGATCTTTCGGCAGAAACTGGAAACGCTGGCCCAGATACGGATGGCTGGACAGAAGCGTGCTCTCTTCTCCCTCCGGCGCCGTGAAATGATCGCTCCACAGCATGACGGAGTCCGCAAAATCCTGTGTTTCCGGACGGTGCTTCAAATCAATCGAGAAACCCGTGCCAATAATCAGGAAGTCAAAGCGCATCTCGCCATTGGGCGTTTCGACCACAATCTCATCGCCATCCATCCGCGCAGAATTCCACGGCGTACCGGGATGGAACGCAAAGTTCTCATGCTTGCGGCAACGCCAAAACGTATCCTGCGGCGGCGGCTGGTTCAGATTGTAAATGCAGCGCATAAAGCGCCAGCGGGTCAGGTCCGGCAGTTCTGAAAAATGTGCGAGAAAGCCCGCGTTTTCCATCCAGCGATACGGATTGATAGCCGGAATCTTCGTACGACGCAGACACAAGTCCACACGCCCGACACCGGACTCCAACGCCGTCGCAGCATTATCAAAAGCGGACGCACCCGCACCCAGAACGCCGATCCGCTTGCCCTTCAGAGCGTCGAAATCAATGGTTTCGTGCGTATGGGCATAAACCGATTTCGGAAGGTTCTCCGAAATGAACGGCGGGACAAACCATGCTCCGCCACCGTCAATCCCCGTAGCCAGAACCATCCGACGCGCCCAGCGCTTCGTCTCAACACCTGCAGCATTCCGGAAGGTCAGGCGCAGCAGGCCGTCCGTCCACTCCACATGCACCAGTTCCTGATCGTTGACGACCGGCAGCTCCAGGGTATCACGCACCCAGTCCAGATAAGACTGCCAGTCATGACGCGAGATCTTGTCGAGCGACTGCCAGGCTTCCTTGCCATACCGGGCTTCATACCAGGACTGTGGCGTCAGATTGGGCACACCCAGATCCGGCCCCGTTACATGCTTAGGCGTCCGCAGCGTGATCATTCGGGCGAATGTCACCCAAGGGCCTTCCCCACCCTTCGCAGCGCGCTCAAAAACCTGTGCATTCGTCACACCCTGACGACGCAGCCCGAAACAGGCCGTCAGACCACCCTGTCCGCCGCCAATGATGGCAACATCCAGAACATCTTCCCCATCTTTCTGAACCGGAATATTCCAGTTCCCCGTCGCATACCTGATCTTCGCCAGATCCTCATGAACCTGCGCCGAAAGGGTGGCCAGGCCGTCAGTCGGGGAAGGAGAACGTGTCATGAGCATCTTATCCTAAAGAACGGGCACAGGATCGTGGTCTTTCATAAGAAATGACCAGAGTTTCTTCCTATGTCAAAATGACAGGGTTCACCTGCCGCTCTGAAGTGTTTCATAGAGGGGTAATCTCGTATATCTCAGAAAAACGTCCCTGCCGTTCTCGAAAAAAGAGCGTATCCCATGCCGGTTTTTTCCCGCTTCCTTCGCTACTTCCTGTCCGTTGCCCAATACGGGTCGATCCGGAAGGCTTCTGAACATCTGCGGATTGCGGCATCTGCCATCGATCGTCAGATCCTGCACGGTGAGGAAGCGCTCGGCACCCCCCTCTTCGAACGGCTGCCCAGCGGCTTGCGACTGACCGCTGCTGGCGAACTCCTTTACACCAAGGGCAAGCAATGGACGCGGGAGATGCAGGAAGTCCGCACCCAACTGGAAGATATGCGCGGATTAAGACGGGGACAGGTGGACATCGCTCTGCCAGATGCTCTGACGACAGGATTTCTGCCGCGCATTCTCAAAGACCTCCGAAAAAGCCATCCAGGCATCACAATCTGCACTCACGTTCTGGATAACGCTGTCATTCAGCAAGCACTTATCAGCGGAGACGTTGATTTTGCGCTTCTCCTGAACCCGACACAGGCCCGTGGCCTGCTGATCCGAACCCATATCGATTATCCTTTAGGCTTCGTCTGTCTTCCCGACCATCCGATTGCCCAACACAAGGACGCCCGCTTCAGCATCTGTGCTGAATACCCGATGGTTATGCCGCAGCAGCCTCTTGCGCTGCAGCGACAGATTGAAATTCTGGAAATTGACAGCAATGTCAGCGTCCAGCCTGCAGCATCCTCTGATAATATCCAGATGATAAAGTCACTGGTTCTGGAGGGCGTCGGACTGGGAATTCTCAGTCGGCTCGATGCTATGAAGGAAATTCTCAGTGGCGAACTGGCTTTTGTCCCCATTTCAAACCGGGACGTATCCCCACTGACACTCGCTCTATGTGTAGATCAGGCGCGACAACTTTCCGGAGCCGCGAGACTGGTGATTGCAGAAGTGGAAAAAACCTTCCTACACCCGACAGAGATATAACTTCAGAAGCAGCATGCTGAACGACAAACTCCACACCGCGTTAGGAAGAGCAGGCATAAGCCAGAACATCTAAGGACAATCCAATGTCTTTTCTCAGGATATTTTCTGCCAGCGCCCTCATCTGCTGTCTGTCAGGGAGCGGCGCCCTCGCACAGACGACTGCCGACATTCGAATTGTTCAGGGCGGAGAGAATGTTGTCTGGAAAGCTGCGCCTCCCATGTTCCCAAGTGGAACACGTATGTCCTTCCTGTACGGAGCCTCAGACAAGCCTGGCCCCTTTACCATGCGTGTTATGATGCCCGCAGGGTCAACCATTCCCCCCCATACGCACAACATGGATGAAATGCTCACGGTCCTCGCAGGAAGTGTGCATCATTACATTGGCGAGAGCATCACAGCGAACGATGAAAAAATCCTGACAGCCGGAGGGTTTGTTCATCTCCCTCCCAATGTTCCGCACGCACTCAAAGCTGGGACACAAGGCGCCATTGTGCAGGTTTCGGGAACAGGTCCGTTTACCATGACCTATGTGAACCCACAGGATGATCCGCAGCACACAAATCGTTAAGACCGTCAGACAAAAAAAGCCCTGCTTCACATGTGAAGCAGGGCTTTTTGTATCAAAATGAGCTGAGAACTTAGTGGCCAATAATTCCCAGAACCAGACCTGGCGTCAGTATCTGCGGTAACACAACTTCCGATCCATGCGCCGGATAATAAACATAGAGAGGGACGCCATCGCGCCCGTGGGCTTTCAGGTAAGCGGAAATTCCAGCGTCCCTGTTGGTCCAATCGCCCTTGAGATAAGCGACATGCCGCGCACTGAACGCCTTACGGACAGAGTCCACATCGAGCGCCACCCGTTCATTCACCATGCAGGTGATACACCAGGACGCCGTCATATCGACAAAAACCGGATCTCCCTTTGCACGAAGGTCTGCCAGCTTCTCATTTGAAAACGACTGAATTTGATTGTCGGCTGATATGGCAGGAGACGTCGCTGTTGCAGATACCGGTTCGGCAAGACTACGGGACAAGCCTGCCCCACATACGACCATGCACAGAACGGCTACAACACGGCAGAAGAGAACCGTGCCCCTTCCACCTTCCCGCATCGCGCGATGCTGCCCGATACCGTAGATCCAGGCCGCAAAGCCCAGCAACACAAGACCGCCGCCTGCCACGACTACGAAATTCACACCACGCTCAATTGTCGCCACCCACAGTAGCCACACACAGGTTGCCAGAAGTGGGAAGGCCAAGGCCTGCTTCAACACACCCATCCATGCTCCCGGCTTTGGCATCCGCGATGCGAGACCCGGAACACTGGCCACCAGCACATAAGGAGCTGCCAACCCAAGTCCCATGGAAAGAAAGACCAGCAGCCCCATCACAGCGGGGCCACCCAAAGCTCCTGCAATGGCGACTCCCATAAACGGAGCCGTGCAAGGCGTCGCGACGATGACAGCCAATAGCCCCGTCATCATGTCGCCAGCATGACCTGCACCGTGTGGATGCAACTGACCTAACCGCCCCGCGCTGATTTCAAAGACGCCAAGCAAGTTCAGCGCCATGCCAAACAGCAGCCAGCACACACCAACCACAAATCCCGCTGATTGGAACTGGAAGCCCCATCCGGCTGAAGATCCGGCAAGGCGCAGTCCGATCATCAGAAGACCAAGAACTGCGAAGGCTCCTGTAACGCCCAGCGTGTAAAACAGTGCACTCTGCAACTGCACTCGTCGCCCCACACCGCCCATCTTGGCCAGTGATAAGGCTTTCATGGCCAGAACCGGGAAAACACAGGGCATGAGATTCAGGATCAGACCGCCGACAAAAGCGAACAGCATCACACGGAGCCAACCAGCACCCGTTGGTACGGCGTCTGCGGAAGCAGGCGCGGGCGCTGCTGCGGCATCTTCTACTTTGGTTGGACCCACCGTCTGTTCAGCAGAAATCTGGATAGGGCTTTCCTGACCAGCCTCATCCTTCAACACGACCAGCCCCTTAAGCGGCGCATCCCGATGAGCAGTTTTCAGAAACTTCAGGTGAAGAGAAAGCTCGTCTTTGCCAACGTTCAGCGGCTGCGGAGCAACCTGATCAATCAGGCCACCTTCTTCCGGCAAAAACCAGGCTTCCGAAACTGCTGTGGAGGACAGTCCTCTGCCTTCAAGCGTCAGGACACCATCAGCAGAAACATGCGCCTTGAAGGGAGACGGAATCGGCATTTTCGCATCTGCGGCCTGAAACAGGCCAGCCTGAGCGCCTTCAGGAGCGGGACCGGAAGACGCAGGGAGTGCCAGCGAAAAATCACCGCTTTCAGGAATGCAGACTTCGGCACAAACAAGCCATTCTGCATGCGCATGAAGTGTGGTCCCGCCAGTCCCTTTTAAGGTCAGACTGGCTGGAAGCAGCACATCTCCGACATAGGCATAGGACATGAGACCGCCTTCGCTCAGGCGAACTGGCATCGGCCAGTGGATGTCCGAAGTCTTGCCAGTTGCCGCGCCCTGCGCCGTTACATCCAGCGTCGGAGTGTCCCCGGCATCTCCGGGGTTAATCCAGTATGTGTGCCAGCCCGGTTTAAGTTGCAGCCTCAACCCAACACGCAATGACTGGTCCGGACCGATGGAATCACGGTCAGTAACCAGAGTTGCCGTATCATTGGCTGAGACGACAGCAGGGCTTTCCGCTGCAATAGACGCCCCATTGACACCAAGACCACATATCCCCGCTGCAAGCAGGGCCAACAGACTTAACACACGACGCAAGGTAGTCTCATTCCCTCAGGACAAAACAGGACAGCCTGCATAACACTCTATGTCTGAGAAAACAGTGCTTTTCCACAAACAGGACTAAATAAATCCTGTTTTATGGTTTTTGTCTCAGGGAATCAGTTTCTCCGCTCTCAGGCGCTCAAACAAATCAAAGAACGAGTCTGGAGTATATTGCCACCCGTCAAACCCTGCCAGACGGCTCTTGGACATGTCCGTCACACATTCGACAGGACGCCCCAGATCCGCGTCCGTGTGCCAGGCAGACGCCAGGTGATCGATCCGACTTTCGGTCAGGCCATATTTCTCAGTAATCTGCGCCCACAAGTCTCCATCTTGCGACAGGGTTTCCTCAAGATCTGTCGCGTGGCCGGGATAAGGTGCTGCTTCCAAACCGAACCATGCAGCAAGGCGAGGCCACAGCCATTTCCAGCGAAACACATCCCCGTTCACCACGTTGAAGGCTTCATTCCATCCGCTTTCAGATGTTGACGCCCAGAGAAGCTGCCTGGCCAACTGACGGGCGTCAGTCAGGTCGGTAAGGCTATCCCACTGTACAGGCGAGCCAGGGAAAACGAAGGGACGTCCTGTTTCGCGGCAGATCGTCGCGTAAACAGCCAAAGTGCTTCCCATATTCATCGCATTCCCAACTGCATATCCGATGATGGTGTGGGGACGATGTACGCTCCAGGAAAAGCCGTATTTTTCCGCAGCGGCAAACAGCACATCTTCCTGATCGTAATAGAAATTAGCCAAGGGCAGACGCGGCATGTCCTCCCGGAATGGCGTCTGGGGTGGCTCACCTGAAGCATAAGATTCAAATGGCCCAAGATAATGCTTCATACCCGTTGTAAGCGCAGCGTGCTCAAGCCTCTCTGGGGCGGGAAGTGCCTCAAACACATTGCGGACCATCGCGGAATTAACGCGACAGTTTTCTTCTTCCGTGGGCTGACGAAGCCAGGAACAGAAAAATACGTGTGTGGGCGTCAGATCCTTCAGGGCCAACTTAAGGTTGTTCAGATCCAACAGGTCTGCCGCAATCGGCAGAACACCGGCCATGTCGTGCCGGGGCCGGCGTGCCAGTCCGTAGACAGTCCAGCCCTCGGCAACGAGACGCGTCGCGAGCGTCTGGCCAACAATTCCAGTTGATCCGACAACAAGAGCAATACGGGACATCAGGGTCTCCTTTCCCGAAAAGTGGTTCGCCATCCATTTGAGCCCTTGGCGCCAACAGTTCCAGACGGCACCATATTGTGCCCTGGATACCAAAAGGTTCCCAAGAAATGACAACTTCCCTTCCGGCCCGCTATCGCCGGGCTCCCTTTGACGAAGACTGCGCGCCACGCCGGGTTCTGAGACTTTTCAGCGGGAAATGGACGACCATGATCCTCCATACGCTCCACCTTCTGGGAGGAAGTTCACGCCCCGGTCGCCTTCAGCGAAGCATTCCTGGTCTCTCGAAAAAAATGATGACCCAGACACTAAGAGAGCTCGAAGAAAAAGGACTCGTCTGTCGTGAGATCCACCAGATCATGCCACCCAATGTGGAATACAGCCTGACATCTCTCGGGAAGGTCTTCGTCGAGCCCATTGAACAGCTCTATTTGTGGGGGATCGACCATGCAGATGCACTGGAAGCGCTGGAGGCCAATGAAAGCAGGACAGCGGCCTCAATCCCTTCACTGGAAGCCGCAGAATAACGCATCACTTTTTGGACAGAGTGCCTCATCCTGTGGCACTCCTGCTTGAAAAGGGCCCTCCCGGCCAGAACAGACCCCACCTTGCGCGGACATGCTCCAGCTTCAAGGCATATCAAGGACATTTCAGACCGATGTGTTCCCCTTCACGGCCAGCCCAGTCACGAACACCCCGTCAAAAGAAACGCCATTCCTTCATGGCCTTTCTGGTTTTCCTGACGGCCTTGCTGGCAACACCCTTCAGCTGGGCAGAAACAACACCTGCAAAAGCCGCAGCGGCGACAGTCAGCCCCACGTCGGCTCCCCTGTCGGCTCAGGAAGCCCAGCAGCTTCTGAATGTTCTGAATGACCCCAAACAGCGTGACAACTTCACACACACGCTCTCCCTCATGGCGCGTGGTGTCAAACAGACAGACACGCTTGCGGCAAGCCCTGCCTCCAAGGCCGCGACCATGCCGGACGTGTCGCCAGAGATTGATAACGGTCTGAAAAGCGTTCGTACGCAGTCTTTGGGATATGTTCACAACTTCCTGAACCTCTTCAGTGATCTAGGGCTGGTCGGCCACTGGTTCAGGTCACAGATGCTGTCGGCAGAAACACGCGCGCCAATCCTGCATGCATTTGGAATTGCCGCGCTGGTTATTGCATGTGGTCTGGGGCTTGAACGGACCATCGCGCTAATGCTGCGCAAACCGCTCCAGAACCTGACGCTCAAGGCACAGGCGCGGGAAGTCCGGAACATTCAGGCGCTCCCTGAAACAGATCCGGCACCTCTCCCAGCAGACACCGACGCCAGCAGCAACTCCAGCCAGACCCGTGCAGAAGACCAGAGACGTCAGGTCGAGACGCTCCGTTTCCTGTCCCGTATTCCTTACGCTCTGGGACACTTTTTGCTCAAAGCCCTGCCTGTTCTGGCATTCCTGCTTCTGGCAGGTCTGGCGGTGCTTGTTCTGCCCCTGACTGAGCGAACTGTGAACGTTATCCTGACGCTCGCATACTCTTATGCCGGAGCACGCACGCTCTACCTTCTGGTCGAGACGGGTCTCACTCCACGATCACCGACCATCCGGCTCTTGCCAGCCAGCACGCCAACAGCCTTCATGGTGACACGGTGGTGGAACGTACTGGTTGCGGCTCCCGCCATTGTCATCTGCCTCTCTGAACTTGGCGCACAGTTCAATCTGGCCCCCCGTGGGACGGATGCCATGATCAGAGCCGTCGTTCTTGTTGAACACGTGCTGATCGCCGCCTTCATCTGGCGCATCCGTCACATTGTCAGCAATGCGCTTCAGCCCAGCACGGTTGGCAAGAAAACAGGAATGTGGACGGTTATTGCCGCCATCACGCGCCTGTGGTGGGTGCCTGCCATGTTCCTGGATATTTCCCTCTGGATTGTCTGGGCAGCCCATCTGCAGGGCGGCTACGCCTGGATTCTCAAAACGACAGGCGTCACGATCGGTGTGCTCGTAGCGTCCCGTCTGGGTGCGGTTCTGGCCTACGGGCTTCAGGACCGGTTTTTCCGCGTCAATCCACAGCTTGTGGAACGGTTTCCGGAACTTCAGAAACGCGCTGACCGATACTACCCTGTTGCACGCATGGTGCTGACGGGGGCCATTCTGTTCCTCACGCTGGTTGCCATCACAGAAGCATGGGGCCTGCCAACCTTCGGTTTCTTCATCAAGAACGCCCTGGGCCGTCGTCTGATGGATACCGCACTGACGATGCTGATTGCAGCGACTGTGGCTGCTGCAATCTGGGAAATGGTCAACATCATGCTGAACCGGCAGCTCTCGTCTTTCGAGACCTCAGGCCAGCGTTCCCGAGCAACCCGCCTGCGTACGGTGATGCCGATCATCCGCACCGTTCTTCTGGCCATCATCATCATCATCGTTGCCGTGACGACACTCTCGCAGATCGGCATTAACGTAACGCCACTTCTGACCGGTGCAGGTATCCTTGGCGCAGCCATCGCTTTCGGTTCCCAAAGTCTGGTGAAGGATTTCATCACGGGCTTCTTCATGCTCGTTGAAGACGCAATCCAGGTCGGTGACTGGGTTACGACAGGCGGCGTCTCGGGAACCGTGGAAAACCTCTCAATCCGGACTGTAA
Organism: Gluconobacter sp. OJA; assembly: GCF_039638325.1. Lineage (NCBI taxonomy): Bacteria > Pseudomonadati > Pseudomonadota > Alphaproteobacteria > Acetobacterales > Acetobacteraceae > Gluconobacter > Gluconobacter sp. OJA. The sequence continues at coordinate 270,197 of NZ_JBDIWI010000001.1, read as the reverse complement.
AGGTGCGCGACATTACGGGCGATCTGCACATCATTCCGTTCTCGTCCGTGTCCTCCATTGCCAACACGGCACGCGGCTACAACCAGATCGTCATCAAGCAGCAGCTTGATCTGTCGGAAGACCTGCCACGCGTCTCTGCCATCATGGAAAAAGCCGTCAAGGAAATGCGTGCTGACCCGGTTTTCGGGCCAATGATCCTGTCCGACTACACAGATCTGGGCGTGGATCAGAGCGACAGCGGAGGCGCCACCCTGATTGGCAGCATCCGAACCACACCGATGATGAAGTGGAAGGTCAAACGCGAATTCAACCGTATCGTGACCAACCGCTTCGCGGAAGAAGGCGTCAAATTCTATACGCCGACAGCTTACACCACCACACCACCAGGCAACACCATGCAGTTCACGGTCGCCAACGACACAGGACCGCGGACCGTTCAGCCCTCACCTGAGAAAGCCTGATTCCTACAGAAGGCGTTTTAAAAGTTTGGGAAGAGCGTGAAGCTGACCAGAGACAGGTAAAACATCACTGCCAGCAGAATATGGCACATGTAGAGCGGGGCAATCACATAGCCCCGCCGCCTTGCCCACCCCATGAGAAGGCCAAAGGCAGCAACAGCCACGGCTAAAGCGACATTCAGCATAAGTCGGCTGTCACCATTCGCCAGTGCGACAATCATGAAAACTGCGCCGAGTAGGGCAAACCCGACATGGACTGGCAACAGAGCCTTCAACGGACGCTTACTCCGGAGAACGCAAAGGCCGAGCCATACGCCTGCAATAACCGTTAAAGTGAAGCACAACATCGAAGCAATCAACATCTTCGAGTCACCTTTTCTCTCATGTGTTTCCGGACATTACCGGATATGGGAGGAAAATTCTTGCAAGTATTCGTGCGCACATCACGGGCGTCATGTCCATGCGAAATAGGGAGCATCTTTCCAAAAGGCCCTCTCGAAGAGACCCTAATTGGTCCACACTCACAGACTTCGCCTATAGCGCCCGGCATCACGCGAAGTGAAACCAGAAACGACAACGGCCAAACGCCAGCGCGCGCAGAGGCGCTCTGATCTCTGTAATAAAAAAAAGCCCGGCATCTCTGCCGGGCTTTCAACAGTAGAGACATCAACTGACGTCTCCATCATCGGCTCATCTCAGATCAGCGCAGAATGCCAGTGTGACCCACACTGTAACGGCCTGGCTGCGGCCAGACGGTCAGGCCATGAGGCTCTGCTCCAACAGGAATTTTGCGGACAGCCCCCGTGTCCGTGTCGATGGCATAAACCACATCGTCAAAGCGACCAGACAGCCAGAGCAGTTTGCCGTCAGCACTGACATTGCCCATATCCGGGCTGCCACCATCCGGAATCATCCAGGTCTTGATGACCTTGTCCGTCGCGAAATCGATGATGGACACTCCACCCGGACCACCGCGCTTGCCGTGAATGCGATGCGAACCGCGGTTCGCCACATACATGACCTTGCCATCACGGCTCGGATACAGACCATGCGTGCCGATACCCGTTGGGATGAAGCCAGTTTCGGTAAAGGAGTCACCGTCCACAACGAACACACCGTCAGCCATCATGTCGGCAACATAGAACTTATGCCCGTCTGGAGCCGTCAGAATATCCTGCGGCATTCCGCCCTTGGACAGCTTCAGCATACCGATCATCTTCAGGTTCACGGTATCGACCTTGGCAACATAACCGCCAAACTCGCAGGTGAAGATCGCGTACTTGCCGTCAATGGAGAAGTCAGCGTGATTGACGCCTTTGCACTCCGGCGTCTCGACTGAGCCCTTTAGCTCCATCGTGTGCGGGTCGCGGAAATCAAGACGCTTGTGGGCTTCAGCTACCGTGATCGCGTACTTGCCATCCGGGGTGAAGTACATGTTGTAAGGATCGTCTACTGCGATATTTGCGCCGGGCTTTGCGGTCACAGGGTCGATCGGCGTCAGGGAGCCATCCGGACGTCCCTCACTGTTGTTGGTCACCCAAAGCGTCCGCAGATCCCAGGATGGCACGACGTGCTGGGGGGAGCGACCAACGGGGTAGGTATCCACAACCTGAAAAGACACCGGATCAATAACGGAGACGCTGTTTCCACGCAGGTTCGGGACATAAACCCGCGCCGGATCATGAGCGATCGCCGGGGAAATATGGGACGGCGTGGTCTCGCTATAAATATTGTGCGGATCAATCACGGCTGGCATGCCCGGAATGGTTTGCACCGCATCTGAAGCAGCCGGAGCGGCCACGGGAACAGATGAAACAGCGGGTGCTGGCGCTGAGACAGGCACCATAGCTGGCGGAGCTGCTGGAGCCGCCGGGGCCGGAGGTACAGGGATCGGTGCACTTGCGTCCGCAGGAGCCGTGGTCTGGGCCTGCGCCGCAGAGGCTCCCAGCAGCGTCAGCGCCGCCAGAAGGGGGGTCTTGAAATTCATGGATGGCTCCTGTTGAAGGACTGAAGTGCCGTTACAGCGGTGCGTATCTGCATCTCTGTGCCGATACGTCCCAGTCCGGGCGTAGCCTGGCGCGGATCCCCGCCATAAACGCCATCGGTGACACTGGGTTTTGGAGCAGTGCGAAGTGCTTCCTGACGGACCAGGGACGGATCCACGGCCAGCATCAGGGACGTATCGCTCAGCTCCGCATGCATACCCACTTCTGCTGCATGGCCCTGCGCTTTCAGGGCATCAGCATACTGATGGGGAATAACTTCATAATAATCGCGTAGGTCCAGAACTGCAGCCTGACCCTTCCATCGCGTATTCAACTCCTGGGCCACATGCGCCATGGACGCCTGATAGCCCCCATGATCTCCGAGAAAAACGATTTTCCGGAAACCCTGCACACGAAAGCTTTCAGCAGCACCTTTCAGCATTCCCTCAAACACGGCAGGCGGCACGGAAATCGTTCCCGGAAAACGCATGTGAGAGGTTCGCGGGGAGGTTGAACCTTCCGGCACATAAGCAATGACGGGGGCTACAAACGTCTGCCCGGCCTGTCTGGCAATTTCGTCAGCCAGAACCTGCGCCCGCACATTATGCTTGCCGACAGCCATGTAAGGCCCGCTTTGCTCCGTACCACCGACAGGAATGATAACAGTATCCGTACCGCCATGAACGGAGCGGTCGATTTCCGTCCAGGTGTGGCAGGCGAATTCAACTTGTGCCGCCGTTCCCGAGCAATGCATCACGGCCTGCCCGAATGCCAGCGGAGCCATACCAATCCCCAGGCCAAGCATCGCACAGGCGGAGCGCAATAGACGGGGATAAATCGGCATAAGACAAGCATCTCTGAAAATGGTCGTCTTTCCCTACTCCATCCGGGGGTATGTTTTCCAGAGCACGCCATCTTTTCGCTCTCGGAAGATACAGTATAGAGAGCGGTATGCCTTTTCCTGTTTCTTATGACCCCGATGCGGTCGACAGCGCCGCCCATCTGATTCAAGTCGCACTGACGCCAGTTTTCATGCTTTCTGGCATTGGAACACTGATCAACGTTTTCAACACACGTCTTGCCCGCGTGGCAGACCACCTCGAAGACGTACGAAAAAAACTGGCCGCCCCACCGTCCGACACCGATACGCCAGACCCTTTTTATACACCGGAACGGCTGGCAGCCCACGAACTCAGACTCCATCGGCGAATCTTTGTTCTGGACGCCGCCATCATGCTCAACGCCATCGGCGGGGCCTCGACCTGCGGCGCGGCAATGGCTCTTTTCGTCGGCTCGCTGCGCGATGCAAGCACATCCACATGGCTGCTAGCCTTTTTCGGCATAGCTCTGGCCTGCACTGTTGGCGCTCTTTTCTTCTTTCTGGCGGACACGCTTCTCAGTTGGCACGGGCTACGACGCGACGGGCTTTCTCTTTCGTCCCCCAAGAAAAATTGAGGCCTCGCGCAATTTTATTGCGCGAATGGGCTAGTTCCAAAATTTTGATACCCTAAATTGCTAGGGAAGCGACAATAGAACACCCCTGAACTGAAACGTGAAATAATCGCTGCTTCGGGTCAGGGGAGGGCATTTCATGAATTGCAGCAAAGTTCTGGCAGGGATTTATGCGTTAAACGCAGGTCTGATCCCGCGTCTTCATTTGTTGCCTTGAAAGTGGTTTCTGGAGTTTCTCCCGTCCCACGCCATCAACGGCAAGTAAAACGGAGAAAAATTCCATGACGTCCATGACCCTGATCCACCTGATCGGCCTGCCAACCAATCTTCTCGCCCAGTTCTCAATGGTCGCATTCGTGCCTGTTATCGGCGCCCTGATGATCGCTACTGTTGCAGCTGACCGCGTTTCTTCCAAAGGCTGACATTCAGCCTTTGGTCACGCCTTGGCTCTTCGCGAGCAGGGCTTCAGTGACGAACGGATAAATAGGAATTCGGATCCAGACGACGACGCCACAAGTCGCTGATCCAGCAGCCCATGATTCCGATCATCATGCCCACTGATGTGGACCCGATCCAGTGTGACGGTAGCAGCGCCATTAAAACGCCTGCGCCTCCTGCGATGGTCCAGTTCAGTGTACCAATCAGGGCAGATGCTGCTCCTGCCTGATGCCCGTGATGCGTCAGGGCCAGAACACCAGCGTTTGGCCCGACAAATCCGAGCGACGACGTCGTGCAAAAGATCAGGATACAGAGTATCCAGGGGTTTTGTGGCCCAACCAGCCCCAGCGAACAAACCAGCACACCAAGCAGTGTGAAAGTCAGAACAGCCAGCATTCCGTATTCCATGACTCTGGTAAACAGAAAGCGCTGCGCCATCCGTGCATTGATCTGTGATCCAATGACGAAGCCTACCGCGTTCAGCCCGAAGAAGATGGCGAACAGACGCGGCGAAAAATGCAGAATGCCTTCAAAAAGAGCCGGGGCATTGGAAAGATAGGCAAACATCGTAAAGGTGCCAAAGCTCGCAACCATGGCAGCAGAGCAGAACAGCGGCTCTGTAATCAGCCCCCAATACCGGGTGACCACTCCTGTAAAAGGGAGCGCAAACCGCTTCTCTGGTGGAAACGTATCTGGCAGCAGGAACCACGTTCCAATGAACAGCAACACTCCGAACCCTGCGCCAACCCAGAAGATCAGTCTCCACTCCCCCAGATCCAGCAGGAAACTGCCGATGGAAGGTGCCAGAAGCGGCCCAAGACCAAAAATCAGCATCAACTGGGACATCAGCTTCACACCAGCAGGCCCGGTAGCAACGTCCCGCACCATGGCTCGTGGCGCTACCGACGTTGTCGCCCCTCCCATGGCCGCGATGAAACGCAGAATGCAGAACAGGTGGAAGTTTGTGACCACGGCCAGCAGGGCAGACGCAATCACATAGACCACCAGCCCCAGCAGAAGCGGTAATTTACGTCCATAGCGGTCACAAAGTGGGCCGAGTGTAAACTGCCCGATCGCCAACCCGGCGAGCCAGGCTGTTAGCGTCAACTGGGCTGAACCCGCCCCCTGCCCCAGATCATGTTCCAGCATGGGAAATGCTGGCAGATACATATCTGTCGAAACCGGTCCAAGGATGAAAATAAGACCGATCAAAATCCGAACGACCGGCGAAAGGGTCGTTACAGGAGCATCAGGGGTGGAGGAAGTGGACAAAAGTACACCACGTCATGGCAGGGCGATAAACAGGAAAACGGGCCCCTCATTAAAGAGAAGCCCGTTTCGGTACTCAACGCCTTTTTATGCGCCCTGACCATCCCCGAAAAAGCAGAAACGATCAGGAAAACAGGGAAGACTGGAAGATTATTTCCCCCAGCCAGCCAGCACGCTGTCCTTCACACTCTTCGGAAGGCCAACATAATCAAGGCGGGCATTGTCCGCGTCACCGTTCTGGAAACCCCAGGCGAAGAAGTCACGAACAGCCTTGGCTGCCTTTGCATCCTTCGGGTTTGTCGGCACCAGAACGAATGTTGCAGTCACGATAGGCCAAGCGCCTGCGCCAGCCGTGTCGAGCAGGTTCACAGCATAATGATCAGCATGAACCCAGTCAGCAGCGTTTGCGGCTTCCACGAAGCTCTTGAGCGTCGGGGAGACAAACGCACCCGTATGGTTCTTCATCTGGGCAATATTCAGATGGTTCTGTGCAGCATAGGAATATTCGACGTAGCCGATGCCACCTTCCGTCTGCTTGACCATTGCTGCCACGCCGTCGTTGCCGCGAGCACCAGAGCCACCCGGCCATGCGATTGACGTGCCAGCACCCAGCTTCTGCTTCCACTCAGGGGAAACCTGGGACAGATAAGACGTAAAGACAAAGCTCGTGCCAGAACCATCCGCGCGATGAACCGGCGCAACATCCGTTTCCGGCAGCTTCAGACCCGGGTTCAGGGCCTTGATGCGGTCGTCATCCCATTCCGTGATTTCGCCATCATACAGGGCCGCAAGCGTCGGGCCGTCCAGACGCAGGCTGCCTGGCTCGATTCCAGGAACGTTGGCGACAACGACAATGCCGCTCATCACGGTCGGAAACTGATACAGGTGTTCAGCAGCCAGACGATCGCCAGCCATCGGCTTGTCCGAAGCGCCGAAGTCGACGGTACGAGCGATAACCTGATCCTGACCGGCGCTGGAGCCGACACTCTGATAGTTCACGTTGACGCCGATCTGCGTCTTGGCGCCAGCACCCCATGCTCCATAGATGGGAGCGGCAAAGCTGGAACCTGCACCCGTGATTTCCGCAGCACGGGCGGAAGACAGCGAGACAGAACCAAGGGCCGTCATTGCGACAAAACCGAAAAGCGCGAGCTTGTTCTTAATCATGATGATCCCTAACCGGGCATTGGTAAACGGAGTTATGTACTAGCCCCAGCCCTTCAAGGGAAACAGGGGGAGCCTCATGATAGTTTCATGACAGACTCAGAGGGCCTGATGCACAAATATCACACCCATTTTTCATTCCCCGAATGAGCCAAATAACGGGAGAAATTCGTCTTTTCCTAAAAGACACATATTTTCAAAGAGATGACAGGCTTTGTCATAAATGAGTCTTTTTCCCGTCATGAAACCTTCCCACTCTTCGAAAAACGGAATCAGATACCTCCGCTGTGGATCACCTGCCATTCATGCAAGGACGCACCACGGCAATGACTTTTTCTCTCCGAAGAACAACTGCTCTTCTGGCGACTTCGACCCTGATGTCTCTTGGAATATTCGCTGGACAGGCACACGCGGCTGACCAGATGGAAATCATGGAACGTCAGATCCACGCGATGCAGGCGCAGTTGAATGCCCTGAAGAAAGAGCATAACGACGAGATCAAGCGGGCCAAAGCCGTCCTTGCCCGCCAGCGTGAAGAGGCTGAAAACAATCCTTACGGTCAGCGCAGCAGCTACATCGGCTCACACCAGCAATCCACGGCGCCGCTTATCACTGTGCGGCAGGGCACAGGTGGTCCGGACAGTGGCCGCCCGGCGTCAGACCGTGCAGACATCACCTCCTGGGCTGACTTCCAGCGCGCAACGTCCCAGGACGAAGAAGTTACTGTCGGCGGTGTGAAAATCGGCTTCCCGAAGGGCCGCCCCACCATCCAGTCTTCTGATGGAGCTTACGCACTCTCCATCGGCCTCGCCTTTCATGAAGACTTTGGCGGGTTCTTTAATTCGGGCCCACGCCGTGGTGAAAGCCGTGGCGCTTTCAATAGCTTTACCTCCAACATGCGCCGTCTGCGTATTCCGTTCATGTTCCGCTACAAGAACTGGGTCGCAGCCGTTACGCCTGACTTTGGTGCGAACCATAACGACGGCTATGTCGGACTCTATGAAGGCAACCTGAACTACACGGGCTTCCGCAATACAATCCTTACCGCCGGTTACTTTCAGCCTCGCGTGACGGAAGAGGACTCCGAGAGCTCCAACGACTTCTTCACGCTTGAACGTCCGAGCATTACCGACATGGTCCGCAACATCGCTGCTGGCGATGCCCGCTTCAGTGTTGGCGGGCTGCATTATGAAAAGCGTTGGTGGGTTGCAGGGTACTTCACGGGCCAGGAATGGGGCCACCGCAATGGCTCTGACAATGGCAGCACCTATTATGGTGGCGGCAGCAGCAACACCGTTGACAGCCAGACAGGCGGAACGCTTCGTGTTGCAGGCCGTCCGGTTGCCACGAAGGACTGGGATGTCCACGTGGGCGTATCAGGCATTTCCGCATTTCGCGTAGCCTGCAACACTGGAACGAGCACCACCTCCTGCTCGCGCTCCACGTCTTTTGGTCAGCGTCCCGAGTTTGATATCGGTGAAGCCAACCTTGCTGGAACGGGCACGATCAGCAATGCCGCACAGGTGTGGGCTGCCGGTCCTGAACTGGGCGTTCGCTGGAAGCGCCTGATCGTCAAGGGTGAGTACTATCATGTTGGCGTTCAGCGCTCTGGCGCTGGCCTGAAGTCTGCTGGCTTCCAGGGCTGGTACGGCTCCGCAGCTTACACGATCCTCGGCGACCCACGCATGTACAACTATAAGGAAGGCGCGTTTGGTGCCCCTGGCGTCAAGTCTTCTGAAGAGTTCAACCCTGCTCTCAACCAGTGGGGCGCTCTTGAAGTTGTTGGCCACTACAGCGTGATCGACCTCAACAGCAACCTGAACGATCCCAACCCAAGCAATGTCATCCGTGGTGGTCAGCAGACTGTCTGGACGGGTGGCCTAAACTGGTACCCCAACCGTCATTTCCGCTTCATGCTGGATTACAGCCACTTCATCGTGTCCCGCAGCATGCAGGCGACCAATTTGTACGGTCGCACTGGAAACTCTATTGCAGCCCGAATTCAGGCTGGTTTCTAACACTCTACCTTTTCTCAGACAGGCGGGGCGGATCATGGATCCGACCCGCCTTTTTCATTTATGGAGCATGAGACAAGAACAATATCGTCCGCAGCAGCCAGTTTCCTGTCGCACAATGACACGCACCTCATTGTGGTTTCTGTCTAAAGTAGTTGGCCTTCGCTTGTATTACGCTTGCGATATTGGCCCCGACAGACGAGCTGCCCCTCCAGGACGCCCTTTTGCTTATGTATGTCTCTTTGCCCCGTTTGAGTTCCCTCGCAGCAACGACCCTTTTATTATCTCTGGCTCCCGCCCTTCCCGCTTTCTCTGCCGATAGACTGGAAATCATGGAGCGCCAGATCCGGGCGATGCAGGCTGAAGTTCAGAAACTCAAGAAAGAGCGCAATGAGGAACTCAGGCAGGCACGAGCCGTCCTGGCACATCAGCGCGAAGAGACAGAAGCGAATCCCTACCGGCAACGCGCGGCCTTTCTCCCGCCTCCTCCCCTCCTTCAGGCCATGCCGGCAATTGCCCCACTTACAATCCGCAGACCTGGTGCCCACCCGCAGGACACGCCGCCATCTGACCGCGGTATCGTGACATCGTGGCGGGATTTCCGGGCCGCCACAGCCCAGGATGAGGAAGTCAGCGTTGGGGGGATCAAGATTGGCTTCCCCAATGGACGCCCGACCTTCAAGACATCTGATGGTGCCTACGCCTTATCCATAGGTCTGGCTTTTCAGGAAGATTTTGGAGGTTTCCCAAGCGTTTCACGTAGGAATGGGGAGGACCGCGGCAACTTCAACAGCTTCACGTCCAACAGTCGGCGTCTCCGCATTCCGTTCACTTTCCGCTACAAAGACTGGGTCGCAAACGTCACGCCCGACTTTGGGCATGGCAATAATGATGGGCAGGTCGGCCTTTATGAAGCCAACATCAATTATGCCGGCCTCCACAACACAGTCTTGACCGTTGGATATTTTCAACCGCGTGTGACGGAAGAAGATGCGGAAAGTTCGAATGACTTCATGTTTGTCGAACGTCCGGCAATCATTGACCTTGTTCGTACGATCGCCGCTAACGATGCCAGATTCAGTGTCGGCGGCATGCACTATGCCGATCGCTGGTGGATTGGCAGTTACTTCACTGGCCAGGAATGGGGTAACCGCAACGAACGTGGTTATTACGCCAGCATCGGGGACAACATCACAGATAGTCAGACAGGCGGGACTTTCCGGGTCGCAGGGCGCCCGATCGTGACCAAAGATGTGGACATGCATGTCGGCATTTCATCCATTGCGTCTTTCAAGGTGGCAAAAAGCGCAACCGGCCGCAGTTATACCTTTGCTCAACGCCCGGAAATCAATCTGGGTGAATCCATTCTTATGACCACAGGCGCTATCAGTAATGTTGCACAGCTCTGGTCGGCAGGGCCGGAGTTTGCATTGCGATGGAAGCGGCTCCTGGTCAAAGCCGAGTATTATCGCATTGGTGTCGAACGCTCGGGCGGCCTGCCCTCACTTGGATTTCAGGGGTGGTATGGGGCCGTTGGGTACACGCTGTTTGGGAACCCGCGACGATACAGCATTCAGGAAGGAGGATTTCTTGCCCCAGGCGTTTCTCCGGACCAGGAATTTGACCCGCTGCATGATCGTTGGGGAGCTCTGGAAATCGCAGCCCGTTACAGTGTGGCGGATCTAAACAGCCGCATTGACGATACAGATGGCGTCCGTGGTGGACAGCAGACTGTCTGGGCGACAGGCCTGAGCTGGTATCCCAATCGTTATTTTAAATTTATGCTGGACTATAACCACTTCATTGTCAGTCGCTCTTCCGCCACCGTTAACCTCTATGGTCGCAACGGAGATGCGGTTGTCGGACGCATTCAGTCAACATTCTGAACAGCATTCATTTGAAACCCAATGAAATGTTCCGGAAAATTATTTTTTCCAGACAAACTCTCCCGCTCCAGAGATCTTCCAGTTATTGTAGAATTTTATATTCGGTATTTGGAAAGACTTTCTCTTGCTTAAATGGCTTCTTGGGGCGTTCCTCTGCCTTCTTGTCGTTTGTAGTGCGATCATCGGAGGCGGCTGGTTCTGGATCGACCAGAAAGATTTCTCTGCACTTGCGACCCAGAAGCTCGAAAAAGCCACAGGCCGAACGGTCAAGATCGGTTCTCTACGCGTTCGCGCTGGAAGCTGGATCACGATAGACGCCAAGGACCTACATCTGGCCAATATTCCGGGAGGGAGCCGTCCAGATATGGTGAGTGTGGGCGCCCTGCATGCTAGGATAAGAGTGACCTCACTTTTGCATGGGCCAATTGAAACACGCGATGTTACGATTGACCACTTCTCAGGTCTTTTTGAACGAACGCCGGACCGGACGCCTAACTGGCGCTTTAAGCCTCAAAAAACTTCCGATCATGCAGAGACCGAACACTCCGGCTCTGACAAGCCAGACCTGAGTTGGTTTCCGGGACTGCGTAACGCTACGATTACGGACAGCGATGTCACTTATCGCTCCGCAAAGGGCTCTTCGTATCAAGTCGGCATGCAGCATGTGACTTTTCAGTCCGATAATGATGCATCACCTTTGATTATGGCGTTTCAGGGCGCGTACAACGGCACTCCCGTCACGCTGGATGCCACCATGCAGCCGCTTGAGGTTCTACGCCGCGCGCCAGAGCCCTATGGGGCTAAAGCACATATTACTTCTGGCGATCTTGTCATCGATTTCGACGGCACCCTGACAGACGCTCTGAACTTTGATGGTGTGAACGGCAATATTGCCCTTTCCACACCAACTGCGTCTCCAGTGTTCGAACTCGCTGGGCTATCGGGCACTCACCCTGCTGTTCCATTGGCTCTGAAAGGAACCTTCAGCCATACCGGAGACAACTGGCATCTTACGAATGCCTCAGGCAATTTCCAGAACAGCAAAATAAAAAGTGGGACCTTCGATCTCAACGAAGGCGGTAACGGCAAGCCCGATATCATTGCGACAGACCTGAATCTGGGCCGCGTAGATCTCAATGATCTGAATAAAGCCCTCTCATCCGGAAAATCTTCCGGATCAACCGATATTCCGTTGATTGCCCCTGCCAATCCGGATCCGGTTCTGCACGTCAAACTCACCGCAGATGAGATCCTCTACAACGCCCTTACATTCTCGAAACTGAAACTGGAGGCATCCCAAACACCGGGTCGCATTGACGTCAGCACTTTAGCACTAGGTTATCTGGGCGCGGGGCTTCAGGCCAACGGTCACATGGAAGACCAAGGCGGACATTCGCGCGTCACAGCCAACATCGCTCTATCCCATGGTGATATTGATCGCCTTCGCCGTACCGCCGGTCTCGCTCCCGTCCCGGTCAAAGGTGCCCTGTCGATCCGTATTATCGCTTCAGCAAATAATGTCCGCACTTTGAACGAAGCTACGCGGAAGGCCGATCTGGTTGCCGCGGTCAGCATGGAAAAAGGCGAAATTGCCCGTGAAATCGTGGAAGCTGCATCCATGGATCTTCGGCTACTGTTCCGGCACGCCAAGGGAACGACACCGATCACCTGTATGCTTGGTGTTCTGGAGATGCACCAGGGGATTGGGAAAGTTGTTCCGCTGCGCCTGAAAACGAGTACCGGTGTTCTGGCTGCCAAGGCAGATTTTGATCTGAACCGTCGGTGGTTAGACCTTGTTTTCGCGAGCCGACCATTCTCAACAAGCTTTTTTGCTCTCGATATCCCAATACGTGTGAGCGGACGTTTTGACAGCCCAAATTTGAGCATTGCGAAGTGGTCGAAAAAGGGACGGGATCTTTTGGCGGATTCCAACGAATTGACAATGCTTCCAGCCGCACTCCGCTCCTTTGCATCATCGAATGCCTGCGTTCGCCCCACGCGATGACACACCATTCCAGCAGTTGGGACGTCACCGATTTGCTCCCTCAATGTGCGCAGGTTATGCAGACCCCATAGCGCTTGGAGAGTTTCTGTTATGCGTATAGCAATGATCGGTGGTGGTTACGTCGGACTGGTCTCCGGTGCGTGCTTTGCCGAATTCGGTTCAGATGTAGCCGTTGTCGAGCGGGACCCCAAGAAACTGGCAGCCCTGCGTGAAGGCCGTATTCCCATCTATGAGCCGGGTCTTGATGCCATTGTTGCCAAGAATACCGAGACCGGGCGCCTAACATTCGGAGACGACCTGTCAGCCGCCATTAGTGGGGCGGATGCTGTCTTTATCGCCGTCGGCACCCCGACCCGACGAGGTGATGGTCATGCAGACCTCACCTACGTCTATGCTGCAACAGAAGAAATCGCCCGATCGGCCAAAGAGGGCCTGCTCGTCGTTACAAAGTCTACGGTTCCCGTCGGAACGGGACGCGAAGTGGCGCGGATCCTAAGAGAAACACGTCCCGAGCTCACATTCGACGTTGCCTCAAATCCCGAATTCCTACGCGAAGGTAACGCGATCGGGGACTTCATGCGTCCGGATCGCGTGATCATCGGAATCGATACATCGGGTCCCGATGAGGGCGAGCGGGCGACAAGAATCATGCGTGAAGTCTATCGCCCTCTGCATCTTATCGAGGCACCCATCGTCATCACCGATCTTGAGACGGCGGAGCTCACCAAATACGCGGCCAATGCCTTTCTCGCCATGAAAGTCACGTTTATCAACGAGATGGCTGATCTTTGCGAAAAAGTGGGAGGCAATATCCATGATGTCGCGCGTGGCATGGGCCTCGATCAGCGCATTGGTCGGCGCTTTCTGCATCCCGGGCCCGGCTATGGCGGGTCATGCTTCCCGAAAGATACACGCGCCCTGACAGCAATCGCGAGTGACGCTGGCGCCCCATCCCGCTTGGTGGAAGCCACCGTGGCGGTAAACGAAGACCGCAAGAGCCGCATGGCAGAACGCATTATTGCTCAGGCTGGAGGCTCCGTCCAAGGCAAGACCGTGGGTGTTTTAGGCCTGACCTTCAAACCAGACACTGATGACATGCGTGAGGCTGCTTCCTTACCTATCCTCGCCCATCTTCATGACGCAGGCGCCCGGATTCAGGCCTTTGATCCCGAGGGCATGGATCCTGCCCGTGCGCTTCTTCCTGACGGGGTCATTTATTGTGAGGATGCACTGGAAGCAGCTACCGACGCTGACATTCTGGTCGTTCTGACGGAGTGGAACGTGTTTCGCGCCATTGATCCGGACCGCCTGAGCAAAGCCATGCGAGGGAAGGCAATCGCTGATCTCAGAAACATCTGGAACCCCGCGACCATGCGGGCTGCCGGATTTGACTACAGCTCGATCGGCCGAATCTGAGCATAAAAAAAGCCGGCTCCATGCGAGAGCCGGCTTTTTTTGAGGCATTGCTTTCCTTGAAGTCAGGACTTGTGAACGGGGGCAAAGGTTCCGTTTCGAAGGCTCATTTCAAGTTGTTCCAGAGACTGTCCTTTGGTTTCCGGCACGTAGCGCAGCACGAACAGGAATGCCGCTGCATTGACGAGGGCGAAAAGCCAGAACGTCATGTGCGCACCCAGCCCCTGAACCAGCGAGAGAGTCGTCAGGGAGATCAGAAGATCTGCTCCCCAATGGCTACCCGCGACAAGGCTCATACCTTTGCCACGGCAGGACAGCGGATAAACCTCAGCACCAACCAGCCAGACCGCAACCGACAGACTACCCGTGTTGCAGATCGTGTAACCCATGATCGCGAGAACCGTGATCCATGCGCCAGCACCGCCCTTCATATGAAGAGCAAACATTGCACCGAGCACGATCAGGGAAATAACTGCACCAGGCAGCAAACGTAGGATCAGTGTCCGGCGGCCCCAGTTATCGACAGCCCAACCACCAAAGACCGTCGCGCAGACCATCGCCAGGCCAACCGCAACGGACGTCAGAAGAGCAGATTCCTGTCCGAAGCCTGCATCCGCAAAGATCGTTGGAGCGTAGTACAAAACCGCGTTGATGCCGGTTAGCTGACAGAGCAGCGCAATACCAACAGACGCGATAAGCGCTGGTCGAACCCAAGGCTTGGCAAGTTCTGACCAAGGAGCCTGCTCATCATGGTTGTCTATGATGGCCTGAAGCTCATTCTGGGCAACTTCTTCCGAAGACCGCACCCGACGCAGAACAGCAAGAGCTTCATCTGTGCGTCCTTTGAGCGCGAGCCACCGTGGGCTGTTAGGCAGAAAACCCATTCCGACAAAGAGAATCAGTGCCGGCAGCATGCCGATGCCAAACATGATCCGCCAGCTGCTGTCCCGGAGAAAATAGCCTGTCAGGAAGGAAATCGTGACGCCCGAAACAATCGCAAGCTGGAAGCCAACAACCAGGCGTCCACGCCGGTTGGGCGGCGAAATTTCTGCAATGTAAATGGGGACAATCTGAGACGCCGCACCAATCGCAAGCCCCAGAATCAGACGCGATACGATAAGAACCGTAACCCCTTGAGCAGCCGATGCAAGCGCAGTGCCACCAAGAAACAAGGCGGCAGCAAGCATGACCGTCCGGCGGCGGCCAAACCGGTCTGAGATGCCACCTGCCCCAAGACAGCCAATCAGCGCACCGAGAATGATGGCGGACGTTACAATCTCGGACCCGATCGTATCGAGATGAAACTGCTCCCGAATCTGTAGAAGTGCTGACGATATGATCCCGGTATCATACCCGAAAAGCAGACCACCCGTTGCAGAGATGGTGGCGATGAAGTTGGTCAGCGCTTCTCCGCTGAGCCGTCGTGAAACATCAAGGGACTGCGTCATTAGGGTCTTCTTCCGTCCGTGAGCAGGGTCATTCGGGGTGGGTGCTTCTTTAACGTTACAGCACCTAAAGGAACATCATAAAAGTGAGTATTTTCATATTTCGATGATATTTATGTTATTTATCACCCAGATGTGACATTCCATGATGCAAGTTTGTCACATCTGACCGCATTGCTGGCGGTTGAACTTTGTCTGTCACCACAGGGACAAAGCGAACATCAGGCCCGCTTTCCCAAGACTAGTCCGTTTTTAGGAAGAGACCACGATCACCATACAGCGAGGAGCGGCGTGGTAGGCCTGTTCTCCCGGAATATTGAAAACTCCCGTCAATAACAGGGTAATCAGACAACAGATGGATCAGAATCCATCCGCTCTACACATCATACGATCGATAAAAAATCTGTAGCTCTTTTGTGACTGAGAATAGTCACGATATCATGGAGCGAATTTTCTAGATTGGAAATATCAAGGATACTTCCGAGAGAAATTCTGGCTCGCTGCGGAAAGTCACCATCCACTGTAAACACGTTGCTCGGGACCAATGCGATACCACGATGGCGCGCATATGATACAAAATCCACGCTACTCCACCACTCAGGAAGCTTTAACCACACATGCGGACCATTGGGATCCATGCCGTGGCTATCCCCCAGAATGTTTCGGGCGATCGACTGCCTGAGTCGTAATTCCTGCTTAATAGACCCCAAAATCTCTTTGGACTGTCCCGTCTGCATCCAGCGCAATGTCAGTGCACTCAATAGTCCTGCGTTTGTGAGGGCAAACGCGCGAACGGCCACAGCAAAGCGTCTGGTCATTTCGGCGTTTGGCAGAGCCACATAAGCGGTTCGCAAGCCAGGGCTCAGAACCTTCGCCAAGGTAGAGATATAGATTACACGGCCATGGTCGAGGGCGGCCAATGCAGGGATGGGATTGTCGTGCAGCAAACTGTAAGGATCATCTTCCACGACATAGAGACGATTATCGTGGACAATCTTCAGGATGTCCTTACGGCGCTCCAGCGACATTGTTACGGTCGTCGGGTTCTGAATAGCGGGAATACAATAAAGCGCTTTTGGCTGATATTGTCGGCAGGCTATTTCCAGTTGTTCGGGTAAGAACCCATTTTCGTCGCCATCTACCCCGACAAGAATAATCCCGAGTTGATCAGCAACGGTCCGTATCCCTGAATAGGTAATACGATCCGTCAAAATAATGTCGCCCGGGCTAGTCAGAATACTCATGGCTGCCGCAAGAGCAGTCTGAGCGCCAGGTACAACCAGCACATCATCTGGACGTCTTGATCCAATAACGGGCTCAATCCACCTTACCGCATGCTGGCGCTCTTCCAGTGTCCCACCCGTTACGCGGTATGACATGAGATTGGAGATATTCTGCTTCTTCAAAAGAGCCGCAAGATCACTCTGCATAATGCGTTGAAGTGGGGGATTTTGAGGTATCGGCGGCAAATTCATCGTCATGTCAACAATGGCCGCTTTGGGAGATCGCCAATGGCTGACCTCGGCCCCCATCCTGACAAAAGTGCCGCGCCCTACTGTTGCATTAATCAGTCCACGGCGATGCGCTTCCCTGAATGCCCGCGTTACGGTTGTAAGGTTTGTCTCAAGGGCACTGGCTATTTCCCGCTGTGTAGGAAGCCGTTCACCACCGTGAATAATACCATTACGGATTGAGGCCGCCAAAGCCTCTACAATCGCGAGGTACATAGGCCCGTTATAAAGGCCTACGTATTCGTTCCATTTTTCTAATAATTTTTTGTTTTTCATCGATAAGACGCTTGATTATTTTCTAAGCGACTTCAGGATAAAACCGAAAAAGCGGTCCATCGCCGGACCAATAAAATATCCAACGAATATGGATGCAAATGCCAGAGGCCATGCAAGATATTCATACGGTGCAAACCAAGCCTGGCCTTGAATAATCGTTATGACGGTTATGGCAACCAAAACGAAACCCCAAAGCGAAGACGACATAAAGGGAGCGAAATACCGCCCGTAAATCCCATTTTCTTTTTCAGAAATCGCTTTCGATATACCAATATGATACAGAAAAATCATTGATGAGACAAAGCAACCGAACAATGCCATCCAGCTTGTGTGGAAGTGATTTTTATCGTCAATATATGTGTAGTAAAGAGCCAGCGCCACATAGGCATGCGCCAAGAATAGCCCCAGAACCATGCCAAAAAGCCGATGCTTCAAGACTGTCTCAGCTTCAACGTTTTTATTATTATAAACTTCGTTCTTATTAAATTGCTCAATCATGATTCTATTCTCTGTCCTGCAGCACGGTCCAAGGCGTCGAGGTCAGTATATCCTCTGTCCATGAGCCTCCACTCTTTGGCGCAGATTGTCTGCCCTTTAGCGCCAATATGCAAATTTCTGCAAACAGATAATGTCGTTGTAAATCAATACAAATGAAGACAATTCTGGAAAAATCTGTACCCTCGAGGCATACAATATTTCTATAGGTCGCCATCAAACATAAATTTTCGCATATCATATTGTTTTATAATGATTTTTTTATGTATGGAATTTAATATAAAAATATTATCTTCGTATCGAAATACGTTTCCTCCCAAACACCTCTTAAATAAGAGGCATAAAAATTTTACAATTTTTTAAATCGTACATTTGAAAACTAAAAATGTATGTATCGAAAGCTTCTGAGTTCAAAATACTATGTGCTCACAGCGTCACACGAGTGCGCCTTAAAAATAAAATCTTTCGACATAATGACCTTGGCTTACTTTGTAACTCTGTGAAGGTTTTAAGAAAGGAGAAGATATTCCTTTCAAAAACGCATCCCGTTCCATTAGCAGGCAAAGCATTGATCCACGAACGGAAGAGATGCCTGTGTTTTCCATATCCAGGAATGACCTTTCCGCTTTTTGCCTCAGTGATACACGATGACGGAACTGGTTAAATCGCAGTCATGCTGGTCTCTTCTCTCATCCAAAATTCAGCGTCGGACAGGACGCAGAGATTCTGAAGATTTGTTGCAATCTGCATTTCTGAAGCTTCTGGAGCTCAAACCATCCAACATCCGTAATGTAGAAGCATATCTTGTAAAAACAGCCCAAAATACAGCCTATGACAGTCATCGACGAGAACAGAATGGCCCCGTTGCCTATGTTGAAGACGACGATATAAGAGAACTTCCCTGCACAGGCCCCACGCCCGTTGAAACAGTCATGTCTCGACAACGCTTGGACATATTGGAAGGCGCCATAAAAGATCTCGACCCGCGGACACGAGAGATATTTCTACTTCATCGGCTCGAAGGCTTGTCTTACCCACAAATTGCAAAACGTTCCGGATGCTCAATTAGCAATGTGGAAAAACATATCAGCAAAGCTTTGGCCTTTCTGACAAAAAGACTTTTGGATTAAGATTTATGCCTACCCTTCATGAGACGGCAGCTTTCTGGTTTGCGCGTTTGAATGCTCCCGATTGTTCGGAGCAGGATCGCGAGCATTTTTCCGTATGGTATCACCAAAATACCGCCAACGCGCAGGCGTACGAGCTTGTTTCTTCTATTTGGCGTGCATCCGGGAAGGTCGCTTCGCACTCTGCGGAAACACCACTCACTATCGCCGCATATCGCTTCAGCCGCCGCAAAATGCTGGCTGGCGCTATAGCGATGGCTGTTGGCTCATTTGCTCTTCTTCCAGCCCCGGCAGAAGCGACGATACGAGCAACCAGAACTGGTCAACAAATTAGAGTGTCCGTTTCACCTGCAATGACAATTCTACTGGATAGTGACAGCTCCGTTGCCATTCACAGCGAAAAAAACACTCTGGATCTGTTGTATGGACAGGTCGAAGTTAACCTCAAAAACTGTGAAGCCCGTAATACGATAAACCTTGATCAGTGGAATATTGGGCTAATTTCAGGAACGTTCAATCTGTCGAAGTCCTCCCTTAAAAACACCATTACGGTTTTAAACGGAGCAGCAGCTCTGGCACATCCGGATATGGCCGGATCGCAAATACTCAAGGTGGGCGAACGCGCTACGATTTTGCCGGATAATAGGTTGCTAATTGATCGTCCGTCTTTGGAAGATGTACTCGCCTGGCGGAGTGGACGACTGGCATTTCGAGATACGCCGTTAAGGGAGGTTGCGGATGAAATGAACCGCTATTCGACCAGAAAGCTGGAGATCAGTCCTTCTGCTGCAAATCTGCGAATTTCAGGGTTCTATCATTTTGGACAGAACGAGACCTTCGCGCGCCTGCTTGAAAATTTTCTGCCCATTCGCGCCAGCTTTGAGAAGACCATCACGATCGTTAAGCTTTAATGACAACGATCATTTTCCACTGAGGGGATACGCCTCCCATTCGTCAACGAAGCAGACACCCATTGCGGCTTTATGCTTCGGAGACTCATTCATGCTTCGCCTCAGACCGTCCTTCCGACAGGCCATGCTGGCCGCGACGATTTTCGCAAGCTTGCCAGACTCAGCTTTTTCAGCCACTCCCCCCTCGCTGGAACTGCATATTGGTTCGCAATCACTTTCCTCGGCCTTGGCAGAACTTTCCCGTATCAGCCATCAGGATATCCTGTTTTCAGAGGCAGCACTGGGATCACGCACAGCTCCCGCATTAAACGGAAAATACACGTTTGATGAGGCATTACGGCGGCTCACACAGAATAGCGGCCTGCTTGTTTCCCGAGATGTCAGCGGCGCCATCACCGTCAAAACAGGGGGTGCATTGCCAAAAAAAACTCCGCGCCCCGTAGCCGAAAAGTCTACCCCAGTCCGTGAAGAGGCTATGGTCGTTCTTGGTACGGGACAATCCAGACAGGTTCAGACACTCTCACGCAGTGAGTTGCACAAAGCCGCACCAGGGACCTCTCCCCTAGTCGTGCTTTCTGAGCTCCCGGGCGTCAATTTCCAGTCTTCCGACCCTCTTGGGGCTTACGAGTGGGCTCAGCAGATTACCGTTCGTGGGTTTTTTACCGATCAGCTCGGCTATACCTTGGACGGAATTCCACTCGGAAACATGCAGTACCGTAACAACAATGGCCTAGCCATTGGGCGCGCACTGGAGACAGAAAATAACGGCCCCGTCACCCTTGCCCAAGGCACCGGTGGCTTGGGCACGGCCTCAACCAGCAATCTTGGAGGCACGATCCAGTTTTCGTCCATTGATCCAACAGATCATTATGGACTGGATGTTTCCGGAACCGTGGGAAGCTCGAACACGTGGCGTGGATTTGTGCGACTCAACAGTGGCATTTTACCGGGCGGAGGAAAATTCTACGCCAGCTATGATTATCAGTATGCAGACAAGTGGAAAGGCTGGGGACAACAAAAGCAACAGCAGCTCAACTTCAAATATATTCAGCCTCTGGGCGACGCCGTCAAAGCCACCACTTACCTGGATTTTGATGACCGTCGCGAGGACGATTATCTTGATCTTTCCACCAGCCTGATCAAGCGGTTTGGCTATAATCATGACGACATCAGCAACAACTATAAGCTGGCTGAACAGATTGCCCGTGCTTACCAGGCAGGACAAACTCTGCCCTCTCCATACACATCACCAGACGATACATATTATCGTGGGGGCGGTGTTCGTCAGGACATGGTGGGCTACGAAAAATTCGATTATCACCTACTCCCGCACCTGACAGGCTCCACGACGGTTTATGGTCATTATGACCGTGGACCGGGCACGTGGTCTGATCCGTACGATCCCACGCCTGCCAACCTTGGAGGGTCGCCGCTTTCTGTTTCGACAACAGAATATCGAATGCAACGTGAAGGCGTTCTGACCAGTCTCGCGTATCAGCGCTGGAACCATAAAATCGAAGCCGGCTTCTGGTTTGAAAACAATCTTTTCAGTCAGGCTGCAAAGCTCTACCCGCTTCAGGAAGGGGTAACCCCATCAAACTTCCAGCGCTTTTATGAAAATCCGTTTGCCGTGCAGTGGCAATATACGTTCCGCACGCATGTTTATCAGTTCCACCTGGAAGACAGCTGGTCAATCACACCCAAGCTCCGTGTAAATGCTGGCTTCAAATCTTTGGTGTCGAGCAGCTCTGTAACAACCGCCCAAAGCGCAAATCCGATTAATGCCTCCATTTCCGCATCCAATGGATTTCTGCCTCAGGTTGGCGTTCTGTATCGCTTTAATCGCCACCATGAAATCTTTGCAGATTTCGCACGCAACATGTCTGCCTATACGGCGTCAGCTTCAACCGGACCGTTTTCAACGACACAGGCAGGATTTTCGTACATCCACAACAAGCTGAAACCTGAAACAACCAATACAGAAGAGCTTGGCTACCGTTTCCATAACGACAGCGTGCAGGCATCTCTGACAGGCTATTACGTCGATTTCGAAAATAGACTTCTCGCCTCCTCCATGAGCTCTGTCATTGTGGGCAACCAGAATGTGCTTGAAAACGTGGGAAGCGTAACATCTCGCGGTGTAGAAGCCGCAGCAACCTGGCGCTTTTTCCGGAACTGGTCTCTCTACGGCGCCTGGTCCTATAACGACGCGCATTACAACGATAATATCAAAAGCTCTGATGGGTCCATTCTGCGCATTTCGGGCAAGCAGGTGGTGGCTGCCCCACGCAACATCGGAAACTTCAAGCTCGCTTATGACGACGGGACCATCTGGGGCCAGTTCGGTGGCCAATATATGAGCCGCCGTTTCTACACGTTCCTGAACGACTCTCCACTGCCAGGGCGTGTCCTGTTCAACCTGTCAGCCGGTTATCGTTTCCATCGCCCGGGAATTCTCAAGGGGCTGGAAGCACAGGTCAACGTCGTGAACCTTTTCGACAAGGGATACATTTCCAGCATTGGCACCACCGGCTTCAAGAACAGTGATCCAACCGGGGCCTATCAGACGCTCCAGGCCGGTGCTCCACGGCAGGTCTTTTTCACCCTGAGCAAACATTTCTTCTGATCAGCCAAGGAAAATTCTCATGCCATCACTATCACGTCGCGGCATTCTGGGAGCCGGAGGTGCCTTGCTGTCCACCACTCTGGTCAAGGGCGCTTTTGGACAAAGCACGCCAGCCATCTCACACGAGCCTTTTTCATTCCTGTTCATAACGGACACGCATCTCCAGCCAGAACTGGATGCCATGAAAGGCTGCCAGATGGCCTTTCGGGCAGCCTCCAAAGAACAAGCAGATTTTGTCCTGCAGGGTGGAGATCACGTTTATGACGCAATGGAAGTCTCTCTTCCTCGCGCTCATAAACTGCTTGATCTGTATGAAATGACTGAGCAGGAGCTTGGCAAAAAGGTTTACCATACTGTCGGCAATCACGACTGTTTTGGGGTCTATGCCAAGAGCGGGGCTTCAACGCAGAATGCTGAATTCGGAAAGAATTTTTTCCGTAAGGCATTTGGCGAAACCTATTATGCCTTTGAGCATAAAGGTGTTCACTTCATCGTTCTGGACTCCGTAACAATCACGCCAGATCGCGATTACGAGGGGCGCTTTGACGCACGGCAAGTAAGCTGGTTGAAAGCCTATCTTCAGAACGTCCCTGCAACAGCACCGATTATTATTTCGACGCATATTCCCATGGTGACCGCATTTTACACCTATGCTGACGAAAGCCCGTCTCTTTTCAAGCACCAGGCGCTGAGCACGGTAAATACACGAGAAATTCTCGCCCTACTTTCTGGACATAACGTCCTGGCTGTTTTTCAGGGGCATACTCACGTTCTGGAACAGGTGGAACATAACGGCATCCAATTCATCACTGGCGGTGCTGTCAGCGGAAATTGGTGGCACGGACTACATCTTGGAACCCCTGAGGGCTACATGATGGTTCATGTTGAAAACAATACCGTTCGCACGGAGTATAAAACTTACGGATTTCACACCGTCTCCCCTCAAAACACTTACTGACTCAAACTTAGCTTTAATTGGGGAATTATTTTCTGGCTGAGCCGCCTTCACTCTGATTTTGCAATCGATTTGAAAGCGGCTCAGCTCATTTGTCTCTTTACCCTGATACGCTTCAAACAAAGCCATCAGGGCAACCTGTTACTGCAACGATCCCAATGCTTTATCTTCGTGATGACCTTCAATGACGTGCGTCAGTTCATCCACGAGACAGATACGGGCGCCTCGAAACCGGTAGAACGCAATAACTTTGATCAGGCTATGCTCGCCGGAATGACGTGTAGCGCGCGCGAAATGCACCGTAGCCGCGCTGTCACCGGCACAGATGAGATGTTGGATGCTAATATCCAGCTTTCGGAGGCCGCTGCGTAAAGCCATGGTATGGGTGCAAAGATCATCGAGCGTCATCTCCTGTCCATCGACGAACTGTCGATAGTCCGTCGTCATGAAATTGGAGAGTTCACTGATATCTGAGGTGAAATCCGTAAAAGTGGCGAACATCTGGCGGATTGTACGCTCGTGTTTTTCCAATGACATGAAGCCTCCATTAATTTTTCTGAATGTCATCAGACATCATATTGGGAAAAAACATGGCGCTCTCTCGAAAATAGGTCATATTTCGACTCATGTGCGCCAAAATATCTTCTCCCATACCAAGGATGCTTTCCACAGATACTGACATCTCGTGGTTATCGGCAGGACAGATCAGCCAACCTCAGCGTCGTATAACGGACCTTCATATCCACAAAACCGGCCAGATTATTCTGATGGAACACGGGATTATGGTCGTCAAAACTGAAGGGGCTTACTGGCTGATCGGCCCGGGACAATTTCTCTGGGTCCCGCCGAAGACAAATCACGATGCTCGCTCTTATGGAGCAATTTCTGGATGGAGCCTGTATGTCAGTGAAGACAGGTGCGCATCCCTTCCGGTCAGACCTTTTGTCGCAGATAGTACGCGCTTGATAATGGCTCAAGCCGAGCGCCTGACATCTGTTATTGCTGATGAAAAATGGGATGACCGTACAACGCGCCTGGCTGAAAGCTTCTGGGATGAACTGCTTTCCATCCCTCGCAGTTCCGTCACATTGCCGGCCCCGAAAGACGTCAGGCTAAAACTGGTGACAGAAGCTCTGAGCGGTGATCCGGCTGATGTGAGAGAACAGCAGGACTGGGCAAAATTTGCCGGAATGTCCTTACGCTCTTTCGTGCGCCATTTTACCGCTGATACGGGGATGTCATTTTCAATCTGGCGCCAGAAGCTCCGCATTCTCAGCGCGCAGGAAAAACTGGCGCGTGGCGAGAGGGTCACCTGCGTAGCTGCCGCGGTAGGCTATGAGAGTCTGGGTGCTTTCGCTGCGGCGTTTAAGAAAAGCACCGGATACTCACCAAGCGACTACACGAAACGGGTCACCAGAAAGATTTAAAACCTTGACGCCCTTGTTCAGGAAAGGGCGTCAATTTGTCGAACCTGCCTGCCGTGATCAGAAGTCTACTTTCAGGCGACCACCAACCATGCGTGGTGTTCCGGGAACGCCGAAAATACCATTCAAACCCGTGTCCCGTGTTACATCGTAATGGCGGTTCAGCAGATTGTTTGCATAGGCCGAGACGGACCATTTTCCGCTCTTAGGTGCGAACGTCAGACCAGCGTCCAGCAGGAAATAAGCTGGCAGCCGGTAAAGGTTATTCCCAGGAATATTTAACTGGGATCCGCGGTAACTGTAATCGACATAGGGCGTCAGCCCCCATGCCTCACCGAGCTTCACCTTGTAGGACGCAGAGCCCTCAAGCGTCAGCTTCGGAATTCCCATATCGACGTTATTGAAATTCTTGTACTGCGCGCTCAGCACGCCCGTCTTGATGTACGCGAGAGCGACTGCTGTTGAGTCGATAGCGTTGAAATCCTTATAGTTCCCGCGCTCGTATCCGATATGTTGGTGCAGAACCAACCCCGGGATCGGGTTGGCATCAATCTCCATCTCCACGCCCCAGATACGGCTCTTGGGAATATTGACGTACTGGCCGACCACGCCATAACGCGGGATAACGGCCAAACCAATCATCTGCTGATTATGATAATCGTACCAGAATGCATCACCATTGATACGAAGCTTGTGATGCAGATAATCGGACTTGAAGCCAACTTCATACGCCAGAAGGGATTCCGGCTTTGTTGGATTAAGCTGCGATTCAACAACCGTATTGTTGGCTGTGAACCCGCCCGGCTTGAACCCTTTCCGAATTGACCCATAAAACATCAGATTATTGAACGCCTGATATTCAATGCCGCCCATTCCGGAAAACTGATTGGTCAGAGCACCATGTCGGCCATACCGGTTGTCAAAAGGCGTTGGATACGCCGGAGTGTTATACCGCATAGTCCGCATATTATAGAGCGTACGGTCATCGGATTCATGCGTCAGGCCCGCCTGAAGATGCAGCCGCTTGGTAAAGGCAAAGCGCAAATGGCCATACTGACTGAACGCCTGCTGATCCTGATTATAGCTCGTCCGCTGCACATAAGGCCGGGACCCGGACTGGGAATAATCATTAAAAATGGAAGAACGCATTTGCGTGCGGTCATAATACATCCCCACCGTCCACTGAAGGCGTGACTGCGGGTTACGCGATGCTAACTTGACCTCTTGCGAGAACATATTGGCGTTCGTGTTGACGTCCACGTCATAGATCGCATAGCGCGTGCCATCCAGATCCATGAGATTATGAACATACATCTGCTGGAATGCGCTGATAGTCGTCAGGTTCGCAAATCCCAGGTTCCGCGTGATATTAACGCCTGCTCCCCAGAAGGTGTTGTTATAAGATGGTTTTGTCTGTCCCTCATTGCCTGACAACTTGAGAAATTCCGGGCGAAAGCCCCACGAGGTATCCCTGTTATTGCTGTAAGCTGGCGTATTTCTCGATAGATCCTGAATATTATAGACGCCAGTAGCCTGGGAATTATCCTGCATCCAGTTCCCGCTAAAAACGATGTCCGTCTTATCGTCAGGCTGCCAGGCAACCTTTGCGCGCAAACCGCCTTTATTGGCATTTCCCAAAGTCTGGCCTGTGTTGATGTTCTTCTGAAAGCCTCCCCCCTGCTGAGTAAAACCAGCAATACGGTATTGCACGTTGGAGGTGATGGGGCCGGAAACGTAGAGGTTGGTAATGCTGCGATTATAGGTCGCAATGTCTTCAGACGCACCATAGTGAAGCGCCTTCGTCGGGTCTGCCGTTTGAACGTTGATCTCACCGGCCGTTACGGTTTGTCCGTGCGTATAACCCGATGGCCCGTTGCTGACATCCACACCCGCCATATCAAACATCGCAGCGCCTGCCATATATCCAATAGGCAAAGCTACGCCATCTACATAGGTCATGACGGATGGCGTATTGTTGGAGGTAAAATCGTTTAGCCCCACCCCACGCAATGTAAAATTGACACTGGAACTCGCACCTTGAGGCTGCACTGTGAGATTGGGTGCAAGATTCATCAGACCTTTAACGTCGGTCACCTGATGCCTTGCAAGATCCGCAGCATCGATATGAGTGACTGAAATGCCCTGCTTCTGTCTCGCCGCCTGCCCAAACACGTTTCTCGTCTGCCGCACCATAATCGTCTCAGGTTGCGAAGATTGCATGGCCTTGCGATTATGCTGAACGGGAGACAACACAGGCTTTTGTACAGTTGCCCCAGCTTTGGGGTGAGATGCATGTTTGTGAACTGCGCCCTTTGTGATTGGGGCCGCGACAGATGTTTCCGTAAAGACAGAAAACGTCATGGCAAGAGCGGTGCCGCACAAAAGAAAATAATTGTTATATCGGAACATTTCAGGTCTCCCCGGAATATCTCCGGTTATGAAGGTGGCGTATTTCATGCATTCGCATGAGCGAATTTGGTAGAGAGAGACGCGTGGAGACAGACGTGACTTACACGCCGTAATCTCCAGTAATCGCCTCCAGAGAACGGTTTTTGGTGGACGGCCCGAACAGGAGGATACTGAGCGCGCCACCGAACAAAATGACGGCGGTCAGACCAAACACTCCTGCAAAGCCTACTTTGGGATATGCGGCACCAATCAAGAGCGGGGCAGCAATCGCTCCTACTCGACCAAGTGCCGATGCTGTTCCCATGCCCGTCGCGCGGAGAGACGTTGGAAAAATCTCCGGAGTGTAGGCGTAAACCCCGGCATACGTTCCATTCATGAAGAAGGAGAGCAGAAGGCCGGATACGAGAACTGCGGTCGAAGAACTCGCCATCCCCAGACCAAGAGCGCTGACCATCGCGGCAGCTAGATAACCTACAATGGTCGCTTTTCGTCCCCACGCTTCGTTGAAATAAACAGCACTGAAATACCCAGGGATTTGCGCCACGTAGATTGCGATTGAAAAGCCGAAACTATGCGCAATGGTAAAACCTCGAGCGATCAGAAGCGTAGGCAGCCAGGAAAAGAACGCATAATAGCTGAACGTAATGGACATCCAGAGAAGCCAGCTCATGACGGTAACCTTACGCAGGCGTGACGACAAAAGCTGCGTGAATTGCTTGGACATACGCGTGCATGGTGATGACGGCGCGCTTTCTGCCTCATAAGCCACCGATGGGCGCCCTAGTTCTTTTTCGATGCCACTGAGAACAGCATGAGCTTCCTGTCCACGCCCGACGATCTGAAGCCAGCGGGGAGATTCTGGTAGAGATCTGCGCCACCAAAGGAGCAAAATCACCGGACAGGCTGTCAGAGCCAGCGCCCAACGCCACCCGTCTGCAGATCCCGGGATCAGGGCGTAACCCAGCAGAGCCGCAGCAACGAAACCAAACGAGAAGAAGCCGGCCAGAGCACCAGTGAAGGCTCCGCGATAACGGCGCGGCACACACTCTGAAAGATATGGAGCGATAATGGCGGATTCAGCGCCAGTCCCAAGACCCGCGATCATCCGTGTCAGAATAAAGCTGTGCCAGTTTGTACAGAAGGCCGAAGCCAAAGATCCCAGACAGTAGCAGGCCAGAGCCCACATCATGACGGATCGGCGGCCCCATCTGTCTGCGATCAAACCGGCACACAGCGCACCAATGAAATATCCCAAAAACGCGGAGCTGCCCAATAGCCCCAGCTGTGACAGGGACAGGCCCCATAAATGCTGAACAGCGGGCATAACGAATGCCAGAATGGCTCCATCAAGCCCGTCAAAGCAGTACCCTGCTCCTCCCACCAGAAGGAGCTTGTAATGAAAGCGGGAAAACGGAAGCTGCTCCAGCCGCTCTGAAATAGTCATCGATAGCGTTCCCGACACAAGGGAGAATGAAAAAACAAACTTCGTCAGGAAAAATCAGCGTGTGCCTCAGGCCTAACGAACGATAAGATTTTCTTTTTCATCGGGATATTTTGTCAGTATTTCGCATCCGGATTCAGTGATCAGAACTGTATCCGAATGCCGGTATCCACCCTGCCCTTTGATATAAATTCCCGGCTCAACACTGAAAATCATACCCGGCTGAATGACGTTATCTTCACCCAAAGCAAGGAACGGAGCTTCATGACTGGTAACACCGAAACTGTGGCCGGTTCGGTGCAGCGGCGTGTCATAGCCCGCGCGATGCGCAATAGCCTGGCAGGCCGCATCAATTTCGGAACCAATCGCACCCGGCTTAAGCATGCCGTATGCCGTATGGCGCATTTCCATCATGGTATCGAAGGGGCGTTTCGCGTCTTCGGGGATATGATCCAGAAAGAACGTTCGCTCGATTTCCGCGCCATATCCGTTAATGCGCCCCGCAATAAGCCCCATGAACGGGCCTCCTGGTTCACAAGGTGCGGTCAGGCATGAAAAATTATGCGGATCGTCTGTATAAGCAGGTGGCTGGATAAGACCGGCGGCCTTGCTGGACATGACATTATAAGCCGGTGCTTCCGTCAGGCAGCGATGGTAAAAATAGGGTGTCACGTCTGAAATGGCCTGAGCCACCATCACACCTGGCTTGACCTTGCCCATCATCATGGCAAGAGCCTTGGTCATCACGTCACTTGTCCACGCGATACGTGAAATCTCATGGGCAGACTTAATCTGCCGGACGTCATCGACGATATTCAGGATCTGGCACCGAGGTCCGATCGCTGCCTGCAAATAAGCCGGACAGGCAGCCTCAATACCGATTGTACCCTGTGCTGGCAGAATGCTCGCCAGACGATCAGACCATTGTGCTCCAGCAGGCGCTGGGAACTCGGCATACTCCGCAAGTGTCAGGGCACCAACCTTGTGCCGCTCCACATGCGGGATCTCAAGCCTGGGGACAATGAACGTCGCGTCAGAGGCAGTCAGAACCAGTACAAATGGACGCTCATGAACGAAATTAGCGAAATTTGTCAGGTAATAAATGTTGTCGGGATCAAAAGAGACATACGCCGCATGGCCGGCTGCCTCCATTTTTTCCCGGACCTTCTTATGGCGTTCGGCCATTTCGGCGGGAGAAACCTGCAAAGCAGTAAGAGGCGGCATTGTCATGTCTGACCCTGTTGTGCTGGAGGGAGGTCTCTCAACGCTCCCATTCAAATTCTTATAAAAGCAATACAACCTACTTGTTTGTTGTGCGTCAAGATAAATTATTTGCGTATCGGAATGATTCGACCCTGCACGTGCAGGACGTTTCCAGCCCTCTCAATCAGGGAGTTTTCAAGGCAATTCGAAGGAATTCTTCGCGGGCAAATCTGCGCCAGACTTCAAAGGAGCGATAGAGATCCTCCAGCGGAATGCCTCGTGCCGTTTCAACTGCT
Organism: Gluconobacter sp. OJA; assembly: GCF_039638325.1. Taxonomy (NCBI): domain Bacteria; kingdom Pseudomonadati; phylum Pseudomonadota; class Alphaproteobacteria; order Acetobacterales; family Acetobacteraceae; genus Gluconobacter; species Gluconobacter sp. OJA. Next base: position 239,993 of record NZ_JBDIWI010000001.1, on the reverse strand, counting down.
AACCCGCGCAAAAGCGCAGCATTCAGAAGTCGCAGATCAATAAACTCCTGACTGGGCGCCACACCCCGCTTTCCGGACAACCACCGCGTCATGAACTGGTCAATGCGGGCAAGAACCGGAGCCGTCACTTCTTCCAGATCCGGATCGCTTCGCCTTGCCAGCTCTATTTCCACCGTCGCAATAAATTCCGGCCCGGCGGTCACGAGTGCCCACATCGTATCCAGCATGGCATCAACACGCTGCTCAGGTGTTTCCTTGTTGCTGATGGCCTGCCTGTAGAGGCGCGCGCGCTTCAGAGCATAATGACGCAGGACCGTGGCCATAATCAGTGATTTTGTGGGGAAGTGGTGCTGCAACGCCCCAAGACTGACACCCGCCGCTTTTGCGATGCGTTGTATTGTTGTCGCGGTATAGCCCTGCGTCTGAAGTAGATTGACGGCCGCTTGCACAACCTTGGCACGCGTCGAGGCGCTACGATCAGCCTGCGTACGCCGCCGCACGGGGACAGAAGAAACACTCATGAGATTACAGACAGGCCCCTGATGCCAAAATCAACGATAGGAAATTCTCTTACAGTGAAGCTCCCGCTTCCGGAAATTCCTCTTCAATTCCATTCGCCAACGTTTCTTCCAATCAACACTTTCTTAGGGTTGCTGTTCTAAGCAAAGACCTCGGGACATGACGTTATCGAGATCATCAGTCTCTCCACATCTCGAATGGGCCTCTCAGGTTTGCCGGGAGAGAGGCATTTCCAGAAACCACTATGCTACCGCAGACCATCTATCGATTTGAAAATATCAGAGCGCTTTTCTGGCCTCTCTCCATCTCACATTCGGAATCCAACATGAAAATTCCAATTAACTCCAACCTCTAGAATGAATTTTTCTCAAAAAGTATTTCTCCTGAAAATATCAGGACTTTTTAGAAACTCAGTGTTTTCTTTTTGGTCTTTCGGCCGTGGAAAATCGTGAAAATCAATATTTCCATTTTACAAAAACCACCTGAAATCATACCATTAGTTTACTTAAAACAAACCATTCGCATTCAGCGTCGACGACGAAGCATAGGAATCACATGACAACGACAGTCAGTTCAGGCAGCTCCACGACCGTTAGCGGTACGACACAAAGCGGTTTCGTTGTCCGTGGTGGCGGCACACTGAATGTCTTAGGTGGCGGGAAAGCCAGCAGCATCGCTGTTTCTTCAGGCGGCGTTGTCAATGTCAAAAGTGGAAGCGCCTCTGGCATCGTACTGAGTTCTGGCGGCGCGAAATATGCTGCCAATGGCGCTCGGCTCTACACCTATTCCGGAGCGACGGTCACAGACGTCACGGTTTTTTCCGGCGCTGAAATCAATAATCGAGGCGGTGTACTCAGTAACGTCACCGTTTCTTCTGGTGGCTTTGCCCAGGAGTTCGGCAACAGCTACGGCCCATCCAAGGACTATTATACGACTGTTGCCAATGGCGGAGAATTCTCCGTACAGGCTGGTGCGTCGTCCATTAGCGCCACGGTGTCTTCCGGTGGAATTTATACAGTTCATTCAGGCGCCATTATCAGCGGTCTGGACATTACCTCTGGCTCTCTGCTGACATTTGCAGACTTCAAGGCTGGTTCCAGTATGTCAGCCAGTGTCAGTGGCTCGACCTTGAATGTTTATTCAGCAGGTAAGCTTGTACAGTCCGTGGGCCTGGATACGACGGCCTATAATGGTCATACGTTCGACGTCTCAGCGTCGTCGGGTCAGTACGATAGCGGCGGCATCCGGGTGACGGTCTGCTATCTGTCCAAAACCATGATTTTAACGCCAGATGGTGAAAAGGCTGTTGAAACCTTGCAGATTGGCGATCTGGTCATGGTCAAACGGAATGGCAAACTTCAGCCAGAGCCAATCCGCTGGGTGGGCCGTCGTTTTGTGGACGTCAAAGCCAGTACAGACCCTGACAAATGGCCCGTCTGCATCAAGGCCAACGCACTCGCCAACAATGTCCCACACAAGGACCTGCGTGTTACCTCGGAGCACTGCCTGCATCTGAATGATCTGATGGTTCCGGCGCGGATGCTGGTCAATGGTCGTTCCATCACGACAGATACGTCCGAGAGCTTTTTCGAAATCTTCCATGTGGAACTCGAAACACACGGCGTTCTTATCGCCGATGGCGCAGAAGCTGAAAGCTATCTGGACACGGGAAACCGCACTTCGTTCGAACAGACCGGAGATGTTGTTCGCCTGAACAATCAGACATGGGTGTCTGATGCTGCCGCGCCGCTAGGTGTAAACCGCGAGCAGGTCGAACCGCTTTATACGGCGCTTCTGGAACGTGCGATCAAGCTGGATATCGGCGAAACATCGCGTCCCGCAGAACAAACTGAGGACCATGATCTGCATTTGGTCACGACGGACAACACCGTGATTTATCCATCACGGACAATGCAGGGATCGGTTCTGTTCCAGATCCACCCGGGCGTCACATCGGTTCGTCTGGTTTCAAGAAGCAGCCGCCCAGCAGATGTTGTTGGTCCATTTGTTGATGACCGTCGCAATCTCGGCGTTCTGGTTGGGCAAATCAAACTCTGGGACAGCACGGTTTGCCATTCCATCACGTCCCATCTTTCTGCATCCGAGGATGCGGGCTGGTACGCTGAAACCAACGGTGAAGCCCGTTGGACGAATGGCAATGCTCTGGTGTCTCTGGGGAACCGGAATGCTGATGCGATCGGGATGCTGGAAGTTCAGGTTCTGAACGCAGGGCCATATCTTCTGGAGAGCCAAGACGATTCAGCGCTCCAGCTTTCTTTCGGCTAAGCCGTTAAAAGGATCAGGAGCTTTTGGTGAGAAAGCTCCTGACCTTTCACGTTCGCCAGGTCAGGAGTTCTCAAGAAAAGCCTCCCCTGACGCGTTTCTCTGAGAAAGCGTCCGGTTTTCCCTTACTCCCCCAGAGAAACTGTGCGTTTTTGCTCACCTTCAAGAAGCTGAGTCTGCAGTTCCTTTCCCACCACACCGACACAAAGCGCGAGAGAAAGAGCCCCCGCATCAGGATGACCCTTGCTTCTTTCACCATGGGTTCTAGCGCGCCCCATGCGAGGAAGAAGATCTTTCGTAGCCTCGGCGGCGGCTTGTGAGGCATTGGCAGCCTTAGACCATGCCACGGGCAGAGCCGCACCACCTGAAAGCTCCTGCTCAAGCATTTCCACAAATGGCACGAGAGCATCAATGAGGGTTTTGTCCCCAGGCTTGGCTTTCCCAAGAGACATGATGCGCTCCATTGCCTGCCTTACTCCCTGAGCAAGCTGCGTTGAAGAAGGAAGCGCATTGTCGTCCAGCGCCAGACTGAACGCTCTCAGGCCCTCGCCCCACAAAGCGCCAGACGTTCCGCCGGCACGATCTGCCCAAGCGTCTGCCGCCGCTGAAAGCGTGGTTGCAGGCCCAGCTCCTGAAATCGCCGCTCTGGCGGCCGCAGCTTTAGCGGCAGCCGAACCGCGGGCCATTCCCTGCCCATGATCTCCATCTCCCGCCACCGCATCGATATGACCCAGCTCAGTTTCTGCCACTGCAAGAGCCTCGGCTAGGGTGCTCATAACTCCCGAGACGCACTGACCGCCTCGCCGCCCTTCTGCTGTGGACGATTTCATGTATGTCACGCTGGTCTCGGCTGGCGCGTCCTCAAAGGTTGTACCTACCTCTTCAATCAAGCCATGGCGCAACGCAGCCGTATCAACCGGAGCACACCAGAGGCGCTCCAGTTCTTCATCAAGCCAGGTCAAGGTCAGTGAACAGCCTGCCATATCAAGACTGGTGACATATTCTCCAACCAGAGGGGCCACAGCCGTCAGACCTGCTTTTTCCAACAGGGGCGCCAGTGCTTCCCACAGAACAAACAGTTCCTCCTGTTTCGTGCTTCCCAACCCGTTGAGAGTCAGAGCTACACGCCGGGATGCCCCGGCAGGCAATTCGCTTAGGACTTTTTCCAGCAGAATCTGTGCCAGGACCTGCGGTGTTGGAATGCTCTCCTCCCCGATCCCCGGCTCCCCATGCACACCTAGCCCAAGCGCCATACGGGCATTCGGTACGTGAAACAGCTTGTCTGCTTCGCCCGGCAGTGTGCAGCCATCGAAAGCAACACCGAATGTTCGTGTCTGATGGTTTACGCGGTGACCAATCTGTTCGACAGCGTCCAGATCCAGCCCTTCTTCCGCAGCAGCGCCCACAATCTTGAAAATTGTCAGATCACCCGCAATACCGCGCCGACGTTCCCTCTCATTTTCTGTCGCGCTGGCCACGTCATCCATGGTTGCAAGAATGCGAACGTCATATCCCTCTGCCCGCAACCTGTCGGCGGCGATACCGAAGTTCAGAACATCTCCAGCATAATTGCCAAAGCCCAGAAGAATGCCTCCCCCGAGATCAGCCTGACGCACGACGCTTTGAATGGCCTGCGTTGACGGAGACGCGAAGATATCTCCAGCAATGGCCGCATCTGCAAAACCAGTTCCCACATATCCGATGAATGCCGGATAGTGCCCTGATCCTCCCCCGACGACGACAGCCACCTTACCTTTTGAACCCGGTTTGGCGCGCACAACACCACCCCGGACCATTTTGACAAGGTCTCGATGCACCATGCTGTATCCATGCAGGGCCGAGGCTGCGAATTCGGAAGCATCGCCACAGATCTTGGTCATGTGAGTCTCTCCTTTATCAGGATGAAAAGCTGCTGACGGTCAGGACGCGTCGCGGTTGAGGTAATGACGGGCGAGGGAGTCCAGAGAGATGGCGAGCACAACGATGCCTCCGCTCACAACGGACTGCCAGTACGGCGAGATGCCAAAGAGGACGATGATGTCTTCAATGATCCCAATGATCACAGCACCCAGCACAGCGCCTACCGGGCTGCCCAGACCACCCGTAGTTGCAACACCACCAATGACGGCTGCCGCAATCGGAGACAGAACCCATGTGTCACCGATGGATGGCTGTGCTGTTCCAAGACGCGCGACCATAAGAATGCCAGCCAGAGCAGACAGGAAACCGGCGAGCGCGAACGCGCCCATACGAATGGCATTGACGCGAATACCGAGCATTCTTGCAGCCTGCGGGTTGCTCCCGATGGCGTAAATGTAGCGCCCGACAGGCGTACGCATCATGACGAATGCAACAACCGTCAGACAGACCAGCAGCACCAGAAATGGAACCGGCACGCCGAGGACAAGACCTCTACCAAGGAAGCTGATTTCATGCGGCACACCGGTAATGGCGACGCCGCGTGTCGCCACCAGATTGGCGCCCCCATAGACGCCCGCCATACCGATGGTCAGCACCAGAGAATGCAGGCGAAGCTGAGTAATCAGCAGGCCATTCAATAAGCCACATCCCGCTCCCATCAACAGGCACAAAGCCAGCGAGAGCCAGGGATTCAAACCGACTTGCACCATCAGCATGCCGCCAACGACGCCAGCGAGGCCACCAATCGCACCAACGGACAGGTCAAGCTCGCCAAGGATCATCAAGACGGCCTGCCCGATGGTTACCAAGCCGATGAACGCAAGCGCACGCGCGATGATGATCATGTTGAATGACGTCAGGAAGTGCGGCGACAACAGACACGAAATCCCGAAAATCAGGATCATCGCACCAATGACGCCACCCAGCGGATTGGCGACCATTCTGGCTATAAGCGCGCGAATGGAAGACGCCTTTGGCGGCGTGGGAGTTGCTCCAGGGAGCGTGGTTTCAAGCGACATGACGGGTCTCCGTGGCGCCGATGATCGCGCCCACAAGCGTATTGACGTCAGTGGTAGCCTGGTCGAACGACCCGGTGGTCCGACCGCCGTACATGGTGATGATTCGCGTTGCGCAGCGCTGCAATTCAGTCATTTCAGAAGAGACGAGGATGATGCCGACACCCTCTTCCGCGAGCTGTTGCATGATGCGGTAAATCTGGAATTTCGTGCCGATATCGATACCCTTGGTGGGCTCATCGAAAATCAGGATGCGAGGACGACGCGCCATGGCACGGCCGATAATGGCCTTTTGCTGGTTTCCACCCGACAGGAAGACAATTTTCTTGCCTACAGAAGATGTTCGCACATCGAATTTCTGGATCGTTTCAGAAACAATTGATTTCTCTTTACCAGAAGAAATGATGCCACCGCGCTTCATCTTTTCGAGCACGGAAAGACTGATATTTTCACGCACGCTCAGAAGCGGAAAAATACCGTGGTGTTTTCGTTCTTCGGAAAGATAGACCATGCCCATAGCCACAGCCCGATCTGTTCTGCCGCGAGGTATTTCTTTACCGTTAAACATGCACCGTCCGGATTTTGCGGAATGATACCCGAACATGGTCTGCATCACTTCCGAACGACCAGCCCCCACCAGCCCCGCAAAACCAAGAATTTCGCCACGACGGAGCTGAAAAGAGACATCTGAAAAGCCCGGTCCCGTCAGGCCTTCCACACTCAGAAGAATATCAGAATCATCAATGGCACCCCGCGGCTGAAATTTCTCTTCAAGCTGAACAGAACTGCCAGACATCAGACGGATAAGCTGATCTTCCGTCATGCCGTCCATCGGGTACGTCCCAACACTGCGACCATTGCGCAGAACGGTCACTGTGTCTCCCAGACTGAAAATTTCTTCCATTTTGTGCGAGACAAAAACAATTGCACAGCCACTGTCCCGCAACGTGGTGATGATGCGGAAAAGATGTTCCGTCTCGTTCGCCGTGAGGGAAGATGTCGGTTCATCCAGGATCAAAACCTTGAACTCATCCCGGCAGGCCGCACGCGCAATCTGAAGCAGTTGCTGATCTGATACGCTGATGCGACTGACGGTCTGTCCCGGCCGGGCATGAATCCCAAAGCGCTCGATAAAACGGGATGCCTCCGCTTCCATGGCCTTCCGGGAAATCGTCAGATGACCAAATCCCGAACGATGGAACGGCATGAACATGTTTTCAGCCACCGTCATGGACGGAAACAGATTCAGTTCCTGCGGTACGTAAGCAATACGGGAGAAAAGGCTATGATCCGCCAGAGCATCCTGCCCCTCGATCAGGACCTTTCCTTCGTCAGGCGTGACAAGACCTGTCAGGGTCTTGATCAACGTGGATTTACCCGCGCCATTTTCTCCGGCCAGGATATGGATTTTGCCCGGCTCAAGCGTCAGATCGACGTGATCGAGCGCGACCACACCGGGATAGCTTTTACGGACAGCTTCAACCTGGAGAACCGCCATGATCGTTACTCCTGCCTCAGAGCCAGACTCAGAGGGTTTTCTTGGTGATGACGTCGATGCCCGTATCGATGTATTTGGGTGTTTTCTGCCCCATCGCGCTCTGCCATGCAGAGACGACAGCCCAGTAACCCTGCATTTCCGGGCGGCTGGACGCTGTTGATTCCGCAACACCATCCCGAATGAGCTGAAGCATATCGTTCAGGTTATCGAGGCCGACTTCCTGGACTTTGCCTGCCTTCCCGCTTTCCCGAATGGCCTGCCCGATGCCCACAGGACCAGATGCATCACAGGCAACCCATCCCACGAGATTGGGGTGCGCCTGCATGATGGCAGAGGCCTGTTTTTGACCTGTCTCGATGCTGTCGTTGTCGATCCCGGTCGCGACAACTTTGATATCCGGGTATTTTGCAAAGACCTTCTTTTCACACTCTGCACGTAAGGTGTGGTTGGGCGCTGTTGGCACACCCATCATGATGGCCACTTCACCTTTTTTGCCAATTAGTGTGGCAAGCCGTTCGGCCGCAATCGTTCCCTGCTCACAGAAATCGGCGCCCACTGCCGTAATATTCATACCCTCCGGAGGAAGAGAGTCGAAAACGGTCATGGGAATTTTCTGCTCGATGGCTTCATCCATCGTAGCGCGATTTCCCTTCTCGTCTAGCAGATCAAGAATAAGTCCGTCAGGATGCGTAGCAATCGCTCTTTCTATGATGTCATTCTGGGAAGAGACATCAGCTGTTTGCGGCGCACGGTATTCGATTTCGATCTTTTGTCCCGTAGTTTTGGTGATCATGTCTGCTGCGGCACGAGCACCCGTATTGAGCTTGTCAAACCACGGATGGACAACTTTCGGAATCAGAACAAAGCGCAGCGGCGTGCTTGTGTCAGCGGCCTGTGCAGCAAGTGGCGTTGCGGCCAGAACAGCACCAAGGAAAAGAGCTTTTTTCATGTTCGTCGTCTTTCCAGATAACCCGTTCCGGCATCAGATCGGAAGCAGGGGAAGTATTTTCAGCAGTTGGATGTTTGTAGATGATGCTCGGAATATTTCCGGCTCAATTCTTCAATGCCCGCAACGTTGCCTGCGGACGGCCCAGACGGGTCAAAGCTATGCGCCAACCAGGCATCCACAATGCTTTTGGCCAGTTCCGGCCCGATGACACGTGCCCCCATGGTGATGATCTGGGCATCGTTTGAAAGGGCAGCACGTTCTGCAGAATAGGTGTCGTGCGTTAGCGCGGCCCGAATTCCCGGAATTTTATTGGCGGAAATACAAACGCCAATTCCCGTTCCGCAGCACAGGATTCCCCGATCAAAATCCCCGTGCGTGATCGCGAGACCGACCCGCTCACTTAGCTCCGAGTAGAGCTCAGGATGATCATCTTCAGGATGGGACATATCAACAACCGTATGCGGCGTTGTGGCGCGAAGATGTGCAGCAATGAGGCCTGCAAGACCTTCTCCGGCCCGATCGCCTCCAATCGCAATACGCATGATTTTTCTCCGTCTTTATGGGTTACGTTCAGGGGAGTTGCTTGATCCGCGCGCCCTGACGGTGGAGATTTCCGCAATTTTCAGATTGATCCCCGCATTGCGGAGCGTGTCCTCCAGGTCTTTTTCGAGACCTGAATCCGTGATCACCACATCGAATTCCGTTAAATCGGAAAAACGATTGAGCGTGATGACACCAAATTTCGTACTGTCCACGAGCAGGATTTTGCGATCGGAAATATTCATCAAGGCCTGCTTGGCTTTGATGATATCCTGCTCCTGATGATACGCCGTCATTCCCCGAATTGCTGCGACGGACAGGAACAGCGTGTTGACGCGCAGCGATGCCGCGGCCTGCTCACACAGTGTTCCGAAGAACGCGTCAAAATCGATGTTATAGCGACCACCAAGCAGCAGAAGATTTACATTGGGCTTGCTGGTGAACAGGTTCGCAGTACCCATGCTGTTCGTGACAACTGTAAGAGACGCACTGTCAGTCAGACGCTCAGCCAGCACGCGAGATGTGGTTGAATCATCCAGTGCAATGATTTCACCTTCTTCGACAAGGCCTGCCGCCACAGCCGCGATAGCCTGCTTGGCCTCCATCGCACGATGACTGCGCTGGGAAATACTGCCCTCTGAAAATGCTTTTGGTGGCGTAGTCACCCCCCCATGCACACGACGCAAAACTCCGCGTTCCGAAAGGACCTGAAGATCCCGGTGAATAGTCATTCGGCTGGTGACAAAACGTCCGGCCAACTCGTCAATCTGTGCGCCACCACGATCCCGAACATAGTCCAAAATGTTTTGGCGGCGTGCAGAGGCAGAGCGCGTTTCAAAGGTTGCCTGGGGCATCATGCGATGACCCCCTCAGCCAACGCCTGAAAATGCTCCACATTCCAAGCAGCCCGCCCAACGAACACTCCATTCACATGCGGCAGAGCGACATAACCGGCCGCATTGTCCTGCGTCACACTTCCACCGTAGAGGAGCTTGACGGCAGAGCCTGCACTGGATCCGGCAATGTTAATCAGGACCTTACGCAAATAATTATGCGTTCTCTCAACAAAAGCCGCATCTGCAGGGCGCCCTGACGCACCTATGGCCCAGACAGGTTCATATGCAATGAGAACCTGCGGAATATCGTCTTCAGACACCCCGTGAAGGGCGATCTTCAATTGACGTGCCAAAGTTTCATTTGTTACGTTATAAGAATATTCATCAGCCGTATCACCGATACAGACAAGCGGCCTTAATCCATGTCGCAGAGCCGCATGAACCTTGAGATTAACGGTTTGATCCGTTTCTCCGAAATAGGTCCGGCGTTCTGAGTGACCAATTTCCACCAGTTCCGCACCACATTCCGAAATCATGGTCGGAGAAATTTCTCCGGTCCAGGCGCCCTCGTCCTGCCAGTGCATGTTCTGCGCACCTACTGCCACACGGCTTCCTGAGAGCCTGTCACAGACATCCTTTAGAGACGTAAATGGTGGGATGACGAACGGCTGGATAGCTGCCGGGAAAGACATCCGTGCAAGCTCGTTCGCGGCCGCGACAGATGCCGCAGGCCCCTTGTTCATCTTCCAGCTTGTACCAACCCAGATAGCGTCACGCTCCATCGTCCATCTCCGATTTGAGCACCCGATTCGTAACAACTATACTGTTATAAATAACTTCATCAATGAGAATTTCGTCACAAAAAGGCTGTTACCACTGGGATTTAGAATGATGTTTTACGGATATGGCAAAGGCCGTTAATGCATAATTATCTGATATAATTGGGTATTATGCGTGACAAACGACGCTGATTGTTCTACGGAATTTCATCACATAAATACGTGATAAATGTTACTTTTTATGTGATGTCTATGTGGAGTTACGGGTCAGAAGACGTATTCATCGCCTACTTACGCAGCCAGATTTTGGCCTAAAACGATCAACACAGAATGAGGTAATTCTCCCTCTCTTTCGAGAACAGGACAAACTATGTGACCGGGATCGCGTGACACGTGCACCGTGAGGTAGACGGCTTTTGAGCAAAAAAAACGGCGGGACAAAGCCCGCCGTTTCTCAATTCATTTTATTTATTTGCAATCAGGGCTGCACAACCCGAAGCACAAAGCCCGTCAATTCACTGACAGTCTCTGCCTCCGTCCGGTCAGCTCCCAAGCGCAGCTCCGGAGATAATGGAGCTTCGTAAGGTGCTGAAACACCCGTGAACTCTGGAATTTTTCCCGAACGTGCCGCAGCATAAAGCCCTTTGGGGTCACGCTGTTCGCAGGTTTCCAGAGGTGTATCCACAAAAATCTCGTGGAAGCCCTCACCTACAATCTGGCGCGCCAGATCACGGTCTGCCTGAAGAGGCGAGACCAGTGCGACAACGACAGCCTGGCCGCTCTCAGACAGAATTTTCGCGACATGCGCCGCACGACGAATGTTCTCGCGACGGTCTTCCGGCGAGAAGCCCAGATCGCTGCACAGCCCGACCCGCAACGTATCTCCATCCAGAATGGTGGCTTTCACACCCTGCCCTGCCAGAGAAACTTCTGTCGCACGAGCCACAGTGCTCTTGCCGGAGCCCGGGAGGCCCGTCAGCCAGAACACGCCACTCTTATGACCACGCGTCTGAGCTTGCTGGACAGCAGAGATACGGCTGGCCGTCGGGTGAATCGCATGAACACCATCTTCGAGTTCAGCAGGACCAATCAGCGGTGCGCCGCCAACAATCCGCTGATGACGATCGACCAGAACACCACGTCCATCGCCCATTCCCGGAGAGAACGGGTCAAACAGCACGGCGTGAGAAGCCGCGAGCGTGATTTCAGCAAATCCGTCCGGCGGGACCTCATCGCCCTGACGCAATGTCAGGTCATCCAGATCGACAACCGCATCAATGGACGCCACCGTCACATCATGCTCTGCTGTTGTCAGTCGCAGCGTGAAGCTTTCACCAACACGAAGAGGCTCACCACGCAACCAGAACAGACGCGTGCGAATACGGGCAGAACGCTCTGGTGCTGACGCTTTATCATCCGCCGGGAACAGCAAGTCCCCACGATCCGGCACCAGATCCGGCTCCAGGCGCAGCGCAATGGATTCACCCGCACCAGCAACCGGCAGTTCCGGCGCATGCCAGCGGCAGACTTCTGCAACCGTTGCAATCTGGCCCTGGGCACCAATTGCCAGACGATCGCCCGCACGAACAGTGCCACGCTCGATCCGGCCGGCGACGTAACGCACGCCATCAAAGCGATAAACGTCCTGCACCGGCATCCGGAACGGCAGAGACAGACGGGACGTCGGCGGCGGCACATTGGCCAGAGCCTCGATCAGCGTCGGCCCCTTGTACCAAGCAGACCGCTCGGAACGGCTGGCAATATTGTCACCATCACGCGCAGACGCCGGAACAACGGCTTCAACTTCGATTTCGAGACGGCCCAGAAGCTGGCGGACATCTGACTCGGCCTGAACGATCTTGGCCTCGTCAAAGCCCAGAACGTCGGACTTGTTCAGCAGCACAATGACGTGCCGGATTCCGATCAGACGCAGCAGCATGGCATGACGCCGCGTCTGCTCCTGTGCACCCTCCTGAGCATCCACAACCAGAACTGCCGCCTCGGCATCGGCAGCACCCGTAATCATGTTGCGCAGGAACTGACGATGGCCCGGCGCATCCACGATCACGAACTCACGGGAGCCCAGACGGAATGGAATCCGCGTGGAATCAACCGTCACGCCCTGATCGCGCTCGATCTGAAGGGAGTCGAGCAGGAAGCTCCACTCCACCGCCAGACCACGCTTGCGGCTGCTCTCAACGATCTGCGCCAGCTTGCCGTCCTGAAGGCTGTCCGTATCGTAAAGCAGACGTCCAATCAGGGTAGATTTACCGTGATCGACGTGCCCGACGATCACGATCGGCGTGGCGGCCGCGCGATACGCTCCAGAGAGTTCCTGGGTTGCGATAATGTCACCCATCTTACAGATACCCCGCCACGCGCAGACGCTCGAATGCGTCTTCTGATTCATGATCCATGGCACGCCCGGCGCGCTCGGATGTCTTGCTGCTTTCCAGCTCGGCAATCACTTCGGCTACGGTCGTGGCATTGCTCTCGATCGGGCTTGTGATGTCCTGATCACCCAGAGAGCGATAACGCCTACCATCCTTGGCAAAATACAGATCCACGAGGGGGATGCCTTCGCGTTCGATGTAGCGCCAGATGTCGATTTCCCGCCAAGCCAGCAACGGATGCACACGAATATGCATGCCGTCTTCATACGGCGTGGCGTACTGGTCCCAGAATTCGGGCGGCTGATTGCGAACATCCCAGCGATGACCGGCGCCACGCGGGCTGAACACGCGCTCCTTGGCACGTGTGGCCTGCTCGTCACGGCGAATACCAGCAATCACGCCACGCAGCTTGTGCTTGTCGATCATTGCCGCCAGACCCGCCGTCTTGCGCGCTGCGGAACGTGCAGCGGGCGGCAGGGACGGATCGATTTCTTCGACCGGTGGGCAGTATCCCAGAAGGAGGTCCAGATCCCACTTCTTGGTGTACTCATCCCGAAAGGCATACATTTCCGGGAATTTCTTCTCGGTATCCACATGCATGACCGGGAACGGCACGCGCCCCATGAACGCCTTGCGCGCCAGCCAGACCATGACGTTGCTGTCCTTCCCGAGGGACCACAGCAGCGAGAGGGGCTTCAGTTTCCGATAGGCTTCACGCAGGATGAAAATGCTCTGAGCTTCGAGCTGGTCAAGATCATCCATGACGCGCGGTTCCGCCAGGGTTTGTGTCCGCGTCATTGTCCGCTCCATGTTCATGCCGGCCGATGAATGCCGCATTCTGTCTTGGTCAGACCGGCCCAACGACCTGCCCGCCCGTCTTCTCCGTCTCCAACCGGCCGTGTGCAAGGCGCACAGCCAATCGAAGTGTATCCTTTTGAAACCAGAGGATGCCGCGGCAGGTTCCGACGACGCATCTCTGCTTCGATTTTCTCCATGCCCCATCCCGCAAGCGGGTTGAGCTTCACGGTGCCATCCGGCTGTGGTTCCACAATTGGAAGAGCTGCCCGTGTTGAGGCCTGACTGCGCTTGCGCCCGGTCAGCCAGACATCAAATTCCGGAAGCACCAACTCCAAAGGCTCCACTTTACGCAGGGCGCAGCAGGCATCCGGATCGAATGCCGCGAGCTGATCCTGTGGATCTCTGTTCTCAAGTTCCCGAGCCAAGGGAGAAATAGTCCGGACGTCCTGAAGGCCGAGCGCATCGGAAAGCTCATCACGGTAGGAGAGCGTTTCCGGGAAATGGCGCCGTGTATCCAGAAAGAAAACCGGCACAGACGGGTCTATCCGGGCAATCTCATCCAGAAGAATGGCCGACTCAGCTCCAAATGAGGAAATAACCGCGACGCGGCCTTTCAGGCTCACGAGCGCCTCCTCAAGTGCGTGACTCTCCGGCGTATCCAAAAGATGTTGAAGTTCGGATTGTGAGAGAGGCATTTACTGCACCCATATCCCTGTTCACACGCGCCAGAATCACGACGTGAAGGAGACATAGGCGCGCTTCACCTATTATTCAACTATTTTATTTTGTATAACCATATTAAATGGTTTAATTGAGTATTTCTCATCGATTGAAGTGCGGCAGAATTTTTGGCCTGATTTACCAATTAATGGTCAAATTTCCCTCAAATGACTTACCCCACAAACGGAATCATTCCTGAAAATCCCTACACCACAAAATCTGGCACACTTCATGCATGAACCCAGGTATGAAACTGCGTTCATCCTTTTTTGGTCAGGGCCTTCCGCGCTTCCTTGTCGGCCAGACCGTGCAGCCGCAGGTGGTGGCGGAACTGATAATAGGTCAGCCCCAGAAGATCTGCGGCCTGCCGCTGGCTAAACTGCGCCTCCTTGAGGGCCGCTTCCAGCAACGCACGTTCATGACCTTTAACTGTCTCAGCAAAATCCAGTGGGAAGGTTTGGGGAACGTCTCCCTGAACATGACCTTCCCCGGTCGAGGCTGGAGCCACAACGCTACTCCAGTCAGACGTGACGAACGGATCAAGCACAATCTCATCCAGACGGCGCTCAGGCTGATCCATACGATACACGCTGCGCTCCACCACATTCCGAAGCTCACGGACGTTGCCGGGCCAGTCGTAGTCAATCAGGCGCTGCAAAGCTTTCTGAGAAAACCCCGCGAAAAGCTTTCGGCCAAGTTCCGCGCTCATCCGCGTCGCAAAATGGTCGGCCAGCAGGGGAATATCGTCCTGCCGGGCTCGCAGAGGCGGGACATTGACCACATCGAATGCCAGTCGGTCGAGCAGGTCCGGGCGGAATGTTCCCTCCCGCGCCATGGCCGGAAGATCAGCGTTGGTGGCACCAATCAAACGCACATCCACGCGAATTGTCTCACTGCCGCCAACACGCTCAAAACTGCCGTACTCGATAACGCGGAGCAGCTTTTCCTGAACCGCCAGAGACGCTGTACCGATTTCATCCAGAAACAGCGTCCCGCCATCTGCACGCTCGAACCGGGACAAACGCCGCTTCTGCGCACCCGTAAACGCGCCAGCCTCATGTCCGAACAACTCGCTGTCCAACAGCGCCTCCGGAAGGGCCGCGCAGTTCAGCTTGACCAAAGGTGCGTCCCAGCGGTCCGACAGCAACGCAAGCCGCGCCGCGACCAGTTCCTTCCCCGTCCCGCGCTCTCCGATCACCAGAACGGGGCGCTTCAGAGGAGCAAGACGGGAGATCTGGTCCAGCATCGCCAGAAATGCCGGAGCCCGCCCGATGGGTGTCGGAACCTCGTCCGCTTGGGTGGATCTCGCCATTTCTGAGCCTCGTTCGCCACTTCAGATTGTCACAACCATAACATCCCCAAAACGAGCCCGCTGACAAGACAGGTCATTGTGCTCTAATCCAGTTCTCAGGAAGGAAAGCGTCATGGGTATTTTTTCTCGGCTCGCCGACATCGTGAACTCCAATCTCAATGCGATTCTCGCCACAGCAGAAGATCCGCAGAAGATGATCCGCCTTGTCATCCAGGAGATGGAAGACACGCTCGTTGAAGTGCGCAGTCAGGCCGTCCGCACCATCGCCGAGCGCAAACAGCTTGAACGTCGCGTGCGCACCATGATGCACGAAGAAGACGAATGGCACCGCAAGGCCACACTGGCCATCGAACGCAACCGGGACGATCTGGCCAAGGCGGCGCTCTCAGCACGTCACACGGTCGAACAGTCCCGCGAAGGACTTGAACGCCAGATTGCACAGGTCACGGAAGGTCTTGAGCAGCAAAACGACGACATCACCAAGCTTCAGGCCAAACTGGCGGATGCGAAATCCCGTGAGAAAACCCTGACCATGCGTGCCCGCACGGCAGAAGGCCGCCTCAAAACGCGTGAAAAGCTCTACGATACCCGCATTGATGACACGCTGAACCGTTTCGAACAGGTCGAGCGCGCTCTGGATGAACTGGAAGGCAAAGCCGAAGCCTATGATCTGGGACGTCGGTCTGGTCGCCCCTCCCTGCACGAAGAGTTGGCCGCTCTGGAGACGGATGCGGCTGTAGAAGATGAGTTCGAGACTCTGAAACGCCGGATTGCAGAAAAGAAGCGCGAAGCCTGATGACTGCTGCAAGAAAGTCTGAGTCATGAATGAGGATATCGTCGCTCTTGTCCTGCTTTTTGGCTTTATCCCGGCGCTCGTCCTGGGCCCGCGCCTGTTGCGTGCCCGAACGGGCAGCCTTCCTAATCAGGGCATCTCAGATCCACATCTGCAGGCTGCCCTGACACAGGCCGAGGCCCATGCTACGCGTCTGGAAGAAAGGATCGACCAGCTCGAACGCATCCTCGACGAGGATATCCCGGGCTGGAGAGCTAGGAGTTCACGATGACATCCCGCACCGCCCTGCGCATGCTGCTGCTGTCCATGCTGACAGGGGCAGTTTCTGCCTACCCGGCTCAGGCCGCGCGCGTCACCATGTCCGGATCTGATCTGGATATGGCGATTCCCTGCACAGGTCAGGTGCGGATCGTCGTAGACCCAGGCATGAAAGACGGCGCTACTTTAGACAGCAGCAATGCAACGCAGGTAACGATGCGCAGCGGCAAGGAAGAGTCGGACAGCCGCATCTCCATCGCCACGAAAAGTTGCGCACCCAATGGTAAGGTCACGATCAGTGTGTCGCCTTATACTGGCGTCTCGATCCATGACAGCCATGACACGCATTTCATCATCAAAGGAAAACTGGCGTCTCTTGATGCCAGCCTCGACTCCGCGACGATGGATATCGAGAATACGCAGTCCCTTGATCTGAGCATGCATGGTGCCTCCAGTGTACATATCGGCTCTCTCGAACGGGCGGCCCAGATCGTGGCTTCTGGCACATCAACGCTGATCGCCGACTCTGCACAACTGACCGCTCTATCTGCACAACTGTCGAACGATGCCTCTTTCATGGTTTCACAGGGCAGTATCGAAGCCCTGACGATCGTGACGTCAGACAATGCGACCGCCACCGTTCATGGCAACGCTTCCGTTGCAACGGTGACAGCCAACGGCACAGGCGCCGTCAATATTGAGCGCGTCTCCGGCCCGATCGTTCGGTCTGGCAGTGGCGCGGTAAATGTCGGAACACCGGCGGCAGTTGCTCCGCCGCCGACTGTCGTGACACCGGCCGCACCACCAGTTACGGCTACGCTGCCAGTCGCTCCTCCGCCCATTCCCAAAGCTTCGGTGCCGGCTCCTCAGCCGCCAGCTTCAACAGAAACATCTCCGCAGATCAGCCAGCCTTCTGTTCCAGCTCCATCAACATCTGCAGCGCCAACACCGGCACCAGTGCCTCAGAAACCGGCCCAGCAGGAACAGGAAGCCGTTCAACCTCCTGTTGTCGCCGCACCGCCCCCGGCTGCCGTCGCACCAAGTACCCCCACCCCAACGCAGCAAACACCCTCAGTCAGTGTCCCCACGGCGCCGCCGGAAGCTCCTCAGAAACTGCCACAGACTCCTCTTCCGGACACTGTGGCACCGCCGCCTGCTCCTTTGACGCCAACAGCTCCGGTCATGCCGCCTCAAGGCGATACACCAAAACAGGGAGGCTGATGATGAAGATATCCCACGATCTGGTACGTTTTGCAGGGAGCATCCTCGGCCTCCTGCTTGCTACAGGAACGATGATCAGCCCGGCCCTCTCTCAGGACGCAGCCCCTGCCATTCCTGCTCCCCCGGCTCCACCGGCGCCCCCAGCGTTTCCAAGTCCAGAACGTGTAAGCTCCGTCACGGGAGCTACGCTGGAACTGGCACCGACCTGCCTGACAGACCTTCATATTGTTGAGGGTGATACAGCGAAGGTTGTTCAGGGAAATGGCAACCTGACAGCCGCCGGGGACAAGACACTCAAACTTGCTCTGAGTGACCCGTCCTGCAGCACCGAAGTCAGCTCGACAATTCAGGTTCCAGCCGGGACGAATATCCATCTCCGCGGCAACAAGACCGACATCACTGTCACTGGACCATCCGGCCATCTTAGTGGCTTTTCCGGAAGCGGTGACGTACGCGTCAACAGCGCAACGGGCGTGGATCTGCGGATGACCGGATCCGGTAATGTTTCCATTGCTACGGTGACAGGCGATGTGCACGTTCTCAATTTCTCAAGCGGAGACCTGCTTGTCGGGCTCGTAACAGCACCTCGTGTTGAGCTGTCCGCGACATCATCAGGAAACATGCTGCTCAGAAGTGGCTCAGTAGAGAACCTCTCCATTCGGGATCTCGGTTCGTCCGACATCACAGCACATGTCGGTGCCATCTCAGCCAGCCTGTCACTTTATGGATCTGGGAACGTTTTGGTCGATAGTGTTTCAGGAACATTATCCCGCAGTCACTATGGCTCGGGAGACCTGACAGTTCATACCACAGGCCCCGGCGTACATGTCACCGCAGCCGCACCGATTGATGGGCAGGCGATCACGAAAGACATTTTAGCCAGCCTTGGTCAGTCCGTGAATTTCGATTCCGGCACGCAGCAAAGCTGGGAGGCTCTTGGCTCTTTCGGCAAACATAGCAGCGGCCACCATCTGGGCGGCCTCCGTCTTGTTCTGATCGTGGTCTGCGTCTGGCTGGTCCTGCGTCATGCCAGACGTTATCGCAAACGGACCGGGGAGTCCTTTTTTGGTGCTCTCTGGGCCGATATTGCTGAAGGCCTCTCCGCTTTCACGCGAAACTGGCAAACACGCATGGCTGACCGTCGCATGGGAGGACAATCATCTGCAGGTGACGCCCCCCATGTCTATTACACACGCCGTGCTGTCGATCTGTATGAAGAGGTTATTCACACAGCCAGAGATCAGAGCGCGCGTCATAAACAACGCCACGCCCCGGAGACGACATCTTTCAGTTCAAACCATACTCTGGTGCGCCTGAACGACCGCCTGGCCCGTATGGAGCCAAGGTTGGCGCGCATGGAACAGTTCGTAACCTCCCCGGATTTTGCGCTGGAGCGCCAGTTCCGTGACCTGGAACGCTCCGCCTGAGCAAGACAGACTTTGACGTAGCCGGGCGCGCAGGGTAGGGGCTGAAGGGTGAATGCCGTTCTTGATCCCATAGCGGCCCTTGGCCGTGCCGTCCTCGGACTCGTCCGCCAGTCGGGTGCTCTCGCCATGTTTGCGCTGGAAGGGCTGTCGCATCTCGTGCGGCCACCGTTCTACTGGCGCATCTTCCTGTCCACGCTGATCGAAACGGGGTTCTTCTCCCTTCCGGTTGTGGCCCTGACAGCCCTGTTCTCCGGGGCCGTCATCGCTTTGCAGTCCTATGTCGGGTTTGGGCAGTATCACGTCCAGAGCGCTATCGCCGGGATTGTGGTTCTGGCTGTCACCCGCGAACTGGGGCCGGTTCTGGCAGGACTGATGGTTGCCGGGCGTGTCGGTGCCGCAATGTCTGCCCAGATCGGGACTATGCGCGTCACCGATCAGATCGATGCCCTGACGACACTTTCGACCAACCCGATGAAATATCTGGTGACGCCACGTCTTCTGGCGGGAACCATCGCCCTACCCTGTCTCGTCATCGTGGCGGACGTTCTGGGTGTTCTTGGCGGTTTCACCGTATCAGTCGCAAAACTTGGTTTTTCACCGTCCACCTACATCACGGCCACGCTGGATTCGCTGAAGACCATGGACGTAGTGGTCGGTTTGGTTAAAGCAGCGGCTTTCGGCTTCCTCATTGCTCTTCTGGGTTGCTACCACGGCTATAACAGCCGCGGCGGTGCGGAAGGTGTGGGTTCAGCCACCACAGCGGCCGTCGTGGGCGCCTCCATTCTGCTTCTGCTGTTTGATTACCTCCTCACAGATCTGTTCTTCTCCCAATGAGCACACCCAAAATCCGCATCCGCGGCCTTTCGAAGGCGTTCGGCCCCAAGGTCGTGCTCGACGGAATCGACCTTGATGTCGAAACCGGCACCTCCATGGTCATAATTGGCGGTTCCGGCTCAGGAAAATCCGTTCTTTTGCGGTGTATCCTTGGCCTGATCGAGCCCGATGCTGGCACTATCGAAATCGATGGCGAGAACGTTCTCACGGCTCCCCGTGGGCGGCAAGAAATCCTGCGGCGACAGATTGGCATGTTGTTCCAGAACGCCGCCCTGTTCGACAGCATGAGTGTCGCGGACAACATCGCCTTCGGGCTTCGGGCCAAGCACTCGGACCGTGACGGCCCAGTTCCGTCCCGATCCAAGGCGCGTGAACTGGCAGGCGGAATCCTCCAGCAGGTTGGATTGGACCCCTCTGTTGGACAGCTCAGCCCGTCTGAGCTGTCAGGCGGCATGCAGAAGCGCGTCGGACTGGCTCGCGCCATTGCCGGACAGCCCAACATCCTGTTCTTCGACGAACCGACCACAGGCCTTGATCCCATCATGGGGGCCGTCATTGACGGACTGATCGTGGATTGTGTTCAGAAGCTGGGCTCAACGGCGATCGCCATCACGCATGACATGGCTTCAGCGCAGCGGATCGGCAATCAGGCTGCCATGCTTTACCAGGGTAAACTGGTCTGGCAGGGGCTGGCCGCAGACCTGATGAACTCAGGCAATGCAATGGTGGACCAGTTCACGCATGGACGCCGGGAAGGCCCGATCACCATGGAACTTCGCAAATGAAGCCGTTCCGACGCCCTCCCATTTCCCGCAGAGTTTGGCAGCGTCTTGGTCTGACGTATCTCATCGCGCTGCCGATGGTGTTCATTCTGTTCATGCACCCGCCCAAAAGCCAGAATATCCTTATTCAGGCACTGATCCTGCTTATGATCGTGACGGCTGCCCGCATCATGGCACGCATCATCATCCGCACAGACGATTAACGCCTTCTCTGACTGGATCATAACGGGAACGCTCCCTATATCGGGAGCATCCAGAGTCCATGTGAAGAGAGATTCCCTTGGCCAAGAAACCAACCGCACGCTTTGTCTGCCAGTCCTGTGGGGCTGTCTATTCCAAATGGGTGGGCAAATGCGAAGCTTGCGGGGAATGGAACACGCTGGTTGAGGAAACTTCCGAACCTACAGCCCGCAAAACGGGCAAGCTGAGCACCGGGCGTCTTCAGACCGTTCGCCTTGATGGTGAGGCCAAGCCGCCCCCACGCATCACGACAAGCATCGCAGAGCTGGACCGCGTTCTTGGCGGCGGTCTTGTGCCTGCATCCGTTGTTCTGGTTGGCGGTGATCCAGGTATTGGTAAATCCACCCTGATGCTCCAGACAACCTGTGCGCTAGCTCGGAGTGGTCACAAGGTTCTGTATGTCTCGGGCGAAGAATCCGTCGATCAGATCCGCATTCGCGCGCAGAGACTGGAGCTGGACCGGGACAGCAAGACACTGGATTCCCTGGATCTGGCGGCGTCCATCAATGTCGGAGACATCGTGGGATCGCTGGAAAACGATCGGTCCCATACTGTCGTGGTCATTGATTCCATTCAGACCATGTGGCTGGAAAGCGTGGAAAGCTCTCCAGGGTCCGTGGCGCAGGTCCGGGCCAGCGCATTCGAACTCATCCGCCTGGCCAAAACACTCGGCTTCGCCCTGATCCTGATCGGTCACGTTACGAAGGAAGGGTCTCTGGCAGGGCCGCGTGTGCTGGAACACATGGTTGATGCTGTCATGTATTTTGAAGGTGATCGCGGTCATCAGTTCCGCATCCTACGCGCAGCCAAAAACCGCTTTGGCGCAACCGACGAAATCGGCGTCTTTGCCATGACTGATACGGGGCTGACGGAGGTGCCCAATCCTTCCGCCCTGTTCCTCGCCGAGAGACGCGGCAACATTGCTGGATCGGCTGTGTTTGCTGGCCTTGAAGGCACACGTCCCGTTCTTCTGGAAGTTCAGGCCCTGCTATCCCCCAAGGCTGGAGACGGGGCACCACGTCGCGCCGTTGTCGGATGGGATACGTCTCGCCTGAACATGCTGCTGGCCGTGCTGGATGCAAGATGCGGCTTGAAACTCGCGAACATGGACGTCCACCTGAACGTGGCTGGTGGGTTAAGAGTCAATGAGCCTGCCGCAGACATGGCCGTGGCCGCAGCTCTGATCTCCGCAGCGACAGGTCAGCCTGCATCTTCAACCGCTGCTTATTTTGGGGAGGTCGGCCTTTCCGGCGAAATCCGACAAGTCAGCCAGGCTGATCTTCGGCTTAAAGAGGTTGCGAAGCTGGGATTTGTTGAGGCTATTCTTCCCAGAAGGGTTTCCGCTGCTTCCGCTCGCGTCAAGCCGCCCGCAGGCCTCAAATTACGCGAGATAGGGCACCTTACAGATCTCGTAGGTCTTTTCACCGAAACCAGTGCAGGCTGAATAAATCCTGCTGGCACATAGAAAATAAATCGTGAATTAACGATTTATTTGCGACATATTATTTCCTTCTCTGTCTAAGCTTTACGAACCATGACGGCCTGATTCTTTTCAGACTACTGAACGTCCATTGAATGTTCTGT
The DNA here is from genome assembly GCF_039638325.1 of Gluconobacter sp. OJA. Lineage (NCBI taxonomy): Bacteria > Pseudomonadati > Pseudomonadota > Alphaproteobacteria > Acetobacterales > Acetobacteraceae > Gluconobacter > Gluconobacter sp. OJA. The sequence goes on along the minus strand of NZ_JBDIWI010000001.1, from coordinate 217,291 downwards.
TGTCGGGTGCTGTCCCTTCGAAAGCGAGTATTGAGATGGCGAGCCAGCAGACATCCTCCTCAACACCACTTCCTTCAGGAAATGGCCCCGTTACGACCGTAAGCTCAGGCCAGGTGGTCAACGGTGGCACCATTTCTCCTGATGCAACACAGGTTGTTTCAGGAGGAACGGCAAGTGGCATGCTGCTTCAGGGGAGCTCGGTTTTTTCCGCTGGCAGCACTGGCGCCGGCATGACAACCCAGTTTGCTCGGCAGGATATTATTGCCGGTGGCGCAGCAGTCTCCACAATTGTGAAAGACATCGCCATCCAAACCGTCCTGAACGGTGGAGTAGCGTCAGGGACGGTCTTGACCGGATATCTTCCACCCTATGCGCTGCAGAACACGAGTTCTTTTCAGGTCATCGAAAGCGGTGGCATTGCTATCGATACTGTTTTTTCTGGAAAAACCGGAGAGGCGCAGCGTTATACAGGTCTCACCCAGTCCTTTAGCTACATCAAGACATTCCAGACTGTCGAAAGTGGCGGCACAGTCTCGGGCAACCGGATCGGATTTGGCGGAGCGTCCACAATTGAGGCTGGAGGCAGCTCTGTTGACACGACCCTTTCTGGCTTCTCCAGTAGCTGGAACGGGTGGAATTTTCAGACGGGGCAAGGTGTAAATGTGACGTCCCACGTCTACGCTACTCTGGATGTTTCAGGCTACGCAGACAAAACGTCCGTTTACAACGAAGCAATCATGACAGTCGGTGGTACGGCCGATCATACCACCGTCTTTTCCGGCGGAAGCCTCACCGCACTAAACGGCGCCACGTTGTCGCACCTCACAGTCAGCAGTGGTGGCACCGTGAGCCTCGGCGCCAGTACAATTCTGACAGATCCGCTGACAATCGAGCGAGGGGGTGGAATTGTTTTTTCGGATATTGCTTCGACAAACGGGTTAAGCGCAGTTTTTGTTTCTGCTCCGTCGATCCAGAATGTCACAAGCGGCGCGACGGTTCAGGCGTCTTCTGAAACCGCAACACCAGCGGTTTTTCTGGACGTCATGTCCAGTGGAACCGTTGTGAAAGAAATTGCTGTCACAAGTGCTTTCTCATCTCCGATCTATTTTCGGAATGCTCCTTCGGGCGGCGGGACAGAAATGCTTTACGGTACACCCTGCTATTGCCCGGGAACGCTAATTCAGACTCCTCAGGGAGAGTGCCCTGTAGAAGATCTGGTTATTGGTGATCTGATTTTAACAGCATCAGGGGATGCTCGCCCTATCCGGTGGATCGGACGTCGCGCCTATGACCCACTTTTTGCCTACGGCAACCGGGACGTCTTACCCATCCTGTTTCACAAGGGATCTTTGGGAAATAACCTTCCAAAGCGGGACCTGATTGTTTCTCCGCTACACGCCATGCTGATCGACGGCTATCTCATTCCTGCCCTGCATCTGGTCAATGATCATTCCATTCTCCAGATTCAAAAACCGGAGACGATCCGATATATTCACATCGAGCTCGACAGCCATGACATTCTGCTTGCGGAAGGCGCACCCTCAGAAAGCTTTCTGGATGACAGATCCCGAGGGATGTTCCACAACGCACATGAATATGAAGCCCTGTATCCTGATGCTCCCCGACAGCACCCCAGATACTGCGCGCCACGTCTCGAAGATGGGCCTGAACTTGCCCAAATTCACAGCCGCTTGAAAGAGCATGCAAAATGTCTCTTTCCGAATGAAGCAGCCTGATCTGCAAGGATAAGTCTTCCCTGTGCCACAGTTTCTGGCTGGTTATATCGACATTTGTAACCGTGAGCGCATCGCTGGGTGGGCGGTTGATCTAAAAAATCCAGATCGACCTGTCCGCCTGCACATTTTCCAAAACGGCCAGTTGGTCCAAGAAATTGCGGCTACAACATTTCGCGCAGACCTGAGAAACGTAGCCCGAGACGGATGCTGTGCTTTTGACTGGGCCTGGCACGAGCCGCCACCGCATGAAGGGTGCCTGATAGACGTTCGTGACAGCCTGCAGGATCGTGCTTTTCAGGGTTCTCCTTTTCATATTGATCCGCAGCCCAGCCGTCTTGTCGGAACGATAGACATCGTGGACCGTCTACATATTGCAGGCTGGATCATGGATGAGCTGAATCCAGTCAGAACTGTCTGGCTAACAGCCGTAATTGATGGCGTACAAACCGTGCGCTTTCCTGCAAACCAGTTTCGCCGAGACCTGAGGGACGCTGGTCTGAATTCCGGTCGATACGGTTTTGACTATGTATTTGACGCCGCGTTGGATCCGCAACAAGACCACGTTATTCAACTATTCCATGGTCAGGAGCGGTTTGGTGAGCCCTGTCACCTTCCGACCGCCGAGCATCTGGATAAACCTCTCAAGCATTATTTCAGCGCTCTGCTCCAAGGATTGAACACCCCAGCGGCGAGATCAGAGGCTCTGACGTTCCTGACAAAAGCGGCGGAGACTCTGCGACAGCAGGCTGGTTCGGATATTGCCAGTATCGATGATCGTGCTTTTGCTTACCGGGCCAACCGACGCCATGACGATGTCACATCAGTCATGCCCTGCGCCCTTTTCGTGGACGACCGCGTTCCCGACCCTACAGTGGATGCTGGATCTGTAGCGCTGCTGTCTCATATTCGTGCGACACAGGCGATTGGGTATAATTGCTGTTTCATAGCGTCCCGTCAGGCACCTTCAGAGCAGGATTATCTCCGCCTTGCCTCGCTGGGCATCGACTGCCTGATGCCACCAGTCTTCACTGGCCCGGAAGAAGCTCTCAAACGCCTCGGACCAGGGCTGGATGTTATCTATCTTCACCGGTTGAATAATGCTGAAAGCTATTCCGCCTTATCCCGCGCCTTCGCCCCAACAGCTACACTGATCTGGAGCGTTGCCGATCTCGCATCACTTCGCCTGCAGCGTCAGGCAGGGATAGAAAATCTTCCTGAGCTTGCGCGAACAGCAACGCGTATTGAAGTGCGGGAGAACATGTGTGCCTGGCTGGCAGACAGTGTTCTGACCCATTCTGCAATCGAAGCCGAACGTCTCGAGCGCATGGTGCCTACAGCAAATATTCACGTTGTCCCTTGGGCGGTTCCCGTTAAAACCCGCTCCCGGCAACGCCAGGAGAAGCCCGTCATTGCGTTTGTCGCTCACTTTGCCCATGCCCCAAACACAGACGCTGCAAAATGGCTCATTCTGGATATTCTACCGCGCCTTAAGAAACGCATTCCCAATCTTGTTTGTCGCCTGATCGGGAGCGCCATGCCGCACGCAGTTCACATGCTTGCAGACGAAGACATTGAAGTTACGGGGCATGTCTCCAACCTTGAAGATATCCTGTCCGACGTGTCGCTCTGTGTCGCTCCACTGCGATATGGCGCGGGTATCAAGGGCAAGGTTTTGGATGCGTGGTCTGTTGGGCTGCCGATTGTCATGACGTCCGTCGCAGCGGAGGGGCTCGTAGATGCGTCCAGCCCGATATGGGCAAAATCCATCGCTGACAGTGCGGAAGATTTTGCGGAAAAAACAGCTGCTCTTCTGGTACCATCTGCGGCAAAGGCTCAGATAGCGGCCGCAAGGAAGCTACTGAAAGAGCGTTTTTCCGAGAAGGCTATACAAGCCAGTCTGGAAGACATTCTTCCGCCCGTGATGATCGAGACGCCCCCATTGCCAGAGGACAGGTCAGAACCCGTCCTGAACTAACAGTTTTCTAGAACCTGAATGTCACGTTTGACTGCGCATAGCTGCCACTTTGCGCGCCCGCTTTGCGCAAACTCTGTGACGCCATGAACCGCGCTCCATAGATCTGCCAGGTCAGATGATGGTTGATCTGAAGCGTCAGCGAAGCCTGCGGTACGACGCCCACATATCCTCCCCGATAAGCATGAGCGAATGTGTATGGGCCAGATGAACTCCAGATCGCCCCGTTTGCGTTTTCCCGCCACATAAACGGTGCCTTCAGACGCAGGGACGCAAAGCCTTTCCAGGGTGTGATGCTGATAACCGGAGACAGGCTCACCAGATTGGACGGTGAAATATAGGTCGTCGTATCCAGATAGTTGGTCTGTGGATTAAACGGCGCCATGTAAGTGCGCACCGTTCCGTTCTGACCATCCGACCCACCGGAATAAATATCTGCCTGCACACCCAAGAAGGGATGCAAGGGAGAAGGTGTATGCCTGTAGCCTATGATCGTGTTGACGGCCCACGCACGAACGCTGCTTTTCCGCTCTGTCCCGGCGTATTGGAATGTCCCGTTCTGGTAGAGTGCCCCCACCGAGTATTCGACGGATGCTGATGTTCCATACCAGCGAAACCCCAGATTACCGCGGGAGGATGTTCCTTTAAGAACGCGCGCTGCTATCGGAACGGCAGATAGACCGCTGCTGTATCTGTAGCGGATATAAAACAGGTCCAGAAACGAGTGAACGCGCTCGCTACCAACGGAAAATGCTGGAACGATCATCGTGGTGTTTCCACCGTAAAGGCGCGTCCCATAATCCTCGGTGTTGTGGAACATGAGAGGACTGTCTGTTTTCGTCTGAACGAAATCGTATGCGTCCACGCGGATCCGGGGCCAGAGGGCGTAAAACCGGCCACCATTCCAGGACAGGGGAACGTTTGGAGTTTCACGATTGTACAACATGTAGGACGGAGCATCGAGGAACTGCTGGCGTCCAAACATAAAGCCTGTCTGTGCGCCGGCGACTTTGGCCTTCAGTTCGACGAAACCCTGTTGCAGGTCCAGCCTCTTGCGATATGTCGACCCATACCCGAACCCCTTCCAACCGCCTGCATCCGCATTGATGAGCTGACCGAAAAAACGCACGTGCTCACCCAGATGCAAGTCTGCCCCGATCAGATTTCGGATGCCGAAGCGGCCTGACTGGGCTTTTCCACTGCGCCCCAGAAATGGCGCTTCCTCATACCAGTTTCGTAACCGCGATTCTCCCGACAGGGTCAGCCAGATCGTGCGGCTATTGTTCAAGGCGATGAATTTGAGTGGATCAAAAAAGTCCGTGCGCTTGCTTTTGTCTCGCAGGTAGCTCCAGTCCTCCGCCCAGGCCGCTGCACCGTAGCGACCCACGGGGCCAAACCCCGCCGCTTCGCCGTTTCCGTAGTTGAAATCACCCCACGGCCCCTGATGACCATTCGGTGCACGGTTCTGCTTGGCAGTGATTCGCCGTGGCTGGCCGACCACGCCGGCATGGGGATAATCCTGGATGATCGGTCGCTCGGTGGAAGGAACCTTGATCCACTCCTCCTCTGTTGGAGGGGACTCAATCGGACTGGCTTTCAAAGGAACGGTCTGGGCACCTGCGTGATGACCCAGGTTGACCGTCAAAAGAAGCACTCCGGCAATGAGGCTTCTTTCATGACGGAAAGAGACGACAGAAAGAAGCATCGAGAACCACAATTTGACATGAAGAGGCAACGAAAACGAGTGAGCCTCATATTACACAGTATGTAAAGAGAGATTTTATTTATAACTTTTTTATTTAGTGATTTATAGATCCGGGCGAGAGATGGCCATCTGACCACGTGTCAGGTCTCGCAGGTATTCCGTGATCATGTCTGCCTCTTCAACAGGTACAGCGACCGTCAACCACGCACCCTCTGCATCAAAGTCACACAGTGTCTTTTCTGCACGCCACCCCGGCAGTTTGGCTTCAACCTGCGCATAAACCGAGAAGGGACAATGAAACCGCAGAGGCAGGGTTTCGATCCGCTCGATTTTGGCCGCCTCTCGCAGACAGGCCGCAGCCGCACCGCCATATGCCCGGACGAGCCCACCGGCCCCCAACTTTACACCACCGAACCACCGGGTGACGACCACCATCACATTGTCGAAATCCTGCCCCTCAATAGCAGAAAGGATCGGGCGCCCTGCTGTTCCGGAGGGTTCTCCATCATCGCTGGCACGGTATCTTTGACCCGTCCGGAAGGCCCAGCAATTATGAGTCGCGTCCGGGACAGCAACCTCAGCAAAGAACGCCAGTGCTGCGGCTTCATCTGCAACAGGGGCCGCGCGCGCAAGGAAAGTGCTGCCCTTGATCACACTTTCATGTTCAGCCAAGCCATCGAGAGTCCACGTCATGGCTTCCATTGTGCCCCATGATGGCGGAAATGTCAGGTTGGGGTAGGGAAATGCTGCCCGTTCTGTTAAGGGTAGGCCCCATGTTTTCGGATCTGATCGGCCGGCTGAATGCCGCCTGTGCACGTCGTGCGCCACTGGTGGTGGTTCTGTTTGCGCTCCTCTGTGCGGGATGTGTCGCACTGAGTATCACGCGCCTCAGTGTGACAACTGATACCGGCAAGATGTTTGCCAGCGACTTGCCGTGGAAACAGCGGACGGACGAGATGAACCGTCTCTTTCCGCAGGATGACAATCAGCTCGTTGCCATCATCGACAGCCGCATTCCGGAACAGGGTCGGGCCACGGCACGGGCGCTTGCTGCGGAGCTGAGTAAAGACCACGAGCACTTTGAGCTGGTTAGCCTGCCCGGCGACAACCCCTTCTACAACAGTCACGGCTTCCTGTTTTTGGACAAGAAGGACCTCGAACCCCTTCTGGATTCCATTGTCTCTGCTCAGCCCTTTCTTGGAACCCTGGCAGCGGATCCTTCTGCCCAAGGTCTATTCGGCGCTCTAGGTCTGATCGGAGACGGCATCCAAGCGGGGCAAGGCATTCCCAGCGGCTTCAATGGTGCTCTGGACGGCTTTGCAGACTCTTTGACCAAAGCGGCAGCTGGTCATCCTCAGGATTTGTCTTGGCAAAACCTTCTCGTTGGTCGTCTGGCCGAACTGGGTAGCCGTTACGAATTCGTCGTCACGAAGCCCAAGCTGGATTACAGCTCTCTCCAGCCTGGCGAAGGCGCCACGACGGCGATGCGCAAGGCAATCGATAACCTTGAGTTCGTAAAATCCGGTCAGGCCACGGGCAGCATCACCGGTGAAGTCAAGCTGAACGACGAAGAGTTCTCGACCGTTGCGCACGGCATGGTGCTTGGTCTGGTCGTTTCGCTGGTTCTGGTCGCACTCTGGCTGATTCTGGCCGTGCATTCGATCCGTGTCATTGTCCCCATTCTGCTGACACTGATTTCAGGCCTTCTGCTGACGACCGGCTTTGCTGCACTTAGCGTGAAGGAACTCAATCTCATCTCGGTGGCGTTCGCGATCCTGTTCGTGGGCATTGCTGTGGATTTTGCCATTCAGTACAGCGTCCGCTTCCGGGGACAGCGCAACGAAGATGGCTCCATGCCGTCTCTGCATGACGCCCTTGTTCTTACCGGACAGGAAAGCGGTGCCCAGATTCTGGTCGCGTCGCTTGCAACGGCTGCGGGCTTTCTGGCCTTCACCCCGACAAGCTTCATCGGTGTTGCTCAGTTAGGCCTGATTGCAGGCTTCGGGATGCTGATTGCCTTCCTGTGCACCATGACACTGCTCCCGGCCCTGCTGACGCTCTTCCGGGCGAAGCTTGGGAAAGGAGAACCAGGCTTTACGTTCATGGCGCCAGTCGATCACATGCTGCGTCACAAGCGCAGAAAGGTCGTGGGCGTGTTCGCACTTCTCGGGGTCGTGGGCGTTGCCCTGATGCCATTGCTGAAGTTCGATGCAGATCCTCTTCATACGAAGAACCCAGATACAGAGGGCATGCACGCCCTTCACCTTCTGGAAGATAACCCTCTTACCACCCCATATTTTGCTCAGCTTCTGGTCCCGAATGTTCAGGATGCGGCAAAGAACGCGGCGGCTTTCTCCAAGCTGTCGAGCGTCCATGATGTGCTGTGGCTGGGAGCGCTCGTCCCGGACGATCAGACCGACAAACTGGCTATGATCGAGGACACGGCTTCCATCCTTCTCCCGACGATTACCGTTCAGAACCCTTCACCTGCACCAGACGCAGCAGCCATTCGTGCATCCGCTATCGCAGCCGCAGCCAAACTGGACAGCGTGAAAGATCAGCTTCCTGCACCACTTGAAAAAATCCGCCAGGCTCTCAACACGCTCTCGACAGCCCCTGACGCAACACTGGTCAATGCCAGTCATGCCCTGACACGCTTTTTGCCGGATCAGCTCTCAATGCTCCGCACGGCGCTTCAGCCGAAGCCCATCACGATCGACAATATCCCAGATGACATCCGGAAGGATTACGCACTTCCTGACGGTCGTCAGCGCCTGACGATCCATCCGAAAGGACAGATTTCCGAGACGCCCGTCATGCACCGGTTTGTGTCCCAGTTGCGTTCGGTCAATCCGGATATCAGTGGGCCAGCCATGGAGATCACCGAAAGCGCGAACACCATCGTTCATGCTTTCACGATTGCCGCCATTTCGGCTCTGATTATGATCGGCATCATTCTTCTGGTGGTGCTTCGCCGCATTCTGGACGCAGCTCTTGTTATGGCGCCGCTCCTGCTGTCGGCTCTCCTGACTGTCATCCTGATTGTCACGGTTCCAGAAACACTGAACTACGCTAACATCATTGCTCTTCCCCTGCTTCTCGGGGTTGGCGTGTCTTTCAATATCTACTTCGTGATGAACTGGCGTGAAGGTATCAAGGGGCCGTTGACCTCTCCGACCGCACGCGCGGTTCTATTTTCTGCCCTGACGACAGCAACGGCCTTTGGATCGCTGGCAACATCCGCTCATCCGGGCACTGCGAGCATGGGCCGGCTGCTTCTCATGTCTTTGGGCTGCACACTGATCTGCACACTCTTCTTCGTCCCGGCGCTTCTCCCGAAACGTCCGATCGACGACGCCTGAACTGACATAGTTCGTCACTAATGTGAACGGCTGACCGCAACCGTTCTTTAACTCACAGGTTGAGACCTTCATAACCATGAAGGATCTCTCCGTGAGTGCAGACCATTCAGGACTTCCGCGAGGTATCGACCATGTCGGTGTGACCGTACCCGACATCAACCTTGCCATCCGCTTTCTAGAAACCGCACTGGGTGCTGTTGCGCTATACCGCAACGTTACCCACACCCAACCCCAACAGGGTCCGCAGACAGAGAAGATACTCGGGCTGCCAACTGGCAGTGTAGTCTGGGAGATGTGTATGATGTCTCTGGGGCATGGACCCGGGCTCGAACTCTTTGAAATTCATGGCCCAGACCAGAGACCTGCCGTACGCGCCTGTGACTTCGGCATACAGCACTTTGCCGTTTATGTTGACGATATTCATGCGGCCTGCACCCGCTTCACCAAAGCGGGTGGCGAGCTTCTGACAGAGCCACAGGGGCAGCCTTCTCTCGAAGCTGGCCCTGGTAACATGTTCTGCTACGGGCGTGCGCCGTGGGGCATGATTATCGAGCTTCTGTCCACACCCTCACGCAGCCGCTTTGACGATATCGCCCCAAAGCCTCGCTATCAGCCCCCAGCACGACATGAGGAACAATAAGCCATGCGCCCTATCTCTCTGCTTTTTGCTTTCGCTCTTGGCGTTACCGCATTTTATCACGCGGCTGAAGCTGCAGATCCTGCACCTCCCACTGCATATTACTGGCACAACTGGACGGACCATAATGGCGTCAGCCATATGACGCGCTGTCCGTTTCACAATTACATTCTGAAAACCATGTCCAAGCCGGCAGGACCGCAATGGCAGGACCGCCTCAAGAGCGGACAGGCTCAGATCATCTCCACTGTGCAACCCCCACATTGGGATGGAAGCTGGCACCCTGACCCGAAAGTCCAGTGGATCATTCCCCTCAAAGGCACATGGTACGTCACCGCAATGGACGGAACACGTGTCGAGATGGGACCGGGGGATGTTTCTTTGGGTGAAGACCAAATGAGCCGTAAGGACTCACAAGGTCACATCGGGCATTTTGCAGGAAATGTCGGCGATGATGCTGTGACACTCATGGTCATTCAGACTAATGAACAGCCGACCACAGATCAGCCATGCCGGTTCAAATAAAACCTCCTGCCAACTGTACTGTCTTTTCCTATTCGATCGGTATTGAATTTTTCTCAATCGTCACTTTTAAAAAATGAAAGGAAAATACCGTAGACAAAATCGGTTTTTTTAAAGTGTTCGGTATCCGATAACAGATAAGACCCATTTTCGTTAAATACATAATTTGAAATAAATGTGTTGTAATGGACACACCAAGAAAATCTCACTGCAAAATCGCATTGTTACCATTGCGCACAGGAGACATTTCCTTTCAGTTTTGTAATCGAAGATACATTGAGACATGAAACGAAGGGATATCTGCCAGCAATGAACACCTCTTTTCCAACGTTGGCCCGTCCGGGCTTTTCACTGAAACCCTCCCGGACTTTTTTGAAAATTGCCTTGCTGGCTGGTATTTCCTACACAGCGCTTCCTGTTCCTGAAGCCTGTGCAGAGACGACGACGAAGCATCTTTCTGCCGCTCACAAGTCTGCTGCGAAAAAAGCGGCTGCACCCCGTGCAACAGTGCAGTCCGCACGTCCTCAGACATCGGTTCAAGCCAAGCCCGTTACAGTTGCGCCTGTGTCTGCGCCCGTTCAGACAATTACGAATGCCAACCTGCAGCCAGGCACATCACCTGCCGCTGAAGTCGTTACCGTTACAGGAACGCGTCTTTCCCAAACGCGCCTGACGAACGTTATGGCTGGCTCAACCGTCGATGCCGCGCAGCTTCGTGCCCGTGGCTACACGGACATGGGCATTGCCCTGATGCGTGAGAACACCGCCTTCACGGTAGGTGACAACTCCCCTATCGGTTCACAGGGCAGCTTCGGTGCTGGCCAGTCGTTCGTTTCTCTTCTGGGCCTTGGCTCACAGCGTACCCTCACCCTCGTTGACGGCATGCGCATGGTGGGTGGATCAACCGCTTCCAACTATGGTGCAGGCTCAGGCTCGCAGGTTGATGTCAGTGCAATTCCGACATCCCTGATCAAGAAGGTTGATACCCGTCTCGGTGGCGCAGGCGCGGCTTATGGTGCTGATGCTGTTGCGGGTGTCGTGAACTATCAGCTCGACGATCATTTCAAGGGTGTTGATTTCAACGCACAGGGTAACTGGACGCAGAAGCTGGATGCGCCGCAGGAAAAGATTACGTTCAAGGCTGGCACAGACTTTGACCACGGCAAGGGCGGCGTCGTTTTCGACGTGGAATATCGCAATGCTGGCGGCATGGTCGCGAATGACCGCCCCTATACAAGAGGCAGCCTGTCCACCACCTACGCTCGACCTGCTTATGGCTCGACCACGCCATATGCCCGAGTACTGACGCCAGGCGTTCGTTTCCTGCAGAACTCGGTCACTGGTCTGCCGACCACAAGCGCCGTTTACGGTCAGCTTCCAGTCAAGGCAGGTAAAGCCGGATACGCTATTCCTAACGCCGCCGGACAGGCGCTGATGTTCAGCCCTAACGGCCAGTCTCTCGTTCCTATCACGTATAACTCTGCTGTGCAGGACGGACTTCGCGCTTCAGGCGGGAACGGCATCGCGCTGCAGGATTACAACCAGCTTTATGCGCCATCTGACAAGCTGAACCTGACCACGCTCGGCCACTATGATTTCACAGATCACCTGCATGCAACATGGCAGGGATGGTATGCCCGCGGAACAGCGTCCAGCCTGGTTGGTCAGGGTACCTGGAACACGCCTCAGTTCGATGATCCACTGAGCCTGCAAAGCTATCAGACGAACACGGTCGTCAATGGTGCGTACAAACTTAGCACGAACAATCCCTACCTGACGCCAGCCGTACGCGCACAGATTGTCAATGCTCTTCAGGCGGCAGGAAAGCCGACGGATACGTTCTATCTGTCACGCCTGAACCAGGATCTTGACGCAGGCATGTATCGTACCACCATGCAGATGTTCCGCTTCCAAGGCGGCCTGAACGGTGATTTCGACACAGTTGGCCGTCATTTCGAGTGGTCTGTGAAGGGTGTGTACGGCAAGTACATGAACGACACCTGGGAACCGTCTATTGCCACCCAGAACCTGACCAATGCGCTGAACGCCACGACGGACGCCAGCGGCAATATTGTCTGCTCTCCAGGCTATACAAACTCTACGGCAGTCACACGGAGCTCCACCTGCTCGCCATTGAACCCGTTTGGTTATAACCAGATGACGCCAGCCGCCCGCGACTACGTCATTTCGGATGCGCACAGCAAAAACACAAACGCGCAGCGCGATCTTCAGGCAGAAATTCACAGCACGGTTGCCCACCTGCCGGCTGGTGATATCCGCTGGGATCTTGGCTACGAGCATCGTCGTGAAGGCTATAACTTCAACCCAGGCAGCTTCTTCCAGGGTGAGCAGCAGGCAGACGGAACCTACAAGCAGTACGGCAACTCAACCGCCATCCCCATTACGTCGGGCGCCTATCACACGCATGAAGTCTTTGGTGAGCTGGATATTCCGCTTGTTTCCCCGAACATGCATGTCCCGGGCGTTTACAGCCTGTCCGCAACAGCAAACGGCCGCTTTATCAACAACAGCATGACCGGCAACTACTGGACGTACATGTTTGGTGGTGCGTGGTGGCCAACGCAGGATTTCGGCCTGTCCGGGAACTATGCCCAGTCCGTTCGTAATCCGTCCGTCACCGAGCTTTTTGCGCCCCAGAGCACGACCTACAATACAGCAGAAGATCCCTGCTCCATCGAGTACATCACCTCTGGTCCTGCTCCTGCAACGAGAGCAGCGAACTGCGCAAAGGAAGGAATTCCCAAGGGCGGTTTCAGCTCGAACATCAATTATTACACAGCGCAGGGCAAATCAGGCGGCAACGCAAAGCTGCAGAACGAGACGTCTCACAGCTACACAGGCACGCTGGATTTCCATCCGCACTTCGTCCGTGGTCTCGACATGACGGCCTCTTTTGTTGATGTCAAAGTCAACAATGAGATCACATCCCTGAGTGTCGGCGATCTGATGAATGCCTGCTATGATTCAGGCTCTTACCCGAACAACGCATACTGCAACTCCTTCAAGCGTGATTCGGACCACCAGGTTGAGAGCTTCACGTCCGGCTATTTCAACATTGCCAACCAGCACATGCAGATCATGCAGGCGAACATCGATTACTATGTTCCGCTGCAGCGCCTCGGCCTACCGCAGTCTGCTGGCAACATCGAACTTCGTGGAAACTATTCTCACTACCTGCGCAATCAGCAGACGTATCTTGGCAGCACGTATGTCCTGAATGGCGATACGACGTCTCCGAACAATCTGTTCACGCTGGACTTCAACTATACGCGTGGCCCGATTTTCTTCCAGTGGCAGACCATTTACTATGGCAAGTCCAAGTATGCCCTGCAGGTTTCGGACTATACGTACGAACATAACAACCGTCCGGGTTTTGCGTATTTCAACACAACGTTTGGCTATCAAATCACCAAGAACATTGATGCCAACTTCATGATCAACAATATTACCGGAGCACTTCCAAAGTACCCCGGCACAGTCAGCCTAACCCGTTATTATGATGCCATCATGGGACGGTCGTTCCAACTAAACATCGGTGCTCATTTCTGATCTTTTCGATTTAGATATGACACGAGAAAGAGGGGCTTCTAGCCCCTCTTTTTTTGTGCTCAGCACCGGAGACGTCACGAAAACTTCGCACTCGCGTGGGAGAGATGCTCTGTTTTCGTTCTGAAAATTCCGCTTAACTGGAAGCATGAAAAAGCTTCTTGCCAAGGCGTTTAGCGCGACCCTTCTGACCCTTATCAGCGGTTGTGCTTCAACGCCACTTCAGCCGACGCCATGGATCGGGAAGCCAACTGTCATTCTGATTTCTCTGGATGGTTTTCGAACAGAATATCTTTCCAGAGGGCTGACACCTCACCTATTAGAGCTGGCTCGGAATGGCGTTTCTGCTGAGGGTATGCGGCCTTCTTTTCCATCCATTACATTCCCTAACCACTACACGTTGGTGACTGGCCTCAGACCCGACCACCATGGGATTGTCGGGAATACAATGTATGATGCGGATCATCCCGGAATAAAATTCACCATGCAGAGCAAGGACTCTTATTGGTGGAATGAAGCTGAGCCAATCTGGGTGACCGCGAAACAGCATGGGCTGAATGTTGGCACACTGTTTTGGCCTGGATCAGAAGCTATTATTCATAATATGCGGCCAGACGAATGGCTGCCTTTCCGTTCGCAGATGTCTGACAGCGAACGCGTGCACACATTGCTATCCTGGTATGACGCGCAACCTGCAAAGCGTCCTGAATTCAGTACACTCTATTTCAATATCGTTGACACACAGGGCCACCATTTTGGGCCTGACTCTATTGAAGTTGAGGCTGCCCTGGAAGATGTTGACGATGGCATCGGGCAACTGATCGAGGGGCTAAAAAAACGTCATATTCCCGCTGATATTATAGTCGTCGCAGATCATGGGATGGCGTCCGTTGGGGAAAATCATATCATTCCCATGGATCAGATCGCGCCAGCCTCCTCTTATCATTGGATCACGGGAGGCGCTTACGCCGGGGTAAATGCTGTGCCGGGAAAAACGGCAGTTCTGGAGAAAGCGCTCCTTCAGTCGCACTCGCATATGACATGCTGGCGCAAAGCTGAAATTCCGGAACGATTTCACTATGGAAAGAATCCCCGTGTCCCTGCCTATATCTGTCTTGCTGATGTCGGCTGGATGATTCAGGCCACTACTCCAGACAAATCTCAGAACCCGTATAAGGGCGCTCACGGCTATGATCCCGCAGCACCGCAAATGAGCGCCGTTTTCGTTGCGAATGGCCCGGACTTCAAAGCCGGTAAGGTGCTACCGCCCTTTGACAATGTCGATGTCTACTCTTTGGTGACGCATTTGCTGGATATTCCAGCGCAACCCAATGACGGCACACTCAAGACATTTCTGCCAGTGCTGAACACACCCTGAAAAAGCACAAAAAAAGCCGGGGTCTCCCCCGGCTTCTTCTCGTGAAATACCTATAGATCAGGCGCTTTCTTTGACCTTGTGCTTGACCTTGACGTCATGCCCCTTGAGCATTCCATGCCAGTACAGGCGCGGGAAAACTTCGGTTTTCAGGAGCCAAGCGAAGCGGCTGGGTTTCCGCTGATCATACGGGAAACTCGGAGCAACCTTCCCGCCATACAGGAACTCTGCCAAAACGACTTTGCCGTAAGACACTGTCAGTGGGCAGGCACCATATCCATCATACGCCCCTGTTTGAGGGCGACCGTCGAGAGAGGCCAGCAGGTTCGAGACCACAACGGGAGCCTGCTCGCGCGCGGCAGCAGCTGTCTTGGCATTACTGGTACCCAGAACATCTCCAGCGCCGAAAATGGTATCGTACTTCACATGACGCAGACTTGTAGGGTCCACATCCAGCCAGCCACCGGCATTGGCAAGGGGGCTTTTCTTGACGAAATCCGGGGCGGACTGTGGCGGAACAACATGCAGCATGTCGAACGACCGAACAACAGTTTCGTCCGTGCCAACAATCTGGAAGGTGGCTTCGCGTTTCTCCCCATCAACCTTAATGAGGTTCTCTTTCTTATGAAGATTGACCCCATAAAAATCGATCTGCTTCTGGAGGGAAGGCACGTAGTATGCCACGCCAAACAGCGCGTCGCCCGCCATACAGAAATCGACTTCCGTGCGGTGAAGCGACCCTTCCTTGCGCCAGTGATCGCTCGCCAGATAGACAATCTTCTGCGGTGCCCCAGCACACTTGATGGGCATAGGAGGCTGTGTAAAGAGCGCCTTTCCACCATCAAGATGACGGATGCATTCCCATGTGTAGGCAGCCGTTTCACGGGAATAGTTGGACGTCACGCCATTACGGCCCAGCGTCTCGGGTAGTCCCTCGATTTTATCCCAGTCCAACTGAAGTCCGGGGCATACAACCAGCCGACGATATTCCACCACACGGCCACTTTCGAGCGTCACCGTGCTCGCGTCAGGATCGGAAGACACCACACTGTCTCGCAGCCAGGTCACGTCTTTCGGAATCAGGCCACCTTCCTGACGGAGCGTTTCCGCCAGTGTCATCACGCCGGCTCCAACCAGCGTCCAGCCCGGCTGGTAGGCATGCGTCGTAGATGGTTCGATAATGGCAATCGACAGGTTGGGTCGCTGATGTCGAAGCTGCGCTGCAATGGTGATGCCTGCAGCACCCCCACCAACGATGACGACGGAGAAGCGATCCTGCGGGTTGGAATCTGTCATGTTCGATGCTCCAGAGTCATGGGCTGACAAAAGAAGACCCTAAACCAGACGGGCCAGTCTTTCGGTAAGAAGAGTGTAGAACGCGTCGGAATCAATGTGATCAATCCATAACGCATTAGGGAGGCGATCGGTTACCTTCCAAAGATCGACAACGCTCTGTCCCAGACAAAGCGGTGCTTCAATCTCGATCTCGACGTTACAGTCCCGTCCGGAGAACAGGTCTGGCCGCAGTAGCCAGCCAATCGTCAGCGGGTCATGGAGTGCACCGCCTTCCCACCCATACTTCAGCTTCTCAAAGCGGTCTTCAGCACCCAGCATCCGGACAACCATATCGCCCACAGGTGTTCCGAGCGCAGCAATCGGTGCCAGCCGCGCAGGAGTCGCAATGGCGCGATGGGTCACATCGAGCGGGAGCAGCGTGACAGGAATGCCTGCACCCATCACGATTTTCGCAGCGTGGGGATCAACGAAGAAGTTGAATTCCGCAGTTGGTGTGATGTTTCCACCTTCGCGCTGCGCGCCACCCATTGCGACAATCCGGGAAATTTTGGACGCAACATCCGGCGCGTGCGTCAGGGCGTGTGCCAGATTGGTCAGAGGACCAAGGCAAACCAGCGTAATGGCGCCTTTTGGCTCCTTCCGCAGCACATCGATCAGATGGGTAGCGGCGTCCATCGGCTGCTCACGGAGACGAGGGGTTGGCAGGTTAGCGCCCCCCATTCCGGTTTCACCATGCACGTATTCCGCACTGATCGGCGCCTTATGAAGAGGCCGTGCGGCACCGGCAAAAACCGGTACATCCTCACGCCCTGCCAGTTCGAGCAGGGCGCAGGCGTTTTTCGTGGTCTGGGCGAGCGACACGTTGCCAGCAACGGTCATGATCGCTTCGACCTGCAGTTCTGGCGAGGCCAGCGCCAGCAGGATTGCCACGGCATCGTCCTGACCGGGATCCGTGTCGATAATAATCCGGCGGGGGCTGACCTGCGTCATCATGCGTCCTTTTCGTCGTCCTTGAACCAGGCCTCAACCGTCCCCGTGACCTTCAGGGTCATCGGACGGCCTTTGCGGTCCACGGCCTTACCAACAGACAGACGTGCCCAGCCCTCGCTGATGCAGTATTCCTCAACATTGGTCTTTTCTTCGCCCTTGAGGCGAACACCAACGCCGCGGTTCAGCACGTCTTCATTGTAGTATGGGCTGTCCGGGCTGGCGCACAGGCGGTCGGGAGGGGTATCGCTCATAATCGGTTCCTTTCTGTCTTCTGTGACATCTTCTGTAGCGCCGGATGGCCTCGCCTCCAAGTCAGGATGGCTCCCCGGAGACAACCGGCGCTGCTATGATGCGTTTTCCTCCTCAGGAGACCATGAGTTACCATGACATTCATTCGCTTCCGCCGAACGATGGGCGCTACACTTCTCAGCCTTGCCTCTCTGGGTGCCGCCCTGTCCGGTTGTGCATCACAGGATGACGGAGACTCCTATTCCGTCAGCGTCCCGGTGGCAGCGGGTCAGGCGATGCGTCTGGATCACATGATTTCTCATGTTCCAGGTCAGGCATGGCGTCTCACTTATCGCAGCGCAGATGCCCGCAATCCGAAGCAGCTTGTTCGGGTGTCAGCGGAAGTTCTGGTTCCCGCAGGCAAGCCGCCCGCTGGTGGGTGGCCTGTCTTGGCCTGGGCTCATGGAGAAAGTGGCCTGCATCTGACATGTGCGCCTTCTGTCATGGGCCTCGGGACTGTTCAGGAACGCTTTTATGGTCCCTGGCTGCGACAGGGCTTTGCGATCGTCGCCACAGACTATCCGGGTCTTGGGGAGCCCGGCGAGGCATTACTTCTCAATGCCCGTTCAGAAGGGATGAGCGTCCTGGATTCCGTTCGAGCCGCTCACGAACGCCTTCCTTCGATCTCCACGACAGTACTTCTCAGTGGCCATTCGCAAGGCGCTCAGGCGGCTCTGGCAGCCTCTGCAATGGCGGCGTCCTACGCGCCTCAATTGCATATTCTGGGAACGATCGCTGTCGCGCCGCCCTATCTGGATGCGCAGGGCGTTCAGGATCTTATGCACCCTCGTAATCCGCACAACTTCTCACCAGTCGTTCCGGAACTCCTGTCTCTTGGCGCATCTCTGGCTCAGGCTGACCCTTCCTTTGACGCCAACGCTGTCTTTACAAACCGGGCTCTGGCTTTGATGCATGACGCCGGAAGCACATGCAGTTCGGATTTCTTTCCGATGGCCCACCGTTCAGGACTGACACCTGCCACGACACTCAAGCCTGGCGCCGATGCTGTATTGGCGCCAGCACTGAAATGGGCTGAATATCCGTCCCTCTCGCTCTCAACACCTGTCATGATTGCAACAGGCGCGCAGGATCTGCACTCCTCCCCAAGCGAGCAGCATCGTTTGGTAAATGCACTATGTGCTGCAGGGACTTCCGTCAGCCACACGACCTATGGGGGTGCCAGCCATAGTGGCACTCTTGCTGCGGTCACCACAGATGCTCATGGTTTCGCACGAACCCTCCTTGCCGGGCAGAAGCCTACGAACAACTGCCCTGCACAATGACGATCCTCATTACAGGGGCTGGTTCTGGAATTGGTCAGGGATTGGCAAACCGCCTTTCCAAGCCACACCAGACCCTGTTTTTGGGAGATCTGCATTCGGACAGCCTGAACCTGACTCAAGCGCAATGCTCGTCCTTGGGGGCAGTCGTTCATACTCGCTGCATAGACGTGCGCGACCGAACGGAAATGGCAGAGTGGGTAGGAGAATCCGGTCGCTCCAGACTGGACATGGTATTTGCATGCGCAGGCCTGACTGGTGGTCTTCCGCCCTCCCACGGACAGCCTTCGGTCATGGAACGTGAAGAACATGCAAGAGCTATTTTTGAAACCAATCTGACGGGTGCCCTCAACACCCTTTTCCCAGCTATCGAACAGATGCGGCAGCAAAAGCCGGACAGAAACGGTCACAGAGGCCGCATCTGCGTCATGTCTTCAGTCGCGAGCTTTGTCTCTTACCCAGGGACCCCATCTTATTCAGCCTCCAAGGCCGCAATTGATCGGTTTGTCGTTGCCAGTGCTCCGAGCCTGGAACGACAGGGAATTTCCCTCACAAGCGTTTGTTGCGGGTTTGTAAAAACTCCGATGGTGCGGGCCAATCGTTTTCCCATGCCAGGTCTGGTCTCCACAGAAGAGGCAGTACACCGCATTCTGCGTGGAACGCTACGGGGACAAAGACGAATCATGTTTCCGTTCTGGCTTGGGTTGGGTGCACGTCTGACAGATCTTTTGCCGCCGCGTCTGGCTGAACGTTACTATTGCAGGCAGCCCTCTGCCCGACCGGGTGGAATGCCCGATTACTGACCAGTCTCACGGTACGAAAATGACTTTTCGTGTCCTAATAGTAATGACCAAAAGACCATAATCGGGGATAAGCTGTCGGCATGAATTTCTGCCGCTTTTTCATTGACCGCCCCGTCGCAACAATCCTGATGTCTCTTGCCATCTTCATGGCCGGCGTCATCTGTTATCCTCTTCTGCCTGTTGCGACGATGCCTGATGCAACCACAACCAACATCATGGTCGTGGCATCACAGCCGGGTGCGGACCCGCAGCAGATGGCAACCTCTGTCACGACCCCGCTGGAGCGGCGCCTTGGCTCCATTGCCGATGTGAAGAGCATTGAGTCTGACACGAGCCAGGGTCAGGCGCAGATTTTCATTGAGTTCTCGTCTTCCCGGAACATCGACGGGGCCCTGCGAGACGTACAGGCCGCTCTTCGGGCTGCCCGCAGCGATCTTCCCACCGGCACGCTGGACGATGATCCGCAGGCCTTCAAGCTGGATGGCAGTGGTTTCCCGGTTTACCTGCTCAGTGTCACGACAGACCAGCTGACACAGGCCGAGCTTTATGATGTGGCCAATATTCAGGTCAAACCTTATCTGGCCAAGGTCAAAGGAGTAGGCCGTGTGGAAGTCGTTGGTTCATCGAACCCAGCCGTTCGCGTAGAGCTTAATCCGGGACCTCTGTATAAATGGGGCATCGGGCTTGAGAATATTCGCTCGGCCCTCGCCTCTGCCAATGCCTTCACTCCAAAGGGTTTCATCGACAGTCATGGCACACGCATGCTGCTGTCAACCAACGACCAGGCCGTCAAAGCAAGCGAATACAGGGATCTGATCGTCGGATACCGGAACGGACTGTATCCCGTTCGCCTCAAGGACGTCGCTAACGTCTACGATGGTGTGCAGGACGTTTATCAAACGAGCTACATCAATGGTCACCGGGCCATTACGCTCATCGTTTCCGGTCAGCCTCATGCCAACACCGTGGCGATCGTGGACGGGATCAACGCTAATCTGGACAAACTGCGAGAGGGTCTGCCGGGTAGCGTCAAATTAACTGTTGGCCTGGATACATCCCGCTCCGTTCGGGCCGCCCTTGATGATGCGAGAGACGCCCTCATCATTTCCGTCATTCTGGTGGTCTTGGTCATCCTGCTTTTCTTCCGCAGGGTCATGACCACTGTCATCCCGGCCGTCACTGTGCCGATTGCCCTGTCCGGCACGCTGGCCGCAATGGCATACTTCAACTTTACTCTGGATGTTCTATCTCTGATGTCCCTGACGATCGCTGTCGGGTTCGTTGTCGATGATGCCATTGTGGTGCTTGAGAACATTGCGCGGCACATTGAAGACGGGATGGATCATTACGAAGCCAGCATTGTTGGCTCGTCGGAAATCGGCTTCACGGTCCTGTCCATCAGTGCCTCGCTTGTTGCGGTGTTTATTCCTCTGCTGTTCTTGCCGGGAACTGCGGGCTCGATCATGTTCGAGTTCTGCATGACGATGATTTCCGCCATCGTGATTTCAATGTGGCTGTCCCTCACCCTGACACCCATGATGTGCGCTCGCATGCTTGAAATTGATCATGGGACCGCTCCCCGTAAGGGTCTTACAGGCGCCATCGTGCGCTTTACTGAAGCGGGGCTGGATGGCCTCGTGCGTCTTTACGCCCGTTCCATGCACTGGTGCCTGCGGCACACGATCCTTATGGGGCTGACCCTTCCCCTGAGCTTTATCCTGCTCGTGGGTTCAGTCATCGTCATGCCCAAGGAATTTATCCCCGAGCAGGATATTTCCCTGATTGGCAGTCGCATCCAGGGCGATGCGACCATGTCCTTTGATGAAATTGACCGCAGGCTGCGTGCTGTCGGTGCAATCGTGCAGCGGGACCCGGACGTAACATCCACGACCATTTTCAGTAACGATAAAAACTCCGGCCAGCTCTACCTGCATTTGAAAGAGAAAAGCGAGCGCGCTCCGGTAGCGACAGTGTTGGCCCGTATTCGCAAGGCTGTTCCCGTTGAACCGGGAGCAGACGTGATGTTCTGGAATGTCGGCGGCAATAGCCAAGGGGGAAGCAGCCAGAAAAATACGGGTGCTTATCGATATGTTCTCCGCAGCGAAGATATTGCCAGCCTGACAGGCTATCTCCCTAAAATGCTGGGAGCGCTGCGTGCATCCGGGCAGTTGGTCAACCTTTCTTCGGCAACGGAAAGCCAGTCCATCGCGGCCTACGTCACGGTCCATCGCGATACGGAAGCACGGTATGGCATCACACCGCAGCTAATCCAGAATGTTCTGTATGATTCCTACGGCCAGACCATCGTCTCCACGATCCACCTTCCTCTGACGACACACCGGGTCGTCATGGTTCTGGGGCCGCAGTATCGAACTGATCCCAACATGCTGCATCAGGTCTGGATTTCAACTTCTGCTGGCACAGCGGCGGGCGGTGTGGCGTCCAACCTGATTAGAGCCCAAGCCTCCACCAGCGGGACTGAAAGCACATTTGCATCTCTTGCAACGGCATCTATTCAGAACTCACTGGCCAACCAGATTTCCGGCAACAGTTCCAGCGGCGCCGCTGTATCGTCTTCGACAGAAAAGATGATCCCGCTTGAAAACGTGGCTTCCATTCTATGGAAACAGCAGCCGCTCGATGTCACCCATCGTTCCGGGTACTATTCGACCGCTATTTCCTTCGATCTGGCGCCCGGCGTGACCTATGCTCAGGGCGTACAGCTCATTCAGGACACGCTGAAAAATACCCATGCTCCAGAAGGTGTTCTGGGCGAGTTCACGGGGACAGCGGGCGATACAACCAAAGTCATGATCAATGCACTGTTGGCGTTCGCAGCAGCCATTGCCGTCATGTATATTGTGCTTGGCATTCTATATGAGAGCCTGATTCATCCCATCACCATTCTTTCCACGCTGCCCTCTGCCGGCATTGGTGCCATCATAGGGCTATGGTGTTTTGGAATGCCCTTCAGTGTTGTTGCTGTTATCGGCATCATTCTGCTGACAGGCATTGTGAAAAAGAACGCTATTCTGGTGATCGACTTTGCCATTCATGCAGAGCGCCATGATGGATTGTCGCCCAAGGATGCCATTTTCAAAGCATCCATCACGCGTTTCCGCCCAATTCTCATGACCTCTCTCGCTGCGGCCCTCGGTGCTGTGCCGCTTATCATCGGACATGGTTACGGGAGCGAGATGCGTGCCCCACTAGGCGTCTCTGTACTCGGAGGCATGATCGTAAGTCAGTTGCTCACGCTTTATACCACCCCGATCGTCTATCTCTGGATGGATGCGATTGGAAAATGGGTCCGACGACTGGTGCTTCGCATTGGAAAGGTCTTCCAGCACCGCGCTATGCCCAACAGTGTGCAGAACCAGAGTTAAGCCAGACGCGCGGACTGCTTTTCATTTTGGAGCCTGAAATGCCACTGCGTTTCAGGCTTTTTTATAACGTCGGCAAGTTCACTGCTGCAGGACGGTTTCGACTGTCCGCTGAAAGGGGAGCAATGTCCGGGATGACCTCGACTTCGGTTCGTCCCATGACCCGCCCTGTCAGAACCATGTGACTGTTGGCATTATAAATATGAACAGTATCGCCTTTGCCACCTGCCTCCAGAACGTTTCCTGACACTGTCAGGCGAACTCCCGGCAAGGTGTAGAACAAAACCACGGGTGATCCCCGCCGCACTAGTTGAGGGTGCACAAGTTGCGAGGACGCCAGAACCTGTCCCGCAGACAGACTGCTTCTTGCTTCCAGGCCAACTGCATCATCAACGGTCTGCAACGTGTCTTCAGGCACATCGGATGATCGGACCAAAGTAACACTCACATCTTCAGGCAGCACAGGCTGCCCAGGATGAAGCCCATGACGAAGCGTCACGGCCCGGACCTCCATGGTCACGGAGCCATTCACCGAAAAGGATGTTGCTTTGCCACCCGATGTAGCTGGAACCTCCATCCGGGCATTGAAATGCCCCCCCCCTCGTGGTGGCCGCTCCAGATGCAGAAGAACTGGAGCCGCCTGATCCTGCGCAGGAACTGGCACAGACCGAAAACCACTTAGGGTAATTTCAACATGAGCGTCCTGAGACAAATCCAGCCCCTGGTGCAAAACCGGTAGAATATCATCCTCCCCGATTAAACGTGTGGCCCGCGTCACCGTCGTAGAGACCAAGGGTGATGCATCTGGCCAGTCCACACCAAACTGTGCAGCAATCGCTGTCAGTTGCGGGCCACCTACAACATAGCTTGCGCCAAGTGCAGGAGCGTCTCCGATATCGGCGTCCTGCGCTGACGTCAGGCCTGAAAACAGATCGGAAAGATGAACACGGGCATGATCGATACTGATATTCGTACGGAGCGTGGCCGCATGGACGGAACCCGTTGCTACGGCTGAAAACACCAGCAGTCCGACTTGCCACCACCCTCCTTTCACGCTCAGCGGCCGCCAAGGTTGTTAAGAGTCTGCATCATATCGTCTGCTGACGTAATGACCTTGCTGTTCATTTCGTATGCACGCTGCGCCGTAATGAGATCTGTAATTTCCGTCACAACATTGACGTTCGAGTTCTCAACATAGCCTTGCATGACACTGCCATAACCCGTTGTGTTCGGGGTTCCGAGCATTGCATCGCCAGAGGCCGTGGTGGGCGTGAACAGGTTCTGGCCCATCGCGTCCAGGCCATTTTCATTCGTGAAAGTCGCAAGCTGGAGCTGACCGACAACAGTTGAATTGTTCTGCCCGGCGACCGTTACGCTGACCTGCCCGGACTGATCAATGCTGACACTCTGGGCATTATTGGGGATCGTGATGGTCGGGCTTAGCTGGTAGCCATCAGCTGTTACGAGCGATCCCGTATTGTCCATCGAGAAGGTGCCGTCTCTCGTGTAAGCCAACTGTCCGGAGGGTAGCTGGATCTGAAAGTATCCCTTGCCCTGCACGGCTAGATCCAGAGAGTTACTGGTTTGTTCAAGACTACCTTGATCATTGATGCGATAAATAGCGGCTGTTTTTACACCCAAACCAACCTGCGCTCCGGCAGGCACAGTCGTGCCTGTATCAGACGAACTCGTGCCGACCCGGCGGATATTCTGGTAGATGAGATCCTGGAACTCAGCACGGGACCGTTTGTATCCGGTCGTACTCATGTTCGCGATGTTGTTGGAAATGGTTTCAACGTTGGTCTGTTGGGCCTGCATGCCCGTTCCAGCGATATCGAGTGCGCGCATGTGGCTTTAATCCTTGTCCCGTCAGGACGTCTGTCAGGCGGAGACCTGAACGATTTTATCGATGGCGTTCTGCTGACGTGTCGCCTCGGCGTTGACGAACTGCGCCATGAAATCGAAATTGCGCTGGATATCCATCATCTTCGTGACCTCGGACATCATCTGCACATTACTGCCCTCGACCATGCCTTGCAGGATCGAAGGCCTGTCCACGGCATCGGTTGGCTGGTCTGATCGGAGAAGATGACTGCCCTCAGCCTGAAGGGTGTTGTTGTCCCGTGCAGTGACGATACCGATCTGCCCGGCTTCACCGGTTTCAGTGGTTATGACACCATCGGAAGAAATGGTGAGTTGATGATCCGTTGCTGGCAGCACGATGGGCTGCCCTTCCCGGTCCAGAAGGGCGTTACCACTTTCGTCAACTACCGTTCCGTCCTGCTGCTTTTCAAAGCGGCCAGCGCGCGTCAGTCGCACACCGTTGGCGGTCTGCACCTGGAAATATCCCTCTCCACCCAAGGCAAGATCGAGCGGGTTTCCCGTCTGCTGCATGTCGCCCTGCTGGAAGTCACGATAGGTCGCACGATCCTGAGTATAGGCCTGAGTCTCAGCGCCCGTGGGCTGGGTACTTCCGTGCTGCCGGGAGAGATAATCACTGAACAGAACGTTTTCGCGTTTGTAACCGACCGTGGAAGCATTGGACATGTTGTCTGCCACCACCGACATGGCGCGCTGCTGGGCATCCATGCGCGAAAGGGCAATATAGGTGCTGTTCTCCACGGCTGAAGCTCCGGCATTCCACTGTCATGAAGGAAGCTTAACTGTCAGACCCTTTCCCAATCGTTAACTGCCCCCATCAGGACAAGTCGTCCTGACGGTATGGAGAGCCTGCTGCCAGGGCTTCGGCTTCATCCAGAAGAACGCTCCGCTCTTCTTCAAGAAAAGCCGCAACAGCTCTCCCCAGTCCCGGATCCAGAAAGGCGTGCGCCGAACGCGTAAGAGCTGGCAGATAGCCGCGCTGGATCTTATGTTCCCCTTGCGCGCCAGCTTCCACACGGGTCAACCCATGGGCAATGGCGAAATCGATGGCCTGATAGTAGCACAGCTCAAAATGGAGGAAGGGCCACTCTCCGTCACATCCCCAGTTGCGCCCGAAGAGAGTATCTTTCCCCATCAGATTCAGGGCCCCAGCCACAGGGCGCCCTTCATGCTCCGCAAGCATCAGAACGACGCTATTGCCCAAGCGCTCTGAAAGCATCGGGAAGAAGCTTTCAGACAGGTAAGCACTCCCCCATTTTCGATCGACCGTAGACTGATAGAATCGATAAAAGGCTTTCCAGTCCGCAGCGGTAATGTCCGCGCCTTGCCTTGTCACGAATGTAAGGCCAGCGGTCTGGGCTGTTTTGCGTTCCTTGCGAATGGCCTTGCGCTTACGGGATGACAGGGCATTCAGGAAATCCTCGAAAGACGCGTATCCCTGATTTTGCCAGTGATACTGAATGCCTAGGCGCTTGAGGTATCCGGCGCTTTCAAATGCCTCCATCGAGGCGTCATCGCAAAATGTCGCATGTACGGAGGACAGACCTAGTTGCCGGGCTGCTTGCATTAAAGCCGATGCCAGCGCTCGTGCGACGGCCTGTGGTTCCACCTGATCAGGCCGGACAAGAAGGCGCGGACCGGGGACTGGGGAAAACGGAACCGCGCACTGGAACTTGGGATAATAGTGCCCTCCAGCAGCCTCATAGGCCCGCGCCCAGGACTGATCGAAAACATATTCACCCATGGAATGGGCTTTCCCATAGAGAGGAGCGAGCGCTGCAATCGTTCCATTGGGAGCGCGTAGGGCAGCATGCCTGACAAGCCATCCGGTTCGATCTGCGACGGATCCACTGTCTTCCAGAGCCGAAAGAAACCCGAAGGACACAAACGGATTTTCGTCGCCGGCGCAGGCATTCCATTCAGCCGGGCCGATTTCATGGATGGACGCATGAAGCGTCAGCGTCCAGTCAGTCGCTTCTGATGGCGGGGGAGTAGAGGCGCTCATGACGGCTGATCCTGCAAACGTACATAACCCATAGGGCAAACGTGTTGATCAGGCATGGAAAAGGCAACGTCTTGGTGTCTTTTCCATGAAGTTGGATGGGCAAGAAGCCCATCCAGTCCGGTGGAATCAGACGACTTCGAACAGGGCTTCCACTTCAACCGGTGCATTCACTGGCAGGCTTGGAACGCCAATTGTGGAGCGGGCATGACGACCTGCATCTCCGAAGACTTCAACCGCGAGATCAGACGCACCATTCATGACAACAGCATGTTCCGTGAATTCCGGTGTGCAGGCAATGAAACCACCGAGACGCACAACCCGCTTGATGCGGGACAGATCACCGCCCAGAGCGGCTTTGGCTTGGGAAATGACGTTGATGAGGCATGCGCGTGCACAGGCAACACCTGCATGATTGGAGACTTCGTCGCCCAGCTTGCCGGTAATGAGCAGCTTACCATCCACGAGAGGAAGCTGACCCGAAACAACCAGCAGATTGCCTGTCAGGACAGTCGTAACGTAATTCGCAACCGGTGCAGCAGCTTCCGGCAGTGTGATTTCAAGGGCGGCGAGACGATCTTCAGGGGTGTTGGACATGAGTGTTCTCCTGTGAATGGACTGTCATGTTGAAACGCATAGACGTCGATGCCAAGGGTGAACCGTCACACGGCTGATCCCTCTTCGCCGGCCAGTGTTCGGCGACTGCGCTCAAGCTCTTCGGCATAGCGACGCAGAGCGTGCTGTTCCGTCAGGATACCAACCACCTGACGGGACTGAAGATCTTCCACGACAACGAGGGCATCGGCTTCTGCACGTTCGAACAGTTCCACGGCTTCCCGAACTGTCAGCAGAGGCGTCAACA
This sequence comes from Gluconobacter sp. OJA, assembly GCF_039638325.1. Lineage (NCBI taxonomy): Bacteria > Pseudomonadati > Pseudomonadota > Alphaproteobacteria > Acetobacterales > Acetobacteraceae > Gluconobacter > Gluconobacter sp. OJA. Next base: position 189,630 of record NZ_JBDIWI010000001.1, on the reverse strand, counting down.
TGGCGTTTTCGAAATGGGCGAGGCTCTGCACGGGCGTTAAGGCCGCAGGAACGGCCTGGAGCTCTGCCACATTAACCATTCCCACATAGCGGCTGTCCCGATCCAGCAGGACAATTCTCTGCGCGGAGCCCAAAGGAAAAAGAGCCTGTGCCCGGTTCAGGGGGGTGTCAGACGAGATGGTTCGCACCTGTCCGCGCATCATGCGCCGAACGTTCAGAGAGCGCATCCACCCGATATCCACGGCAGAGCGAATGGATTCACCACGCAGATGAAAACGCCATGTGGCGAAACTATAGCCGAACAGACGTCTCACAGTGAGGAGCGACAAAACAGCGGCTACGAATGTTGCACCGCTCATGGAAATACTGCCTGTCAGTTCCAGAAGCAGGCACACCATGGTCATAGGGCTACCGATAATGGCCACGGCCATGGCGCTCATGCCAATCAGAGCACAAGCCGTCAGGGACACTGGCGCCAAGCCGATCCATTCAAGCAGCGCGCCATACACCGTCCCGGCAAGGCTACCGAGGTACAGAGATGCAAAGAACAGCCCCCCGCGGAATCCGGAGCCGATGGAAATACAGGAGGCCAGCGCTTTCAGTATCAACAGGCCGAGAGCCAGACGAGGCGTAATCCATCCCGCAAAAACCACTCGCATGGCGTCATGTCCCGCCGACAGGACTGATGGGTGAATGACTGCTAACCCACCAACCATCAGTCCGCCGACGGCAGGCTTCAGCCACACAGGGCCAGGGAGCTTGCGAAACAGAACCTCGGTCTGGGTCACACAATACATGACGCCGATGGCGGTTAGAGCAGACAGAATGCTGATGACAACAACACTGACACTCCCATCCCACGTCAGGGTCCCCGGGTCTGCAATCATAACCGCAGCAGGCATGTGACCAAACAGATGCGCCACACCCACACCGGCAAGAGCTGCCACAGCGACGGGTGACAGACTGACGAGAGAGTAAGAGCCGATCACGAGTTCAAAGGCGTAAAAAGCCCCCGCCACGGGCGCGTTGAATGCCGCACCGATCGCCGCACCAGCAGCCGCGCCCACCAGAACACGCAGATCTTCACGACGGACCCGGAAAGACTGGCCAATGCGGGACCCAAGAGCAGAGGCAATCTGTGTAAAGCCTGCTTCGAGGCCGATGGAGCCCCCTATGCCATTGGAAAGAATCGTCTGAAGCGCAACGATCGTGCTGTCTCGCACAGACATGCGACCACCATGCAGAGCATTGGCTTCAATGGGATCGACCGGACGGCGGGGCATAACTTTTGCAACCACCGCACCGAATATCCCAAGGACAAGGCCGCCCAGTGTCAGGACGAGGAGGAGACGCCATGGAGGGAGCCATGTCAGGCCGGAAAGGTGACCGTCCACAGTGTTCCCGCGACCGAATAGTGCGCTGTGAAGAAACAGGGTGACAGTTGTAACAATCACAACACACAGCCCAGACAGTCCCCCGACCACGGCAGCCAGAACAGTCAGCCAGATCTCGTCAGCGCGCACCATCGCACGCAGCGTCACGGGAGCCTGGGTGGGGTGACGAAGGAGCTCGCGCAGATGGCGACTCACGCGAAAACGCAATTCGTTACGGGTGGGGCTGGTGGACAAGAGGTCTCCCCGGCGGCAGGTGTAGTTCTGTTTGGCTGGAACGCTGCTTGCGATCAACCGCTGTCATGGAAGGATCATGCATGAAACTCAACGCCATCGAACGCGGGGACGGACAGGAAACGGTCGTTTTCCTGCATGGACTGTTTGGACGTGCCCGTAATCTTGGTTTTCTTCAGCGTGAGGCAGCCCAGGCATTTCGGACGATTGCCCTAGACCTTCGCAATCACGGAGACAGTCCGCATGGCCCCGTTAGCTACGCGGCCATGGCGCAGGATGTGCTGGAAACCCTTGATGATCTCGGGGTCGATTCCTTTTCGGTCGTCGGACATTCCATGGGTGGGAAGGTTGCAATGATGCTCGCTCTGGCAGAGCCAGACCGTGTAGTCCGCCTGATGGTCGCTGATATGGCCCCCGCGCGGACCCAGCAGGGCCATGGAGATATGATTGCCCGACTGGATGCCATCACGTTTCCGCCAGACCTGACCCGGAGTGGCGCGCTGGACTTGCTGGAACCCGTCACAGGCAGCAGAGCCGTCGCGGAGCTGATGGCTCAGAATGTTCGCCTCGACGGCACGCCGGGCTGGGCCATTGGATTTGATGACATTACGCACGGGATACATCTGATCGAAGATTGGCCTGAAATTCAGGCTATTCCTTATGAAGGGCCTGCTCTGTTCCTTCGTGGGGGCAATTCCGACTATGTCAGGCTGGAGCACCACCCCCTGATCATGACACTGTTTCCTCATGCCCGGATACAAACTCTGGAGGGCGCAGGTCACTGGCTGCATGCGGAGCAACCCCGCCCTTTCATTGCTGAAATGATGGCATTCCTCAACGAACCGGCCAACTCCCCAGACTAACCCGTCAACACGTTGGGAGCAGTTTTTCGCCCCTCTTCCGCCACGCGCCAGCAATACCAGGCCAGCGCGGAGCGATGTGGGGAAAAGGGAAACGTTTCAATTTTCAGGGCTTTGGGCTTCGGCGCAATGTCCAGCCCTTTAATCCGGCGCCAACCTTCCCGGACACCAAAGTCATCCACCGGCATCACATCGGGTCGGTTCAACGTCAGCATCAGCAGCATCTCAACGGTCCATCGTCCGACACCACGAAGGGTAATCAGCCGCTGGATCAGGTCCTCGTCTTCCATTGCATCAGCGTCTTGTCGGCTGGGCACAAGCCCATCCAAGCGAGCCTGCGCAACGCCCCGCATGGCGCTCTGCTTGCTAGCAGACAGGCCGCAGGCACGCAGAGCATCTTCGGACAAAGCAAGAAGGACATCAGGCGATGGAGGCGTGCCATCCTCGGACGCCTCAGGGCCAAGAAGGCATAGCCGCCCGAAGATACGGCGCGCAGCCACACCATGGAGCTGTTGCCCGGCGATGGCACGGAGGAGGGCGTGATATGGCTCCTGATCGCCTCTTCCCTGAAGGCGACATGGACCAATCCTGCGGACTGCGGCTGCAACATCCGGATCAACGGAAAGACACGATATGAGACTGTCTGTCATGAAGCTGTCTTTCCTGCCAGGAACATAGCGCTTTGTCTCTTTCGTGAACTGGCCATTACTGCCATGATAGTGACAGACGCAATGCCCACCCCCAGACCGGATACCAGCCTGCCGGATGACGAACCCGCCCGCCCTGGTGCATAAAGCCTGGCGATGACTTGCCGCCACCTTTCCTCTTTTGAGCAGGCCCGCAACGTATGAGCGGGAAAATGCCGTCTGCCAATGGCAAGGTGGAGCGTCGCGAGCCAAAGCTGTTCGCTGCGTCCTTACGCCCTGTGAATGCACATCTTCAGTCACCGAAGGGCTTCCGGTCCCGACTGAAGGATTATGTCCCACCTGCGAAAAGCCCGGTTCGCCCCGTCCTGACGCCCATGATGCGTCCACAGACCATTGTGGAACCGGGGCCGACTGTTCCGTTCTGCATTTCTGCTGGCCTTCATGCGGCAGTCCTCGCCCTGCTGCTTACGCAGCATCAGGGCGTGCATGGTTCACCTGCAGGAAGCGAGCAGCCGCAGGTTGAGATGGTTTTTGACCAGCCTCCCTCAAAAAGCAGCATGCAGGGACCACGCGCCAATGATCAGGGGGGCGCTCCGCCACCGCCGCCTGCCCAGAGCCAGGAAGAAACCCAGCAGGAACAGCAGCAGCCAGAGCAACAGCAATCTGCGCCAACACCTGCCGTGCCGACGCCTGAAACGCCATCGGCCCCACCCGTGCCCGAAGAATCGTCATCTGAGCTTCCCAAGACCACGCCGTCTCAGCAGGTTACGCCGGGCGCCGCCCCCAGCCAGAGAAGCACACAGACGACGTCACACAGTCATCGTGCCCATCGCTCGAACCGGTCACAGAACAACAATCCGTTCGCCCATCCGATGGATCTGTCCTTCGGTGAACAGCCATCGCCCTATCGCCATCGCCGTGGACGCGCAGCGGGATCGGGCGGACCGATTGACATGTCGCTGGGGCCGCTCAGCATGAATGGCGCCATTAACGCGCCTTATCAGACACGCACCAGCGTGAAGGGCGTCAGTGAAGATTACGGCAGCGAGATTGATCGTTGGATCCGGTCTCACATGTATTATCCGGAAGATGCCGCCCGCGCCGGAGAGGATGGTCCATCTTCTGTCCATGTTGTTCTGGACAGATTCGGGCATGTGAAAACAGTCCGGCTGACGGGCCAGTCCGGCTCCTACTCACTGGATGCTGCCACGACGGGCATGTTCCAAGGGGCCAAACTGCCGCCAGTGCCGCCGGACATGAAGGGCGACCACTTCGATATCGATGTGACGATCAATTACATTCTGATCCGCCGCTGATCCGCAGTTTCGACATCGGCGAAGTGATCCCTTACACTTCGCCGGTCTCTTTATCACTGTTCCGGAGCCCTGATGCGCCGTTTCCTGCCTGTTCTGCTGCCCCTCTGTCTGGCTGGCTGCTTCAGCATGCCCCGCCCTTTCTCGGACCCGGGACAACAGGCCCGACAGCTCGCAACGGCAAACCTGCCTCCTGCCCGACTAGCCGTTCCGACATCTTCTGAGTCCCTGTTGTCCGATGATGCTGCGAAGCTGTGGGCTCATGACGTTGCGGAAGCCATGGTGGCACAGTCGGTGCCGGCTATTGCCCAGCCGAAAAAGCCCGGGGACTGGTGGCTGAAACTGAGCGCCAGCACACGCAACGGAGCCGTTGTACCGCACTACGTCATCATGACGCCCGAGGGGAAAGCCCGCGCTGAAGGCGATGGCGCACCGGTTGATATGGCAGGCTGGAGTGCGGGAGATCCGTTGGCCATTAAGGGCGCCGCCATGCAGGAGGCTCCGGAACTGGCCAATCTCCTGACCGGTATCCAGGCAGATATGATGCAACAGGATCCTCACAGCCTCATGCGCCGTGCTGCTCATATCTATTTTGAAGGCGTTAAAGGAGCGCCCGGCGATGGAAATACCTCTCTAGCCCGGGCGTTCTATGCCTCGCTGCCTGACAAAACAAACTCTGTGCAGACCAACGCCAAGAACGCGGATTTTACGGTTCAGGGCATCGTGAAGGTCACAACTGCGGGGACAGTCGATAAAACTTTGATGCAGCACATCGAGATCGTCTGGCATGTCATCACGCCAGACGGCAAGGAAGCCGGGGCAGCAACACAGCTTCACGATGTTCCGGCTCATTCCCTGGATAATGCGTGGGGTGATACGGCGATCATGGCTGCTGAAGAAGCCGCAGGCGCTGTACGGACCATCATCACCAATTATTCCGGCCGGGAGCACAAGCCGCTGCCCGCGTCGACACAAACTGTGAAACCATCTGACGCAAAGCACGCTTAATTTCAGCTCACGCATTCTGTGAGCCCTGTTTTCGAGGTTTTCATCCTCTGCCCTTCATGCCCTCGGAAAGAGAGCCGAATGCTTGCCCGCGCGTCACAGACTAAAGAATCCCCTGTCATCGTCTGGTTCAGGGATGACCTTCGCCTAGCAGATCACCCCGCCCTACAGGCTGCTGTGGAAACCGGGCGACCGCTGATCTGCGTTTACGTTCTTGATGATGAGACACCTGCACTCCACCGTCTGGGAGCGGCATCCCGGTGGTGGCTTCATGGCGCACTGGCCGAGCTAAGAAAATCTCTGGCTCAACACCATGGAGCGCTCCTGACGCTTCATGGCTCCGCAGAGACGCTGATCCCTGCGCTTGCGAAAGAAACTGGGTCTAACTGCGTTTTCTGGCATCACCGGTTTCATGCCAAAGAGCAGGAACAGGACGACCGTATTGCTGATGCGCTCAGTAAAAACGGTGTCTCTGTGACAGCAGACTGGGGAACTGTCCTGCTGGATCCTGAGCGGGTTCGCACGAAAGAAGAAAAATTCTACCGTGTTTTCACAGCTTTCTGGAAAGTGTTTCAGCTTCAGGATGTTCCCGATCCTGTAGATGCACCGTCCCACCTGTCGTTCTACCCTGTTGAGAGTAAATTGCTTTCCGATCATCGTCTTGATGAGCAGGCTCTCCTTCCCACCCAGCCTGACTGGGCCGCCGGGTTGCGCTCTCACTGGGAGCCGGGAGAAACGGAGGGACAGGAGCATCTGGAGGACTTCCTGAAGCATGACTGTACCCGTTATGGAACCGGCCGGGACGAGTTAGGGCGCGAAGGAACCTCGCGCCTGTCCCCTTATCTGGCGTCAGGAGCAGTCTCTCCGCGGCAGGTTTGGGCCGCGATTCAGCGTAAAGGGGCTTCCGAAGAAGGCGCGAGAATTTTTCTCTCCGAAATCGGGTGGCGTGAGTTCGCGAAATACACCCTTTTTCATCAACCTCTTCTGCCTGAGACCAGCCTGAATCAGAAATTTTCATCCATGTCGTGGCGCACGAGCCAGACAGATTTGGAAGCATGGCAACAGGGACGTACCGGCATTCCTGTTGTGGATGCTGGCATGCGGCAGCTCTGGGTGACAGGATGGATGCATAATCGGGCGAGAATGATCGTCGGGTCATTTTTGACGAAGCATCTGCTGATTGACTGGCGTAAAGGGGAAGCCTGGTTCCGTGACACTCTGGTGGACGCGGATTGGGCAAGCAATGCCATGAACTGGCAGTGGGTTGCGGGAACGGGCATTGATGCCGCGCCGTTCTTCCGGATTTTTAATCCGACCAGACAGGGTGTAAAATTTGACCCTGACGGCGATTATATTCGTCAGTGGGTGCCGGAGCTGAAAAAGCTCTCAGGAAAGGCACTGCTAGAGCCCTGGAGCGCGCGGGAAGATGAACTCCGCCATGCTGGCGTCATTCTGGGAAAGACGTACCCACGTCCGATTGTCGAGCTTCAGGACGGTCGGGACCGCGCTATGAAAGCGTTTCGCTCTCTGTAACCTAACAAGATACCAGCCGGATTACTCCGGCTGGCAAGGCTGTCTCAGAGACCGCCATTCAGAAAGTTCGTCGCATCGCTACGGCTTTTCTTGCCAAGCGCATTCAGACGGTTCTTCTGCTCCTGCGGCGCATTGCGCAGCTTCTGAACCTTTTCCGTCTGGGCGGTACGAGCCGTGTTCAGCTTGTCACGCTCGTTGTTGATCTTGTTCTGAATGTTGGCTTTTTCGTTAGCCGGAGCATTCGTGTACTGGCTCTTGAGAGCCTGAATCTTCTGTGTGCGCTCAGCCTGAGAAGCAGCCGACTGCGTCTGGTAATTCTTTACGCGGTTGTTGAGATTGTCTTCTTTCTGGGAAAGGTTACCGAGAAAATCGTTCTGTGTGCTCTGCGTGGCAGCAGCCGGGTCAGCAGCATACGCGCTGGAAGCCACTGAAACAGAACCGGTCAGCAGGCTGACAGCAAGAAGCGAACGAAAGAAAATACGGTTTGTCATGAAATCTCCTGTAGTCGTCTTGCGGGAAGACATCAGCATTTCATGGCGGGAATGTGGCTTCCCGACAAATCAGTCTTTATTCGAGGCCTTCCGCAATTGCTGCAATGCGGTCAGGTTGCATGATTGTAATGTGAGTGATGCCACGAATGCTTATGAGACCTTCCCGTTTAAAGGCACTCAGAACACGGCTGACTGTTTCAATAGTCAATCCGAGATAATCAGCGATATCGGTTCGCGGCATGGGCAGATCAAGCTCAATCGGCGCATGAGGCTCCGGCACTGGCGCGGAGAGCAGGCGCGCACGTTCCATCAGAAATGTGGCAAGGCGCTCGCGTGCCGTCTTTCGGCCCAGTAACGTCATGCGTGCCTGCATCAAAGTCAGTTCACGCGACGCTTCCTGGCGTAATCGATGCTCCAGATTGGGAAAGCGACTTGTGAGTCGCTGCATGGACGCGTGGGGAAAACGACACAGAACCGCAGTGCCGAGCGCCTCTGCACCAAATGCATAGCTCGTGGACGCTGCAAGCCCCAGGAAATCTCCACCTTCAGCAAAACCGGTAATCTGACGGCGCCCATCTGGAAGAAGTGTGAACAGTTTGACGCGGCCACCAGTCACAACGAAAAAATCGTGGGCTGGCTCGCCCTCCTCTATAAATGACCGTCCATCCGGAACAGTCATTTTTGAAGACTCACTGGCAAGTATAGCAAGATCACAATCGTCAATCGCATTACAGATACTGTGTTCGCGACCAATGCAATGAGCACAGCGATCGTGGATTTCGTCCGGGATACGCGTTGATGTCATGATGATTGGAACTCTCCCGGCCTGTAACATTTGCTGTGCCGCCACACCCATAGCACATAATTCCCCAGACTTGATCCAGGTCAAGGTGAGGCATGGGGAGGAGTGCTTTGTGAGGTCAACTATTGTTGATGGAAACCCTTTAATATGAAGACTTCAGCTCTTGCGCTGGTCGCTGCCCTAGGTCTGGTGGCATCTCCTGCCTTCGCTCAGACGACAGCTCCTGTCGTTGCTCCTCAGGCCACTGTTTCCGCTCCCATGACGGCAGCTCCTGTGCCACAGGTCAACATTGCACCGCCGTCATCCGGGCACTGCGGCCTGTTCGAGACCTGTGCGAACACGAAGATCGGCCTGGGCAAGGGCGACTTCCTGATCCGTCTGTCTGCTCTTGGTGTTCTTCCGCAGGATACATCGTCCCGCGTGAAGGTGATCGGTGGTCGCGTCAAGGCAACCAACCAGGTCGCTCCTGAATTCACGTTTGAGTATTTCTTTACAGATCATATCTCTCTGGATCTGATCGCAGCCAGCACACGTCATGAGCTTGCCGCTGAAGACACAGCTCTCGGCAAGGTTGATCTGGGTAGCACGTGGGTTCTGCCGCCGACACTGACGCTGGCCTGGCACTTCCGCCCGCACAAGCGCTTCAACCCTTATGCAGGTGTAGGTCTGACACTGGCATTCTTCCACAACATCAGCCCGGCAGGCGGAGCAGTTCAGAAGCTTGATCTGCGCACCACGGTTGGTCCGGCAGCCAACGTTGGTTTCGATTACCAGCTCGTAGGCAACTGGTTCTTCAACTTTGACGCCAAGCAGATGTGGCTGTCCGTTCCGGCATTCGTCAACGAACGCGGTGGCGCTTCTGGCCCATACATTCACGCACGTGACAGCCTGAACCCGACCACGGTTGCAGCTGGTATCGAATACCGCTTCTGATCCGTTCCTGCGGTTCAAGATCTAAAAAGCAGTTCATCCTTCACGGGGTGAGCTGCTTTTTTTATGTAATTTTTGGGTCAAAACGATAAAATTTTTGCAATATGTTGCGGGAAGCCTTTAGAAAATCCGAGTTTTCAGCTTCTAGTGATGCTGACCGATGATTATGTCACGTAGCGATTGCCATGAAATCGTCGGGGTTCAGGAATAGCAGGGCGGTTTATGCTTCTGCCGCATTTGCGGCATTGGTCGTCTGGCAGATACGGGGTTTTCAAAAAGTATGCGTGTTGCGCGCGCCAGCGCTCTGGCTCTCGGCCTGCTGGGTCTGGTTTTCCTTGTTCTTTTCTTGAGAACCTATTTCTTCGCTCCGCCTCACGCGGCTACCCCCGAGCAACCGATGTTTGCACGGCAGAATGGTAGTCTCGTCTTGCGGGATGGCAGCCCTTTGCAGAAACGCCTTGTGGTCGCTCCGGTTTCCCTGTCGCATGATACAGCTGGAGTGGCCCTGCCGGCGCAGGTCGTTGCTCTGCCTGATCATCAGGTCAATGTGCTGGCGCCAGCAACTGGCCGGATCATGAGTGTCGCCGTCCAGCTCGGCCAGCATGTTTCCCGTGGGCAGGTGCTGGCGACAATTGCAGCCAGCGATCTGGATCAGGCCTGGGCTGACGATCGTCGTGCGCGTGCTGCACTGGATTTCTCCAAGCGTGCCTATGACCGTGCACGCGGCGTTCTGGCTGCAGGCGGAAATGCCGTGAAAGATCTTGAATCTGCACGCAATGATCTGGCTCAGGCAGAAGCGGAAGCTCTGAGAACACATCAGCGCCTGCAGGTTCTGGGTGCACGCTCTGATTACGCTGCGCAGGGGCAGGTGCCGCTGGTTTCGCCCGTGGATGGTGTCGTCTCCGCAACCAACATGGCTGTGGGACAAAACATCACGGACTCAACGGCCATTCAGATGACGCTGCTGGATCTCTCTTCCGTGTGGGTCGCTGCTGCCGTTCCGGAAAGCCGCATGTCTGATATAACGGGTGGCGCAACGCTGGATGTCACGTTCCCTGCCCTTCCCGGCCAGACATGTTCCGGTCCAGTTGCAACACGAGATCCTGCATTGAAGCCTGATACACGGCGCCTCAACGTTTATGTTGTCTGCCCGAATACGGAAGGCTTACTGCGTCCCGGCATGTTCGCTTCAGCCAATCTGGGTGTTTCGGAGAACGATGTTGTTCGGGTACCGAAATCCGCGCTGCTGATGAACAACGATCAGGTTTCAGTTTTCGTTGAGGTTGCTCCGGGCACTTTTCGTAGGCGTGAAGTCATTATCAATTATGATGAAGGTGACGATGTGCTTGTTCTCTCCGGCTTGTCAGCGGGTGAGCGTGTTGTGACCAGCGGCGCCATTCTGCTGAACGACGACTGACCGGACGGGCCAGCCATCATGATCGAACGTTTTATCTCCTGGTGCTTCGTGCGCCGGAACATCGTCTTCTTTGCCGCCGTTCTGCTTGCCGTCATGGGAAGCATTGCGTGGCGTATCCTTCCTGTTGAAGCCTATCCGGACCTTGGGTCTGTCAGCGTTCTTGTGACGACCCAGCAGTCCGGTCTGGCTGCGGAGGAAATGGAGCAGCAGGTCACGATTCCTCTGGAGCGCATGCTTGCGAGCGTTCCTGGTGTTTCGGACAGTCGCTCTACCAGCACATTTGGGCTCTCCCTCATCACGCTGATTTTCCGGGATGGGACGGATGTATTCTGGGCCCGTCAGCAGGTTGAAACCATTCTTGCCAGCAATCCACTGTCCAATGGTGCACAGCCTTCTCTGGGACCAATTTCTGGCCCAACGGGCGAAATCTATCGCTATACGCTGGAATCAGACGACAAGAACCTGATGCAACTGTCGGACGTCCAGAAATGGACGGTTATTCCGGCAATTTTGCACGTTCCTGGTGTTGTGAGCGTCAATAATTTTGGCGGCTTCACTCGGGAATATCAGCTCGTTCTCAAGCCTTCCTCCCTGTTCCGCTATCACATCGGCCTGGAAGATATTCTGTCCGCGATCCGGAACAACAATATCAACGCAGGTGGTGGTCGGGTCACGCGAGGCGAGCAGTCCTATATCGTCCGCGGTGTAGGCATGATTCACTCCCTTGAGGACATGGGGAATATTGTGGTGGCCCAGCGTGATGGCGTGCCTGTTCTGGTGCGTGATCTGGGAACCATCCAGTTCGGGCATCAGGTGCGCGAGGGCATTCTGGGGAAGGACCATAACCCCGATACCATCGAGGGCGTGGTCACCATGCTGAGTGGTGAGAATCCGTCTGTAGTGCTGGAAAACCTGCACCAGACGGTTGCCAAGCTTCAGACACAGCTCGCCCCTCAGCACATTCGCGTCGTTCCTTATATTGATCGCGACAATCTGGTTCTCTCCACGACCCACAAGGTCACGGAGACCATGATTGAGGGTATTCTCCTTGTAGGCGTGATTCTGACGCTGTTTCTGGGAAGCCCCCGGAGTGCCATTGTCACGGCCATTACCATTCCACTGGCGCTGTCAGTTGTCTTCACCCTGATGCATTTCCTCGGCATGTCGGCGAATTTGTTCTCGCTGGGTGCAGTCGATTTCGGTGTGATTGTCGATGGTGCCATCGTCATTACCGAGACGATCCTGCGTGTTAGAGAAGAACGGCCGACCGAAGCTCTGAACTCCCAGGAAGTACTGACCGTCGCGAAGCGGGCAGGTCATGCCATCTTCTCCTCAACACTCGTCATTATTCTCGCTTACAGCCCGCTCTTTGCTTTTGAAGGAAGTGAAGGGAAGCTGTTTCGGCCAATGGCTTATACTGTCAGCTTCGCTCTGCTGGGTGCCCTGCTGTGTGCTCTGGCGCTGATTCCGTCTCTCAGCTTTCTGGCGCTGCGCAAGCCACGGCATATCTGGCATAATCGCCCGCTGGAGTGGCTGCATGGTCGCTATATTCACTGGCTTGGCCATTTCATCGACCGCCCGCTGATTGCTTATGGCGCTGGCCTTGGCGCCCTAGTGGCCGTTGTATTTCTGGGAATCAGCATTGGCCGGGAGTTCCTTCCCGATCTCGACGAAGGCGCCCTGTGGTTGCAGGTGCAGATGCCGACCGGAATTTCGATGGAAAAAGGCGAGCAGATCGCCAACGAACTTCGAAGCGCCGTTCGGGAATTTCCGGAAACCTCCTACGCCATCACACAGCTTGGTCGATCCGACGACGGTACTGATCCTTGGACGCCATCTCATATCGAGATGCCGGTTGGCCTGAAATCCTATGACCAGTGGCCATCAGGTGAGACAAAAGCCCAGTTCGTTCAGCGTCTGCATGCACGGTTGTTGAAAATTCCAGGTATCGAATTTGGCATCAGTCAGCCGATCGAAGACAACATGAGCGATCTGGTGGGTGGTGCACATAGCCCGCTCGTGCTTCGCGTTTATGGAAATGACTTCGAAGAGCTGCGTCGCGTTGGCCAGCAGATTGTCGATGTGCTGCATCAGGTTCCAGGAACGACGGAAGCTTCCATTTTCCAGGAACCGCGCATTCCGCAGATTGATGTCACGGCTGACCGTCTGGCGGCAGCCCGCTATGGCATCAACATTTCTGACATTTCAGATGCTGTGTCCTATGCGATCGGTGATGCACCAATTTCCACGGTGTATGAGGATGACCGCTTCTACAATGCTACACTGCGTATCCCTCGCAAGGATGCACAGGACCTGCAAAGCCTGTCGCAGTTTCCTCTCCTGACGGCGCAGGGGGCTTACGTTCCACTGTCTCAGGTGGCCCGCGTGAACCTGCGCATGGGTGAAAGCAATATTGCCCATGAGCTGAGCCATCGTCAGATCACTATCCGTGTCGATAATGGCGAACGCCCGCTGTCACAGTACCTTGCCGATGCGCAGGCCCGCATTGAACAGTCCGTCCATTATGACAAGCAGAAGTACACTTTGGAATGGGCAGGCACATTCCAGCAGCAGGAACGCGCACAGAAGCGTCTTGCCGTTGCTTTGGCCGTCATGTTTGCCATGATGCTGGTGCTGCTGTTTATCGAGTTCGGTAAAATCAGACAGGCACTGCTTATTTTGAGCGTTGTTCCGCTCGCGACGCTGGGTGGCCTGATTGCGCTGCATGTGCGTGGAGAAACCCTGAACATCGCTACAGCTGTGGGCTTTATCGCCCTTTTCGGTGTGGCGGTGCAGAACGGCATCATCATGATTTCAAGCATCAACCGACATCGCTCCGAAGGCCGTTCTGTCCGGGATGCCACGATCATTGGTGCTGGTGAGCGTTTCCGTCCGGTTCTGATGACGGCAACCGTTGCAAGCGCCGGCATGCTCCCGGCGGCACTGGCAACCGGCGTTGGCACGGACGTGCAGCGTGGGCTTGCAACAGTCGTCGTAGGTGGGCTTGGGATTGCCACACTGCTGACCCTCTTTGCATTGCCCGTCTATTTCAGTGAGCTTGAAATGTGGGTGGAGCGTCGGGATGCCCGTCGTCCGCGTCCGTCTGAAGAGAATGGAGCCCCGACATGAAGCGGGTTCTTAAAAATACGACCGCCCTTCTAGGGTCGGTTCTGATATCAGCCTGCGCAGTCGGTCCGGACTTTCACCGTCCGGACCTTCCAAAGGATGTGAACTATCAAGCTACGCCGCTCGCCGGGACGGTTGGCAATGCCCAAAGCGGGACAGGAGTGGCTCAACACTTCCAGAGCGGCGTGGACATTTCTGGAAAGTGGTGGGAAGTCTTCCGCAACCCGCAGCTCAATGCGCTTGTTGAGCAGGCTCTGGCCAACAACCAGTCCATGAAAGCCATGCAGACAGGGTTGAAGTCTGCATGGGAGCAACGGCGGATTGAAGGGGCGGGTCTGTATCCGACGATCTCGGCCTCTTTCAACCCAACACGCAATAAGACCTCGCGCGTTTACTCTCCGGTTCCGAACAACAACAGCTGGCTTTATAATGTTCATACCGCTCAGCTGACGATCGGATATGTTCCGGATCTCTGGGGTGGGACCCGGCGAGCGATTGAGGCCGCGGGCGCGCAGGCTGAAATTCAGAAATTTCAGCTTGAAGCTACCGCTCTCACTCTGATCTCCGATCTGGTGAGCGCTACAATTGACGAGGCCACGCTGCGTGCGCAGATCGAAGCGACACAGGATCTGATTGCCAGTCAGACATCGGCTCTCAAGCTAATTACGGCCCGGCAGAAATTCGGAGACGCGTCCGAGCAGGACATGGTGGCGCAGCTTGCTTCGGTGGCGCAGCTTGAAGCTACCCTTCCCTCTCTGAATCTTCAGTTGGCTCAAACCCGGGATCAGTTAGCTGTTCTGGTGGGGGTAGCACCCAATACTCCGCTGCCGACCTTCAGGCTGGAACAGTTTACGCTTCCGCAGACATTGCCGGTCTCGCTGCCCTCAGATCTTCTGAATCAACGTCCGGATATTCGGGCGGCACAGGCACAGATCCAGTCTGCAAGCGCGCAGATTGGTGTGGCGATCGCCAACCGTCTGCCCAACGTGCAGCTTAGTGCCCTCCCAGGGCAGGCCGTCGGGACCATGAGCGACTTCTTCAAGCCAGGATATGGAAACTGGACGATCGCTGCAACTGTCATGCAGCCAATCTTCCAGGGCGGCTCCCTGCTGCATGCCGAGCGGCAGGCACGCGACAACCTGCTACAGGCCAACGAGACCTATAAGGCCACAGTCCTGAGTGCCATTCAGGACGTCGCAGACAGCCTTCATGCACTGGACTTTGATGCTGATGCGCTGATGGCAAATGAGAGTGCCTATACTGCTACGGGGAAGAGTCTGAAGATTGCTCAGGCTCAGCTTCGCTTGGGAGATGTCAGTG
Organism: Gluconobacter sp. OJA; assembly: GCF_039638325.1. Classification (NCBI taxonomy): domain Bacteria; kingdom Pseudomonadati; phylum Pseudomonadota; class Alphaproteobacteria; order Acetobacterales; family Acetobacteraceae; genus Gluconobacter; species Gluconobacter sp. OJA. Next base: position 174,562 of record NZ_JBDIWI010000001.1, on the reverse strand, counting down.
AGCTGATGGTGCTCCAAGCCCAGCAGTCTCATGCTCAGGCGCGATTGGCCTATGTTCAGGCACAGGGCGCAAGGTTCTCTGATAGTGTGGGTCTGTTCCAGTCCCTTGGCGGCGGCTGGTGGAACCGTAATGACCTGGGGATGACTCCTCAAGCACAGAAAGCTCTCGGAAAGTCTCTGCTTCCCTGGTAATTTTTGCACCAAAAATCATCTTTTACCATGAGAGCGTTTTTGACTTTTGAGTCTGAGACGCTCTCATATTGTATTGACGAAACTCAGAGCTAGTACGGCATTGTTTCGCCAACATATTTTTCTTGGCCTCTCTCGTCCTGCCGTCATAAATTTCAGAAGAGATGCCGGGTCACGCAGCATGACGTCTTACTGCATCTCCACAACCTTTGTTTCAGGAATGCCCCCGTTTTCCGATCAGGAAAAAGTTTGACGCGCGAGAGGCACAGGAACCTCTAATGTGCTGACATCAGCTTCTAATTGACTTTTTGAATAAAAAATGCATTAATTAAGGCATTATAGGAATAGTGTATTCCTGTATAATATTTCCCTTAAAATAAATGGTTTCAATATGGATTTAAATTTTCCAAGGAAACCGGGTTTCCTTATTGCTGTTTTGTCACTTCTTTCTGGAGTGATCGGATATTCCCCTTCTTTTGCCGGGGATATTCCACTTTATTACAAGACACCTACAGGCTCTATTGCCCCTGTTACCGTGGGGACAGGTATAAATTCGCAGGGCTATCCCGTTGTTCCCACTTATAAAGGCAAAGACGGGGCGTGGCATTCCACAACTGTTATTGCCCAAGTCTGCGGAACAAATGCCGATGGCACTCCTGTTGCATGCAATATAGCAGACCAACTCCCCTCCAGTGTCCTGACTACAGCAAAAATCAACGTACAGTCAGGCATTGCTGGCCTGAATGATCAGGCTCAGGTTACGGCTGGGGTCAACACAGCTTCACAAATTTTGACACAAACAGGTTTATCTGAAGGGAATCAGGGGAGTATTCCCCTAAATCTGACGAGTAATGGCTGGCAGGGCGATGCTCCATCCCATCTCGCAGGGCCACGAATTACTGTTGGTGTTTCCATGAACAATATGGCCGATCAAATGGCCATGTTTGGTGGACATCGCCTGTACGATAGCGTTTTCAGCAAGTTCTATGCCCTTCCATATGGTGTTGGAGATAATGGAGGATGTGTCCATTCTTCAGTCATGACCTATGCCCCGGGAACAGGCGCTAACTGTGGTGCAGGGGGTTGGGACGCCGTCACGGAATACGAACTCGCAACCAACAATCCGCCTTGGTATATTGCTGGTGCAGATTTTCCAGATGAAAATGGGACGTCCCATAGTGTGACGTTTACAACGTCTGGCGCAATCATTCGACCAGCTCTGCCCGCAAGCTACACTGACTACATGCACTACCACATGAATGTCATGACCAATATTGTAGCCGGACCAACGCTTTATTCAGGTCTGTCGCTGGATGGTGTGCAGGGACATCGCAATCAGGACCAACAGTTCTACGGAGGCATGCTGGAATCATGGAAAAATGATTCTGACAGTACTGGAACATTCACGCAGTTTACGATGACCGGACAATGGCAGCCTATCAGTGGCTCTGCCGTTGATAGTGGACACGTGCCACAGGTTGGCACTCAAAACACAGCGTCAGCCGCCGATCGAGTAGATGCGCTGGATCAAACCCAGTATGCCGAATTCACGCATCCTTTCATTGAGTTTGGGACGTACATCAAACACTTCACACGTAACACCAGCTGTGAAGTCATCATCAAATCCGGAACAGATGGCGAAGCCATGAAGCGGCTGGGTCTTTCTCGCAAATGCGATGAAGAACTCGACAACTGGTATCATGGCCCAGACTACGGCGCGACCATGCATGGTCTAACCATCGGGGCAGGCTTCGACAATAAGGTCAGCCAGGATAGCTATGGTCTTTCAGTCGCTGGTCTCTGGCCGGAAGGCATTCGGGCGTGGCTGGGCTCTGACGGAATAGATTTTGATGGAGACGCTTATAAAGTTGGCTCCCGGATCGGTTCAGCCGCTGTTGTTGGCACGAAAAAAATGATTGCTGAGTACTGGCAGGAGCCAACAGCAAACATTGGGTACCTGGAGAGCGTCAAACTTTGGTCTCAAACTGATACTCTCTCAGAGACCAATAATGCTAATACGGGGGGAGCAGCCGCGAATGGTATGGATGTTTCCTATTGGTTTGGTCCACGCCAGTCATCTTCATCATTTAACGTAGACGGTACATTTGAAGCAGCGATTGCCTTCAATCCTGGCTGGGCCAAAAATGGTTTGGCTTTGTGCGGGTCTAATGCAGCATCGTTTGATATGACGTCTTCAGGGGCGGCGTGCCTTACAGTCGATAGCTGGGGGAATACGTCGACGACAGGTTCCTTGGCAGCAGGGAATGGTTTGACTGTGAGCAGTGGCACGACAACACTCAAAGACGTAGTAGCTACGTCTTACAAGGAAGCGTTGAAAACACCTGCTTCCAGCTCTGCGCCCTGTCAGGCCGGAGAATTTACTGATGATGAAAACTACCATTATGTCTGTGTTGCAGACAATTCCTGGAAACGAGTTGCTTTAAGTTCATTTTAATTTTTTAATATTTATGTTTTGTGCGGGTTTAATTTACTTTTTTATTCGCACACACAAAAAATCTCTTAATTTTCTTGGGTCATGTGTCTTTATCCTCCTGTTTTCTACTGGATAAAGACATCCCAACAGGGCTTCCCCTACGAGGAGAGTCTCGGGTATGCAGGCAGACAGCATCTGGTTGCCTTGTTTTTGCAGCGCCGGGTCTCTCAAGCTGAGGAGTGCTTTTCCCCATGGTGCCGTCATCTGTAGCTATCGCCCTATTCGTCAAGAATGAATTTTCTGACATTGCAGGATGGATTGCCTGGCACCTCGGGCTGGGAGTGAAGACCCTCTTCATTTTTGATGATCACTCCACAGACGGAACATGGGAAATCATTCAGGCTGCGGCCAAGTCTTTTAATATTCGTGCTTTTCAAACCGACCCGGTAGCAGAACCCGATTTCTACTGGCGTCAGCGGAACTGCTTTATGCAGGCTGCTGAAATGGCCAAAGGTCATTATGCCTGGCTCGGGTTTCTGGACGGCGATGAATATGTTTACTTTCGTCACGCAAACAGCCTTCCAGAATTCCTTGAACGCTTTCCTCATGCCGATGGGCTCGCATTAAGTTGGCGTATTCAAGGGAGCTCCGGACGGGTCGTTCGCCCCCGTAAAATGACAGTCGAAGCCTTCACTCAGCATTCGACACCGGAGTTGGGCGACAATGTTCTCGTCAAGAGCTTTGTCAGACCGGAATGCATGGGCGACACGTATCATAACCCACACTGGTTTGATGTCCCGGCAGAACGCTATGTCAGACCCAATGGGCAATATGTTCCTTCAGCGAATGCCGTGCAGGAAATTGACTGGGAAGATGCTTTTGTCCTGCATTACATCTGCCGCAGCATGGAGCATTACATCCAGCGTATCAAACGCCGCCTGAATGCCGATCTCAGTGACAGTCTCGGCTATTGGGACCATTTTGATCGCAATGATGTCGAGGACTTTGAGCCTCTTCGGTTCATTCCGAAAATTCGCCCGATCCAGGTCAGTATTAATCGAAATATGGTCGCGCGGGCTATTGAGGATTTAAGAAAGCAATATCCTCCTACAGTAGCGATTTCAGATTACGAGGGTGAAATACTGGAATCCCGTGTCTTCAGCATTCACTCTGCATATTTTGAGACACAGCTTTGTATTGATGCAAGTACGGGGGATGTCTGCCACGCTTCTCCTGCGGTGATGTCCGAACGTAGCTTGTTACCCGTGTATGGTGCCGTTTTCGCTGATACGCCCGATTTGATTACGTTCTTCGTGCGCGATGGTGTGCATGTCGAGCACAATCGCGCGCTAAAGGTTTTTGGCGACGACAGGGTTTTCAGTGAACTGACTTATCAGATTGCGAAAACCATACAGGACAAGCCTGAAGGGACAGCGCTGAGAACAACTCTCTCCGGCGAATACCTCTGCTTCATTCTTCCTCATGATGGTATCGGACAGGTAGAAGCTAATCGCAGACAGGCCAAGGACTGGGAAGAAGCGTCACTCAGGCCCGAGTTTAATGTCACGTATAGCTGGCAGAGGATGACGGCCCCTTTACCAACATCTGGAAAGATGACGTTTGATTCTTTAATCACTTGGCTTCGGAATGAAAAAGACGCTCCAAGCATCTATCTTTTCCTGAAGATGATCGCTCTTCTATCACCCAGTGATCGCGAGAAACTTCATAGACATGTCCCCGGACTTCTCTGGGGATTTATTTGAAATCGAAAATACCGGGCCAAGGGATCATTCACCCAAGGCCCGGGATATAAAAAGCTGGTTTTAGGCTGAAACCGGCACGTTCCGAAGGAAAGCTACGCTTTCCACACAGGCCGCAGCAGCTTCACGGCCTTTGTTCTCAGCGTCTTCGCGTGAACGGGCAACAGCCTGTGCTTCGGTGTAAGTTGTCAGGATACCAAACGCGACCGGCACTTCCGTTGCGAGCTGAGCCTGCATGATACCGATGGTCGCACCCAGCGAGATAAACTCGAAGTGGGCTGTGTCTCCCTTGATGACGCAGCCGAGGCAGATCACACCCTCATATTTGCCTGATTTAGCCAGTCGCTGGGCAAGAAGCGGCAGCTCAAACGCACCAGGAGCATCGTAGACGTCCACATCCGTGATGCCGCGCTCTTCCATCCATTCGAGCGCCCCATTCTTCAGGCCACCTGTAATACCAGTGTTAAAACGGCTGACGATGATCGCCATTTTGGGGGCTGGAGAAAAGCGCAGGTCAGGGGCGACAGGGATATGCTTGCTCATGCGGGCTGTTCCTGGAGAAAATGGCCCATCCGCGTCCGCTTGGTGGCGAGATAGGCACGGTTAAAAGGGTTGGCTTCAATTTCCAGTCGCTCGCGGGACTGCACATCAAAACCGAAGCGAACAAGATTGGATTCCTTGTCCGGATTGTTCGTCAGAAGGCGAAGGGACGTGACGCCCAGATGCCGGAGCAGGTCAGCGGCTGCATCCCATTCACGGGCATCCGCCGGCAGGCCCAGAGCCTCGTTTGCCTCTACGGTGTCCATGCCGCCATCCTGAAGCTCATAAGCCCGGATCTTGTTGGCAAGGCCAATGCCCCGGCCTTCATGACCGCGCATATAAACCAGCACGCCGCATTCAGAGGCCGAGATCCGCTCAAGAGCTTCCCGAAGCTGAGCGCCGCAATCGCACCGCAAAGAACCCAATGCGTCACCCGTGACACATTCTGAGTGCAGTCGAACCAGCGGGATTCCCTGAGAAGGATCTCCCTTCACGAGGGCCACGTGTTCGACACCGTCTACGGCCCGGAAAGCATGGATCTTCAGATCATGGCCACCGAAAATGCTGGGAAGAGCAGATACAGCCACCATTTCACCGGTAGCAGGAACTGGTGTGCTGATCAGTTGAGCATCATCCACGGAGCCACGCCCGTGCTCGCGGCACCACTCCTGCAAGTCCGCAATACTGACGACTGGCATTCCATGCTTTGCAGCGAAGCGGCGTAGTTCGGGCAGGCGCATCATGCTCCCGTCGTCCGCCATGATTTCGCAGATCACGCCCGCAGGCTCGAGGCCAGCGAGGCGCGCAATATCGATCGACCCTTCCGTGTGGCCGTTACGGGCAATCACGCCCTCTGGGTGCGCGCGCAGAGGAAAGATGTGCCCCGGCGAGATGACATCCGCTGCTGTTGCGTCAGGGCTGGCAGCAACAACGATTGTCCGGGCACGGTCTGCGGCCGAAATGCCAGTAGTTACGCCTGTAGCCGCCTCAATGGAGACCGTGAAAGCCGTGCCCCGCGGGTCACGGTTGCGGCTGACCATAGGGGGTAGGCCAAGACGGTCCACCTGCTCAGCTTCCAAAGGAAGGCAGACCAGACCCCGCGCTTCACGCACCATGAAATTGATGGCTTCCGGAGTAGCGAACTGTGCCGCCATGACCAGATCGCCTTCATTTTCACGGTTCTCGTCATCAACCATGACGACCATGCCACCTGCGCGAATGGCTTCGATGGCAGCTTTCAGGGATGGCTTCATGACGCAACCTTTCCAAGTGTAGGCGAGAAGCGCAGCAGGTTTTCGACATACTTGGAGAGTACATCGACCTCCACGTTCATGCGTGTTCCGACTGTGAGGGACGAGAGGTTCGTATGGTCCCAGGTATGAGGGATGATTGTCAGACCAACCTCAAATCCGGACTGGTTTCCCCGAACAACATCATCATGCAGTTCGTTGACCGTCAGGCTGATCCCATCGAACGTGATGGAGCCTTTTTCCACGACATACTGGCGCAGGGCCTGTGGGACGAAAATGCGGAGGGCGTAAGAGTCTCCGGATTTTTCGACACTGGCAAACGTCGCAACATTATCGACATGTCCCTGCACGATATGCCCCGACAATCGGGTATTGGCTGCGACCGCACGTTCCAGATTAACGCGGGAACCGGCTTTGAGCTGCTCCAAGGGCGTCCGGGAGAGAGTTTCGCCGCTCAGGTGGAATGTTGCCACGCCAGCCGCATCGAACGTCTCAACCGTCAGACAGACGCCATTCACTGCGACGCTTTCGCCTAGCTCAAGATCCGGAAAGGCCGTCTCGACGGTCAGGTCCATGGCTTTGTCACGGAGGGATACGGCTTTGACAGTACCCAGACGCTCTATGATTCCAGAGAACATGCGCTTTCCCTCAGCAGTCGTAGCGGGCTCTCGTCCCGCGATTGAAGTTCGATGTGATCAGTGTCACCGTCTTTGCGGATGGTCAGCCAGTCGTCCCATAGACCAGCGTCGGACACTGTTTTCAGAAGAGATGGACCGGCTTCCACCATGGCCCAGTTCACGCCGCGCTCGGCCAGCATGGCGGGTACGGAGAGAAGGTCAGAACTAACCAGAACCGTGAAGCCAGCCTGTTCCATCTCGTTTTTCCAGTCTGAGGGCAGACGCCCTTTCCGGTCACACACCACAAGAAGGCGTGGGCCGCGATCCGCGTGATCTGCTACCCGACGCACCGTAAAGCGTGGCTTGTCAGCCAGAACCGTACCGATGCCCGTGATGATGGCATCGGTGGCGCGGCGAAGACGATGAGCCAGCGTCAGCGAGACTTCGGACGTGAACGTCGTCTGTCCCGTCGGCGGAATCATCGTACCATTTGAATCCAGAGCCTGCTTGACGCTGATCCACGGACGATGACGAACGACGCGACTCAGGAAAGGCGCCATCAGGGCACGGCAATCGCGTTCAAGATCTGCCATTTCCGGGACATCCGAAAGGAATGTCACGCGGCGCCCGTTCGGCATCTCCCGCAGCCGCTCTGCGCCGCCCGCAGCCTGCGGATTAGGATCAGCAACGCCGATCCAGACATGTTCGACGGGACTATTGCGCAGCGCTTCACTGCAGGGAGGTGTACGCCCTGTGTGATTGCAGGGCTCAAGCGTCACAATCGCGGTGCGCACAGCGCCCAGAACGCCGGCATCGCGAGCCTGTGCAAGAGCCATTGCCTCCGCATGAGGCTGCCCGACCCTGGGATGAACGCCGACGGTGAGAACACGACCTTCTGCATCGAGCAGTGCGCATCCGACAGACGGATTGGGAGAGGTTGCTCCCAACGTGTCGGCCGCATGGTCAAGGGCTAAGCGAAATCCTGCTCGGACCTGGCTTGCGCTCGCTGCGCTGGAAAAGGTGGTTTGTTTCAACAAGGCTGCGGTCACGGTCCCATTATTCGGGACGTTCGCAGGGCGCACGCCGCCCTCAGCCGATGCTCGCAGTAGGAAAGTGCGAAGATGCACGTTCCTTCCACCCGAGCAATCGGGCAAGTGCTGCGTTCTCTCTCATCCGGACTATGACCGTCGGCTCCGGAGTCTCACCGGATCTGCTTGACCCTTCCTATCCGTGGATAAGAAGGCGCTCGCGGGCTTAGGAGGGACCGAAATCCCTTCAATACCGCCGGTGGGGAGTTTCACCCCGCCCCGAGAACGTCTGTTCAGTCAGGAATATGAGACCGGGAAATCACAGATTACAAGTAGAATCGAACACAAAGAGACGTGAAAACTGCTTATGTGTCATATTTCGTGATCTTGTAGGTTTTCTTAAGCCCCATAGAAAAAGCCGCCAGAGAGCACTCTGACGGCTTTTTTTACTGTTCTCTTTGAGTGAGAGACAGCAATCAGTGCGTGGAAGCATCCGTGTGACGCTGAATGGCATCCTGCGTTGCGTTCGCACCGCGAGACACATTGTGGCCCACGGAGCTGACGTCCTGACCAGCACCCCGAACAGTGTTGCAGGCCGAGAGAGAGACGGCGGCACCAGACAGTAGCGTCAGGGAAAGTGCAACACGGGCGACGGACTTGATGGACATTGGGTATAACTCCTTGAAGAAGCGTTCGATATCGAAACGCTATTCGCGGAGGAAAGTTCATCCGCGAGAAGACGTTTGTATGGCCCGATTGTTTCAAAATGAAACAGCATTCGACCGCATCTTTCCAGCGTCTCGTTCCGGTTAGCCCAAGGTAAAATCCGCCAGTTCATCTGCAAGTTTCTCCGGGTCAGGGATACGGTAGTTCATTTGGAAACCACCTCCAGCCCCGACAGGCTCCAGGCCAGAACTATCGTACAGATAGCGGGCATGATTGTTGTTCGCCTTATCGACCAGACACTGGTTCGCCCACATATCCGGGCTATGTGCCAGCGTTACAACCCTTCGCTGAGGGAAGAAGATGCTCGTATGAAGACAGGCATCATTATAACCAATCACGAGGGGATTTGAGGCCCAGAGCTTGAGCTGATCCCGGAAAGTCATTTGGCTGGGATAAACAGTCCCTATTCCTTTTGCTCTCAATGCCGCCGTTAGAACGGACTCATTTTCTACCCTGACGTTGCCCTGAGAGAGCTTCTCCTGTGAGAAAAAGAGAACGCGTCCCGGGTGATCCTGCGCGCCTTCGGGTAAAATCTTTCGCCCGATGCTGTGAGCCAGATCTGCGAAGACATCATGAACGAGTGAAAGCTCTTCAAATGCAGCCGCTGCAACGGTGATCCGTGGAAAGCGCGCAGGTGACAGAACCTGCATGAAGTGATCTTCAGTCAGATCAAGCGCCGTCACGATCGTCCGAAAATAGCTTTGTGCCATCAGTTGAGCGAGAGGCTGCGGGCTGCTGAAGACGAGCTTCAGCCGTGAGCGCGCATAGGGAGGAAGACTCCACAGGCAGGACAATACGTTGGCAAAAAAATAGAGGTAGGACGGATTAATGTTTCCAAGGAAAAAATAATCGAACTTGTCGCTCAGGACTGGGCAATCAGGGAGGTCAGGGTAGTCCCGGGAGCAGAGAGGTGTGTGGAGTGAGCCCGCGCCCGTATAGAGCATCGCCTCAGGAACGCTTCGGCCCGAAGGTTCGAAAAGTCCCCACTGCGGGGCCGTTCCAGGCGGGACAAAGACAGCATTCCTGACGTCCCGCTGGCTTGGGAGGTCCTGAATCAGAAGTCTCCGGCCAACAAAACCCGTACAGTCTTTCAGGGCCATATTCCGACCTTTCCTGAAGCTTGAAGCAGCCTCCAGCAGGCCGCGCAGACAGTTCTTGAATGTGTTTCGCTTGCATCGGTCAGCACATCAAGCCCAACTTCCGTGCAAAGAATGGCTCAGAACTGATGACAGCAGGGGGGTGCGCTGTTAGAAAGCGCGCAATTCTCCCCCTGACGGATACCAGACGAGGCCGTTTCATGAAGATCGTTGCCTGCAACAGTAATCTGCCGCTGGCTCGTGCGGTGGCGAGTGAACTACGGCTGCCCGTGTGCAAAACCGTGGTCAAACGCTTCGCGGATGGCGAAGTCTTTGTCGAAATTCAGGAGAACGTCCGCGGTGAGGACGTTTTCGTGGTGCAGAGCACCTGCATGCCGACAAACGATCACCTGATGGAACTGCTGGTGATGCTGGACGCACTGCGTCGTGGATCTGCCCGCCGGGTAACGGCTGTCATGCCGTATTTCGGATATGCCCGTCAGGACCGTAAGTCCGGCCCACGTACGCCCATCAGCGCCAAGCTGGTCGCCAACCTTCTGACGGAAGCCGGCGCCAACCGTATCCTGACGATGGATCTGCACGCCATGCAGATCCAGGGGTTCTTCGATATTCCGACGGACAACCTTTACGCAGCTCCGCTCTTCGTGCGGGACCTCAAAACGCGCCTTCCGGACCGGGAACTCATGATTGTGTCTCCTGATGTTGGCGGTGTTGTCCGCGCACGTCAGCTTGCACAGCGTCTGAACGTTGACCTGGCCATCATCGACAAGCGCCGTGAGCGCGCCGGCGTGTCAGAAGTCATGAACGTGATTGGCGATGTCTCGGGACGGTATTGTGTGCTGGTTGACGACATTGTGGACAGCGGCGGATCACTCTGTAACGCGGCCAATGCTCTCATGAGCCGCGGCGCGGAAGGCGTGGAGGCTTATGTCACTCACGGCGTTCTGACTGGTAATGCCTGCGAGCGCGTGAAAAACAGTCCTTTGAACATGCTAACACTGACGGACAGCATCCCTGCTACCCAGGCGCTGCTCGATACGCCAAACATTCGCCAGATTACGACTGCTAATCTTCTGGCTCGCGCCATGAGCGCTGTTGCAGACGAAAGCTCGGTTTCCTCTCTCTTCGACTAAGCTTTCCCATCTCTGGAGGTTTCATCCATGCCGAAGATCCTGACCAAGCCTTACTGGTATCTCCGGCACGGTGAAACGGATTGGAACCTCAGAGGTCTCTCCCAGGGCCGAACAGACATCCCCCTGAATTCTACGGGGCTCGCACAGGCCGTCCGAGCAGGACAGATTTTCGCGGACCTGTTCCGGAAGGGAGAAAATCCCTTCGATCGGATTATCGCGTCTCCCTTATCTCGCGCTCTTGTCACGGCGGAACACACGCGCGATGCCATTCGAGACAGTGGAGGCCCTGACCTTCCTTTGATTATCGATCCGGAGCTCAAGGAAGTCTGCTTCGGAGTGCAGGAAGGGCAGCCCATGGGGGAATGGTACGATCCATGGATCGAAGACGGCTATACGCCCGAAGGTGCTGAAAGCTTCGCTACGCTCCAGGCACGCGCTGTAGGGGCTGTTAACCGAGCGCTGCAAGCTGACGAAACCCCTCTCTTTGTCGCGCATGGTGCATTGTTCAGAAGCCTTCGCGCAGGAATGAGTCTGCCAGTCAATGTCCGTTTGCCAAATGCCGTTCCTCTGCATCTGACACCAGAGGTCACAGGATGGACAATCCGCGCATGTCTGCCGGAAATAGCTCAATAGTCTTTCTGCGTATCTGACGCGGGCAAGGTTATTGCCCCTTGTGCGCAAGCGCGGGGACAATTAGGGCAGGAAGGACTTTGATTTACAAATCGGAACCTTTCTTATGATGCGTATGCGCTTTCTGGTGGCATTGACTGCATTCAGCAGCCTGGTTGCCCCAGCCTTTGCCCAGCCTCAGCCAGAGCCGCTCCCTCTGCCTGCCGCCATCCCAGACCCGCAGGACAAGCCCTTTCCCGGCGCTCTGACGGTTGCTGTTGATGCGACAGACACGGCCCATCACGTCATGTCCATCCATGAAACGGTTCCCGTTCCGAAAGAGGCTGTAGAGAAAGGCGAACTGATCCTGCTGTATCCCATGTGGATTCCGGGTGATCATTCCCCGACAGGCGTCATTGAGCAGCTTGCCAGCCTGAAAATCCAATCAGGTGGCAAGACGATTCCCTGGAAGCGCGACACGGTCAATATCGCTGCGTTTCATATTCCCGTTTCAGCCACGACCCCCACACTTGACGTTCATTTCCAGCTTCTGTCTCCGGTTACGCCGGGTCAGGGCCGTGTCGTCATGACGCCATCCATCGTCAATGTTCAGTGGGATCAGGTTTCTCTATATCCAGCTGGGTATTTCACGCGGGATATTACGGTCAAACCAAGCGTTCTGGTGCCGCATGGATGGCAGATTGGCTCCGCTCTGCGCGCCTCTGCCTATGGCGATGACACCCACTTCAATGCAACGACCTATAATACGCTGGTCGACTCCCCGATTTATGCGGGCCGGTATTTCCGTAAGTTTGATCTGACCGGGCCGGATCATGTGCCTGTCGCACTCAATGTTGTTGCAGACGATGCAGACTCCCTGAATGCAACGCCGCAGCAGATTGAAGCCCATAAGAACCTCGTCAAACAGGCTACGGCTCTTTTCGGCTCCCATCATTATGACCATTACGACTTCCTGCTCGCTCTGACGGAAGAGTTGGGCATGATCGGGCTGGAGCATCATCAATCCAGCGAAAATGCTGCTGCTCCAGGGTATTTTACGGAATGGGATAAAACGTTCCCCGAGCGTGATCTGCTCGCGCATGAGTATACGCATTCCTGGAACGGCAAGTATCGTCGCCCGGCTGATATGTGGGCTCCAAACTTCAATGTTCCACAACGCGGCTCCCTGCTCTGGGTGTATGAAGGCCAGACCCAGTATTGGGGGAATGTTCTTGCAGCCCGTTCAGGGCTTGTGACGAAGGATCAGGGCTTCGAAGCGCTGGCCTATATGGCAGCGACCTACGAAAACCAGACAGGCCGTCTGTGGCGCCCGCTGGAAGACACCACCAATGACCCTGTTATTGCTCAGCGTGCCCCTCTGTCATGGCGCGACTGGCAGCGTTCGGAAGACTACTATGTGGAAGGGCAGCTTGTCTGGCTCGACGCAGATACGCTGATCCGCAAGCTTTCCAACGGGCAGAAATCTCTGAACGATTTCGCGAAGGCCTTTTTCGGCACGAATAATGGGAGCTTTATTGTCAGCCCCTATCAGTTCGATGAAGTGGCTTCGACCCTGAACAGTATCCAGCCATATGACTGGGCCAAATTCCTGCATGATCGTCTGGACACCATCCGGCCGCATGCTCCGCTGGATGGCCTGACAAACGGTGGCTACAAGCTTGTCTACACAGACAAACCAACATCCTTCATCAAAGCATCAGAGGCCGTTCGCCATAGTGTGGATCTGACGTTCTCGCTCGGTATGAGTGTCACACGTGATGGCAAAACAGCACGCGTTCACTGGATGAGCCCGGCATACAAGGCCGGCCTGGCATCAGGGGAGACAATCCTGGCTGTCAATGACATGGCCTACACTGGGGATCGTTTGCGTCATGCCATCGCGGATGCGCAGAAAGACCCGAAGCAGCCGATCAGGCTTGTGGTAAAATCTGGCGAGCATATCAGCACGATTTCCATCCCATATCATGATGGCCTGCGTTACCCGCACCTAGACCGTGTGAGTGGCACACCTGACTATCTGGGCGCGATCTACGCTCCCCTTTAAGCTGCCCCGATTTACAGCATGAAAGACCTTTTCAGAGTTCCCAGCGAAGGGGGCTCTGGAAAGGTTGTCCCGTCCTCAGAAAGCTCTGAAGACGGGTGCTGTGAGGCAGGTCAGAGAATATGTTCGCCAAGGATGCCGCGGCTCAAGAAAGAAACTGCCGACTTGGAGACGTCATCAAGCGCTGTAAGAGCATTGATAACCAAGCCATCAACTTGCTCTGCGGTTTCGCAGGAACGCTTTAAGTCTTCAAGACTGGTGATACGTCCAAGGTAAACACCTGCATCACGCACAAACTGTGGGCACTCAGCGATGTCCACGAGCTTCAAATTGAAGCTTTCCCATGCAAGCGCACGAATTTTACGAATATTATATGTTCCGTCCGGAGCAAAACCTAAATATCTATGGGTTCTTGGATGGGAAATAGAAATGGACCCATCTTCGTTATTCCATACCTTATAAGTCAGCACTCTGGTGACGCGAGAGTCCCCATTGACCCTTAGCTCTTCTCCACTAGACGTGAATACGTGAACATATTCACTTCCTTCACAGTAAATTCCAATTAACGGAATTCCATTTTCAGAATCTGTAGACAGCTTACCGTCGACAGATGTCAGCCTGTGGCCAAAATGGTTTTCAATATGAAAGGCGACAAAAGAGCTTCGACCATCGAAATGTTCGCTCAGTATTTTTCCTGGAGTTGTATGAAATGAAATCCAGTTATGCGCGATTTCATGAGCTTCTGCCTTATAGGCAGGCTGGAACACAGGAACATTGGGGGGTGCAAGGATGCTCTCAAGCTGAGTTATAAAACAGGATGAGGTAGAGCGTAAAACGCGTGCAATCGTATGTGTCTGCTGCGAGACAATATGATCCATCCACTTATAGAAATCACGAATGTAATCGGCAGATATGGTGCTCTCGATAGCATTATATTCTGGATTATTCACGACAGTATGAAGCGGGTCGTTCACATCTCTGCGGACGTCTTCCAGATGGCGATCCCGGTTAATATAATGTTCCAGAGATCTGGATTGGTAGTGAATAAGGCGTGCGCCTTTCCACGTCGGAATATTCCGGGTGAAACCACCGCTCGGAGATTCCCACTCAACAGGCAGACCTTCACTGTCTACACTGGTGCCGTGAACATCGACATTATGGACCTGGTAAACCGACCTCGACAACCGATCAGGACGGAATATAACTTTGGTATGCCGGTTCCAGAAAAGTTCATTACTGCCCATTCGGGTGTAATTCAGAAATGGAACGCCTTCTGGGCGGCTAACATACCCGTTTGTTCCAACACAGCACCAATTAAATGCAACGAGCGATGCATTGCCTTGTTCTGACAGATAAGATTTTATATTTTTCCCATACAGATCGAGATATTCGTCTGCATCGAAAAACGCAATCCAGTCAAACTCATGACCATATCGAATGACGGCATCATTATAAGCACGCACCTGACGCACATTATGAATGTCGCGGTTAACGGCGTTTCTCATATAACGAATATCAATTCCGCCCTGCATGGAAAGAATTACTTCTTCCGTTGCATCATCGGAGAAATCGTCATAAATAATTAGAGTATCGAAACCTAGCGCCTTATACCACGCGGCCCAATAAATAATTTCCGTTTGTTCATTTTTTACAACCAGACATACTGCAACCTTCATGTCTCATACTCCCACTTAGACAGACGACAGCATGAAGGGTTTCTTACTGTCTCGCCAATTTTAACCCAGGCTTAAGTATTTTCAAGACCTGCAAAATTAATTATTAATAAATGCTCAATTAGTACCAGATCGAGCACCTACCTTAAGCGTTCTGTACGTTAAACCAGGTTTTCAACCTGCGAATTGCCTCTTCAATCAAATCAGTTGAAAGCGCAAAACTGAAACGTATGAATCGGTTCCCATGAACAGGGTCGAAGTCTACACCAGGCGCCGTCGTGACCCCCGTTTCCAGAAGAAGCTTACGACAGAACGACAGGCTATCCTCTGTGAGATGTCTAATATCCGCGTAGATATAGAATGCACCGTCCGGTGGTGCGATATGCGTCAGGCCAAGCGCGGGCAGAGCTTCAAGAAGCAGATCGCGGTTTCGCCGATAGGTCTCAATATGGCCATCAAGCTCCTGCCGACAGTCAAAAGCGACCAGTCCTGCATGCTGACTCAGTGCCGACGGTGTAAGGAAAAGGTTTCCCATGCGCGCCCGAGCAGCATCTATCGTGTCGGATGGTACAATCAGCCACCCCAGCCGCCATGGAGCCATACTGAAGTATTTTGAAAAGCTGTTGACCACCAGCGCGTGTGGATCATGTTCCAGAACACTATGGGCGGGCTCCCCGTAGCTCAGACCATGATAAATCTCGTCTGATACAATCCGGATTCCACGGGCCTTGCAGACATCAATGATAGCCTGCAATTCACTGTCTGGCAGAATTGTTCCCGTTGGATTGGCGGGGCTGGCAATAATAAGACCGTCTGGAGCAGGTTCCAGCTTGGCCACGGCTTGTGCCGTCAACTGGAAGCGTTCAGCTTCTCCGCAAGGCATTTCCACCGGCACCATATGAAGTGTGCGGAGCGTATTGCGGTAAGCAACATAACCCGGTCGCGCGAGCGCAATACGCTGCCCAGGCACAAAACAGCTTGTCAAAGCCAGGACAAGCGCCGGGGAGGCGCCGCAGGTCAGGATTACCTGCTCTGGCTTAACGGCAACGCCGTAGGTCTCCTGGTAATGCCGGGCAATACGCTCCTTGAGCGGCTGGCTTTCCCAGTATCCCATGGGATCTGTCGCCAGAATATGCTGTGCCCGTTCAATGGCTTCCTTTGGCGCACCAGTGGAGGGCTGACCAAATTCCATATGAATGATGCTGCGCCCCTCCGCCGCAAGCTTGTGAGCAAGCGCACTAATGGAGATAGCGTGAAACTGGTCAATGTCCGGAACGGGCATGGGAAACTCGGTACAAAACTTCAGAAGCGGCGGTAAACCAGTTCAGGCGTTTCTGCCTGCTCCACCGCCTTCTCGACGATGTCATGAAATGGTGAGCGGCTGCAAACCGGGTCCATGTTGGCGGCACTCCCTGTCAGAGCCAGCGCCTGACAACGACAGCCTCCCCAGTCGATCTCCTTGCGGTCACAGGCCCTGCAGGCTTCCGGCATCCACTCTGTTCCACGGAACATGTTGAACAGGTGGGAATTGTTCCAGATCTCGGCCAGCGATTCATCCCGCACGTTCGGGAAGGTCACATTCGGAATGATTTCCGCAGCATGGCAGGGAAGCACGCGACCAGAGGGGGAGATGTTCACGAACCGCTGCCCCCAGCCGCCCATGCAGGGCTTGGGACGGTCTGCATGATAATCTGGCGTGACGTAATCAATGGCCAGACCTCCCTTCTCACGCTCGGCTTCTACAGCACGCGTGGACTCTTCGAGCTGTTCTCTGCTGGGAAGCAGCGCATCGCGGTTTTTGAGGCCCCAGCCATAATACTGAGTATGAGCAATTTCGACGCGGCCTGCCCCAAGCTGACGTGCCAACTCAAACATTTGCGGAATGCGCGCGACATTTTCCCGATGGACAACAAAGTTCAACGTCATGGGAATCCCGGAAGCCTGAATCAGCCGGGCGGCTTTAAGCTTGCGAGGCTGCGCGCCTTTCAAGCCGCCAATGCGTTCGGCGCCCTCTTCCGTCACATCCTGGAAAGAAAGCTGGATGTGATCCAGTCCGGCCTTATCCAGCGCATCAAGTTTAGCTTCATCCAGCAGGACGCCGGACGTAATGAGGTTTGTATAAAGATTCAGCTTGCGCGCCAGCGTCACCAGTTCGACCAGATCTGGCCGGGCCATTGGCTCACCGCCCGAGAAGTGAACCTGCAGGACGCCCATCTCCGCTGCCTGTTCAAGCACCCGTCTCCATCCAGCCGTATCCAGCTCTGCCGCCTTGCGTTCCAGGTCCAGCGGATTGGAGCAGTATGGGCAGGCAAGCGGACAACGATGGGTCAGTTCAGCCAAAAGGCTCATCGGTGGCTGGGGCAAAGTCATGCGCGCAGAACGCCCTTTTCCGTCAGATCAGAAAGAAGCGCGAGAACATCCGTGGAGATGACTTCGCGCGGGGCGGAGAACTGTTCCGTCAGCTTCTCTACAATAGAGCCAACAGCCAGCTCTCCGTCCACAAGACCCAGGATATGTGGGGCGGCGCCTTCGATAATGAAAGCCTTTTCGGGAGCCTGGACAAGCCAGACATCCCGAACACGGTCATGTTGCAACCGATGACCACGCGCGAAGGACAGGACGGTCTCTTCCGTCACACTCATGGGACGAAAGCGCCCGGCGGGATATGCCCTTCAACATACGCGTAATCCAACGCATCCAGCATGGACCACAGAACGGAGCACTTGAACTCCAGAGCACCCAAAACTTCGCGCTGTTGTTCCGGTGTGCGGGCATTTTCCCGGACATAGGCCAGCGCAAAGTCCGAATCCCGAGGAGCCTGCGTAAGGCGCGGTGTGAAGTAGGCCAGCGTTTCTTCAGAAATGAAGTCGTAGTGCCGCAGCATCCCTGAGACACGTTCGCTGATGATCGTCGGGGAGAACAGCTCGGTCAGGGACGACGCGATAGCAGCCAGAATGGACTGATCACGCACGAAATTCACATACGCATCCACGGCAAAGCGCGTCGCGGGCAACAGGCCGTCCGTGCTCTCCACGTAGTCCCGATCAAGACCCAGACCATCCGTGAGTACGAGCCACCGGGCGACACCGCCTGTTCCCGGCTCCGTACCATCATGATCCTCGATGCGGCGACGCCATTCGCGGCGCAGCTCGGCGGTGGGGAGGCGGGCAAGGAGCGTGGCGTCCTTGGCTGGGATCTTCGCCTGATAATAATAGCGGTTCAAGGCCCAGGCCTGCACCTGCTGCTTCGTCAGAAGCCCGTCATGCAGCTTGCGGTGGAACGGATGACGGTTGTGATAGC
This sequence comes from Gluconobacter sp. OJA, assembly GCF_039638325.1. Taxonomy (NCBI): domain Bacteria; kingdom Pseudomonadati; phylum Pseudomonadota; class Alphaproteobacteria; order Acetobacterales; family Acetobacteraceae; genus Gluconobacter; species Gluconobacter sp. OJA. The sequence goes on along the minus strand of NZ_JBDIWI010000001.1, from coordinate 156,145 downwards.
GCTCAGCACCAATCTGGCGGAGGCGAGCTTCGAGCTGGTCAGGGGTCAGGAGTGTCATGGTGTTTCCAGTCTGAAAGTCATGCCGTCTTCGGACACGGTCCACCCCGCGTTCTCGACGTCTTTGCGTTCCGGACTGTCTTCCATCAGAACCGGGTTCGAGTTGTTGATGTGAATCAAGACTTTACGCGGTTTTGAGCAGGACGCGAAGCACTCCACCGGCCCACCACTATCCCGGACAGAGACGTGCCCCATACGCTGACCTGTCTTGGGGCTCAGTCCCGCTCGGATCATTTCATCATCGCGCCACAGAGTGCCGTCAAAAAACAGCATATCCGCTTGAGCGGCACGTTCGATGATTTCTGGTGTGATGTGGGCGCAGCCGGGGATGAACAGAACCGTCTGAGTCCCATCCGTGATCGACACACCCAAAGTTTCATCAGGCCGCGACCCTTCAGCCTCAGCGTAAAGCGGAGCTTTCCCCGGCACAGCAAAGGCTGTGAGCGTCAGGCCTGACAGGCTGCCATCCTTCAGCTTCAAAGCTATAGGCGCATCAAGCGTCAGAGGAACGCGAGGAACAATCGCAGGATCGAGCGCACCGAAGATCGGATTAGCCGCCAGTTGCTCCAGTGTGGAGTCACTCCCCATGAGCGTGAAAGGCTCACGTTCCCGCAGGGTCAGCAGACCCGTAATGGCGTCAATTTCACCACAGGTGAGAATGACGCTCTGGATCGGCGTCCCGCGCAGACTACCCTGATGGTGAAGGGCCGGAGTCTCGATAATCTGCTGCCGGAGATCAGGGGAAGCGTTGAGAACAAACCAGTGCTCTCCATCAGCACTCACGGCAATGGAGGCCTGAGTGCGAGGGCGTGCGCCCTGTCGCGTGCGGGCGGCTACACAACCCGGCGCTGCGGAGTTCCATTGGGGGAAACCACCGCCGGCCGCGGAGCCGAGCACGATGACATCAATCATTTTTCAGAAAACCGTCTGGGAAGCATGAACAGAAAACGGCCGCCCCTGTGGGAGGCGGCCGCCATTTTTCCCCGAAAGGGAAAAGATGATTACTTCTTCTCGCCGCAGACGTACGAGTTGATTTCTGCGCCTAGCGGAATTTCGGTAACTTTCGGCGTGTTCCAAGCCATGGCTGTTCTCCTAGCTCCAGGTTCGCCAGCAGGGCAGACCCCTACCAGCTCTGATCATTATTTAGTTACCTCTTCCCACTGGAGTTCAAGAGGGTTTTTGGGCAGAACACGCAACTGTGTCCTCTGTCAGGGCTTTTACCCTGATGTCACCCCTCCCCGCTTCAGGCGTCAAACATGTCCGGCTGTCCGACAGAGCCTTCCGCAATTTCCAGCCAGAAAGGCTCTCTTCCGCCGGAAGAGGATGCATCCGGCCCAAGTCGACCCAGTCAGCGGGAAGGAGACGAGCTGCCAGATCCGACGCTCGACCGTAACATATTACGTCAGCACCTGAACGTCAGGGACATCTGCGTCCTGATCCTGACGATTCTGGCCGTGTTTTACTCGCTGTATTTCACCGCTCCCATCCTTTTGCCCTTTGTGTTCGCGCTGGTCGTCAACCTGATGATGATCTCGCCGATGCGTTTTCTTCGGCAAAAACTGCATCTGCCCAAACATCTGGCTGCGCTGTTGCTCATCGTTGCCATGTTCGGTGTGGTTGGTGGAATTGCGACAACAATTTCTGTCCCGGCGGCAGGATGGATTTCCCGTGCTCCACAGACACTGCCTGCTCTTCAAAGCAAACTGGCCGTCATGCGCGGGCCGATTGAAGTCATGGAACGGGATTACATGCGGCTGTCCGGCATGTTCGGCGGCTACAGACCCTCTGGCTCACATGCTGTAGCAGCGCCAATCGGCGGGGAGAATGCCCTGAGCCGCCTTGGGACGTCCGTTCTCGCAGGCACCAGAGAAATTGCAGGCGGCTTCTTCTCCATGCTGCTGATGCTCTTCTTCCTCATGACGGAAGGAGACACATTGCTGCGTCGGATTGTGGAAATCATGCCCACATTCCGAAAGAAGCGCCGACTGGTTCAGATCACGACCCAGATTGAACGGAATGTCTCGCTCTACCTTGCAACCATCACGATGATGAACCTGCTGGTGGGGCTTGCGAACATGATCCAGTGCTGGGCAACGGGCATGCCCAATCCCCTGCTCTGGGGGGTTCTGGCTTTTCTGCTCAACTACGTCCCGATCATCGGCCCCCTGACCGGAATGGTAGTCTATTTCGTTGTAGGGCTCTTTACCTTCCCGTCCCTGCTTTATGCGCTGGTTCCACCTTCCATCTACCTGCTGATTCATGTGCTGGAAGGAGAAACCATCACCCCCATGCTTCTGGCCCGGCGCTTCACGCTGAACCCGGTTTTCGTCATGGGGTCTCTTCTGTTCTGGGACTGGATGTGGGGCATTTCCGGTGCTTTCCTGTCTGTCCCGATGCTCGCCGTTTTTAAGATCATCTGTGACCATATCGAGGTGCTGGCCCCCCTCGGCCACATCCTTGGCGGATCCCGCAGGCGGTCTCTCAGCAGCGCAATAACAGCACAGCTTCAGTCGGAAACCTGAGGAACATCTGGTCAGACAAGGGGTTTTCAGGCTAGAGGCAGCGACATTGTCCTGCCTCAGGAAACATCAAGGAGACCCTCATGATCCAACAGCCCCGACGCGGTGTCTGCCTGGTGATTTCAGCCCCCTCCGGTGCGGGTAAATCCACGATTGCAAACGCTCTGCGTGCGTCAGAGCCGTCGTTGAAGCACTCTGTTTCCGTGACGACCCGTGGGCCCCGTCCTGGTGAAGTTGAGGGTGTTCATTATCACTTCCGGGATATCGAAGCGTTTCGCACGATGGCAGAGGCCGGCGAACTTCTTGAGTGGGCAGAAGTTTTCGGCCGCGGCTATGGCACTCCGCGTGCGCCTGTTGAAGAAGCGTTGGAAGCCGGTCATGACATGGTCTTTGACATTGACTGGCAGGGCCATCGCCAACTGAGAGCCGCCCTCCCCGCAGACGTGGTGAGCCTGTTTGTTCTGCCACCATCACTCGAAGAGCTGGAACGCAGGCTTCACAAACGGGCCTCTGATGATCCTGCAGAAATTGCAAAGCGCATGAAAGCCGCGCTGGATGAAATCTCTCACTGGGCGGAATTCGATCACACGATCATTAATTCTGATCTGGACACAGCTATTTCTCAGGCCAGATCAGTCCTGACGGCTGCTCGGTTGGCAACCAGACGGCAGAGAAATCTCTCCAATATTGTAGCGGCTTTCAACAAGACCGCCTGACATCTTCAAAAACTGAGTTTACGGAAGGCCGCAATTTCCTGATTGCGGTCTTCATTTCTTTTCCAGAATGACAAAACATTTCGGTATCAGAATTTGCGTAGCCAGACGTAACGAGTTCGTTATGAATAATGACAGCAGCATTGGTGCTGCAGAAGGCCGTAGCTTATTGGGAGTCGACGGTATGTCATCAAGGCGTCTTTTTTTCCTCGCAACCACGTCTCTCCTGGCGTCCTCTGTTGAAACCCATGCTTTGGCCGCAACACCAACGGCAGCAACGGATACTCATCACAAGGTAGTACATCACCATACACCTGCGCAGGCAGCGACCACACCCACGACCGTAAAGCGTCAGGCTGTGCAGCGTCGCGCTGCTGAAGGTGGCAATGAGAGCATGATTGTTACAGGCACACACGCCAGTAACAAAAGGGCTCGTGACAGCTCAAGCCCGGTAACAGTCGTGTCCGCCGCAACATTGCGACGGTCCGGCCAGATGAATCTGGCAGATGCCCTGACCCGCACCTATGCTTCGATCAACGTTTCTGCAAAGGGCAGTGATACCGCAGCTCTCACATCCTCAATCCGGATGCGTGGCCTGAACCCGAACCAGGTGCTGATCCTGATTGATGGCAAGCGCCGCCACGTCACAGCCAACATTGTTCAGAACGCCGGGCCGCAGTTTGGTTCAACGCCAGTCGATCTGAACATGATCCCGGCGAACATGATCGACCACATCGAAGTTCTGGAAGATGGCGCAGCAGCCATGTACGGTTCTGACGCGATTGCCGGTGTGGTGAACATCATCACCAAAAAGCAGAATCACGGCCTGAACATGTCAGCTCAGACCGGCGCAAACGCCTACAATGGCGACGGCTGGCAGTACCAGCTCAACGCTGACGGCGGCCTGAAACTTGGACATGATGGCTATATGCACATCAGCGGACAGGTTTATCACACGGATCACTTTGTCGCTGGCGCGAATGACCATCGCCTTCTTGGAAGCTGGCCCACTGGCGCGAACACCAATGGCTACTACACGGGTGTTGTTGCCAACGCTGTAAACGTGCCGAAAAACTCCAACAAAATCATGAGCACCCCTGAAGAAACCCGCGAAAATCTAGGGATTGATTTCGGGAAGCCGATTACTGAAAAAATCGATCTGTATGGGCAGGTGACCTACGCCCATCGTCATGCCGAAGCCATTCAGAATTACCGCGTTCCCAGCATTGCCCCGACGCTTTATCCCTCCGGTTTCTCCCCCCTCGAAGTCATTGATGAAGACGACTACGCCGGTGAACTCGGCCTCAAAGGGCATGATTTCTATGGCTTCGACTGGGATCTAAGCACGGTTTACGGTGCGGATCAGGACAAGATCAGCAACAAGAACACGGCCAACACCGGTATGCTGGGCTCTACCTGCAACAACGGCAACGTCGCCAATTATTCCTCCACCGGGTGTGGCTGGTCTCCCACGACTGTGCGCGCGCTGAACTACCGTAATGCCCAGTGGACCAACAATCTGGATTTCCGCCGGAAGATCAACATCTTCAACACCGTCCCGATGGTTCTTGCCTTTGGAGGTGAACATCGCCTCGAAATGTATGACATCGTCGCTGGTGAACCCGCTTCTTACGAAGTTGGTGGCACGCAGGGTTATGCTGGCCTGCGACCACAGAATGCTGGCTCCTGGAGCCGAAACATCTGGGCCGCCTATATTGATGGCGATTTCCACCCTCTGAAGCACTGGGATCTGGATTTCGCAGGCCGCTTCGAGCATTATACAGATGTTGGCAATGCGCAGAACGGCAAGGTCTCCACACGCTACGACGCAACGCCATGGCTGGCCTTCCGCGGAACGATCAGCACAGGCTTCCGTGCCCCGACCCTCGCCGAGCAGCACTACAGCACGATGAGCGTGAGCCCGACTAGCGCCAGCGGTCTTCTGCCTGTCAGCTCCGCAGCAGCACAGATCCTGGGTGCCAGCCCGCTCAAGCCCGAATACTCCGTAAGCTCCAGTGGCGGCGTCGTCGTGGAACCGGTCAAGGGCTTCCACGTGGAGGCAGACGTCTATCAGATCAATCTGCGCAACCGCATTTCTCAAGGTGGAACCACGAAGGGTCAGGCGGCTGTCGACGCCATTCAGGCCATGGGTTACGCGCTGCCAGTCAACTCCTTCGATATCAGCAACGTCTCGGCCTATTACTTTGCCAACGTTGCCAGCACGCGGACACAGGGCCTGGACATCAAGGCGGACTACACGTTCCACCTGCATCGCTACGGTAATCTCGCTCTCAGCATGGCGCTGGATCTGAACCGTACCCGCATGCATCATGTTGCCAGCGATACAAATGGCAACCCGCTGCTCAATGCGCAGACAATTGGGTATCTCACCACGGGCTACCCGCGGAGCAAGATCATCCTCAACGCGTACTACACGGTTGGGAAATGGGACATCAACGTGCGACAGACGCGTTACGGCGAGACCACCAGCATGATGACCTATCAGGACTGGACGCCAACCTCTGCTACCTGCGCTGCTGCCGGCGGGGCCGCCCTTCGTTACTCCAACACCTGCTTTGGCCAGTTCAAGAACACTCCGCGCTGGCTGACCGATCTTGAAGTCGGCTATCGCTTCAACGAGCACTGGCATGTGGCTGTTGGCGGTAACAACGTCTTCAACGTTCGTCCCCGCAAGCTTCCGGAAGAGCTGAGCTCCTACGGTGCCGCTGTCTATGACTCCAACTCTGCACAGGTGCCGATCAACGGCGGCTACTACTACGGCCGTATCAACGCGACATTCTGAGCCTGCAAAGGGCTGCCGGGGAGAAAACCCCTGGCAGCCCTTTTTTCTTACTTGGTCGTGTATCCACCATTCACAAGAATGGTCTGACCCGTCATCCACCAGCCATCAGATACAAGCGTCCGGACAAAGGGAACAACATCCTCAATATCGGTCAGGCCGGTCTTGCTTAGAGCGGACAGGGCAGCCGCCGTCTTGTGATATGCGACGGCATCCGCACCTTCCTGCCCATAAAAGAAGGGCGTATCCATTGGCCCGGGACCAATCGCATTCACGGAAATGCCCCGTGCACCGTACTCTTTGGAAGCAGCCCGTGTGAAATGCTCGACGGCCGCCTTGCTTCCTGCATAGGTGGCGTAGAACGGCGTGTAAGCTCCCAGAAGTGACGTAACGAGCGTCAGAATCTTGCCGTTGTCGTTGAGATGTTCTCCGGCTTCTTTGATGAAGAAAAAAGCCGACTTCGTGTTCACGTCGAACATCTCGTCGAACTCCTGCTCAGACGTCTCCGCCATCGGCTTCTTGAGCACCTTGCCAACCGTATTGATCGCAATATCTGGCCGACCAACCGCAGCCACAGTGTCAGCAAACAGCTTGGTGTTCCCACCCGCGGTTCTCAGGTCCTGCTGAAAGGCGACGGCCTCCACGCCCTGAGCTTTGAGAGCCGCGATCGTTTCGTCCGCATCGGGTTTTGTCGCTGCACTGTTGTAGTGAATGGCGATGGCACGAGCCCCATGAGCCGCAAGATCCCGAGCGATCAGGCCGCCAAGGTTCTTGGCGCCCCCAGCAATAAGAACCGTTTTTCCTTTGATACTGTGATCTGTCATGATCCGGTCTCCGCGTTTTTGAAATGGAACGCGCAGGCTACCGTCTGACGGGACACAACAAAGACTGTATTCCTGACGACACCTGTCAGGAATCACGAACAAACTCAGGGCCCTGCTCTGCGGAGACTTTTTTGGACCGGATCGACCTTTTCCGCATTTTCACCAGAGTCGTTGAAACTTCCAGTTTCACACGCACGGCTGACATGCTGAACATGCCACGTTCGACCATCTCCACAGCCATTCGTGATCTGGAAACGCGCGCAGGAACACGCTTGCTCGCCAGAACCACGCGCGCGGTCTCTCCCACTCAGGACGGACTGGCTTTTTACAAGCGCTGCCTGCGCGTCATTGGAGAGGTGGAAGACATTGAAACGCTGTTCCGGAAAGACCGTGACGGCCTCAGCGGTGTCGTAAGGGTCAATATGCCGGGCAGGATCGGGCGTCTCATTGTCGCCCCGGCTTTACCCGATTTTTTATCCCGTCACCCTGGCTTGTCCGTCGATCTTGGCGTCACGGACAGAGCCATCAATCTGGTGGAAGACAGAGCGGATTGCGTTTTGCGTGTAGGGCCATTGCAGGATTCTGGTCTCATCAGTCGCAGGATCGGAGAACTCAATCTGATTAACGTCGCGAGTGCGGCCTATCTTGACCAGTTTGGCTGCCCTGCCCACCCAGATGCCCTGAACGATCATTACGTGGTGCGATATGCATCCCCCGTTACTGGCCGACCGGAAGAATGGGAATGGCAGGAGGGCGGAGAGACCAGAACCGCTTCGCCACCCAGTCGGGTGACGGTTGATAATGCTGAAGCCCTCATTGCCTGCTGCCTGGCCGGGCTGGGTCTGATCCAGATTCCGGCCTACGACGTGCAGCAGCACATCCAGGCTGGAGAGCTCGTCAGCGTGATGCCTGAATGGTGCGCAGAGGCTCTGCCCATGACCATTCTATATCCACACAGGCACTCCGCTGGTGATCGTGTGACAACATTCGTGGACTGGCTGGAGCCTCTCATCAAAAGCCACGTTCTGACGTGATTCAGGCTGATGGTGCTTCAGAATCCGTTTGTGTTGCGGCCTGCACGGCCGCAGCAAAGGCGGTCGCACTGCCCATCGCGTCTGCCATGGTGGTCGGCATCAGAATGGTCGTTCCACGGTTTTTGTTCATTTCAAAAACGCGGTTGATCTGAAGAATCTGCAGGGCAATCGGTGAGGCTTCATACGTTTTGGCTGCAGCCGCCAGTTCCACAGCAACAGCACGTTCGGCACTGGCGAGCGTAACACGCGCTGCACGTTCCCGCTCTGCCTGCGCCTGACGGCTCATCGCATCCTGCAAATTATCTGGCAGCTGAACATCACGGATCTCAACGGCCTGCACCGTAACACCCCATTCGCGTGTCTTGACCTCAATCAGGTCCCGAAGCTGGTCATCAATTCTGCGACGATCCTCCAGCAACACGGCAAGGTCGGAGCTGCTGACCACCTCACGCAGGGTAGTCAGTGCCACCATGGATACGGACCCCTCGTAGTCATCCAGCTCCGTGATGGCGCGGAGTGGATCATGAACCATCCAGAAAACAACAGCATCCACATCCACCGGCGTCGTATCACGCGTCAGGGTTTGCCGCGTATGCACCGGAACCGTCCTGATCCGCTGATCAACCACTTCGGTGACCTGATCTACGAAAGGGATGATGAGAAACAGCCCAGGGCCCCGCAAACCCTGAATTTTACCGGCGCGCAAGACCAGAGCACGCTGCCAGGAATTACACATCTTCAGAGACAGAAGGACGAGAACGCCCAGCACCACGCCGATGATCGAGAAGGCGAGGTTAAAGGTCAGAGCCTGTAAGCCCCCGCCGACAAGAACACACCCGAGAGCCAGTGCAATAGACACCGAATTAACAGGAAGGCCATTGCTGCGCCGCGACACGGACGACGGAAGTGTTGGATACGAAATCATGACTATGCCTTTCCGGCGCCGGTCTCTGGCGCGATTGTGGGCGAAGACGCTTCAAGAAGGTGCTGCATGGCCCGGAGGAGGGCGTCTGGATCGAGCCCCAAAGCATGGCTCCGGGCGATTGTTGCCGCAGCGAGATCCATGAGCTCTCCCCTCTTTCGATCAATATCGGCCGATGGAGGATGCTGGCTCACAAAACTGCCTCGCGCCCGATATGTCTCGATGGCACCCAGCCGTTCCAGTTCCGCGTAAGCGCGCTGCACAGTGTTGAGATCAACCCGAAGATGAACTGACAACGCCCGCATCGTGGGAAGCTGGTCTCCCGGAGAGAGCAGACCAGACCCTATCGCTGTCAGGATACGCTCCCGCATCTGTGCGCGCAGGGGCAGGCCACTCGCAGCAGAAAGGGGGGTCGGAAACAGTAATGTCTCTATGTTTGCAGACATACATACAAGATGCATCGATATGCACCCTCCCTGTCAAGAAATTTTGGAAGACCGCCGCTTCGTGATATGCGCTGCTGTTCTCTTTTCATTGGCTGCGGACAGCAAGGACAGACGCCCCATGACAGCGCCTCAGACCGGAACGGACACTTCTGACCGAAGCGGTTCTCCGCTGATCCTTGCCCTTCCAAAAGGGCGGATTCTCAAGGCGTTAGCCCCCGTTCTGACACGAACAGGCATCGAACCCGATGCGGACTGCCTTCAGGAAAGCAGCCGTCGGCTGCGATTTGGCACCTCCTATCCAAATCTGGATGTTGTGCGCGTCCGTTCTTTCGACGTCGCAACTTTCGTAGCGTATGGTGGAGCGCATATCGGTGTCTGTGGCGCAGATGTCCTGATGGAATTCGACTATCCGGACATTTACGCACCGCTTGATCTCGGAATTGGTGGCTGCCGAATTTCCGTGGCGCGCCCCCAAACCGTCACTGAAGATCCGGCAGCGTCCCAGTCACGCCTGCGTGTCGCCACGAAGTATCCGACCATTGCACGCCGTCACTTTGCGTCCCGCGCCGTGAATGCAGAAATCGTGCACCTGAATGGTGCCATGGAGCTTGCGCCGACCCTGGATCTGGCGAGCGTAATCGTGGATCTGGTTGATACGGGCTCCACTCTTCGTGCCAACGGCCTTATGGAAACCGAAACCATTGCGCACGTCACAAGCCGCCTGATCGTCAATCGCGTTGCGCTCAAGACGCGCCCTGAAGAGATTGGCGCATTGATCGAGCGATTCCGTGCAGCCCTCAACACTGAGGGAGCGTCAAAATGAAACGTCTCGACACCCTGAGCGCCAGTTTTGAGCAGGATCTTGCGAACCTTCTGGCAGATCGCAGCAGCGACGAGCGCAGCGTTTCAGAGCCTGTCCGGGCCATCCTGGCTGATGTTCGTCAGCGCGGGGACAAGGCACTCTGTGACTATACGGCCCGCTTTGACCGCCTGACTCTGCCTGCTGAAAACCTACGCATCAGCGCGGAAGAAATTGCCACGCAGGCAGATCTTGTCCCATCAGACCTGATGGATGCTCTCAAAATTGCTGCCCGGCGCATTGAAGCGTTCCATGCTGCACAGATGCCGAAGGATCTGGATTTCACGGACGACGAAGGAATCCGGCTTGGCATGCGCTGGACGGCTCTGGATGCCGTGGGTCTTTATGTGCCCGGCGGAAAAGCCGCTTATCCCTCCTCGGTTCTGATGAATGCCCTTCCCGCGCGCGTCGCCGGAGTGCAGCGCGTGGCTATGTGTGTTCCGTCTCCCGATGGGGTGCTGAACCCACTTGTTCTGGCAGCTGCCCGTCTCTGCGGCGTAGAAGAGATTTACCGGATCGGCGGCGCACAGGCTGTGGGCGCCATGGCGTATGGAACAGAACTGATTGCTCCGGTGGACCGGATTGTCGGTCCAGGCAATGCGTTCGTGGCGGAAGCCAAGCGACAGGTCTTTGGTCATGTTGGCATCGACAGCATCGCCGGGCCTTCGGAAGTTGTCGTTGTAGCAGATGGGAATAATGATCCCCGTCTGGCAGCAGTTGATCTGCTGGCGCAGGCTGAACATGATGAACAGGCACAGGCCATTCTCATCACCACGGATGCCGCGTTTGCAGAGGCAGTAACGGTGGCTGTCCAGACAGAACTGGAAACCCTTCCCCGTACCGCTATCGCGGCCAGCAGCTGGGAAGACCATGGTGCAGTCATTGTCGTTCGGGATCTGGATGAAGCCGCCCGGATTGTGAACCAGCTTGCTCCTGAACATCTTGAAGTTCTGCTCGACGAACCGCGTGCCTTCAGTGCAAAAATCCGCCATGCGGGGGCCATCTTTATGGGCCGCTACTGCCCGGAAGCTGTCGGCGATTACGTTGGCGGCCCCAACCACGTTCTGCCCACAAGCCGCACGGCCCGTTTCGCATCAGGGCTTTCTGTGTTCGACTTCATCAAACGCACAACGACGATTGAGGCGGATGAAGCCGGACTTGAAAAGATCGGCCCCGCGGGTGTTGCTCTAGCACAGGCAGAAGGGCTGGATGCTCATGCTCTGAGTCTTTCGCTGCGTCTGGCCCAGATCAAAAACTAAGTGTTCGCCCGCCCTTACGAGGGCGGGCAAATCTTAAGGCCGTCTAAATCCTGACAGTGCCGATTGGCTGCAGGCTGCAATCCGCCCACATAAATTTCGAGCATCCCCTCCGCCTGTTTGGCTTGGGGCTTTTCTCTGCCACATGCCAAATCTTTAGGCGGGCGGGACAGGTAGAACGTATTGATCGGACGGTTTTGTTCGGCAGAGAGCCGAAAAACAATCATAATCCGATCGGCATCCGGGCCGTAGAGATCCAATCCACAGCCTGCAACCGGGTAGAGCGCTACCTGCTGCGCGTCCCCAATCAAACCTGTCAAAGACCTGGTAACGCCCGTAACAGGAAAATCGGCCTTCCACAGGTCATGTGCCTGCGCGCGTAACGAGCGGGTGTCCAGGAATTGCAGCAAGGCACAAACAATAAGCAGGCTGCCTCCCACCCTTCTCGGTATGAAGCGGGATAGACGGATTGCCGCGATCAGCAGGCCATATCCTACAGGCCAGAAGCATCGTCCACTCGCACGAAAAACGTCTGCCAAAGGGGGCGACAGGGCTATGTGCCAAAGCCGGTATGGCCCTGCATATCCCGTGTTGGAAACAGCGTAGAGCGCCATAATTCCAAGGAAAATCGACAGTCCGGCATGCCGCCACATCACGCTCAGAAGTTCGCGCCTGCAAAAGACCACATCACAGAACAAAAGCAAAAGAAGCCCTGCACCGAGATAGGAATAGCCCTCAAAAGACTGGGTCTCCATGCCGTAATGCAGCGCAGGAATAAACGCCAGCAGATTAGAATGCATGGGCCAGAAGGGTGACAGCAGGTTCATGGAAAACAGACCATACCCGCCAGCGCCTTGAGCATACCGGAAATATCCCAGCACCTCGCTGACAATCAGGACCAATGCAATTCCAGCCCCGCATGAACAGGCTACCTCACGCGACGCCTTAGCCCTCCGACACAGAAGCGTCAGAGCTGCTGCCGCAATAGTCCCAGAGGCCAACAGCATCAGGATCGGATGAATAAGCAGGCAGATCACAAGAAAGATCGGCGTCAGCCCCAAAGCCCACTTTTTCCCCCGCACAAGGGAGAAATAAAACGCAAATGCCGACAGAAGAAGGAATTGTCCCATCAGACTGAGATGAATGATACGTCCCAGAAAAAATGGCATGCAGAGAGCCAGGATTGCTCCGGACATCAACGCCGTAAAACGCCGTTCACCCGCAGCGGATAGCGCCAGAACCATAGAGACCGGCTGCATAAGGAAACAGAACACCAGCCAGAGCCTGTAAGGTACAAATCCGGCAGGAAGCAGAGCCACGAACGGTTTGAACAGTAACAACAGTAACGGTGTACTGTCTGTCATTGCTACGCTGGCACCCCGAGGTGCCAGGAGGGAGTGTGTGTCCAGCAAAGGCCACTGCCACGCATCTCCCAGGAAATACCGCTGCCCAGCGACGGCCTGGATTCCGTCCTGGAAAACTGGAAAACGGCTTAGACTATCCAGCGGGACAAGATGCACGCCCTCGCCCAGCCCCATGAGCACGGCAAGGACCAAAGCCCAGACAATCGAAGGCACCGCTCGCACCCACTCATACCTTTTCGCCACGCATGTCCTCGCCTGCGGGGCGGAGCTGTCAGAAGCCGTCCCGCTTTTGTTTCATATTACCGAAGCGCCAGCCCATTTCTGCCATTTTCATACCCGGTGCCATGGACAATCGGTATGTCTTGTGAAAAGTCCACAATCATTTCGGCCAAAAACATCAGAAAAACCGCGTTAAGCTTGACCTTTTGCCGGACAGTCCGCACATAGCGGAACTGGATTTTCAGGCTCCGATCGGGGCCACTGCCATCCGCAGACCTTTACCCTGTCCCTGAAGCAAGGATTCCCATGTCCAAAGAAGACCTTATCGAGTTCACCGGCACCGTCATGGAACTGCTGCCCAACGCCATGTTCCGTGTCACGCTCGACAACGAGCACACCATTCTCGCCCATACGAGCGGCAAGATGCGCAAGAACCGTATCCGCGTTCTCGCTGGTGACCGCGTAAACGTTGAAATGACCCCATACGACCTGTCCAAGGGCCGGATCACGTTCCGCTTCAAGTAAGAGACTGCGGCGTATGCCCCTTTCCCAGTCTCCCGTGCCTGAAAACGGCATGACAGATCGCCCGGCGCTTGTTCTGGCGTCTGCCTCTCCCCGACGTCTGGCTCTTCTGAAGCAGATTGGAATTGTGCCTGATGACGTCATCGGCACAGATGTGGATGAGGAACCGCGCCCCGGTGAACTTCCCCGCGCGCTGGTCCAGCGTCTTGCCCGAGCGAAAGCTGACCATGCAGCAGCACAGCGTCAGGATGCAGCTCTGGTGATCGGTGCGGATACTGTCGTTGCGGTTGGACGACGCATTCTCCCCAAGGCGGAGGATGAACAGACTGCACGCGCGTGTCTGCGGCTGCTTTCAGGCCGAAACCACAAAGTGCTGACCGCAGTGGCTCTGCGTCCCACCTCTGCGTGGCAGGACGGTGTGGCTAATGAGCGCCTTGTGGAAACGTCCGTCACGTTCCACCGACTGACTGACAGCCAGATCGACGCACTGATCGCCAACGGAGACTGGCAGGGCAAGGCTGGCGGCTACGCCATCCAAGGGGCTGCCGCAGCTCATATCCGGCAGATTGGCGGCAGCTACTCTGCTGTTGTGGGTCTTCCGTTGTTCGAAACCGCACAGCTTCTGCGCGGGCAGCCCCGTCGTCAGGGTGGGTGGATCGCGTGATCGAGATCCGCGCCGCCTGCTCTCCGGGCGATGTGCGGATTGCGGTTACGGACCATGAGACCCTTCTGGATGCGGCCATTTGGCGTCCCGGCCTTCCGGATGGGTTTGATGACTGGCACATTGCGCGCATTCAAACGGTCGCTCCCGCATTGGGCGGGGCCTTTGTCACACTCCACAACGGAGACAATGGCTTTCTGTCCTGCCGGAACGCGCTGGTTCAAGGAGAGCTGATCTCCGTCCGCGTCAGTCGCTCCGCACAGAATGGAAAGGGCCTGCGCCTGCGTAAAGCAGAGCCTGTGCCGGATATGCCTGTTGCACCGACGCTTCTGGCATGCGGCCCTTCACCACTGGAAGAGCTGGCAGACCGCTATCCTGACGCCCCTCTGTACGTTGATGCGCCAGGTATTGCCGCGCGCCTTCCGGCCCGACTGCGCCCCCGGTTTCAGCGATGCCAGCAGGCTTTTGACGACACGCTGGAAAGCGACTTTGACGAACTTGGCTCCGAATTTGCAGATCTTGGCCAACTTACAGCCAGTATCTTTCCCACCCCCGCCCTGATCGCCATAGACCTGGACAGCGCCAGCGCTCCTGACTTCAAGGGAAACGTCGCAAGTTTTCCGGCCCTGGCGCAACAGATCCGCCTCCGCAATCTGTCAGGGACGCTGCTGGTTGATCCCGCAGGCGTTAAAACTCGCAAGAGACCTGCCCTCGTCAGCTTCCTGCGCGATGCCCTGTTGGGGGATCCCTTGAAGTCGCAGGTGCTCGGAGCCACGCCTTCCGGCCTTCTGGAAATCACTCGCCCGCGGCGCAGACCTCCCTTGCATGAGCTTTTGTCCTCCCCACATGGGAGGGCGCTCTCAGTGCTCCGCACCATTTTGCGAGAAGACCGCAAGGGTCGCACTCTGACAGCATCCATTTCTCTCGTCAGGGCTCTGGAGAACGATCCGGAAGCCCTGAGTGACTTTACTTCCCGCCGGGCCGCTCCTCTGGAGCTGGTCATGGATCCAAACGCATCCCCAGCAAGCTGGAGCCTGTCATGAGTGCCACCTGCCCTATCTGCAATCGCCCAACGGAACCGGCTTTTCGGCCCTTCTGCTCACAGCACTGTGCAGACATTGATCTGGGACGCTGGTTCAACGGTAACTACCGCGTTCCATCCTTCAGGCAGGATAATGAAGAAGACTCTGAAGAATATCCTCATACTGAGGGTTGATCCCAAGCGAATCATCAGCTAAACCCCGTTTCCGCAGCGGGTGTCTCACCTTAAGCCCGGTGCCCAAGTAGCTCAGTTGGTAGAGCATGCGACTGAAAATCGCAGTGTCACTGGTTCGATCCCGGTCTTGGGCACCATTTTTTCCAGAAAATAAAAAAATCTGTTTGTGCTAAACCTTAAAGCCTAGCTCGTCTTAGCTGCGCCGAGACTCACGAACAGAGCCGTCATTCCTGATCCACTGCATCAATCTGCGGCGGCAGGCGCCGATCAATCCATTTCACCAAAACTCTCAACACCGTATTGGCACCGAGAATAAAGACGGTCAGCAGAGCTGCCTCTGCAATCATATCACACCCTGTGCACGCACCGATGGCGGCTGAGCACCAGAGTGTTGCCGCAGTGTTCAGGCCCCGCACATTAGGGCCATCTTTCATGATGACGCCGGCGCCAAGAAATCCGACACCTGATACCACGTAGGCAATCACGCGAATGGCCGAGACATCTCCGCCAATACGCTCCGCAAGATCTACGAAAGCAGACGCACCAATCGCGACCAGCGCATTGGTACGCAGCCCGGCGGTCCGTTGGCGGAACTGACGTTCCGCCCCGATCAGCGTCCCAAATACAAAAGCAGCCAGATAGCTTCCGAACGTATCCAGAAAGGAGTGCGCATCAAAGGTCTGGGTAAAATGCATTGTTACTCTTTCGCTGCCTTCCGTGTATCGCGGTTCAGAAGCCTTGGCTGTTTGCGATCATATGGCGGTCGGACGATTCATGGTTTTCCGCAGAGGATACAGACTGAGATTTTCGATAGTTGCACCAGCGTTCGTTGCCTGAAGACTGAGTGTATCCAAGGGACTTGCAGGAAACACCAGAGCTGTCCCGACCGACAAGCCATCATTGATGAAGATTTCGAGCGCACACGCATCCAGAACCAGTTTCAACGAGAAACGTCGGCTGTTTGCCGTTAGTGGCGTGGAGAACCTCTCCGTGAAAAATGGCTGCGAAAAGCCATGCAGATCTCCGCGATCTAGCCAGAGCTGAGCTGAAAATGCGTCAAACCCGATAGAGAGAGATTCTCCCTGCCCGTTGGAGAAGACAATCAAGAAGCGACCCGCTCGCCCCTTGTTGCCATCGGGTTGCGGGTTTCTGCGCTCATCCACGGTTACCGTCAGAGAAAGTTCAATGGCCTGGCCTGTGGGGATGGAGACCTGAACGCCGCTCTGAGCAGCAATACGTTCAACCCGAAAGGGAATCTGCTCGCCTCTCAGCGTTTCCAGTCCTCGAGGACGCTGCACCAACCGTAGCCAGTTCATATCGTCCCGTCTGAGCGACAAGGTTCGCGGAAGGGTCATAAGACCGCGCCAGCTTCTGTTCGGGACCTCTTCGCAATACTGCCAATTTCCAAACCAGGCGAAATAGACAGCCTCGTTGCCCGGCATGTTTTCATAAACCTGCATGGCGTAGCTGTCTTTGGCGAAGTCCGTCAGGCCTATGACCGTATTCTCGGGGATAAAGCGCTCACCGTCGAAGTCCCCTACAAAATACTGCGTGACACTTCCGCCCTGAGGTCCACCAGGATTGACTGAAACGAACAGCACCCAACGGGACGTCTTCCCCTCATCCTCAACCTGCAATTCAATAAGATTGGGACATTCATAATCCACGCCGAACAGACCTGCTGGCCCAAAATCACTGAGATGCATCCAGTGTTTCAAATCAATCGATCCGTAGAAGGCCACCCTGTGAGCCCGAGCCTTCACGACGACCATGACCCACTTTCCACTGGGTTGGTGCCAGAACACTTTCGGATCGCGGAAAGAGTTCAGCCCGATATCCAGAACGGGGTTGTGCTCGTAGTCGATAAAGCGCTTACCGCCATCCGGACTCCAGGCCAGATACTGCGTCTGCTTCTGGGGTGTGGCGCGCGTGTAAAGAGCGACCAGACCACCCGGCATGGATGGTAACGGCGGAACCGAAGGAGCCGCTGGCGGAAGTTCAGCTGTTGTCGGTGGATCAAAGACATGCCCGAAGGGAGCATTCGTCCCCGGACCAAGAACGTCCATGTTTTCCGGCGAAAATGGCACATCTGACGTGGCTTTGTTCAAGCCGGGAGCCAAGGCCTCAACTGCCGCCTGCGTTGCCGTCTTGGGAGCGGGTGGAGTGTCCCCTTGCGTAGGGGAGCTTGCCTTCGGGGGGAAAAGACCAGAATCATTATTTCGGTCCAGAACCACGCACCCTGAATACGCCTCGCCAGCGGCTGTCTGATCAATCGCGATAGGTTGATCCTGCCACGTGTATAAATCCGTACTGGTTGCATGCCCCCAGTGCACCTGACCCGCATAGGGGGCAAAGGGGTCGTACTGGTAATAGAGATGATACGTCTGCCCGTCGAAAATCAGACCATTGGGATCATTCATGAAGCCGGTCTGTGGCGAGAAATGAACCGTGGGGCGATAGAGATAGTCACTCTGCGTTCTGACAACAGGCTGGCTTGCTATCCCCGGATGATTGCCCGGCTCCTGATGGGAATTGCTGGGTTCATCGTGATGAGGAGTCATTGCAGACATCGGCGTTTCCTCGGCGGCTCTGGCAATCCGGCTACTGCCAACAGCAGCTCCTGCGGCTAGAATGCTGGCCAGAGCCGTGCGGCGCCCGAGTTCGGGCCTGTCGTTTCGATCTGTCATACCTCCACCATACAGGAGGATCCTTAACCCGGAAGCCTTTCAGGAAAGCGCTCGTCTTCAAAAAGAGGAAGGACATTGCATGTCCGTTGCGAATACGCACATAAGGGCGTCATGAAGCGCTTAGACCCTTTCCTGATGGCCCTGATCTGCGCGATCGTCCTGGCCTCCGTCCTGCCCTGCCGCGGGGAAATGCAACATATCCTGCAGCAGGTCGTCACGGTTCTCATCACCCTGATGTTCTTCTTCCAAGGGGCCAAACTTGAGCGCCATGCCATTATCGAAAGCGTGCGTGACTGGCGCCTTCAGGGAACGGTTCTACTCTGCACATTTGCTCTCTTCCCGCTTCTTGGCATCGGGCTGCATCTGCTCTTCCGCAATTTGTTCCCGAATGCTCTGTTCGGGGAAGATTTGTGGGCTGGCATTCTTTTCCTGTGTTGCCTGCCTTCAACCGTTCAGTCCTCGATTGCCCTCACTTCGATTGCACGCGGCAATGTTCCTGCGGCCATCTGCGCAGCCACTGTGTCGAATATTGCAGGCATTGCATTGACCCCTCTTCTGACAGGCATTGTCCTTGGTCACGTTGGTGCAGGTCATTCACCCCTTGAGAGCGTTCTGGACGTTGCGAAGGAACTGCTTCTTCCGTTCATTCTCGGGCAGATCCTTCAGAAATGGATTGGCCCGATTGTCAAACGCCACAAATTCCTGATTTCGTTCACAGATCGTGGCTCCATCGCCGTGGTCGTCTACACCGCGTTCAGTTCAGCCGTTGTCGAAGGCATCTGGCACCGCGTTTCACCGCTTCATTTGCTTGAGGTGGCGCTACTGGACAGCTTCATGCTCGCGCTGGTGCTGGTGGCCTCGCATTTCATGGGTAAGGGCATGAACCAGTCCACGGAAAACAGCATCGCGCTTCAGTTCTGTGGTTCAAAAAAATCGCTGGCCTCTGGTGTTCCGATGGCAAGCGTTATCTTTCCCTCTGCCTCGGTAGGCATCATTGTTCTGCCCCTTATGATCTATCACCAGATCCAGCTTTTCACCTGTACGCTTCTGGCCCGTCATTATGGAAAACGCATAAACCTGGAAACGCATTCAAAGCCTCATTCCTGAGCTTCATGACAAAGCTGTTAAAGAGGTTTCTTTTTGTCACGAGGTGGTCTTTGACCCCCTTTGGTTCGTAGACCAGTGTGGCCCCAGTTTGAAAACCGGAGCTACAGAATATGCCGTCATACTCGACCCTGGTTCAGGAAAAAATTCCTGAATCGTCGGTACTCAGGCCTGTACCAGACGGCATTCCACAATCTCTTCTCTGCCGACTTTTCCGCGTTCAGCAATTCAATGACATTCACGAACGAGCTGCTGAACTGCATCTGCACCTGCCCTTGGGCAAAAAGCGCTTGAAACGTCTGGAATGTATTCGAAGTGCTGGTGCACTGTTTATTCATGTTCCCAAAAATGGCGGAACATCAATCTGTAACCAGCTTTACGGCTATTCCATGATGCATCAGACGTTTCGATACTATCGCCACGTCACACCGGAGCTGTCCAAGGAACTGCCGAGCTTTGCCATTTGGCGTGATCCGGTAGAGCGATTTGTTTCCGCCTGGGCGTTCGCAAGAAAAGGCGGCACTTCGACAGTCAAAATCCACTCTTCTGTAAATGCACTTTACCGCTCATTCCACACGCTGGACGATGCCATCACACACGTGGAAAGCCAGTCATCCCCATATGACGTAGACCACGTCTTCCGCCCGCAGGCCTGGTACATTTGCGGAAAAGACGGACAGCTTGAGGTGGATAACCTGTTTCCTATGGAACAAATTGCGCAACTGCCCGAACTCGTTCCAGCCATGCGGGGCCACGTCATCCCACACCTGAATCAGAACCCGCACGCAATCGAAGTTACGGCACTACAAGCTCGCAGAATCCGCAAGCTCTACCAGCAGGATGAAGCGCTGCGCCCGTAACGCCAAGAATAGACAAAGGGAAAAATAGGACCCTTTTCTCTAAACTGTCACAAAGCATACAGCTATCGCTCTATAAATAGCCCCGGAAAGACTGTGTTGTTGCGAAATTACCATACACCCTAAATGTCATAGTGTGACTTACATGATCTGATTGAAGATCACTGCAAACCATGGTCTTTCTCGGCCGAACCAAACCCACCTGGCCGAGAAAGACCCCACAGACGATGCGCCTTACACGCCTCCTCTCGACCTCAGCGCTGATCGCATTTGGCACACTGCCAGCATTTGCAGCGCCTGTTTCAGATACGAAACATCCAAATCAAAAGGCTCATCCGAAGACGGAAATAGCCGCCCCATCCATGATGGGTAATACGGCTCCGACAGATGTGCATGAAGAGCATGTCTCCGTCAGCGGTCGGCATTCTTTCGACGGCGTAACACGTCGTGCCGTCGGCGGCGGTCTGATGGAGAAGCAGGACAGCGCAAAGTCTGTGTCGGCCGTCTCGCGTGACTTCATCGAGAAGCAGGTTCCGGGCGCTGACCCGATGCAGTTGATTTCCCTGCTCCCGGGTGCAAACGTTTCTTCGACTGATCCTGCAGGTCTCTCTGGCAGCTCCATGAGCATGCGCGGCCTTGATTCCTCACAGATCGGCTTCACCCTTGAAGGTTTCCCGATCAACGATATCGGCAACTTCGCCGTGTATTCGCAGGAAATCGTTGATTCCGAAAACCTTCGCACCGTTCGCGTTGCCCAGGGTTCGGCAGATCTGGATAGCCCACACATCAGCGCCACAGGCGGTGTGGTCGACATGTATATGATCGACCCGAAGATGAAGGCTGGCGGCGCATTTGACGTTTCATACGGCTCATACGATTACACCCGCGGCTTCCTGCGGCTCGACACAGGCAAGATTGGTCACACCAATCTGCGTGCCTACTTCTCCGGGTCTTATGCCACCGAAGGTGTGAATAACAGCGATGCTACGCAGCGTAAGCTGCACGCTGAAACGAAAATCGTAAACGATTGGGGTGACGGGAACCGCGTCTCTCTCGCGATCGTGGGTAACCGTCTTTACAATTATCTGACACCAAGCGTGAACAAGGCATCCTGGAATGCCTATGGTCGCGGCGTTGGAAACCGTTACGTTGCACCATGCTCCAATAACGCAACGTGTACCCGTGCCGATGGCACGACGTATAAGAATACGACTGGCGCAACGATCTCCAACACGGTTTGGAACTCGTCTTACAACACGAGCGCGTCCGACAAGGGCGTTTCGTACTATCAGTTGCACCAGAATCCTTTCACCAACATCTATGTCAGTGGACCTTCCACCTTCAAGTTGGCTGATCACCTGGTTCTGACGGAAACACCGTATTTCTGGTATGGCGAAGGTAGTGGCGGCAGCGCATACAGCACCAACCTGAACAGCCTCAGCTACGGTACCACCAAGGTTACAGGTAGCATCAACGGGCAAAGCGGAACGCGCACCCTCTACAACCCGTCCATCACCAAAACCTACCGTCCGGGTGCAACCACGAAACTGACCCTCACAACAGGTGCAAACCGCCTGATGGTTGGTTACTGGTTCGAATATTCCAAGCAGTCACAGCAGGGCCCTTACACAGGCGTCGGTGAAGACGGTAATCCTTGGGACATCTGGGGCAGCGCAGAAAACGTTGTTCTTTCCAACGGACAGACATACCAATACCGCAACACGCTAACACAGACACGCGTCCATACGATGTTCATTGGTGACACCTTGTCACTTCTGAATAACAAGCTGACAATCGACGCTGGTTTCAAATACGCGATTGTACTTCGTACTGGCACCAACATGCTGCCGGACACTTCCACCGGCCGCAATATCAGCCAGACGTACAAGGAACCGCTGCCAACCTTCGCAGCTCGTTACCAGATCAATCCGGAAAACCAGATCTTTGTGTCTGCTGCGACCAATTTCCGTATGCCAACCAACTATGCGCTGTATGACTCCGGCGCCTATTATGCTGGTTCCGGCTACTCAACGCACGCCAACACGAACCAGAAGCCAGAAATCTCGATTTCTGAAGAAGTGGGCTACCGTTACACTGGCCCAACCATTATGGGCTCTCTGACGTATTTCCATTACGACTTCACGAACCGTCTGATGTCCACCAGCCAGTGCATGGACTCTGCATGCACGAATTATTACTCCACCAATATCAACGCTGGTGGTCAGACCACAAACGGTGTGGATGCTGAAATCGGAACGCGTCCGATCTTCTATCACCTCCGTCCGTATGTTTCCTTCGAGTATGTTGATGCCCGTCTGGGCAGCAACCTGCAGGCAGGTAGCGGTACAGGCATCGACTATCTGCGTACCAAAGGTAAGTTCGCTCCGGAAACACCAAAGTTCCAGGCTGCCTTCAACCTTGACTATGATGACGGTCACCTCTTCGGTGCCTACAACCTGAAGTATGTTGCCAAGCAGTACTCCACCTTCATGAACGACCAGTCCATTCCAGGCTATGTCGTCATGAACGTGAATGTTGGCTACCGCTTCAAGACCATTGGCTTCCTGCAGAGCCCGAACATCAAGCTGAACTTCTCCAACATTACAGACAAGGCATACTTGGGCTTCGTGAAGGGCCTTCAGACCAATGCCAAGCCGACAGTTGGTATTTTTGGCAAGACTGTCAGTGCCTCTGTCCCCACCTACGCCATCGCAGCTCCGTTCTCTGCTATTGCGAGCGTCAGCGCCGGTTTCTGATCTTCCGACCAGATATCGCTTCGTACAGTCCTCATGCCAGTCTCTGGTATGAGGACTTTTTTTGTACCCTCCGCCGAATTTTCATCATGACGTTGACAGTTTAGGCGTCATGCACAGATATAAGCCAAGACCCCGTCGTCTTGACGCTAGAGGAAACCCATGGCTGGCAGAACAAAGTCCGCAGAAACAACAGCACTGGATATTTATCTGGAGCGGTTGCAGGACCATCTGGCAATCGAGACCAAAGCTATCGAGACCGTTCTTTCAGAGCTTCCATTCTGCGAGCGCTATGGAAGTGTGAGTGCCCAGATGGAACAGGACCTTATCCTGCGTCGAAAACATGTCAGCGACATCACGGCCCTTCTGAGCCGACATGGTCGGCAAACGCCCGCAGCGCATGAGACCGTATCTTCCATTCTCAGCACTGTTTCCAGTTTATTGAGCACTGGAGAGGAAAGTAATCTCCTCAAGAACGTACTCACCGACGTCAGTTACCGCGCTCATCAGATTGCATCTTTGAATATGCTGGCGATCCTTGCAGACCGCTTGGGTTTCAGCAGCGACCTGTCTCTTCTGGAGCGGCTTCGCAATGAGGAAACAGCTTCGACTGACAAGCTACAGCAGAGTTTGCCCTTTATCGTGGCGCAGTATCTCACCAATCATTGAAAACATAGTCGCCCTCTTCAGTCAGGCAGGCCGTAAACCTGAATCTGACTGAAATGCAGGTATGTTCTTTCACCTAGAATTGTAATCCTTACAAATCTCGCTCGGATACCTTCTGGGGCCACCCAAATGTAGGGGCTCCCGTCGGCACCACCGAAAATCTGTCCGTCTTCCTTACGATGGACTTCGGCCCAAGCCTCTCCATCAACTGAAACAGAGATTGCCAGATTGTTTGCACGCTCTAATGCAGTATCAAGTCGATTAAACAACCGCACTTCATGAACGCTTACTTCTTCCTGAAGATCGACCTGCCACCACGGGTCTTTTTCTTCAGTAGTATGGTGCGCAGGGAAATTACCGATTTGTCCTGAAAGTGGACCCTCAGCGTCGTCTTCTGGAGAGATGTCCAAAAGTGCTGAAGACTGCGTAGCGGTGCATCCCTCTGACAAAAGCGGCCACATTGAAATCGGAAAAACGCAGGTTACACGCGCATCAGATAATTTTTTCCAGTAATCGGCCAGATAAGTGTCGTGAACAGCATTCGTCATCGAAAAGAAGTTTTCGCGCTCTGCCTGCGTCATTAACTTCCAGGTGTTTTGACCACTAAAACTCCCGACAACGCTCCGCTTTGCACGGATTTCAAAGTCCTGCTCTGATTTTATATTATAATGAGCAATAAAAGCGATATTCATTATACTGTGATTTCGCTCGTTTTCCTTAAGATATGCCCACGCGTTTTCCGGAAAATTTTCATAGTAGCCAAGCATCGTCTCTCCCAGAACATTCGTGGCCCTGAGATCCGGTGCTACCGTGAGAAGATTATGGTGAATTGCTTCATGCGGGTTTTCAAAGATAACCTGATAAGGAACAGCCGCTGACCTTACGAGGATTTTTGTAAATGGCGTCGCTCCGTTCTCACGGCGCGTATAATTTGTCAGGACGAAACCTTTAGGGCGAATTTTATGCCCATTATTGCCAAAAAATGACCAGTTGAAATAAAGAGCATCATTCTGTGGGAATTTTCCAAGAAATTTTTCGATGTTGTCGCAATCTTTCAGACACAAAAACTCATCGACATCCAGGAACATATGCCACTCTGTCTCAGTCGAGTAGTGGCGTAAATAATGAAAAAACATCTGAAACTGGGCACCGACAACCCCATAGTGAACAAATGTCACTTTAGGATTGGGGCCGACAGTTAAAGGAAGAACTTCATCATAAAGTTCGCTTGGGTCGTCATCATTGCAATATATGTAGACGTGCTCGAACCCTATCGAAAAATGATAGGTAAGCCACTCTAAAATATAGGGTGTTTCCCACCGTACCGTGGTCACGAGAGAAAACTGATGCTTGGGAGTGGGCCGTTGTCCTACTCCAGCAATCACTTCACGAGGTGCATTACCGTAGGCTGTCCCACTATCCATTGATCCGGCATAGGGTGGGTTGTCTTGCTTCGTCAAGGCCATCTTCCAAAACACTCTTCGCTCGTTTCTGCTCTCGCGTTAGAGTGTCGCTATGTCCAGTTTCCGCTTCCTTCACGCCGCCGACATTCATCTCGATAGCCCCCTTAAAGGACTAAGCCGTTATGAGGGTCTTCCACTGGAAGAAATCCGGAATGCAACCCGGCGAGCTCTGGATCGTCTCATCGCTATTGCCATCGAGGAAAAGGTCAGTTTTCTGATCCTCGCAGGCGATTTGTATGATGGGAGCTGGCAGGACGCCAGTACCGGCCTCTACATGATGAAATCTCTTAGTCGCCTCGTGCATGCTGGAATTCGAGTGATTACTCTTTCGGGCAATCATGACGCTCAGTCCGTCATCGCACGTGAGCTTCCTCGACCGGCTGGTATCGATCACTTCAGTTATGATGCTCCTGAAACCATACGACTGGAAGACATCCAGGTCGCCCTGCATGGTCAGAGCTTTCGTGAAAGACATGTTCGAAAAGACATGACGCCAACATACCCTGAGCCTGTTTCCGGATGGTTCAATATTGGTGTTCTCCATACCTCTCTTTCCGGCTACGGCGAACATGAAACCTATGCGCCCTGCTCCGTCGAAACACTTGCGTCAAAGCACTATGACTATTGGGCTCTAGGGCATGTTCATGCCCGGCAGATTGTTTGTCATCATCCATGGATTGTGTTTCCTGGGGTGCTTCAAGGGCGCCACATCCGGGAGACAGGCACTTGTGGGGCAATGCTCGTCAGTGTCGAAAACAACACCGTTCAGTCTGTCACACCAGTTGCCTGTGATGTCATACGCTGGAGCCATATCGTCATAGATATAGCGGACCTGCATGACCTGGATGACGTCATGCATGCCGCGAGGCTCCGTATGGAGCACGCTCTGGCTCAGGCCGACGGACGCACCGTTGTCGCACGTGTGACGCTAACGGGAACAACCACTCTGCATGACAGCCTCTGTGCATCCACCTGCTGGCAAGACGATTTAAGGAGCGTTGCTGTCTCTCTGGACACCGGTCAGAACCAAATCGCCTTGGAGAAGCTCCGGAACAAGACAACCTCTCCGCCCTCTACAAATACACTCCATGACCTGGATGCGGCTTTGTCGGAGCTCATGAGCGATCCCGAGTTTATAGCAACGCTTTCTGATGACTTTGAAATGTTCTTCTCCGCACTTCCTGGGTGTGTCGAGAGAAGTACTTTGATGGCTGATGAAAATAGTTGGCCGCTGGATGAAGCAAGTTCTGCCTTGCGCGCACGACTGATGGGGAGCGCAAGCTGATGCGGTTTGATCGTCTTGACCTGTTCAGATATGGCGGCTTTCAAGACCGCACTATTACCTTCCCAAAATCGGAAGGGGATTTTCACGTCATTCATGGACACAATGAAGCCGGGAAATCCACGATGCTTGCAGCTATCAGGGATTTTCTCTTTCAGTTCCCGCATCACATCAGTGCTGACTGGTTAAGTGCAGCACCCCTTCTGCGAGTTGGCGGGCAGGTAAGTCACAACGGAGCGGTACTGGAGGGCATACGACGTAGGGCCCGCACACAGACCTTCTACGCCTCCGATGACGCCACCCCCAAAAGTGACGAGTTGCTAAGACAATGGATGGGAGACCTGGACGCTAAAAGCTTCGAAACCGGATGGGCTCTTGACCATCGTCGCCTGCGTGAAGGCGGTGAGGAAATGCGCCGCCTTAAGGACGATGCAGGCCTGCAAATTCTTTCTGCAAGTTTGGGTGTCGGCGGTTTGGGCGGCCTGATAACTTCTCTCGAAAAAGAAATGAATTCTCAATGGCGAAAGGGAAGCAGCACATCTGCCATTCTGAAAGCAAAGCGTGACCTTTCAGATCTGAATAAAACCCTGAGAAATACCGCAGTCCTCCCTCACGATTTAACTGTCGCCCGCGAGACGCAGGAAAAAGAAGAGAAAGCTCTTTCTGAATGTAATGCTGAACAACAACGCCTTGTCGTGCGGCAGAGAGAAAACTCTCGGGCCAGAAACATCAGCATTCCCTATCTTCAGCTTATGGATCTGCAATTACGACTTTCGCAATCAGGACTTCCTGAATTTTCTTTCTCTGAATGCGACAATTTTGAAGTTATTCTTTCAGAAATAAAAACAGAAACAACTATCGAATCCGCAACAAAATTAAAATTAGATTCGATATCAGAACGTATAAATAAGTCCGAACCTAGAGGCAAAATTTTAGATGATGCAAACCAGATAATATCATTAACTAACAGGAATGATTTTATAAATAAAATCGATATCGATACAAATTTAAGGTTAGGCCGAATTCGCAATGACGAAATCTGGATGGAGCAATTTTGGGCACGACATTGCGCAACGCCCAATCGCCTTCCTGACGCAGGCGCGCTGGACGCCTTAAATAAAAAGCTTCAAGAGCGAGAAAATTATCTGACCCTTGAGCATGAAATAAAAGATCGCTTGGAAAAATTACGCCAAGATTTTGATTTAATACGATCTTCTAATTTTTCTTCTGACAAGCAGAAAACCGTTTCTACAGCCGATTTCGAGCAATTAAAAACCAATTTGAACTATGCGAGAAGCCTAAGTGGAATTGATGATGAAATTGAAAAATTAAGGAAGGATCTGAAAACAGCCATTCACGACACTAATGCAGCATTTGATCGTCTGCTTCCTTGGTCAGCAAGTACTGAAAATCGTTGGGCGGCGCTGGATGGTCTTCCTGTTCTGGAAAAAGAGATCATTGACGAAGAGTATCTTAAATGGCGTGATCTTGAGGAGAAGTCTCTTCAGGAAAATAGCCTTCTCCTAAAACTCCAAGAAACGCTTTCGAAGAAAATCTTTGATCGTGATATTTTGGAAAAATCTGGCGATGCTGTTTCCATAGAAGCTCTTTCAAATGCACGAGATCTCCGCGATACGACCTGGTGCAACATTCAGGGTATTTTACAAACAGAGCAATATCCGGATCCATCTGTTTTAAATGCATTTTTCATTCTTCTGAAAAACACAGATATTCTTGCAGATCGGCGCCATACTCATGCTGAGCAATCGGCTCGACTGAACGATCTTAGCCATCATATTAGCAGCATTAAAATTGAAGCTGCTCAGGTTGAGAAAAACATTCTCTTTGTTAAATCACAACAAATTTCTCGCCAAAACACTTGGTTTGAAAAGTTAAAATATCTTGGACTGCCCGCACTTCCACCTAAAGAGTTTCTGAGCTGGTGTGACGCTAGACTTGATGCTCTTTCCAAATCAAAGCATCAGGAACAAATTGCAGAATCTTTTCAGAAAAAACAGCAGCAAAAACGTTCTGCACTAGAACAGTTATCACCTTATCTACATGAGGCTCAGACTGATAATTTTGTTCTCTGCCTCCAGCATGCTCAAAATATTCAGGATGAATATGAGGCTCATTTAAGGAGTGCACTGGATAAAAAACAGGCCCAAGAAAGACTGCAAACTGCTATCGCAGCTGAAGAGCGTCAACTTGAGACGCTCAAGCATAATTTGGCCGCATGGCAGGTTTCATGGGAAACAGCATGTGCCTCTTGTCATTATCCTGCTGGGGCCCGGCATGTTGATCTTGTTGATGTGCAAGAGGCGCGATCAATTCAAATCCGTTTGGAAAGCGAAAAGAAAGAGAACCATAAAAATTACGCGGATATTCTGGAATTTAAAAATTCCCTCAATTTCATGCTTGAAAAGCATAACAAGAAATCGTTGGAAAATTTATGCACCTCACTTCAACAGTCCGAAGAGGCTGAACACAAACGTCAAGAATTCATAACCCAAAGAGCAACACTCCAGGAAACTCTCGAAGCCACAAATATGAGGCTCGCATCATTGCGGCAAAGCCTAGCTCCCATATTAATGAGGCTTGGCATTCCATACAGTGACGATCTCCATAATATCGCTGCGGAACTTAGGCGTCGCGCCACTCTGCTTCAACGCCGTGATGAGCTGAACACCATTATTCTCTCCGCGGGTAACGGCCGGGCTCTTGAGGCCCTTTTGTTAGAAGCAAAGAAGTCTGACCCTGAAACACTTGAAAGGGAATCTGACGAACTTGAGCAGCAAAGTCTTATGCTAAAGAAAAAACACTCGGAAATTGAAAAGCGATTGTGGGATGCTCGGCAAATTTTGACATCTCTGGAAAATAAAGGCGGCGCGCACGAAACTGCCGAGCGGATACAGGAAGTCGAGGCAGAGCTGAATGATCGTGCAGCGCGATATCTTTCGCTTCGCCTTCAAAGCCTGATGTTACGTCGTCTCGTGGAAAAACAGCGCCAGGAAACTCATGGTCCTTTGCTAAAGAAAGCAGGGAGCATGTTTTCGCACCTCACACGACATCGATATGCAGGAATTGCTTTGGAGGACACAGGAACGGACAATCTGACCTTGTCCGGCCTTCTTCCAGATAAGTCCTCTCTTGTTCCTGTACACTCCATGAGTGAAGGGACTAGAGATCAACTTTATCTGGCATTACGACTTGCCTCGGTAGAACAATCTCTCGACCGTGGAATCCAACTTCCCTTTATCGCAGATGATCTTTTTATAACATTCGATGAAGAAAGATCTCTTTCGGGACTTAAACTTCTTTCTTCAATATCAAAACGAACTCAGATATTATTTTTCACACACCACGCACATATTGCAGATATTGCAAAGAATTTTGGTCATATTACCCGTCTTTGAAATATAAAATTTAAAGGATATTTTAATTTTTATGCTTTAGAGGCATTCCTCAGACACATAACGAAATTCTATATTTTCATTTCTATGACTGAGTAATTTCGTTATAGCAGACCATTCCTGTTTTCTTCTGGAGGCTCCATAGAGTTTCTGCCATGACCCAAAAAGGGCCTTCGCCAGAGCTGCCCGCTCGCATTATTCCGCTTGCGACGCTTGCTACTCCGTCCCAAGGGCTGCAGCCCGTCGTTCAAAGACGACAAGGCGCCTCTCATGAAACGATTGAGAGCCTTTCCCCCTATTTCAATGAAGACAGAGCTCTCTTCACAATCTCACGACATGCTGGTGGAAACCTGTATATTGACCGTGAACAGCTCATCAGAACCCATCACTCTGAAAAGCCTGCTTTAGATCACGAAAATCTTCTGACTAATGACAGCATTCTTATATCTGTGACAAAGGGCGGTCTGCTCAATCACCTTCCTGTCCTATCCGGCCTTCCTGTGGTCCATTTTGAAATCCAGTCAGGCCCCGGTCGCTTTCTTCTCACCTGCTGTGAATTAATTCTCGATGGTGCCTTGGAAGCCAGCCCCTCTCAAACGCAGACGCGTTTGTTCAAACACCTGACAGACCTTCTGATCACAACACTTCTGGATTCTCTCGATCTGGAGTTAAGCGTTGCTGGTCGACGCAAACACCGTCAAAAACATATTCGGTCTTATATTGAAAGCAGATTACAAGAGCCTGATTTAACGCCAAAAAGCATTGCCAGTGCCTACGGTATATCATCCAGAGCGCTTTATTTGCTTTTTGATGGAGAACCAGGTGCTGTCTCAGGTTGGATTTTAAACAAGAGGCTGGAGAGAATTTATAAGGACCTGCAATCGGCTGAATACACATCTATGGCCATTGCCGAAATCGCTGCAAAACATGGCTTTAGAAATGCGGCTCATTTTTCAAGGCGCTTCCGTCAAAAATTCGGTCTTTCGCCCAGAGAACTCCGTCAGAGAAAATTGACTGGCTAGAGTTTCGTTCGTTCCCTCAAGATCCAAAAAAAGCGGAAGAGTAATCTTCCGCTTTTTCCTATTCTTCCTAAATCGCCGAAAAGCGATTTATTAGACAGTAGCAGCTCCGGCAAGCAAACCTGCAAGCAACCGAGCAAACCCAGTCGGATCTGGTAGGGGCTCGCCCTCCTGAACACGCGCGAGATCCAACAGCACGCGTGCAAGATCTTGAATGCTTTCCTTCTTTTCAACGCGCTGAGCCAAGGCTTTAATCAACGGATGACGAGGGTTAATTTCCAGAATTGGGAGCGTTTCCGGAAGAGCCTGTCCTGATCGGCGCATCAGCCGCTGCATGGCCAAGTCCGGGCCTCCCTCAGACGTAATCACGACCGCACTATTTGTCAGGCGAACCGTACTCCGGACATCTTTCACTGCATCGCCCAAAGCCTCTTTCAACGCAGGAACCAAGGTGTCTACGTTAGCTGCCTCGACTGTTTCCTCATTGTCTGTCGAGAACTTCTCAAGATCTCCATGAGAGTAGACGACTGACCGCAAAGTTTTGTCGTTGTATGAATGAAGCCGCTCTGGCCAGAAAGCATCTACTGGATCAGAGAGAAGAAGAACCTCCAAGCCCCGGGCATGGAAGCCTTCCAGCTGTGCAGATGCCTTCAGAGCATCAAGGTTGTCACCTGTGAGGAAGTAGATAACGTCCTGTCCGTCCTTCATACGCGAGATATAGTCATCAAGCGTCGTTAGATCGTCACCATGGGTTGTATGGAAACGGGCGAAACCGGCAATTTCCTGACGGTGCTCGCTATCTTCCCACAAACCTTCCTTGAGAACCGCCCCAAAGTTTTCCCAGAATGCATTAAATCCAGCATCTGCGTCCTTGGCTCGGGTTTTAATCTCCGTCAGAACGCGTTTCGTGACCGCCTTGCGGATACGAGCAAGAACTGGTGTCGCCTGTAACATCTCACGAGACACATTAAGCGGCAGATCTTCTGTATCCACTACACCCTGAACAAAGCGCATCCAGTTGGGAAGCAAATCTGCCTCATCTGTGATGAACATGCGGCGAACATGAAGGTGGATCTTGCTTTCCCGAGACTGCTCCATGAAATCAA
The DNA here is from genome assembly GCF_039638325.1 of Gluconobacter sp. OJA. Classification (NCBI taxonomy): domain Bacteria; kingdom Pseudomonadati; phylum Pseudomonadota; class Alphaproteobacteria; order Acetobacterales; family Acetobacteraceae; genus Gluconobacter; species Gluconobacter sp. OJA. The sequence goes on along the minus strand of NZ_JBDIWI010000001.1, from coordinate 124,383 downwards.
ATGGTCGGGCGTTGGGTAAAAACAGAAGGGCTGTGAATTCTGTCGTACCTTCTGCATGCCAATGCATTGTTGCATAAGGTTCATCAAAAGCACGCGCAATGTGCCTGTAGAATTCCGTGTACTGTTCAGGGGTAATTTCGGCCTTAGGCTTGCGCCACAAAGCTGTTCCTTCGTTGGCAGCTTTCTCTTCGACTGTTCCATCCTCATTGACCTCACGCAGAGTGATTGGCCAGGAAATATGGTCAGCCCATTTGCGAATAATTGATCGAAGACGCCAGCTGTCCAGGAAGTCTTCCGCATCACTTTTCATGTGCAGAACAATGTCAGTGCCAGGCGTAGAGCGAGTGGAAGGCGTGAGGGTAAAAGCGCCCTTCCCGTCTGAAGACCAAGTCCAGGCCTCGTCTGCCCCAGCCTTGCGGGACGTCACATCCACCCTGTCGGCAACCATGAACGCCGCGTAGAACCCAACACCAAACTGACCAATCAGACTTGGGCGATCTTCAGCTTTGGCAGCATTCAGTTTTTCACCAAAAGCGCGTGTGCCTGAACGGGCAATTGTACCTAGATTTTGAGCCAGTTCATCATGTGTCATTCCCACGCCGTCGTCAGAAATGACCAACTCTTTCTTGTCTTTTTCCGGGGCAATACGAATTGACGCATTTTCGGGAAGAGCAAGAGCAGAGTTCGTCAGCCCTTCAAAGCGGCGCTTGTCTGTTGCGTCGGCTGCGTTCGCAACAAGTTCACGCAGAAAAATTTCTCGATCTGAATAAAGCGCATGCACGACAAGATCGAGCAGACGCCCCACCTCTGCACTGAATTCATGCTGTTCCGGCTGGCCTTGCGTTGCACTCATCGTCATCAATCTCCTCTTAGGAAAGTAACGAAGATATGCGACGTCAGGGTCAATTTTTCAACAGACGTCAGAGATAACTTGCAAGGGTCATACCCTTCATATTTGCGATAATGGAATATGATGCCTGGAGTTGATTGCTGGTATCATTCAATTGGACGGAAACCTGCGCAAGATCTGCATCCTTCGCCGTTCCAAGCTGGGTCGTAAGAGCGGCTTTCATTTGTGCCAACATCGCACTCTGACTGGTCAAGCTGTTCTGCTGTATTCCAAGTGAACCACTGATATCGGATAGCCCTTCTGTCACACCGGTATTCGTCGTCTGTAATCCTTGAACCAACTGTGTGTAATCTGCGGTCCCTGCGTCATCAGAACTTAGAGAAGCAACAACCATCAGGTTTCGCATGAGATCTCGGATCGGAGAGCCCGTTGACGTTTCTGACGATGTACTTCCCTCTGTCGCCACGATGCCTGCAGAAACTGTTTGATTAGTCCCAACGGTGATTTTTAATTTCTGCTGTGCAGCAGTAACCGGGTCAGTCGAAAGTGCAGCGGAAAATGGCTGATTCTGGCTGGTGTCTTTTGCAAGAGAAAGCGTCTCTGACAGAACATCTGACGCACTACCATTCCCCATGCTTTTTACAGTCTCCTGTATAGAAGATGCGAGACTGGAACTGCTTAAGCTGGTGCTTACGGGAGCAGTGGAAGACTGCAACCCTGAAAAAATATAGCTCCCGCCCTCCTGCGTGTTCAACAAATTACCTAAAGACGATAAATATGATTTAGCCTGTTCGGAGGCAGAACTTATAGCCGTTGAGGAAACATTCCCGACAAGAGTTGAAAGAGTGTCATTCAGATTGTCTGCAATTGTCGCAATTTGGCTGACTGTACTTTGCGTGACCGTTAATCTGTTTTGTGCCATGATTACGTTGGAGTTCCAGGACGAAACCTGAGTGATTGCAGGCTGGAGCGCTAGCGCCTGAGCACGTGTTTCTCCAAGCTGGGCGTAGTTGCTGGATTTTACGCCCGTAGAAGCTTGTTCCTGAAGATTATCTTTTATCTGGGATAACGAAGCCAAGTTTAGCGTCTGTTGATTCGATAATCCGCCATAACCAAACAATGCCGTAATTCCAGTCATAATCAGCTTCCAACAGCATTTAAAAGAGCGGTAAACATGGATTGTACGGACGAAATAACTTTCGCATTGGCTGAATAGGCGTTCTGTAATGTAACGATATTAGCCATTTCAGTATCAACAGAGACAGTTGATGTTCCTGCCAGGCTTGAAGAGAGATTGGTCTGCGTTGCTTGTGCAAGAGACAGACTGCTACTTGCATTATTAGCTGTCGCAGCCTGATTGGCTGTCAAAGACGTCGCAAGAGCCACAAGACTTTGACTTCCACTATATCCGGTAGACAATTTCCCCGTCACACCTAAATTATTGGTAGGGGCGGCTACCTGTCCTGTGCCATCTGATTGAGTGGTTCCAAACGCATAAGACAGAACGTTCTGGACAACACTGCTACTTGCAGTCTCACCAGATACAAGAAGCGATGGATCATCCTGATAGGACTGGGAAACCTGAATATTCTGGGCAAAACCAGCGCTTCCCTGAGGCACAATGGACGTCTGGGACGCATCGGGAATATTGCCACTGGATGTTGTAAATAAAGACATTCCCTGCGCATCGAAGCGGCTGGCTACAGTATAGGCTAGAGAGTCAAATTGGGCCTGCATCGTTGGGAGCGTGGTATCTCGCAGCGTTATATCGGCTCCGAGGCTTCCACCGGTCAGATGACCAGTAATATCTTTTCCGTTCAGGGTAATTGCCGGAATCGCATTAGCGTCTGAGTTACCCGGATAGCTCATACTGGTTGAAATTTGCGCTGAGGCTGTCGTCAAAGGCCAGGTGCTGGAAATGGTATTTGCTGAACCCGAAGACGTATTGTGTGTAGGGAGCGTGACACCGTCTTGCGTGGTAATGGACATGTCTCCATTGGAGGAAACCTTCCAGCTCACACCCAATTCACTAGAGAGCGATGACAAGGCCGTAAAGCGCTGATTTTCAATATCCGCAGTATCAAGCCCCTGCCCTTTAAGAGCCATGATCTTGGTAGACAAAGAGCCAATAGTCGTCAGGTTGGTATTGATATCCGAAACTGACGAGACAACACCATCGTGTGCGTTCTGACGTTGCTCCTGCACAGTGTCTGCAAGAGTGTTCAACGACTGGGTAAAGCTATTGGCCGCCGAAAGAACTGTGCTTTGGGTGGTCGAACTCGACGCGGAGCTGGTCAAAGAAATAAGGGCTGACTGAAGATTTCCCAACTGGTCAGAAAGTGTCCCGCTGCTACCAAAATCTGCAGAGGTTGAACCTTGTAGAGCCGTGACGACAGAGAGCGCGTTGCTTGTTGTCGTATATTGGGAAACATCTGAATTCTGGGAATATAAAGCAGTCTGGATATGTGCGTTTGTAGCCAGACTGGTCGTTGCGCGTCTTACGCCGCCACCCGTCCCGTCATTTACGACAGACTGAACGTTTGCGACTTCTTTGATGTAACCTGCAGTAGACGCATTGGCGACGTTCTGGGAAGCCGTAGACATTCCATACTGGACGGCCTGCAAGCCAGAGACGGCGATCGAAAGTGAATCAGTCAGCCCCATGATATAGAGTTCCCCTCACCCGGCCTTACTGAATCATCGCCAAAGTGGTCTGCAGAAGCTGATTTGCAGTGGTCACGATTTTTGTATTCGCTCCATAAGCCTGCTGCGCGACAATAAGTTTGGTAAGATCGCTGGTCAGATCCGTCGTTGAGCTTTCAGTAGAACTGGTGCTGAGCGTCCCTGCCCCATTCGTGTTCACTGCATTGACTGTCGGTGCGCCAGATGACGCCGTTGCCGTATAAGCCTGCCCGTTCTGGGCAGAGAGTCCATTAGGGTCTGCGAACGTCGAGAGTGGTATTTTTGCAAGGAGTTGAGAAAGCCCATTATCAAATGTCGCCATCACAGACCCATCGCTTTGCATAGACAGACCCGTGAAGGTACCGCTTGTGACGCTGTCCGTCGTCATTGTGGGATTGGTGCTATAATTACTGCTGTCTGTTGCCAGGCTCACACCGGACGTGCTCCCGATGGTTCCCAGGTTGACGGTCATATCCTGCGGCAGCCCTGTATATGAAAAGGTTGCCGCTGAACCCGTAGACTGGGACGCTCCATTTACAGACGCCAGAGAACCATCACTGTTAAACTTCACTGTGGCTGAATTGCTCGAATCTGCTGAATTACTGACAGTCCAAACCAAGGGATCCGTGGAGGATTGGTTCCAGTTCAGGCTCACCTCCTGAGCATTTCCCTTACTGTCATAGGCTGTTGCCGTAGATGTATTGGTACCTTCTGCCCCAGAGGTGCTGCCAATTGCAGCAGACAGAGAAACAGTTGTGCTCTTGGTCGGCTGAAATGCGACGGAATCAGAGATTTTTATAGGTGACAGAGTGCTACTCAAAGCACCCTCTGAACCCACCTGATACCCTTCCAGATAATAACCCGAAGTGTTGACCAGATATCCCTGGTTATTTTGTGAGAAGTCACCATTTCGCGTATAAAATTGCTGGCTGCTGAACGTCGGCGCTGTGCTGGATGTCGTGCTTCCTGTGGGTTGGACAACGTTGAAGAATCCGTTGCCTGAAATTGCGAGCGCCAGCGTATTTGTGGAAGAAACAACCATACCCTGATTGTCAGTATGCTGCCTGGTTGTCGCAGCCACACTGTCGCTCAGTGACTCCCCGTCGCTTGCCAGATCATTGCTCGTCACATAATCGGCAAAGCTTGTTGTTGCAGCTTTATATCCTGTCGTCTGACTGTTCGCGATGTTGTTGGAGAGATCGCTGAAAGCATGTGACTGGGAATTGAGGCCACTGACAGCCGTGTTGAGAGAATTGATGATCGACATGGCGGACTCCGGCAGAAACTGGGCTTCGGGCCTCACGCCCGGGTGTTATCTGACCTGACAGTTCCACACCATGCGTTAACGAAACCCTTACACTCGCGGAAAACCTCCTTCTTCCTCCCACGCTCCCTTTCCTTTCTGGCAGACAGAAAACCTTCCCAACAAAGCACTTCAGGCACTGGTTCTTTGTCACGGGACGAGGCAGTATATGCCGACATGCCAGTACCATCAGATGACCCATCCAAGCCCAGAATTCCTGACGATTCTCCCATAAAGCCGGCGAGATTCGTGCATGGCAGCATCATGCGTCATGTCATTACCATGGCTGGAACCGGGGCCATTGGCCTCATGGCAGTTTTTGCTGTCGATCTTCTGAACTACTTCTACATCTCCCACCTGCATGATTCTGCCCTGACGGCCGCCATCGCTTTTGCGACGTCTCTAAGCTTTCTGCAGATTTCAGTCTCCATTGGCATGACCATTGGACTTGGCGCCTGCATTGGTCGTCTGATCGGCGCGCGCCAGCATGCGGAGGCCCGAAGTCTCGCATCTGCTTTCATTGCTGTCATGGTTGGCATCGCGGCCGTTCTTGGCACGCTCACGGCGGTATTTGCCACGCCACTTCTCAGGCTGCTTGGCGCTCAGGGAGCAGCTTTGGAAAACGCGGCGACCTTCCTGCACATAGTGTCGCCAGCTCTTCCATTAGTGTGCCTGGGAATGGCTCTGTCAGCTCTGTTGCGCGCAGTTGGTGATGCCAAACGGTCCATGCGCATTACCCTGACAGGTGCGCTTGTTTCAGCTCTGCTGGACCCCTTGATGATCTTTGTGCTGCATCTAGGTTTGGAAGGTGCAGCCATCAGCACCATTCTGGCGCGATGTGCCATTACAGCGAGCGGCTTCCTGAACCTCCGGGGGCACGCCATGCTGGAATGGCCAAAGAAAGAAGCCTTTGAGCCTGCGATGCGAAAAATTGGCGGCATTGCTGTCCCGGCCATTGCAACCAATCTCGCCACACCAACAGGCGCACTGTTCGTAACTCATGCCATGGCACAGTTTGGGCTGGATGCTGTTTCGGGACAGGCAACTATCGACCGCATTGTGCCTGTTGCGTTTTCATTGGTTTTTGCTTTGACAGGTTCTGTCGGACCCATCATGGCGCAGAACCTTGGTGCCCAACAATTTGATCGGGTGCGTGAAGCCCTAATGGCCGCACTGAAGCTGACAGCGCTCTGTGTTGGAACCACCTGGTTTGTTCTTGCTGCCGGGCACAATGTCATTCTCCAGCTTTTCAACGTTCAGGGTATTGGGGCGGAAATCGTACGCCTGTTCTGTTGCTGGCTGGTCCTGAGCTATATGTTCGTCGGGCTGCTATTTGTCGCCAATACGGCATTCAACAACCTTGGGCACCCTTTTTACTCAACCGGCTTCAACTGGGGACGCGCCACACTGGGAACCATCCCGTTTGTGTGGTTCGGCTCAGCTTATGGCCCGATTGGTATTCTCGTTGGGCAGTCTCTGGGTGTCGTTATTTTTGGCACGTTTGCAGTTCTGACAGCTTTCCGCGTCATTGGACGGCTCGGGCCGCACACAGCCCCCTGACAGATGCAGGCATGATCTCATGCCCGCATCGTTGAAATTCAGGGAGCGGGGTTTGAATGCACCTGGTAAATGGCGTTGATCTTGGCTTCCAGTTCCGGCGTGATCTGTAGACGGGTTGAATCCAGAATTGTCTGAAGCTGATCCGTGCTGGTGGCCCCAATGATATTGGATGTCACGAACGGACGCGACGTCACAAAAGCCACAGCCAACTGAACCGGATCCAGTCCTTCCTCACGGGCCAATGCGTGATAGGCCTCAATGGCAACATCCACACCGGGCTTCTCGTAACGCTGACCACGATTAAAGAGCGTGGTGCGTGCGCCAGCAGGGCGTGCTCCGTTCAGGTATTTTCCTGTCAAATATCCCTGAGCCAGCGGAGAGTAGGCCAGAAGCCCGACATCTTCCCGCAGGCACATCTCTGCCAGACCGATTTCGAACGTCCGGTTAATGAGATTGTAGGCGTTCTGAATGGATGCCAGCCGCGGAAGACCATTCTGCGAAGCTGCAAGGAATTGTGAGACACCCCAAGCTGTTTCGTTTGAAACACCGACATGACGGATTTTACCTTGTGCGACCAGATCACCCAATGCGCCAAGAGTTTCAGCAATCGGAACTTCATTGGCTGCCGGCACGTCCCGAAACGTCGTGCCGCCTTCACCAAACAACCCAATTTTACGATCGGGCCAGTGGAGCTGATAAATATCAAGATAGTCCGTCTGCAGACGACGCAAAGAGCCTTCAACAGCATAGTAAATCTGCTTTGGCGTCAAACGGGCTTCCTCACCGCCGGGCCGAAACCATGGTGAAGAACTGCGTCCAACAACTTTGCTCGCAATGACAAGTTTGTCACGGCCGCCGCGAGCTTTTAGCCAACTTCCAACAATGGTCTCAGTCGCGCCATAGGTCTCAGCACGCGGGGGAATGGAATAAAGTTCAGCAGTATCAATAAAATTGATTCCCTGATCGAGCGCCATATCGAGCTGCGCATGCCCTTCGGCTTCCGTATTCTGTTGACCGAAAGTCATTGTGCCCAGGCAGATTTCACTGACCTGAAGACCGGTGCGTCCAAGTTTGCGATGTTTCATAGAAGGTCCGATGAGATGATTTCTTGGATGTCAGGTTGCGCATCCAACAGATAAATGCGCAACCGGTTAAGCTGAGTCTCTCCTGTGCCGGGATCAAACGCAAGGGCAGGGGAAGCATGTTTGCGCCGCCCGCGGCAAAGCAATTTCATTCTTTCCAATTGAATATTTCTTACTCGGAACATTCAGACATATAATTCCGGAATAAAATCGAATTTTTATAAAGTCTTCTATTTTGATTTCTTTACTCATAAGGCCGGATCAGCAGATGTGGCAAAAACAGTTCGGTAAAATCTGAGCTCTCTCTCAAGAGCATCCTCGACAACCTCACGGGCTCTAAAACCGTGACCTTCGTCCGGGTAAACATGGAGATCAGACTGTGCCAGTTTTGTTCTCATGGCTTCAGCCTGTGCGAGAGGCACCACCTTGTCAGCACCGCCATGCAGGAACAGGACAGGAACGGAAATTTTCTCTGCATGTGTGAGAGGAGAACGTTCCAGATACACAGCTTCCTTTTCGGGATAAGGCCCAATCAAACCATCCAGATAGCGTGCTTCGAATTTATGCGTCTCTGCTGCCAAGGCCCTTAGATCGGTAACGCCATAAAGAGAGGCGCCTGCCGCAAAGAGATCAGACTGTGCCAGCGCTGACAGAACAGTCAGGCCTCCCGCACTGCTTCCGCGAATAACGCAGCGCGCTGGATCAACTAGCCCTTGTTCAATCAGAGACTGAACACCAGCCAGGCAATCCTCAACATCTGCAACACCCCATTGTTCGTTTAGGGCCTCCCGATATTTGCGACCAAACCCTGTTGAACCGCGGTAATTGACATCAAGAACAGCGAAACCGCGGGAGGTCCACCATTGCACTTTGAAAGCAAAGCCTGAATTGGCACGCCCTGTTGGACCGCCATGAGCCATAACAACCAAAGGCGGTTTTTCGCCTTGTTTTAGATGGGAAGTGCTGCTCGCAGGTTCATAGAAGAGCGCATATGCCTTCGATCCACCGGCTGTTGGAAAGGAGAACAAAGAAGGCTTGGCAATGTCGTCAGACGTAATCGTATCAGGCAGCACCACACTTGGGCGAAAACGCTCGAAATTCCCATCCATGTCACCAACAGCCAAAGCAGGTGGAGCGTTTTCGGGGGCATCAATCCAGGCAAACTGTCCGTTCGACAGACGTTCTGGAACGTTGACGGGCGCTCCCATCTGAACAGTTTTCCAATGTCCCTCTGCAAAGAGCAGAACGCCAGTGAGGCCTTCCCGAATTCCTAATGCGAGAAGCTGACCGTCAGGCAGTGGCGTGAGTGTTCTTTGTCCGAAGACCCAATGCGGCAGACCAATCTCAGCTCCAGCCTCTGGGAAAAACTGCTCTTTCCATCCCGTTTGATCATGCACGAATTTAACAGGCGTCCAGCAGCCCTGAGCATCTGATGTCGCATAGAGGCTACCATCTGCCCCCCAACGCGGTTCAATAATGCTGCAGGGTGTCTGGCCACTCAGATCTGTGGCTCGTCCAAGCTTGAGGTCGGTTCGGTCAATAGGTGCCACATACAGTCGGGTGACTGTCCACGGCATTTCCGGATTCTGCCAGGAGAACCAGGCCAAAGAGGCACCGTCCAACGAGGGGCGAGGGGCTGCATAGAAATCAGCTCCGTCTACCAGAACCGTTTCCTGGCCCGACCGTGATACATGAACTAGCGCCGCTATTGGCAGACCTTCGTCATGCGTTTCACGAACGCAGAAAACACCGTCTCCGGCTGTATCCCATGCCAGATCAGCATAACGCATTTCCGGTGCACGATCGCCAGATAACGCCTGAAACGTGCCCTCTCTGTTGCTGAACCACAGGCCGCCGACCTTTCGGTCACTGAAAACGACTTCTGGATATCCGTTTTTCAGGCGGACATCCCACGCTCCTCCACCATATTCGTGAACACGGGTTCCGACGGTTCTCTCTGGCGGTATCAGATCTACGAGTGTTCCATCGTGACGTCGTCCGACGATCACCGTGCGGCCTTGCTCTTCTGGTCGGGTCTCCTGCCAGAATACCCAGTCTTCGATCGTTCTGAGTTCAGAGAAAGAAAGAGTGCGGCCAGCCACGAGTTCAGGGCCAACCCAGGAGGGCCAGTTTCCGGCTACGTGAGGAGGGCAAAGCTCAGTCATTTTTCATCCCGTGTCTGATGTCCTAATATCGTAGCTGGCGGTTTTGCCTTCCGCCATATTCGCACAGGATCACGACACTGTTTCATCTCACGCAATTTCTCGATCACCTGCTCCAGGAATATGGCTACGGCGTTATCGGCGTGACAGTCATGCTGGAAAGCATGGGCCTGCCACTGCCAGCGGAAAGCATCATCATTGCTGCGTCCCTCTATGCAGGCAGTACACACCATCTCGAGATTCGATGGATTGCCCTTGCCGCTGTGACAGGCGCCATCATGGGCGATAATTTCGGGTATCTGCTTGGCCACCATTTTGGCTATAGCATCCTGAAGAAACACGGCAAGAAAGTCGGCTTGACTGACGAGCGCCTGATGCTCGGTCGCTATCTTTTTCGCAAACACGGCGGGATTGTTGTCTTCCTTGGACGCTTTGTCGCTGTTCTGCGTGTGTTCGTTGCTCTTCTGGCTGGAGCAAACCGAATGCCCTGGCATTCGTTTCTTTTTTTCAACGCGCTGGGCGGTCTCTTCTGGGCTGGAGGCTATGCCTTCATCACCTATGAACTCGGTAAGCAGATCGAAAAGATCACTGGACCGGTTGGAATTGCTCTGGCCGTCGTAGGAGCCTGCTGTCTGGGAGGAGCGTTTCTCTTTCTCAAAAAGAACGAGAAGCGACTTACCGAAGAAGCCATGAAACAGGCTGAAGAAGATGAAAAGCGCTCAGCCGCCGGAGCCCACGAAAAAGGACAACACTGATGACCCGTCTTTCCCAGACCAGCTGGTCTCTTGATAATCTGAATCGTCTGGATGGTCAGACTGCGCTCATTACGGGCTCTACAGGCGGCTTGGGTTTCGAAATTGCATGTGGGCTGGCTGAGCGTGGCGCTTCCATCATTTTGAGTGGGCGTAACCTGGAGAAGGGCAGGGCGGCTCTTAACCGTCTGTATGAACGTGTTCCAAGTGTGCAGGGCCGCTTTGAAGTGCTGGATCTTGCCTCACTGGCCTCTATTTCAGCTTTTGCCACCGCTTTGCGCGAGCAGGGACGCCCCATTCAGCTTCTTGCCAATAATGCTGGCATCATGGGCCCTGCATCCCGGCTCACCACAAAAGACGGGTTTGAACTTCAGTTTGGTACCAACCACCTTGGTCATTTTGCTCTGACCGGACGGCTGCTCCCTCTGTTAGCCGCAGGCAATGCGACAATCATGACTGTCGCGTCCCTTGCTGCCCTGAAGGGTGAAATTCCGTTTGGCGATCTGAATGCCCGGCACCGCTACAATCCGATGGCACGTTACCGGCAGAGTAAACTTTCAAATCTGCTCTTTGCTCTGGAACTAGACCGTCGGGCCAAGAAAGCTCCCTGGCCCATTCATTCACGGGCTGCTCATCCAGGCTGGGCGGCAAGCGATATTGTCTCCAATAACGGCTCGCTTGATCGGAATGGTACCCCGGTTGGTCGCTGGGGTCGTAAAATTGCCCGAAGCTTCGCCGGCCCTGTGTTTCATATGATGGGACAGACAGTGGAAGAGGGGGCTTGGCCGCTTCTCTATGCTCTGGCGTCTCCTGAAGCGCAGGACGGAGGTTATTATGGGCCTCTGGGCAAGGGAGAAAGAACCGGTCTCCCTGGTGACGCCGGGCTGCCAGAGGCTGCGTCAGACCATACGCTCGCAAAACGCCTCTGGGCAATTTCTGAAGAAATGACTGGCGTCAAATACGGCCTTCTCTAAGGCCGTATTTTTACAGGCGACGTCCTCAGGGCCGAACCATGATCATGATGACAATGATCACCATGAGAATGGTCGGTACCTCGTTTGCGATCCGGTAATATTTCTCGGAATGCGGATTACGGTCTTCTGCGAACAGACGACGCCATTTGCTGCATGCCCCATGAAACCCCATGAGGCCGAGAACACAAATCACTTTTGTCCACCACCAGCCGCTGTTCCAGTCCACCAGGCCCGGCACCGACGACATCATCCCTCCCACAAGCACGGTAACAATCATCGCAGGCGTCATGATCTGACGGAGAAGCTTGCGTTCCATGATTTTGAAACGTTCGCTCTCCGCAGTACCAGGCGTTGTCTGGGTATGGTACACGTAGAGGCGTGGCAGATAGAATGTCCCTGCCATCCAGGCCGTGAAGGCCATGATATGGAGGGACAGAAACCAGCTCAGGTGATCAACAACAAAGTCCATCAGTTGTCTTTCTGGCTTTGAAGTGTCTTGCGAAGCAGCGGTACCAGTTCGGAGAGATGACCGATCCTGACGAAGCCTGGCGTTGGCCAAAATGCCGGAAGAGGAAGGTCTTCCGAACGAAGAAGCACACAACTCATACCAGCACGCCGGGCGGCTTCAGCACCCGTGTCACTATCCTCAATCACAACACAGTTTTCTGGCAGAACACCTTCTGCTTTTGCAGCGTACAGATAAACCTCAGGAGATGGCTTCGGTTCATCCATGTCATTTGCTGAATGGACCCGGTTTTCCGGGAAAAACATGGTCATCTGTGTCCGTTCAAACTTGGCATCCATCTCAACGACAGACGAGTTCGAACCAACACGAAACGGCAGTTGCAAACCACGTATTCCATGCAGCATTTCTGGAGCACCCTCTACAGGTTCTGCCATTTTCTGCATCAGACGTACAAGATTTTCCCTCATTTTGAGTGCCGTATTTTCAGGCAGAGCACGTCCTGTTTCGTGCTCCAGTTCCTTCACGACCTGAGAGAGTGCCTTACCTGAAAACCGGTCATGAGCCTCATCGTCTGAAATCTTAAGACCCAGGGATCGAGCGAACTCTGCTGTGGCCCGGCAGGACGCACGCTCACTGTCCACGAGTACACCGTCACAGTCGAAGATGACCAGTTTCAGCTGGCCTGCTGCATCCAGAGCCGTGGTCATATCGCGCGCACCGCCTCAACGAGGGCACCGACATTTTCAGGCGGCGTGTGCTGCATAACACCGTGTCCCAGGTTGAAAACATGCGAACGCCCACGAAGCGCGTCCCGGATCCCCTGAGCTTCACGCACCATAGCCTCACCGCCAGAAAACAGGACCATCGGGTCCATATTCCCTTGCAGCGTCACGTTTGGTACCAGCTCCGCAATCTGCGCCGGATCAGCCACTGTATCGAGCGCCAGCGTATTGATCCCGGTCTTTTCTGCGTATTCGCGTATCATGATCCCTCCGAGGCGCGGGAAACCGATAATCGGCGTATTCGGATGCTTCTCCCGGATATGACGCACGATCTGCCGGGTAGGTTCAATCACATAGCGACGAAACGCGTTGGGAGGGAGAATTCCTGCCCAGGAATCAAAGAGCATGACAGCTTCAGCGCCTGCTTCAATCTGACCGCAAAGCATCTCTGCCGTGCTGATCGTCAGGGTTTCAATCAGACGATCAAACAGCGCTGGATCAGTTTGCATCATTTTGCGGGTATTGGCGAAATCCCGCGATCCGCCGCCTTCAACCATGTAACAGGCGACCGTAAATGGGCTACCAGCAAAGCCGAGCAATGTCGTGACATCTGGGAGTGATTTACTCAGTCGCGAGAGTGTTTCCCGAACAGGTGCCGTGGCGTCCTGTACACGCTTGGGATCAAGTTTTTCCAGATCTGCCTGAGAACGGATGGCGCCAAGAACCGGGCCCCGACCATCAATGAATTCAAGGGACTGACCCATTGCCCAGGGCAAAATGAGAATGTCCGAGAACAGGATTGCTCCGTCCATTCCATACCTGCGGATCGGCTGAAGGGTGAGTTCTTCAGCCATGTCCGGAGTCATGCAGCGCGTCAGGAAGTCAGCCTTGTCACGCATGGCACGAAATTCGGGAAGGTAACGCCCTGCCTGCCGCATGAGCCAGACCGGCGGGGGCCAGACAGCTTCACCCTTGAGAGCTCTCAGGAGCGGTTTCGAGGATGGGGAGAGGGGTGCGTTTTCCGAATTCATGCCGCTCACTAACCATGAAAGAAATAAGAAAGAAATCCTGGAGGATAGGATGATCCCTGTGGATACCGGGGTACCCGGCTCTCTAAAAATGTACCCCGTCTTACTCACACTGTGTACAACTGCAAAACCCGCAGCGGACAAGGGGGTGCAGGATTCTATCCCGATTTGCTCACAGACCCCCTGTGTACAACCCCCAAAATTTGGGGGCGTACCCAACAATCCACGGTACTCGGTACCTTCCCGCAAATTTCAATTACTGTCCCCATGTACCCCAGTACTGACACAATCTTTTCACCGGGTCATACGCAGTACTGGTACTCGTGCTCGCCGTCGATAGTTTGGAGTCGCATCTTATGACCTTGCTCAATAATTCCATAATCCTCGCAAGTGGCTCGAGTGCCCGGCGAGTACTTCTGGAAGAGAGTGGTCTGATCATTCAGGTTCGACCGGTAGATCTGGATGAAGAGGCCTTGCGCCAGCAGTGTGAAAGTGAAGGAAAATCTCTGGGAGACACGGCTTTGGCTCTCGCGGATGCCAAAGCGAGGCTTGCGGCCGACGTATCGCCGGACACCAGTCTGATTATCGCGGCTGACCAGATCCTCGATCTGGACGGAACAGCCTTTGCAAAGCCGCAGGATCTCAATGAGGCGAAGACGCATCTTAAATGCCTTCGAAACCGCACGCATACTCTTCAGACGGCTGTTGTTTTGTATCGGGGGACACAGAAAATCTGGGAGACACTCGCTACTCCTCAAATGACGATGCGCCCCTTTTCCGATGAATTTCTGGCGTTTTATCTAAGAGAAGAGGGAGATAGGATACTGTCCTGCGTAGGGGCTTATCGGCTGGAGGGCTTGGGTATTCAGCTCTTTTCCAAAATTTCGGGCGATCAGGATGCTATCCTTGGGCTTCCACGGCTTTCGCTTCTTGAGAAGCTGCGTCAGGAGAACGTGATTCTAGCCTGAAAAAGTGTTTTTATGGCTTGTCACGATGAAAACATCCTTATATACCGCGCTCATCCGGCTCCACCCCAAAGGGGCTGTAGATGAAACACGTGGGGCCATAGCTCAGTTGGGAGAGCGCCTGAATGGCATTCAGGAGGTCGTCGGTTCGATCCCGATTGGCTCCACCAGTTTCTCCCAAAAAATCTGAAACTTCTGCTCTACGATTTTTGTGTTTTTACACACGAAGCCCGTGTCGCCGGCCCAGACCTTGTCCTTTCAATATGAAGGGTCAGGTCTGTGTCCAAATTCAGGGCAGTGGGCGAACGAGGTCTGCGACCAGACCGTTCGTCGCTATGAGAGCATCCTGAGGTCCAAGTTCCAGAAGAAGGCCTCGGTCTCCACCATTGATGACGACAGGAGGGCCATCCATTGCACTCTGATCAAACGCTGTTGGTACAATACTGCGCTGGCCGAATGGGCTTACACCGCCAATCTTGTACCCTGTCCGCTGTTCTGCCTCCGGGCGAGAGAGCATTTTGGCTTTTCTCCCCCCAAAGGCCGCTGCGACCCGTGTGAAATCCAACTCGCGATCTGCAGGCAGGACAACGCAGGCAGGGCGCCCGTCAATCTGCACCATCAGGGTCTTGAGAACATGATCCGGGGAAAGACCCAGAGCTTTGGCGGCGGCGATGCCTAATTTCCCAGCGGATGGATCATAGTCATAAATGCGACGCTGGTAGGGAATGGACAGAGCATCCAAGGTCAGGGTTGCGGAAGTGTCCTGTGTATTCATTCCTGTTGCTCTTATTCTCTTGGCTTGTTGTGTCAGGATGGCAGGTAGGGTCAGGGGATGCTAGACTATGAGCTTCTTTAATAAAGATGACAGGGTTTCATGGCCGCTGGTTTCCTAGCCTGTATGCTTGCTTCGGCTTTGCATTATCGTATTCCTCCCCGTGTTCTTCCTGCCATTCAGCGGGTTGAAGGTGGAGTGATGGGCAAGGTTAGCCAGAATAAGGATGGATCAGTGGATATTGGTCTCATGCAGATCAATTCGCGGTGGATCCTTCCTATTTCATCCATGCTGCACCAAAGCCCTGCCCAGATTGCAACGCGACTGGCCCTTGAGCCTTGTTTCAATGTTGCTGCCGCTGCGATGATTCTTCGCACCGCTCTGGATAATGAACACGGGAATCTCATGCGCGCCATTGGAGATTACCATTCACGGACCGTGCCATTGAATATGGCGTATCAGCGTAAGGTTCTTGCCGCAGCAACCGAACTTTACGTAAGGCCGCCGTCCCGAGGATAGCCAAAGGAAGAATGTTATCTTATAACGTTTTTCCTTTCCATCCGTCCGGGGAAACTCATGCGCTGTGTCCGAACCCTGTTTCTGGCTGGTTCGCTTCTGACTGCGCCTTTTGCGTATGCTGCTCCGCTGCCTGTGGTCTGCGTTGAGGCAGCCTGGTGTAATATTGCAGCGCAGATTGGTGGACCGGCCGTCCAGACACAGTCTTTAATTTCAACTCCCGGCATCGATCCCCATGAATTGACGCCAACGCCATCCATGGCGCGGAACATGGCTCATGCCAGCGTCATCGTTCTGAATGGCGCGACCTACGATGACTGGGCAGTTCATTTTTCTCCTTCATCAGCAACACGGATTATTGCAGCAGAAGAAGCGGGATGGCGCGCAGGGGATAATCCGCATCTGTTCCTCGATCTGAACGCCGTGCGTAAAGTGGCTTCAGCCGTGGCGGACGCGTTTATAGCGCGGGGCCTGGATCAGACGGATATTCATAGTCGCCTAACGAGCTTTCTGACACAGGTTGATGCTCTGTCTGGCCAGACAGCAGCCATCAGGCAGAAACACGACGGGACTATCATCGGTGTCATGGAACCGGTGGGAGCTGATCTGATCCAGACGATGGGACTCAGGATCATTGACCCCGGGTTTGCCCTGTCAGTCATGCATCATAGCGAACCGTCTCCGCGTGATGTGGCCCAACTGGAAACTGCAATAGACAGCAGACAGATCAGATTTCTGATCGTCAATCCTGCCGTCAGGTCTCCACAGATTGACCGTATGGTAGAGCGGGCCAGGGGCAGCGGTCTGCCGCTGGTTATGATAGGAGAGACGCTCCCTGTCAGCCAGCAATGGCAAGACTGGGTCTCGTCAATCCTTCAGTCCGTTCAGCAGGCACTTGATGGCCAGTCCCGATAACCTTGTTCTTGAGAATGTTACCCTCTGTGCAGGCCAGACACGTGTTTTAAATCAGGTTTCCCTGACCGTGCCTCTTGAAGGCATTACGCTTTTGTCAGGACGAAATGGTGCAGGAAAATCGACTGTTCTGCGGGCTTGTCTGGATCTTGTAAGGCCTGCGAAAGGACAGATCCTGATTGACGGTCTCCCACCCGGAATGGCCTGTGAACGCATTGGATATATGCCGCAGGGTTTGAGCGATGCGGCTCTCATGATCCCGGCGATCAGTCATGTGATGGCTGCCATGGACGGTGCGCGCTGGGGTGTGCCTGTTCGTTTTGGTCAAAGAAAAAAGGAGGCCGAGAGGCTTCTTGCCCTGACTGGAGCACTCTCTTTTTCAAAACGGCCTCTGGGACATCTGTCAGGGGGAGAGCGACAGCGTGTCTGTCTGGCACAGGCACTTGCCGGTCAACCGGGTCTGCTCCTTCTGGACGAACCCCTTGCCGCTCTGGATCACGACGCGCAGCAGCAGATTGTTGCCCTGCTGGTATCACTCACCCAGACCCTTGGCGTTTCAATCCTTATGACATCTCATGAAACTGCCGCGCTGGAAGGAAAAGTAACGCGCGTTCTGGCTTTAGAAAATGGCGAGTTGCATGTTCGAATTTGAATTCATGCGGCATGCATTTCTGGGATGCACGCTCGTCTCTGTTCTCGCAGGAACTGTGGGATGGTTTCTGAGCCTGCGGCGACAGGCTTTTGCAGCCCATGCACTGTCCCACATTGGCTTCAGTGGAGCCGCAGGGGCAGTCTGGCTTGGCGTTTCGCCTCTCTTTGGAATGATTGCTTTCAGCCTTCTGGCAGGCCTTGCCATAGGAAGCGAAGGTGAGGGACGCGGTAAAATTCCCCCTCAGAGAGACAGCACGATTGGCCTTGTGCTTGCTGCCAGCCTTGGCTTGGGCACCTGGTTCCTGCATGAGGCCAACGGAGCCTCCAGCATGGCGACGACACTGCTATTTGGGGATGTGCTCGGAATTGACACTCCGACGCTGTTCATTCTGGCTGGAGTGACGGCTCTTTGTTTGTTGGGGCTGGTTTTTCTTGGACGGCCGCTTCTGTTTTCGAGCCTGACGCCAGAAGTTGCGCGTGCACGTGGCGTTCCTGTGCGCCTGACGTCCCTTGGATTTATGGCTGTAGCAGCTTTGGCCTGTTCAGCATGTGCTGAAGTCTCCGGCGCATTGCTGGCCTTCAGTCTCATGATTGGCCCGGCGGCTACGGCATTGAGGCTAGGGCTATGCCCGGCGATGGGACTACTGGTTTCGGTATTGCTCGCTCTTGTCCTGTCCTGGGGTGGTCTGATGCTGTCCTGGATAACGGATATCCCCATTCCATTCTGGATTGGGTTGGGAGCAGGTATTTTTTATGGATTGGCGAACCTCTGGACGAGGCTGCGGACTAATTAAGGGATCCGGCGAACCAGTGCACGAAAACGATGAAAGCAACGATACAGATGTGCATGATGATCAGGATTCTACCAGAAATATAGGGCACATCACGGGTGGTATCGGGTGTGGGCGTCAGCATAGAAGGTCTCCGGAGCAGTCCTGATATTCATATAGAATTCTGATTTTCGTGGCCACAATAAGTGGAAGCTCACTTAATTTTCAAAAAAATAGAAAAATGCGGAAAAACTGAATAGATTGCGATATGTTAATGTCATTATGCCAAATGATACAAAAACATCTCGACCTGCTCGTGAAAAGATAGACCTCTCACAGGTTGAGGTCTCACCGAACGCGAAATTGATCCTGATGCTTGCAGCCATGGTTGCTGCAATCTGCGGTGGCCTCTACGGCTACGACACAGGCATCATCTCCGGCACATTGCCTTTGATTGGCGATGATTTTCATCTGAACTCTACAATGAAAGAAAGCGTCGCTTCGGCTATTCTTCTTGGAGCAGTATTCGGCGCCTTCGTGGCCGGGTCTCTCTCAGAAAAATTCGGACGGCGCACCACAACGTGTCTCGTGAGTGGTGTCTTTGTTCTTGGCGCGACAGCGTGCGCTTTCTCGCCGGATGTATGGAGCCTCATTGCTGCACGATTTGTGCTTGGACTTGCCGTAGGCGGTTCCACACAGGTTGTGCCGATGTATATTTCGGAGCTGGCCCCCCAGGAACGGCGGGGAAGCCTTGTGACGATGTTCAACGTGGCGATCGGCCTCGGTATTCTGATTGCCAATATCATCGGTCTTACACAGCGCACGAACTGGGGCTGGCGCCCTATGGTGGGGATTGCCGCCATACCGGCTTTCCTTGTCTTTGTATCCATGTTCTTCATGCCAAAAAGCCCGCGCTGGTCTGCTGAGAATGAAGGCATGAAGAATGCCATTCTTCACCTTAGCCGTATCCGCACCACGAAAAGGGCAGTTCGCAAAGAAGTTGAGGCCATTCGTGAAAATGCAGAGGGCATCAAGCAGGAGAACCGGGGGTGGCATGGTCTTTTCCAGCCTTGGGTTCGACCGGCTCTCGTCGCAGCACTGGGTGTAGCATTCTTTACCCAGTGTGGTGGCCTGGAGATGATGATCTACTACGCCCCAACCTTTCTGAATGATGCTGGTTTCGGAGCTTCGTCAGCGCTCTGGGCATCGCTGGGTGTTGCGATCGTTTATTGCATCATGACCATTCTGGGCTGTCTCTTTGTGGACAAGATTGGCCGACGTCGTTTGATGTTGATCATGGGGCCAGGGGCAGCACTCTCGCTGGTTGGTCTGGGTATCATGTTCATGCTGCACCCTGCCGCAGGTAGTGCAGGATCATATCTGATCGTAGCGTTCCTGCTGCTGTTCATGATGTTCAACTCGGGTGGCATTCAGGTCTGTGGCTGGCTGCTGGGTGCTGAAATGTTCCCGCTGTCCATGCGCGGACAGGCGACCTCCCTGCATGCCGCTACCCTGTGGGGGGCTGATCTGCTCGTCACCAGCACGGCTCTTACGATGGCAGAGGGCATTGGTCTGACATGGACGATGTGGTTTTACGCCCTCGTCAATCTGGCTTCGGTTATCTTTGTCTTTTTCTTCGTCCCGGAAACATCCGGTGCTTCTCTCGAAGATATTGAAGACGCCTTGGTGGAAAACCGTTTCCGGCCCACTCGTGATAACAAGCGCATTGTGCCGGAAGAGGATGAAGAGGACGCACGTTCCGCTGCATGATAGCTTTCCCTTTTTGAAGGGAAACATGCATGTTGGATGTTATTGCAAAACGGGTTGTTGCCGCGCGAAGTGGCAGCAACCCGTTTGTCATTGGGCGTATGAAATCAGGCTGGCTTGTTATTGGTGAGACGCAGCCTCTTGCAGGATATTGCCAACTCCTCGCCGATCCTGTTGTGTCTTCCCTGAATGACCTGAAAGGTGAGGAACGGATTCAATATCTTCTGGATGTTGCTGCCGTCGGGGATGCTCTTCTGACTCTTACCGCTTCAAACCGCATCAATTACGAAACATGGTGCAATCTGGCACCGTCTCTTCATACGCATATTGTTCCGCGGTATGCCTCAGAACCTGAGGACCTACGCATTAAGGCAGCCAGTATCGCTTATGATTATGCGTCTGCGCGTCCATTCAGTCTTGAGCATGACGGGGCCTTCATGAACGCCATGCGACGTGAGCTACATATTCAGCCCTGAGAAGGCTGCCGGACTGCAAGAAGAAACCAGAGACGGAAAATAGCGGTCTCACAACGTGTCTGGCGTTGAAGCTCTCTTCGCTTCCAGAGGATTTTGATTCTGGCTCTTAACGTCCGGGCTCCGGCCAGTTCTGACAGAAGGGTCTGTGCGTCTTCTGTCAGGATATCCGGTTCCTGGAGCAGATGCTGAACATTGGACTCAAAAATTGTCATGAAGACGCCGGGTCCGCGTCTGAGAGCACTTAAGCCGCGGCTGAGAAGCGAGCGTTTGGCTCCGACGGTGTTGCGCGCGTGCTGGCGGTAATAGCTGACACACCGCTCATCAAAAAAGACTTTGCCGCCAGAGGCCATCGTAACGAGATAGGCCCACCAGTCATGTAGGATGAAAGGGGGAGGCAGTCGCTCATATAAAAGCTCATATGTCGCTGCGTTGATAACAACTGTGTGCCCGGTTGCGATGTTTTGCGTCAGAGCGGATGCAAAGTCAGGGGTTCTGCTGAGGGACGCCGACTTACTGAACACGGTGAGCGAAGAATCTGTCAGATACTGACGGGCACAATATAAAGCGGGCACATCGAGCGGCTGTTTCTGGAGCCATTCTAGCGCCCATTCCAGCTTTTGAGGCTGCCAGACATCATCCTGGTCCGCGAACGCTACGAATGGCGTTGGAGGAATGGAATCCAGAAGATGCAGATAAGACCCCGTCACGCCCATATTGCCCATGACGGATGTAATTTCGACGCAACGCCCGTGTCCGCGATGCTCTTCAAATGAGAGCATGATCACACGGGATGCATCAGTTGATCCGTCATCACGCCAGTAAAGGACCCAATCGGTATGGGTCTGGGCGAGAATGCTGTCGAGTTGTGCGTTGAGATAGGTTTCGCCGTTATGCAAGGACAGTAGAATGGCGACACGGTCTGTCCTGTCGGCGGTCTGGCTTGCTCCTCCCCGTATCATTTGTGGGTTCCAGCGGCGAATGCCGGAGTGGGGAGAAGACATAATATCCTTGGTTAAGACGGGTCAGGGAAGCAGGGCAGGAGGGTCATCCTGCGTAATTGCTGGATGACCCATTTTTTCAGATCGCAGCGAAAAGGCGGTGGACTGTCCGTGCGACGCTTTCACGCCATTCAGGCAACCGAACGCCAAACACACGATGAAGTTTTGAACAGTCCAGCCGTGAATCCTGTGGACGCTTGGCCGGGGTCGGCCAGTCTTCAGTCCGGATTGCACTGACTGTTGGCATGGATTGACCATGCTTTTCTGCTTCTTCCAGTGCAGCGACAGCCAGACCGTGCCACGTCGTCTCGCCTGTGCCGCTGGCATGATAGATGCCAGCAAATTCCGGCTTCCAGCCATCTTTCTCGATGAGGGCCAGAATAGCGAGAATAGCGTCAGCCAGATCGTCAGAACTGGTGGGGTTGCCGCTTTGGTCGCCAACAACCTTGAGCGCCGGATTTTTGGCGCCAGCATTGATCATGGTCTTGACGAAATTTTTGCCGTGCGCGGAGTAAACCCAAGAGGTCCGAAGGATGATGCTCTCTGGGTTTGCCGCCAGAACAGCCTGTTCGCCGTCAGCCTTTGTGCTGCCATAGACTGTTTCAGGGCTGGTAGGATCCTCTTCCGTGTAAGGAGATCCCTTGTCACCTGAGAAAACATAGTCCGTTGAAACGTGGATGAACGGAATGTCGGCCTTTGCGCAGGCTTCCGCGAGCGCCTTGGGGCCGGAGCAGTTGGCGCGTTCGGCTCCAGCTTTTTCCGTTTCTGCCAGATCAACGGCCGTCCAGGCAGCTGCATTCACGACAGCTTCAGGGCGGTATTTTTCGATAGCTGCGGAAATGGTTTCCGGCTTGTCGAAGTCGAATTCAGGGCGCCCAACACGGATGATCTGATCACCCCCGATGTTCGCAAGAGACGTCGCAAGCTGGCCATTGCCGCCCGTGACGAGGATAGGACCTGTGCTGGACATAATGCGACTCACTTTTCGTAAGAGAACCAGCCCTTGGCTGCGGAGAAGTGCGGAGCGATCTTATCCTTGTCGGAAAGGATAGCCTCTTCTTCGGCGATGGGCCAATCGATGTTCAGGTCCGGGCAGTTCCAGATGACGGCGCGCTCGGAAACCTTGCTGTAAAGCGATGTGCATTTGTACTGAACTTCCGTGTTCTCTTCGAGAGTCACGAAACCATGCAGAAAGCCCGGCGGAACCCAGAGCTGAGACCAATTTTCAGCAGACAGCTCTGCAGCTACCCACTGACCGTAGGTCGGGGAGCCTGTGCGGGCATCTACAGCAACATCCCAGATTGCGCCGCGCGTTACACGAACCAGCTTTCCCTGCTCATAGGGGGCAAGCTGGCAGTGAAGCCCGCGCACAACGCCTTTCTCGCAGGACAGGCTCTGATTGTCCTGAACAAAAGGAAGGTTGATGCCCGCTTCCGTCATACGATCGAAATTGTAAGTTTCTGAAAAGAAACCCCGGTTGTCACTAAAACGTGGCGGCGTAACAAGAATGACGTCGGGAATGGCGAGACGTTCAACCTTCATAACAAATTCCTTTTTATAAATGACGTTTGAGCACTGGAGGCCAAATAGAGATTGCCTCCGAAAAAACGCTGTCTGAAAAATCAGACAGCGTTTGGGGTTTTTATTTCAGGAAGCGTGGTCCGCGAGTTCAAGCAGAAGGCGCCCAAGCTCTGTCTTGCCCATTTTCTTCGCATGGGCACGAAGCTGGTCAGCGTTGATGAACTTGTTGCGGAACGCGACTTCAGCAGGTGAGCCAACCAGCATACCCTGACGGGACTGAATGGTCTGAACGAAGGTTCCAGCCTGCATCAGGCTGTCCGGCATGCCGGCGTCAAGCCAGGCACAGCCGCGCCCAAGCCGATCGACCTGCAACGTTCCCTCTTCAAGATACATCCGATTAAGGTCAGTGATTTCCAGTTCCCCACGAGGGCTCGGCTTTACCTTTTTGGCAAAATCCACCACGCGGTGATCATAGAAATAAAGACCTGTGATGGCCCAGTGAGACTCTGGCTCGGACGGCTTTTCCTCAACCTTCAGGGCCCGACCGCTTTCATCAAACGACACCACGCCATAACGTTCTGGATCGCGGACCTGATAGGCGAACACGGTTGCCCCTTCCGGACGGTTCGATGCCGCACGGAGCAGAACGCCGAGATGTTCGGAGAAAATCAGATTGTCGCCAAGGGCGAGTGCGCAAGGCGCTCCCTGGATCCAGTCTTCCGCGATCAGGAATGCCTGGGCCAGACCGTCCGGGGAAGGCTGGATGCGGTATTCAAAGTTGACGCCGAACTGTGAACCATCGCCCAGAAGGCGCTGAAACTGTGGCATGTCATGCGGGGTCGTAATGATCATGATATCCCGGATTCCCGCCAGCATCAGCGTGGAAAGAGGATAATAGATCATCGGCTTGTCATAGACCGGCAGGAGCTGCTTTGAGGAAGCAAGCGTCATGGGATACAGGCGTGTGCCTGAACCACCAGCCAGAATAATGCCCTTCATGGGCTTCGTCTCGATCGTGCTCATGAGCGTGTTCCCAGTCGCTGTCCCGTGTAACGCTTGGAGCGGATTCCTTCCCACCAGTCACGGTTGTCGAGATACCACTGAACCGTTTTGCGGATGCCGGTTTCGAAGTCGTTCTTGGCTTTCCAGTCCAGCTCTTTCTCGGCGTGGGACGGATCAATCTCATAACGGAAGTCATGGCCGGGACGATCTGTCACATAGCGGATCAGACGTTCACGCGGGCCTTCCGGGTCAGGAAGAAGTTCGTCCAGAACAGCGCAGATTTTCTTGACGACTTCCAGGTTCGTCCGGGGCTGACGGGCACCAATAGCGTAAGTCTCTCCCGGCTCGCCGATTTCGACAGCGCGGACAAGGGCTTCGGCATGGTCTTCAACAAACAGCCAGTCGCGGATGTTTTCACCTTTGCCGTAAACCGGCAATTCGCGACCTTCAATGGCGTTGATGGTTACGAGCGGAATGAGCTTTTCCGGGAAGTGCCAGATGCCATAGTTGTTGGTTGTGTTGGTGACGAAAGTTGGCAGGCCATAGGTGTGATACCAGGCGCGAACCAGATGATCGGAAGAGGCTTTTGAAGCGGAGTAAGGGCTGCGAGGGTCGTAAGGGGTTGTTTCAGTAAATGGCGGATCATTTGGCTCAAGGTGGCCAAACACTTCATCCGTTGAAATGTGGTGGAAACGGAAAGCCGCTTTCTCATCATTCCCAAGGCTGCTCCAGTATTTCCGGGCAGCTTCAAGAAGAGAATAAGTGCCAACAATATTTGTCTGGATGAAAACGCCAGGACCATCAATCGAACGGTCTACGTGGCTTTCAGCAGCCAGATGCATGACGGCATCCGGGCGATATTCCTCAAAGAGGCGCTGCATTTCAACGCCGTTTACGATATTCGCCCGTGCATGGGAATAACGCGGATCAGAAGCGACTTCGGCTACGGTATCTTCAGAAGCTGCATACGTCATGCAGTCTACATTCAGCACGCTGTGTTCGGTGTTTCTGATAATATGACGCACCACGGCTGAACCTATGAAGCCGCAACCGCCTGTCAACAATATCCGCATTTCAACCTCTTAACATCACGGTAGGAGCTCCAGCCCCGTCACGAAGAAGTATCTTACAGTGTTGTACAAGAGGCGCAAACTTTGATCATGGTGATATTAATGAAACCAATTCCCGTAACCATTAAGGCCTCGCCCCGAGTTCCTTAATGAGCTACCCAGACATTCCTGTTAGGCAGGAGATTAGAGGCATGCTGGCTGATATACTGACCCGATCGCTTGTAGACGTTTTGGAGCGTCCGGATCTGAGGGTCGTTGCTGCAGGGCTGATGCCCGAGCTTGATATTTCGCTGGAGCAGTCTTTTCAACTCGGTGAGAATCTTCTGTCTGAACCGCATTCGGTTACAGGCCGCGCATGTCTGAAGCTGGGTGAACCCTGTTTGCGAATGCCGGGTCTGGCTCCGACATTCCTTCGTCAGGCTGTTGAGCTTTTCCGGCTTCTTCACAATGGAGCTGACGCCCGGCTTGCGAGTTTTGCGGCTGCTCGTGTTGCCGCTCTCTTTCATGCGCTTGATACGAACGCGGTCAATCCCCTTCCGCAGGAACTGGCTCTCTGTGCGGGGGATGTTCCGGACAGCACAACGCTTCTGTCTCTTTGGGGAACTCTGAAGAAACACCTGTCGAATACGCCTGAGTTCACCGAAGATGACGCAAAGCGCCTCAGACCCGTTCTGGTGCGTCTGTGGCACGTTATGGCGCCTGCAGAAACACTGATGAGTAGTGGCGGGGATTCCCGACTGGCCGTTGATCCCGAAACGGGCCTGAACAAGTATTCCTGCTCTCATCGTCCACGCCCCTGGGCTGTGACGTTCGGTTCTTCCACAGCCTCCTCTTTGTCAGAGCGGGGGTTCGGGGGAGCAGAGTTCGCGCGTTGCATGATGATGAACGCGCTTCTGTCCAAGCAGGACCCGGATCTTGTGCAGGAAGGCATCGTCAGAAGCGCGCGCGCAGGTATTGGGCGCTATTACAGTTTGCCGGAAGATGCCGTTCTTCTGTCTGCGTCTGGCACGGATTGCGAACTTGCTGTTCTTGCTCTTGTCGCTGCTGGAACAGATCGACCCGTCAGTTCCATTCTTCTGGCGCCCGACGAGACAGGAAGCGGCGTGCCCCTTGCTGCGCGTGGCCGTCATTTCGCGGGTGACAGCGCATGCTCCACGACAGTCGGGAAGGGAGAACTGATTGAGGGATTTCCTGAAGACACACAACTGTTCGGGGTTACCATCCGGAATGAGGATGGAACTTCGCGTCCGCTTGAAGACATCAATGCCGAATGCAGAGAGCTGGCCCGACGAGAAGTGAAAGCTGGCCGACATGTTTTGCTGCATCGTCTGGACCAGTCAAAAACGGGTCTTGCTGCGCCTGATATGGAAACGGTTGCAGAGTTGCAGGCTGAGCTTGGGGGGCATCTGAGTGTGGTGGTAGATGCCTGTCAGGCTCGCCTCAGCCCGTCGCGTGTTTCGGAATGGGTCCGCGACGGTCTGCTGGTTATGATCACAGGGTCCAAATTCTTTACGGGACCGCCGTTCTGCGGGGCTCTTCTGCTGCCGAATGTGATCCTGGAAAAAATGCCATCGCTTTCTCTCCCCAAAGGCTTGAAGTCTTATGGAAATCGGGACGAGTGGCCTGAGCAGGCTGACAGGCACGCGTTGAATAATGGTCACAATATTGGTCTGGCCCTACGCTGGCATGCGGCTCTCGCTGAAATGGATGCGCTCTTTTCGCTTCCTGATTCCCTGATCCGCCAGAGACTCAATGATTTCATGACCGAGGCTGTTAAGCTGGTAGAGGCCAGTCCTACCTGCACGTTACTGCCCGTCGGGAAGCCTATTGATGACGGTCGGTGGGACGCTGTGCCGACCATTCTGTCATTTCTGGTGGAAGACCCCAAAAATCCGGATGCGCCTCTCGGACTGGAAGATGCCCGTAAGTTGCACCGGTGGCTCAATGCAGATCTTTCACCATGGATAGGGGAGGGGGAGCCAGCACTTCTCTGCGTTCTTGGCCAGCCCGTTCCGGTTCCTCATCCCTTGGTAGCTGGCCATGCCGGGGCTTTAAGACTGTGCGGCGGCGCGCGTCTGGTCTCAGGAGAGCCATCGCACGAAGGCCTGGACGAAAAGCAGCGCTTGCAGCGGGAGTGCGCAGACGCGAAGCGGGTGCTTGCCAAACTTGAGCTCATTTTGGAAAACTGGGACGTTCTTCTGGACGCCAACCCTGTTCCCCGTTACGCGCCTCTCTCATGACACAGACAGACCAAGCCGTCCCTCATGGACACTTTCTTGATACGCCTGAACTGCCACGCGGTATTACCCGCTTCTGGCTGATCAGACATGCCGTTGTAGAGGCGAGCGCGCGTAAGACCATGTATGGCGCGATGGACGTTCCGCTTTGCAGGGATGCGATGGCGAGCCAGCAGGGTGGATACGCTGCTTTGGCTCGACGTCTGCCGTCCGATGCTGTCTGGTATACCTCACCGCTGCAAAGGGCACGCGACACTGCCGCGCAGATACGCTGCGCAGGAGCATTTACACACGCTGACGTCACGGTTGATCCAAGATTTATTGAGCAATCTATCGGAGAGTGGCACGGAACGCCGCACGATCAGTTTCTCTCTCTGCTGAGGCTGCCGCCCAATCCATTCTGGTCTTTGTCAGCCAGTGAGCTTCCGCCGGGCGGAGAAAGCATGCTGGATGTTTGTGCGCGTGTCTCCCATGGGCTGGAAGATCTTGCGAATGCAAATGCTGGTCAGGATATGGTTGTTGTGAGCCACGGTGGCGCGATCCGGGCCGCACTTTCACATGCTCTGGCCATTCACCCTGACATTGCTCTGCGCTTCACTATTCAAAATCTGTCGATTTCGATTATCGAGCGTATCAATGGGCTGTGGCGTGTTGTGGCTGTTAACGAACTGCCAGATTTTCGGGGATAAACCGGGGATGCCTCTGAGGAGGTCTTGGTCAGGTATTCTTTTTCTTTAAGCGAGCGCTTGTCGCATCAACAATCCATTGCATCAGGCAACCGCCGAGTGCAGCCAGAATATAAGATGCGTGATGGTAATCTTGCAGAAGCTTGTATGTCAGAACTGCGAACAGCGCCGGGCAAAAATTCTTTAAAGCTTTTTCCATGAGATCTTTTTGTCGTCAAAAATGGCGATAGGAAGATTTCATTAGCACTAAAGAAAGCTCTTCTAGGGGCTATTGTTTTTAATTTTTTTGAAAATATTCAAGCAAATGCTTTTTAAAAGCGAAAGCAACCGAATTTAGAAATTCATATTTTTCAGGGGTAAGACCGGAAACGGAGCTTGGTGGGCACACAAGGGCTCGAACCTTGGACCCGCTGATTAAGAGTCAGCTGCTCTACCAACTGAGCTATGTGCCCGTCGCTCCGTTTCCGGTGAGGCGCCTTATAAAGGGGAAGCGGGAATGCTTGCAAGGGGTTTTTTCAGATTATAATGAATAAAATCCAAAAAAATGATGGCTCCCTTTGATAACCGCCTCTTATTCCCGGTTGAGAAGGCGCATGAGGCTCTCAAACTGTTCAAGAGATCGGTAATCGATCTTTAGCGAGCCGCCCTTTTTTCCATCGTAAGCGATGTGGACTTTAAGTCCCAGCCGAAGAGCCAGATCTTCTTCAATCTGGACAATTTCTGCGTCCCGGCGCTTTTTCTGAACGGCTTTCTTCTCTGATTTTTCAGCAACAAGAGCTTCTGTCTGGCGGACATTCAGCCCTTTTTCCAAAACAGTTTTGGCCGCAGTTATCGGGTCTGGATGGCTCAGAAGGGCACGGGCATGTCCGGCTGAGAGTTCCCCGCGGCGAACATGGGCCCGGATCTCTGGCGGCAGGTTCAGCAAGCGCATGGTATTGGTGATGTGAGGTCGGGATTTTCCGACGGCGCCGGCCAGTTCTTCCTGCGTTAGGGTATAATCTGTGATGAGCCGCTGAAGGCCTTCAGCTTCTTCAATCGGGTTCAGGTCGGCGCGCTGAAGGTTTTCTACAAGCGCGGCTGCCATGGCATCCGTGTCATCCAGCTGGCGCACATGCACGGGGACACTATGCAGCCCAGCAAGCTGAGAGGCGCGCCACCGCCGCTCGCCAGCGATAATCTGGTATCGCTCAGGGTTGGCCGGGTCTGGTCGGACGAGGAGGGGCTGCAGAACGCCGCGGGACCGAATGGAATTGGCCAGTTCTTCCAGCCGCTCAGGGTTCATGTCCTGGCGTGGCTGAAAGGGGCTGGGCTCCAGCACGTCAACGGGCAGGGACGTATGCTGCTGAACAGGCGCATTGGCGCGCGTAGCACGGGCCAGCTGGGGAGCCTGATCGCCCAGAAGGGCGGCAAGACCACGACCTAGGCGCGGAGAAGTGTCCTTTTTGGCCATCGCAGCTTACGCCTTTGTCCTGTTCTCGGTTCGCTTCAGAAGTTCGTCCGCCAGTGCCACATAGGCGACTGCGCCTGTGGAGCGCGCATCATAATTCAGCACGGGGCTGCCATGGCTCTGAGCTTCGGAAATACGAATATTTCTGGGAATCAGCGTTTCAAGAACCTGCTCACCAAAGAAACCTCGTGCATCCTGTGCCACGAGTTCTGAAAGGTTGTTTCGCCGATCGTACATTGTCAGCACAATGCCTTCGAGATGCAGATCTGCATTGAAAGCGCGCCGCACACGGTCAATGGTGCGCACAAGCTGACTGATCCCTTCCAGCGCAAAGAACTCACACTGTAGCGGCACGAGAACGCTGTCTGCAGCGACGAGGGCATTAAGTGTGAGAAGGCCAAGGCTGGGCGGGCAATCGATCAGGATGGTATCGTAGTCGCCTTCAAGGGAGCGCAGAGCATCCCTTAGACGATATTCGCGACGCTCATCTGCGATCATCTCAAGTTCAGCACCAGCCAGCTCATTATTGGCGGTGATAATCGAAAGATTTTCGAATTCTGTCGGCTGTGCGAGAGCCTGAGGCTCCGCTTCCTGCATCAGGGCGGCATACGTGCCAATATTCCGCTGATCATACTCAATGCCCAACCCGGTAGAGGCATTGCCTTGAGGGTCCAGATCAACGAGCAGGACGCGCTGTTTCCGTGCCAGCGCAGCAGCTAGGTTGATTGTGGTCGTGGTTTTGCCAACACCGCCCTTCTGGTTGGTGACGGCAATGATGCGGGTGGTGGGGGATACGGAATTAGACGACACGCTTGAAATCACTGACCTTGATAATGGCTCCGCCGGGGTCGGTGCGGCTGGGAAGAATGGTAGATGTCATGTGCCAGTCACGGCTTGCCTCGGTCAACTCATCCTGCGCCTTTATGCCTTTGAGAAACAGACAAAATCCGTTTTCTTTCAGCAAAGGACGCGCCCATCCGAGCAGTTTGACCAGCGGGGCCAGCGCGCGGGCTGTAATGATGTCGGCTTCTGGCGGGGTTGCGGCTTCAATGCGCTTTGGAATGACCGTGACTTTGGCTCCGCAGATGCGTCCAGCTTCTCGGAGGAAGGCACATTTCCGCTGATCGGACTCAATCAACGTCACAGGATTATCTGTTGCGATTGCCAGAATAAGGCCAGGAAAGCCTCCGCCTGAGCCCAGATCAGTAATGGTTGCACCGGCAGGAATCATGTCTGCGAGTTGCAGGCTGTCCTGAATATGGCGTGGCCACAATTGGCCTAGATCTTTTGGGCTGACCAGATTGATCTTCGCATTCCATTGCACGAGTAGGTCTGCGAAGCGTTCCAGTCTCTCCTGCGTTTCACGTGAAACGGTGGTCATGACAGGGTCCTTACATGGGCCAGCAGGGCAACCAGCGCAGCGGGGGTTACACCTCGCACACGTTGCGCAGCTGCAAAGCTGGTTGGTCGTGCCTGAGTAAAACGCTCACGCATCTCACTGCTCAGGCCGCCGATAGCGTTGTAATCCAGATTGTCCGGAAGAGCGATGGCGCTTTCGGATGCGAGCTGCTTGATCTCGCGATCCTGCCGCTGGAGATAGCCGCCGTAGCGGGCTTCCGTTTCCACATGACGGCGGATACGGAGAGGCAGAGCGCCAAACCATGGCGCCAGATCCAACACCTTCGAATGGTCGCCGTTGCTGGCAAGAACATCCAGAACGCTCCGACGTCGTCCATCTAGAGAGACCTCAAACCCGACGTCTTTGAGGGCTTGGGGCAGGAAGGTCGTCGATGCTGCCAGTGCCATGGCTGCGTCAATCTGGGTTTTCATGTTGGTAAAGGCTTCAGCGCGTTCAGAGAGAATGCAGCCAGCGTCCATGCCTTTTGGCGTAAGTCTTAGGTCTGCATTGTCAGCCCGGAGGCTCAGGCGATACTCGGCCCGTGACGTGAACATGCGGTAGGGCTCGCTGATGCCGTGCAATGTCAGGTCGTCGATCATGACACCCAGATAAGCATCGCTCCGATCCAGAATGAGCGGATCGTTTCCGGCGGTTGCGCGGGCGGCATTCAGGCCAGCAAGAAGGCCCTGAGCGCCGGCTTCTTCATAGCCTGTCGTGCCGTTGATCTGCCCCGCAAGGTAAAGGCCAGGCAGGCTGCGCAACTGAAGTGAAGGCATCAGCTCCCGCGGATCGACGTAATCATACTCCACAGCGTATCCGGCTGTGACGATCCGCGCTTTTTCCAGCCCCGGCATCGAAGCGATCATGAGGGCCTGAACATCAGCGGGAAGGCTGGTGCTGATCCCGTTCGGGTAAACAAGGTCACCCCCGGGATTTCCAGGGAGCGCTTCGGGCTCAAGAAAAACCTGATGGGAAGACCGCTCTGCGAAACGGACAACCTTGTCCTCAATCGATGGGCAATATCGTGGCCCACGGCCTGCAATCGCGCCACCATACATGGCTGAACGGTGCAGGTTTTCGTTGATGATCCGGTGCGTCTCCGGTGTGGTTTGGCTGATCCGGCACGAGACCTGGGCATTGGTGATGCTGCTCGTCAGAGGGCTGAACGGCTCTGGAATTTCATCACCCCGATCTTCAGGCAGGTTCTCCCAGTCAATGCTGTCGCGCGCAATGCGTGGTGGTGTGCCAGTCTTGAGGCGGCCCATACGAAGCTTCAGAGCTTCCAGTCGTTCTCCCAGCTTGGTAGCTGGCGCTTCACCGATGCGCCCCGCAAGCTGTTGTTCGTGGCCGACATGGATGACACCGCGCAGAAACGTGCCTGTCGTGAGCACCACGGCTCCACAGCGGAAGGACCGACCATCTTCGCAGATTACACCACGAATATGTCCGTTTTCTTCAATCAGATCTCCAACCGCACCTGCTATGATGGTCAGGTTGGGTGTTTCTGCCAGAAGGGTTTGAATGGCTGTTCTGTAAAGGGAGCGATCTGCCTGCGCGCGCGGGCCATGGACAGCCGGTCCCTTGGAGCGATTGAGCAGCTTGAAATGGATGCCAGCGCGATCAGCGGCTTTGCCCATCAGACCATCCAGCGCGTCAATCTCACGCACGAGATGTCCTTTGCCGATGCCGCCAATGGCAGGGTTGCAAGACATAGCCCCGATGGTTTCGAGCTTGTGTGTCAGCAGGAGCGTCTTGGCCCCAAAGCGCGCTGCCGCTGCCGCTGCTTCACAACCAGCATGGCCGCCGCCGATCACGATGACATCGAAATCGCTCAAAACTTACTTCCCGATACAGAACTGCCCGAAAATTGCATCGAGCAGGGATTCAACATCAACACGTCCTGTCAGACGTCCCAGAGCCTGCATGGACAGGCGTAATTCTTCTCCGCGCAACTCGGGCCACATGGCACCTCGGGCGAGATCCAGGTGCGTAACAGCTTCCTGAATGCCTGCACGGTGGCGAGCACGGGTCAAAGGCGGCGCTCCGGCATTGGCCGTCATCCCTGAGACCCGTTGGGTCAGGAAGGCTCGCAGTTCTGACAGACCTTCACCCGTCTGGGTGCTGATGCCTAGCATGTTCGGGGGCGCTGGTGCGATGTCGATTTTTGTTCGGACTGCAATTTCATCGGAAGACAAAGCATCGACTGCTTCATCTGTCCCAATGAGGTGCAGAATAACGTCCGCCTGTTTCACGTGAAACAGTGCCCGGCGAATACCTTCCGCCTCAATCTCATCTTCAGTTTCCCGCAGCCCGGCAGTGTCGATCAGACGAAGACGAACGCCATCCAGAACCCAGTCTACTGCAATAGCATCCCGTGTTGTTCCTGCGCGGTGAGTGACAATAGCTGCGTCATATCCGGATAACGCATTGAGAAGGCTTGATTTTCCAACGTTTGGCGAGCCTGCGATCACGACCGTCAGCCCTTGTCGCATCAGTTCTCCACGGTTGTCCTGAAGATGAGCGGACATCTCGTTATGTAGAGCTGACATCTCGGCCAGAAGAGTGTGTTCCACCTCGGGGGGAAGGTCTTCATCAGGAAAGTCGATCAGAGCTTCCTGATGGGCCAGAACAAGCCTTAATCGTTGAGCCCATCCGTCATAAAGGCGGCTTAGCGCTCCATCGGCCTGTTGTAGGGCCTGTTTGCGCTGGCTTTCAGTCTCGGAATCGACGAGGTCTGCGATGGCTTCTGCTTGCAGGAGATCCAGTCGGCCCTTCTGCACGGCGCGCTTTGTGAATTCTCCCGGCTCTGCAGGACGGGCGCCCAGATCCGTCAGGGCGTCCGCGACACACGCAATAACGGCCGGACCTGCATGCAGGTGTAGCTCGAACCCATCTTCTCCGGTGTACGATTTTGGCCCTGGCAGCCACAGCACCACAGCATGATCCATCACCTCGCCCTGATGGCGAAGGCTCCGGAGGCTGGCACGCCGAGGTTCGGGCAGGGACCCGCACAGGCTTTGGAGAACAGAGGCGCTTCCCGGTCCGCTGGCGCGCATGATGGCGATCGCTGCGCGGCCTGCGCCTGTGGCCAGAGCAAAAATGACCTGGGGGTCCGAGGAGGAAAAGGGGTTCATGCCCCTTTATGTAATGCAGGACGTCGTCATGTGAAATCGGCCTGCACAAAAGAAAACGGGCGGCCCGTTTCCGGACCGCCCGTTCCTGTCAGACCGACAGGGTCAGAAGAGGTTTATTGAGCCTCGTCCACACCCGTATGCGTCTGCGGGGAGAAGGTCCAGCCTTCGCCGTAAGGCTGTGGCATGTAAGCCATCCAGCCTCTGGATGACACGTTCCAGCCTGCTGTGGAAACCGGAGCACCTGTTGTACGGAGCTTGCGGATATCTGCGGCAGACAGTGTGCCTGGAGCCTGGTTGCCCCAGCTCTTGCGCATGAAGTTAACGGCATCAGCGATCTGCTGATCAGACAGATGATCGCGGAAGCCCGGCATGGCAACAGCAGATGGTGCTGTGTTCGTCGGAGGCAGAATGCCGCCGAAGGTCACGATGTTGGCCATCGACGTTGCATTGTCGGTGATGACAACCGGATTGCCAGCCAGAGGCGGGAACATACGGTTGACGCCTGTACCGTCATTCATGTGGCAGATGGCGCAGTTATGCAGATAAACCTCTGCGCCCGCATCACCCTTGCCGCCAGCTTCCAGCAGGGCTGTTGCCTTGCCATCGTCCTGACCAAGGTTCTTGCCTTCCGGCACGGCAGGCATGCTCTTCAGGTACTTGGCTGTGGCGTGCAGATCGTCATCAGTCCAATGCTGCGTGCTGTAGGCAACCACGTCAGCCATGCCACCGAAGACGGCAGAATGGTCGATACGGCCGCTCTTGAGGAATTCAGCAATATCGTCTTCAGACCAGCGGCCCAGACCTGTGTCGCTGTTGCTGCGCAGGCTTGGTGCAATCCAGTTGTCGATGGGGGCACCACCGGACAGGTAAGCATTGCCGTCCTTGGCCGTGTAACCCTTGACCTGCATGGCCATGCCACGAGGTGTATGACACTCGCCGCAATGGCCCGGGCCGTTCACCAGATATTCGCCGCGAGCCACTTCCGGATCGGAGATGCTCTTGTCCAGACCCGGTGTAACGGTTGGAACGAACATGGCGCGCCAGATGGCCAGCGGCCAGCGCATGTTCATCGGCCAGGAGATGTCCGGCTGCTTGTTCTGAAGGGCGACCGGCTTCACGCCATGCATGAAGAAGGCATACATGGCTTTGATGTCGTCGTCAGACAGGCGGGCAAACTCAGGATACGGCATGGCCGGATAAACCGTCGCGCCGTCCTTGCGGATACCCTTGCGGATCGCCTTGGTGAAGTCTTCCAGTGTGTAGCTGCCAATACCGTATGTCGGGTCAGGCGTGATGTTGGTGGAGTAGATCGTGCCGATCGGGCTCTTGATCTCCAGACCACCAGCAAAAGGCTGACCGTGCAGACTTGTATGACAGGCAACGCAGTCAGACAGGCGGGCCACGTAGGCACCGCGCTGAATCAGGGCGTCATCAGCGTCCTGGGCTTGGGCAGCGCCAAAAGACACTGCCATAAGGCCGACTGCGGCCGCGAATTTCCATCCCTGTTTCATCTCAGATACCAGTCTGTCCCGAGTTAATGCCTTGAGCATGTCACGTCATTCCTTTCAGCGTGACGGTTTCCCGTCACGGATGGTCCGGCGTTGCAGGCGCAACCGGACCCTGAGGGACGTTGAGGAATTCGCCGTTCGGGACGCCTGCCTCATTCTCTCGGGCCTTGACTTCGTCTGCGTAGGACTCGTTGGCGCGCTTTACGATGAAGTTGCGGATGTCTTCGATTTCAGCCGGAGACATGGACGTGTCGAAACGATCCATACCGTAGGCCGTCAGAGCACCCTTACCGACGAGCTTGTAGAACTTCTCAGGCCCGCGGATCGCACCGGACCAACGCAGGTCAGGCAGAACGCCGCCAGAGATGCTGTTGTCGCCGTGGCAGGCTGCGCAATAGGTCTGGAACTGGAAGTAGCCGTCCTTGGTCTTGGCTTCATCCCACTTCTCAGGCGGTTTCACCGGAACAAATCCAAGCTCGTTCTTGGCAGGCAGCTTGTCGTTGCCATCAAGAGCGAAGGCGATGATCCGTGAGTGGTTGACGGTCCAGCCGGATGTCCGAGCTACGCCACCGAGGAAGAACGGATAGATACCGCCCCAACCCACTTCAACCGCAACATACTGCTTGCCGTGAGCCGTATAGGTCACAGGAGGAGCAATGATGGCGCTCTGGGCTGGGAACTTGAACAGATCCTTGCCTGTCGTAGCGTCGTAAGCATGGAATTCACCGGTCGCGAGCCCCTGGAACAGAACGCCGCCAGCCGTCGCAAGAAGGCCACCATTCCACGGACCCTTGTGGTCAACCGTGAATGCTGCCTGCTGCTTCTGCGGATCCCAGGCCACGATCCAGCCCTTCAGATCTTTCAGGAACTGGGCTTTGTCAGCCTTGTGCTGCGGATCGTTGTCATCCAGCAGGCCGATCTTGTTCATGTCCAGACCAAGGTTCCAGCTGTCGTGGTGAGCTTTGAAGCCACCCTTCTGCGGGTCATAGACGAATGGAACCTGCTGGGCTGGGATGTAAACCAGCTTCGT
Organism: Gluconobacter sp. OJA; assembly: GCF_039638325.1. Lineage (NCBI taxonomy): Bacteria > Pseudomonadati > Pseudomonadota > Alphaproteobacteria > Acetobacterales > Acetobacteraceae > Gluconobacter > Gluconobacter sp. OJA. The sequence goes on along the minus strand of NZ_JBDIWI010000001.1, from coordinate 87,941 downwards.
CTGCGGGCTGTAAGCCATGGCAGCAAAGTTATGGCCACCCAGATCGCCCGGAATGCCGTACCAGGGCTTGCCGTTCAGCGTCCACAGAGCATCGGGGTTATAGTTCGGACGGCCCGTTACAGGGTCCAGACCATTGGCCCAGTTCTCGTAGGTGTAGGGCTTGCCGGAAATGAACTTACCGGTCTTGGCATCGAGGATATAGAAAAAGCCGTTCTTTGGCGCATGAACGAGCACATGGCGCATTTCGCCATTGATCGGCATGTCGAGCGCCATGATCTGCTGAACCGAGGTGTAATCCCACTGGTCCATCGGCGTTTCCTGGAAATGCCAGACGTATTTGCCGGTATCAGGATTGATGGCCACGATGCTGCCGAGGAAGAGGTTGTTTCCTTTTCCTTCAGACCGGAACTTGTAGTTCCATGGTGAGCCGTTACCGACGCCCAGGTAAACGAGATCTGTGACCGGGTCATAGATCAGCGAATCCCAGACGGTACCGCCGCCGCCCTGCTGCTTCCATGCGCCGCCCTTGCCCCATGTCGGGTAAGCCTTGGACATCAGCACATCGTCAGAAGCTGCGCCGTCCGGCTTATTGTCGGGGTTTGGAACAGTGAAGAAGCGCCAGTCCACTTTACCCGTTTCAGCGTCATAAGCTGTCACGAAGCCGCGGGCGCCAAATTCTGCACCACCGTTACCGACGATGACCTTGCCCTTGGCAATACGCGGAGCGCCATCAAGCGTGTAAGAGCGCTGATGACCGAGCTGTGCTTCCTTGGGAACGGTGTAAACGCTCCAGACCAGCTTGCCGGTCTTGGCGTCCAGAGCGATCAGACGACCGTCGAACGTTCCGAAATAGACCTTGCCGTTCCAGTAAGCCGCGCCACGATTGACTGTATCGCAGCAGCCACGGTCAGCAATGTTGCCGGGAACTTTTGGGTCATAGGACCAGAGCAGCTTGCCTGTTGCTGCATCCAGAGCTTTCATCTTGCTCCAGTTGGTCGTGGCATACATGACGCCATCGATGATCAGCGGCGTACCTTCCTGCCCACGGTTGGTATCCAGGTCATAGTGCCATGCCAGTTTCAGATTGCCGGCATTGTCCTTGGTGATCTGGTCCAGGGGGCTATAGCGCTGCTCGGAGTAGGTCCGACCATAGCTCATCCAGTCTCCTGGATGCTGGTCGGCGTTGGTGATGGCGGTACCGGTGTCCTCAGCGAGGGCAAGAGGGGAAGCTGCGCAGAATGCCAGTGCGGCCGCGCAGCCCAGAAGGCGCTTCTTCGTAACGTTGATCGGCGTCAGTAGACCAGAAACCATGATCCGACTGTCCTTTTTGCAAAGACTGTTCTTACTGCTGATATTCCGGACCGCTCAAGTCCTGATGGATGCCTTACAGGTAAGGAATCATCAGTTTTTGAAGTTGCCTGGAAAACCAGCATCACGAGAACTTACTACTCCTTATCTTATTGTTTATAGAAAACTGAGCTTCTGACGTTTCCGTGAGCGTTATGCTGACAAAAATCGAAAAACAACTAGATGAGAATTGTTCTCAAAAACTAATGACCTGTATCTGAGCAATCCTGTCGCAGTTTTGACACACGAATGGCTATTTCCCAACAGATTGCAGAGTATTTCAGGAAAGAATACGAAAATAGTTCCATATGTTATTTGAGAATATCGGCTTCCCGGAATATGCAGAGCATGCATACGTTTTTTTGATCGGGACTCTTTTAGGGAAGCATGATTGACGCTTTCCAAGGCATCAGGCAGCCTAGCTGTATGCCACAGCTATCCTGTTATTCTCCTCTTGGAGCCCTCACCATCAGTGAAGACGAAGGGCGTATTGTCGCTCTCGACTGGGGATGGGGACGCGATCAGGAGGAAACTCCGCTCCTCGTAAAAGTTCGGGATCTGCTCGAACAGTATTTTGATGGCGAAAAGGTAGATTTTTCCAGTCTGCCATTTTCTCCGTATGGCACGCCGTATCGCCAGAAGGTCTGGCAGGCAATCCTTGAAATCCCTTACGGAGAGACCCGGACATACGCCCAGATTGCGGCTCAGGCGGGTGGATCAGCCCGGTCCATAGGCGGAGCAATGGGCGCGAATCCGATCCCTGTTTTGATCCCCTGTCATCGGGTTGTGGGAACAAACGGTCTCGGAGGCTATTCGGGCCTGAATGGTGTTGTAGACAAGAGAATTCTCCTCAATCTCGAAAAGGGTGAGTGAGAAAGCCCAATAAAAAAGGGGAGCCATGGCTCCCCTTTTTTTGTGATGCAAACAACAGGATCAGTTGTTCATCGCGTCGAAGAAGTCCTGATTGGACTTGCTGTACTTGAGCTTGTCCAGCAGGAAGTCCATGGCATCCATCGTGCCCATCGGGGCCAGGATACGACGCAGGACCCACATCTTGGAAAGCTCACCGCGCTCAACAAGAAGCTCTTCCTTACGTGTGCCAGACTTGGTGATGTCGATGGCCGGGAAGGTACGCTTGTCTGCAAGCTTGCGATCCAGGATGAGTTCGGCGTTACCGGTGCCCTTGAACTCTTCGAAGATCACTTCGTCCATGCGCGAGCCCGTATCGATCAGGGCCGTTGCGATGATGGTGAGTGAGCCACCTTCTTCAATGTTACGGGCCGCACCGAAGAAGCGCTTGGGGCGCTGCAGGGCGTTTGCATCCACACCACCTGTCAGCACCTTGCCCGATGAAGGAACGACGGTGTTGTAGGCGCGGGCAAGACGCGTAATGGAATCCAGCAGGATGACCACGTCGCGCTTGTGCTCGACAAGGCGCTTGGCCTTTTCGAGAACCATTTCCGTCACCTGAACGTGGCGTGTTGCCGGTTCGTCGAAGGTGGAAGACACGACTTCACCACGCACCGAGCGCGCCATGTCCGTCACTTCTTCCGGACGCTCATCAATCAGAAGAACGATCAGGAAGACTTCAGGATGGTTGGCTGAAATGGACGCAGCGATGCTCTGGAGCATCACGGTCTTACCCGTACGGGGCGGAGCAACGATCAGGGCGCGCTGGCCCATACCGATTGGCGTCACCAGATCGATTACACGCGGGGTGTAGTCGCGCTGGTCCTTTTTGCCCTTGCTACGCGGAGAAGACTCGCTGGCGGCTGGCTCGGACTGCTCAACTTCCATCTTCAGGCGGCGCTCAGGGTAGAGCGGCGTCAGATTGTCGAAGTTGATACGAGTCCGGACAACGTCCGGGTCTTCGAAGTTGATGGTGTTGACCTTCAGCAGAGCGAAGTAACGCTCTCCGTCGCGAGGCGCACGGATCTGGCCTTCGACGGTATCGCCCGGGCGGAGGCCGAAGCGACGAACCTGAGTTGGGGAAATATAGATGTCGTCAGGGCCAGGAAGGTAATTTGCTTCCGGGCTGCGCAGGAATCCAAAACCGTCTGGCAGGATTTCCAGCGTCCCTTCGCCGTAGATCGCCTGATCGCGCTCGGCAAGGGTCTTGAGGATGGCAAACATGATGTCCTGCTTGCGCATGGACGAGACGTTCTCGATCTCCAGTTCCTCTGCATAAGCCAGCAGATCGGCCGGAGATTTTTTCTTGAGTTCGGCGAGATGCATGAAAGACGCGCCTTATGTGCCCTTTGGGCAGACCTTAATGGGGGAGGATGTGCCTGCCTGATGCAAGAACTGGATCGGAAGCAGTGGTTCGGGATGTCTGGCACCCATGAAGGGCCGGGCATCGCAAACGGGCATCATCCGGTTAGGAAAGGAGACCGGGCAGCTGATAGCCACCAAGAAGTCACGCTCGAATTACCGGAGCGCACAAAGGGGTGTCAAGCCTCGTGCGCTCCGGGGTGGCACTTTGATATAAATCAGTTTTTCAACATGGCATCTGCGGTGCGCAAGGACAGGGCCATAATGGTCAGGGCCGGATTGGCTGCCGTGGCACTGGGAAAGGTTGAATGATCGCTGATCCAGAGGTTGTCGATATCAAAACTCTGGCCGTATGGGGTGACGACAGCAGAGCCGGACTCCGTCCCCATCCGTGCCGTTCCCATCATATGGGCTGCCCGATCAAGAAGACGTAGATCCTTGGCTCCGATGGCTTCCCACATGCGCGTTAACAGACGCGATGCATGAGCGTGCATTGCCAGTTCGTTCGGGCCGTAGCTGTGGGTAATGAGTGGCTTTGGCAGACCCAGAGCATCCTTTTCATCTGACAGAACAACCCGGTTTTCAGGGCTGGGCATGCAGTCGCCGTGAATCCCCATGCCGATACTGCGGTTGTACCCGGCCAATGTTCTTACGAGATCTGCTCCACGACGCTTTGACCCACGTGCAATGTTGGAGGCCCAGGTGATCGGCATCATTCCGAGAGACTGAATCAGATAGCCCCCCGCAAAATCGGCATCTTTGGGGCGCATCATGTCTTCTGTGATTGTGAGGGACGGATAACCCCGGTTCGGGCGTACATCCTCATCAATTTCTCCCCAGATCTGCGTCGAGATATGGGTCATGTAGTTTTCACCGACCTGTCCGGAGCTGTTTGCCAGTTCATTGTGCAACAGCAGTCTTGCCGTTTCGACAGCACCAGCAGACAGAACAAGGCGCTCACAGCGTTGACGGACGTTTTCACCGTTTCGGGTGTAGACGACGCCGGTGGCGCGTCCGGCCTGGTTCGTCTCGATTGTATGGACGTGGCACCCGGAGCGAATTTCAGCACCATGCGCGACAGCAAGCGGAAGCCACGTATTGTCTGCGCCTGACTTGGCCCCGTTGCGGCAGCCCTGATGACATGCGCCGCAATTTGCACACGCTTTACGAGTTCCAAAATGAGGCTGGTTGAAATCGCGTGTAATGAGAGCCGTTGGCCCATCAGCATGACGAATGCCAACGGCGTCGCAGGCTTCCCGCATCTTCATCGCAGCCGGATTGGCTAGTGGAGGGGCGTAGGCATAACGCCGGGTAGGATCCCATGGATAGTTGGATGGACCCGAGACACCAATGAAGGCTTCAACCTCTTCTATGTAGGGGAGGAGTTCTTCATAAGAAAAGGGCCAATCCACACTGCGGCCGGTTTCAGTATGAAGCCGAAAATCGCCAGCATGAGGGCGGGGTAGAAAAGCACCATAATGCAGCAGGGAGCCGCCCACGCCAGTGCCACTATTATTTCCACCGAAAGGTTGAGGATTGCGGCCACCAGACAGACGTTCATGCAGCCAGTAGATTTCGCGCGCCTCGATCTCGTCAGATGTATAACGGGAGGGTGAAAAGTTCGGGCCAGCTTCAACGACCAGGACACTCTTTCCGGCCTGGGCCAGACGAGCGGCAAGAGGAGCGCCGCCTGCGCCACTCCCGATGACAATGACGTCCAGAATCTCTGTTTCGGCATAGGTCTTCATGGAAGGGTCTTGTCTCACGGTTTGGCTGAAGGGATTTTGGGTGAGGGTTCGAAGGATTCCCGCTCATTGGCATCAACAGTCTGAAACCCTTGGAACACACCATCCCCACCGTTGAGGTTGGCGGAAATTCCCAGTGCATCCTGAACACGAGCATCGGCAAGGAAGCATTCAATCGCGTCTGCCCGGAGATCGAATGACCACTTTTGCATCTGCTCAGGCGTCAGGCGGTTCGCCGCATTTATGCCGTGGCGTCCTTCCGCGAGTTCATCGAGCGTCTGACCAATCGCTGAAGCATTAAGCGCCGGGAACGGCATGCTGTGCTGAGCTTTGGCGAGATCATCCAGAGTTAGTAATGCCTGCTCCCACGCTGTGACGTCGGGAGGAAGTTCGGCAAACCGCCAGCCGTCGCGTGGTCCGGCAAGAGCGGTATCTATGCGGACGGCCAGATTAAGGGGACTGTTTCCCAGAATATCTTCCTGAGGAAGCAGAACCGGCAGGATGGCCTCAAGAACCGCAAAGGCTTTTGGGGAAAGGACGCGTGGCGCCTGTAACAGGTCGTCCTCAAGGCGCGTGACGAGAATGTCGCGCGTCCTTCCAGAAAGATGATCGGATGCAAGAAATTCGGGATAATCCGAGGGAAGGGGCATGACGGTGTCCTTTGCTCTTCTTTTCAAAGTCCCGGCATAGGGATAGTTCCTGGCTCCCGTTTGACCGCAAGATGCACTATCCTGTTTTTGTGATCCTGTCGTATGTCCGACGGAACGGGAATTTTATAGAGATCCATCCCTTGATCGGGATGTTTGTGCAAGTAAGGAGTGACGATGGCGGTCGAAATCCGGGTACCGGCGCTAGGGGAAAGCCTGACGACCGCAATCGTCGCGCGGTGGCTGAAGCAGTCTGGCGACTATGTTCAGCACGATGAAACCATTCTCGAACTTGAGACAGACAAGGTCAGCGTTGAGGTGACGGCTCCGTCCGCCGGGCGTCTTGAGAATTGCATCGCGGTTGGCACAGAGGTGGAAATAGGGGGTCTTCTGGGAGAAGTGGACGAAACGGCTGAAGCGCCGACTGTCGCTCCCGTTGCTCCTGTCGAAGCAGTAAAGCCTGAGCCTGTTTCCACGCCTGCCCCCGAACCTGTGCCTGCTGCTGCTCCGAAGCCGGAACCCGTTGCTGCACCGGCCAAAGCACCAATTCCTTCCGCGCCAAGGGCAGATGATGGTCGCGAGCGTCGTGTTCCCATGTCACGCCTTCGTCAGACTATCGCACGGAATCTGAAAGCGGCTCAGAATACGGCTGCCATTCTCACGACGTTCAATGAAATTGATATGTCAGCGGCAAAAGCCTTGCGGGCAGAATATCGTGAAGAGTTTGAAAAAAAGCATGACGGTGCCCGGTTGGGCTTTATGTCATTTTTCGCCCGGGCTGTTGTTGGAGCGTTGAAGGATTATCCGGCACTTAATGCACAGATCGAAGGCGATGAGATTGTTTATCGCGATTTCGTTAATCTAGGCATTGCTGTTGGCACGGAACGGGGGCTTGTTGTCCCGGTTCTGCATGAAGCCGATCAGATGAGCTTCGCCGAATTGGAGCGTCGGATTGCTGATTATGGAAAGCGTGCGAGAGTTGGGTCTCTCAAGCTTGATGAGCTTTCTTCTGGAACGTTTTCCATAACGAACGGAGGCATTTTCGGCTCACTTCTGTCCACGCCGATTCTGAATACTCCGCAATCGGGTATTCTGGGGATGCATGCCATTCAGGATCGACCCGTTGTGCGGGATGGTCAGATTGTTGTTAGACCGATGATGTATGTCGCACTTTCCTACGATCATCGAATTGTCGATGGTCGGGAAGCAGTCAGTTTTCTTGTTAGAGTGAAGCAGCTTGTTGAAGATCCAAGACGCCTCTTGCTCGACCTGTGACTTTTTGGGGAGATGGCGCGTTAAGGCGTGGCGTCTCCCGCTGAACGCTGGACGGTTCTGCCGATCCCCCGCGTTCATTGAACCATTATGAACCGAGGGTAATCCTGTCCATGCGGCCTGTTTCCACATTGTATCGCTCTGCCAGACTTCTTGTCGTGACAACCGCATTATGTGGTGGCGGTCCTTTGTTGTCAGCGTGTGCACATGCGGATCCAACTCCTCCTGCATCGAGCGCACCAGGTGGAGACGTTTCTGTTCCTCCGCCTGCCAGTAATCCTGTGACAGATGCTACGCCAGTGGTTCCTGCGGTTCAGATTCCGCCTCTTCCTGTTGTCAGCAATGCTGAGGCCCACAAGGAAGCTGCGCGCCTCGTGAAAATGATGGCAAAGACCGTGAAGGGTTTTACGACCTATAAGCAGGACCGTCGGGACGCTTTTGTCTCTCTCGCTCAGGCTGAAGTTGCAAAGGCCAATCGGCCTGTATCACGTCCTCAACTGATTATGGTTGTGGATCGTAATGAGCGTATTCAGCATCTTGATTTTGTTCTGGCATTACCAGACGAGCCTTGGGTGTCGCTGGGAGGCACTCCTGTTTCAACAGGAACAACAGGCCGGAAATACTATTACATTACTCCGACAGGCGTTTTCCAAAATTCAGCCGACCGCTTGGGCTATCGCGCTGAAGGCACAAAAAACAAATATGGTATCCGCGGGATTGGTGCCAAAGGATCTCGTGTTTGGGATATGGGATGGCAGACGGCAATGAAGGGCTGGCTCCCGAAACATGAAACCGGGCAGATCCGGCTGGAAATTCACGCTACGGACCCACAGTTTCTCGAGTGGAGACTTGGTCACTCTGCGTCTGAAGGGTGTATCCGCATTCCAGCGACGATGAACCGCTTCATGGATCATTATGGTCTGATAGATGCGCTTTACGAACAGGCGGCCAGCTATGATCCACGCTTTGCGGCACTCCTGCCCAAGGACCGGGAGGCGACCCCGATCGCAGGAGATCTGGTTGTTGTAGTGGATTCCGGCCCATTGACGGAGCCGAAGATTGATCCCATCGCGGACAAGCGGCCGTTACCCTGATACATTCCAATACCAAAATGTTTCATAATATTTATGACAGATTTTGGTATTCCGTATGAAGTTTATATTACAGGATGGTAATTCCTGTTCTCAGCGCTGGGTAGTAACAGTAATGAGCGTTCTCTATTCCACGGGAGCGCGCAATTCCAATGATCAGTACCAGAAAAAAATTCGTCCTGCAGACAGGCGTTATGGCTGCGGCGATATTTTTTGGTTCAACGACCAACGCGGCTGAGCTCAAGCAGGCTGACACCGAAAAGGATGCTTCGAAAGAAAAGCCGAAGGTCGAAAAGCTCACAGTTCTTGGGCATGCCGCACGTATCGCTCCCGCAACAGTTTCGCTGGACATTACGCAACCGACATCAAAAATTCAGTCGGGGTTTTTGGCAAACAATATTATTCCGCTCGCCAGTGTTGATGACATTATTCAATTTCAGCCAAGCGTATTTTCTCAGAACCCGAATGGTCCGGGAATGGGAAAAGCTGAAACCATGAGTCTGCGTGGTTTTCAGGACGGCCAATATAATATGACATTCGACGGCATTCCTTTCGGAAATGCTTCGGATATGGGTCATACGACGTCCTCACTGTTTATCTCTCACTTTCTGGGGGAGGCGCAGATTGATCGTGGTCCTGGCACAGCGTCAACGATAGGAAATGCGACGTTCGGCGGAACCATGGGATTTACGTCTAAAAACCCAGCGGCGCGGATGGGGACAACGCTTTACGGGACATACGGTAGTTTCAATACTCGCGCAGGTGGTATTGAATTCGATACAGGAAAAACCAGAATGGGCCGTGCTTTTATCGATATGCAGCACGAGGAAACCAATGGTTATCTGACCAATTCTTCTGAGCGTCGCAGTAACCTGATGTTCAAGGATGTTATCGATCTGGCACCAGAAACAACGCTTACGATTGAAACGACGTATAACAAGGAATGGCAGTACACGACCCAGGGCGCCACGCTGGACGATTATAAAAAATATGGAAAGAACTACGGGTTATGCAATGACCCATCGAAGCAGTGTTATTACGGGTATCAGCCAAGCGTTTATACATCTGATTTTGATTATATCTCCCTTAAAACAAAGCTTCTGTCCTGGCTCACATTAGAAAATCAGATTTACACCAGTGGCTTTGAGCATGATTATTCTGAAAGCACAGACGCAAGTCAGGGTGATGCCGCAGCAAACGGTGTGACATTTTATAGTGCTGCTGGGAAAAAGGTGGCGACTTATAAAAACGATATTCCTGGAAAATATGCAGATGCAGCTTACCGGACATATGGCGATACCCTTCGTCTGAAGGGGCATACGTCTTACGGTGATATTCTTCTGGGGGTTTGGGCTGATGTTCAAAAAGATCGCCGCTACACATATGCCATTGATCTGAGTCAGAATTCCGTTCCGGTTCTTGGTAAAAATGGTTCAGCATATAGCTATGATATTTCAGACCTGAACACGACAATTCAACCTTATCTGGAACTGAATTTTCATCCGTGGGCAGGGGCAACGATTAAGCCGGGTGTAAAATATTCCATTTTCAAAAGAGATTATGACGCGGGCATTAATAAGGGGACAAAGCTTCCACTGAAAGACACACAAAGCTATGGATCATGGCAGCCGTCCATTGCGATTAATCAACGTATTATGAAAAACTGGAGCGCTTATGCTCAGGTTGCGCGCGGCTTTCTTGCGCCACCACTGTCTGTTTTTCAGGTTAGTTCCGTTGGAAATGTAAAGCCTGAAACCACCATGAATTATCAGGTGGGATCGGTATATCATGGCCGCAACTGGATGCTTTCTCTGGATGGATATTACATCAATTTCTCGAATTATATTGCCTCTGCGCAGATTCAGGTTCCCAATATCGGTACGACATCGACATATGTGAACAGCGGTGGTGCAGTTTACCGAGGAATTGAACTCGAAGGGCAATATGTCATTGGTTACGGTTTTTCCCTTTATGGGAACTACAGCGTCAATGATGCAAAATATAAGCACAGCAATGTTCGCGTTGCCAAAAGTCCAAACGCTTTGGCGTCTTTCGGGCTGCTCTATGAGAGTGAGCACGGGCCCTATTTCTCAATCATGGGAAAATATGCCGGAACGCATTGGGGCTTGGACAGCACGACTGATGATGCAGACAATACGGTCTTCAAAAATCAGTACAAAATTGGAAGCACTGTGACGGCGGATCTCGCCATGGGCTGGCGCATTCATCATATTGGCTCATTTTTCAGTAACGTGACCCCAAGCATCAAAATTGCCAACCTGTTCAACAACCGCGCCATCAGCGACTTTGCGGGTAATCAGTCTTATAGCGATGCCCCACTGTTCTGGCGTATTGCTGGCCGGAGCGTGTTCTTCAACATGACGGCAACGATGCCATGATGCGGCGACTGTCTTCGCTTGCTATTTTGTTTGCTTTGGGGGGCTGTGCCTCTCAGGCGCAGCCAGATGTTCTCGAAAAAATCGTTTTTCTCGGCCGACACGGGATCCGCAGTCCAACGCTCTCACCGCAGAAAATGCAGCATCGGACGGGTCATACCTGGCAGGCATGGTCTGTAGCGCCTGGAGAAATGACACAGCACGGTGCCGCAGCGTTGGCAGCGATGGTGCAGGCTGTTCAGAGAAACTATAGCGCAAGCGCTCTGTTTCAGGGCGCCGAGACGTGTCAGATCCTGGAGCAGGAGACTGTTGTCTGGGCTGACACGGCTGATCATCGGACGCGACAGACGGGGGACGTCTGGGCCAAAGAAATAGCCTCAGGATGCGCCATAAAGGCCCATTGGGCGACGACAGGCGTCGATCCGGTTTTTAATGCGCTTGGCACTCAGGCAGGCCAGATTGATCGTGGAGTTTTGGAGCAAGAATTTGCAGCCGCCACGAAGACATTGCCCGAACCGGCCTCTCATAACGCTCTGAAAGCCGTTCAGTCGCTCATGGCGCCGGATGCATGCTCGGAGAGTAATTCGTCGCCTCAATGCTTTTTAGGCGCGACGAAGATTGAGTGGAAAAAAGGAACGCCACATCTTCAGGGCGGCTTCGTAACGGCAGGCATGGCTGCAGAAAGTCTGTTGCTGACTTATGCAGAAGGTTTGTCTCTGGCTGACTTCGAGGTGGCTGACAAAGATGCGCCGCACGTTCTGGAAGCTGTTATGCCCGCCCATGAAGCGGAAAATCATCTTCTGAGGCGTCTGCCCGAATATGCCCGCGCCAGAAACGGGGTGATGGCGGAGAGTATTCGTGCGTTTTTGTCTGATCGCCCGGTTCGGTCTATCCCCGGGATATCTTCTTCCACGAAGGTGCTTGTTCTGGCCGGCCACGATACCAATCTGGCTGCGATGATGGCCCTGTTCGGGCTCGACTGGTCTTTCCCCGATCAACCGGATTCTACGGCCCCGAATACCGTTCTGGCATTCGAACGCTGGCGCCACGCAGATGGCTCACGGGATGTCAGGATCAGGGTTTTCCACCAGTCTCTGGCAGAGCTGCGTCAGGGGAGGGCGCCTGATATTGAGACGTCTGCCTTAACACTGTCCCCTTCGCGGCCCATTCTTTTTTCTACGCAGTGAAAAATAAAAAAAGCCCGGATGAGAACATCCGGGCTTTTTCATAACAGATCCTTTGGAAAGGCTTAGTGAGCCCAGCCTTCAGGAACCTTACCACCGTTCTTGGCCAGCTCGGCATAGACCTGCTTGATGAGCCAGACGTTCATCGTTGCTGAGTCATCCGTGCTGCCCGTGTAGTGCAGTTCGCCTGCAAGCTGCTTGCGTGATTCCAGGGAACTGTCGAGGCCGAGCAGCTTCAGAAGATCCACAATGGAGGTCTTGTAATTCAGCGGCTGGCCAGCCTTGGATGCCAGATCCGAAAGAACGGCATCCACATCTACTGGTGCGGCTGGAGTTGCAGGCGTCGCTGGGCCTGCGGCAGCCGGAGCGCCAGCGGAAGCCTGTGCATCAGCCGTGCCGGAAGTTGTCGGCGTGGCTGCTTCTGCATGTCCGAAAATCTTGGACATGATCGTGCTGAAAAGACCCATAGGAAATACTCCTGACGGTTTGAAAAATGGTGTCGGGGTAGACAACGCCTACCCCGTGTCACCTGTTCCGCTCAGTAACGATATTCTTCGTGCTTGAACGGACCGGCAACCGGAACGCCAATGTAGTCAGCCTGCTTCGTGGACATCTTGGAGAGTTCGGCGCCGACCTTTGCGAGGTGCAGGGCAGCGACCTTTTCGTCCAGAGCCTTTGGCAGGGTGTAAACCTTCACCTCGTACTGGCCCGGCTTGGCGGTCCAGAGTTCGATCTGGGCCAGCGTCTGGTTGGTGAAGGAAGCGGACATCACGAAGGACGGGTGACCCGTGGCGTTGCCAAGGTTCACGAGACGGCCTTCGGAGAGCAGGATGATACGGCGGCCTTCGGCCAGCTCGACTTCGTCAACCTGCGGCTTGATGTTGTTCCAGCGATAGTTGCGCAGGGCTTCAACCTGGATTTCGCTGTCGAAGTGACCGATGTTGCAGACGATCGCACGGTCCTTCATTTCGCGCATGTGGTCGATCGTGATGATGTCCACATTGCCCGTGCAGGTGACGAAAATGTCGCCGCGCGGAGCTGCGTTTTCCATGGTGACGACTTCATAGCCTTCCATGGCGGCCTGAAGAGCGCAGATCGGGTCGACTTCGGTCACGAGAACACGGCAGCCTGCGTTGCGCAGGGAAGCAGCGGAGCCCTTGCCCACGTCGCCATAACCAGCAACGACGGCAACCTTGCCAGCCATCATGACGTCTGTGCCACGGCGGATCGCGTCCACCAGGCTCTCACGGCAGCCATACAGGTTGTCGAACTTGGACTTCGTGACGCTGTCGTTCACGTTGATGGCCGGAACCTTCAACGTGCCAGCCTTTGCCATCTGCCAGAGGCGATGCACACCTGTCGTCGTTTCTTCGGACAGGCCGCGGACGTCCTTCAGGAGTTCCGGAAACTGGTCGTGCATCATGACCGTAAGGTCGCCGCCGTCATCAAGGATCATGTTCGGCGTCCAGCCGTCCGGACCCGTGATGGTCTGCTCGATGCACCAGTTGAATTCTTCTTCCGTCAGGCCCTTCCAGGCAAAAACCGGAATGCCAGCGGCGGCGATGGCTGCTGCGGCGTGATCCTGCGTGGAGAAGATGTTGCAGGACGACCAGCGGACCGTTGCGCCGAGAGCCGTTAGCGTCTCGATCAGCACGGCGGTCTGGATGGTCATGTGGAGGCAGCCAGCGATACGGGCGCCCTTAAGCGGCTGGGAGTCCTTGTACTCTTCGCGGAGTGCCATCAGGCCGGGCATTTCGCCTTCAGCGATGGAAATTTCCTTGCGGCCCCAGTCTGCCAGGGAGATGTCGTGTACCTTGTAGTCCTGCGTGGTCATGATTGGCCCTTACTGCCCGTCTTGGATGGCAGCAGGTATAGAGATTTGGCGGAGCCACGCAAAGTGTGGCTCCGTCGCATCTGGTCTGTGTCAGTTCGGCTGTGCGGTGTCAGGCTTCGTCTTGACCGTCAGGTGAGACTGCTTTGTCCGCTTCAGATGGCTCTTGTATTCTGTCTTGCCCTGCTTGGACGTGTTGGACATGGCGTGTGGGGCCGCAGGGGCTGGCTGGTCCGGCTGTTCCGTAATGGTCCGCGGATTGGTCGGAAGATGGTTCGCCGGCTGATCAATGGTGGAGTTCTGGGCCTTCTGCGCGGCAGTGTTGGCCGTTTGCGTCTGGTCGTTGCTGGGGCTGCTGATGGCCTGCGCGAATGCTGTTGACGAGACGGCCGGGGCAGCCATCAGAACAGCGGTGGCAAGCAGGGAAGCTTTGAGGCGAATGGACATGATTATATTTCCTTTGATGGTGAAGAGCTGGCTCTTCCAGGAATAATCTGTTAACTCCCGGCCAGCGTAACAGTTGCCATAAAGAGCATATTGCGTCTGCTGTGCGGCCATGTCAGAGAACGGCAGATTACCCTCTGTCGTGCTGTTGAGTGCCGACAAAGGTCCAGAATACCCCCTGAAGAACAGGAGGATGCCGTGTCAGAGAACTCCACCTACAACTTTCCTTTCACGGTGATCGATCCTGCGTATCAGGAGACGGGGAAGCCTGCGTTCGCGAACGGGCTGGTCTGGGCTGTTCATGCTGTACCCGGACAAGACCTGCGACCTTTGGGCCAGGAAGAGGTTGAAGACCTTCTGACACCGGGGCACGAGCTGACGTCGCAGGGTTGGTTCTGGCTTCATTTTGATACGGTCCACAGCTCCGCACGGTCTTTCGTCGCGCATTTACCCGATCTGCCTGAAGATGTGTGCGGGATGCTGGCAGAAACGGAATACGGGATCGCACTTGAAGCGGCCGATGACCTGATCTGGGGCGCCCTACCTGCTTTTGATGATGCTTTGTCTGAAGATGATCGGGAGATCTGTGCATGGCGCTTTGCAATGCGACCCGATCTTCTGATTACGACACGGCGCAATCCGATCCCGGTTCTCGGAGCCGCTTACCGGTCTTTGAAAGCCGACCATATTCCGCCGACGCCGGCAGGAATTATTGATCGTGCCCTTCGGGAGTTCACAGGGACAGTGCGGCGTCAGCTTGGCCAGCTTGATGACGACCTGGATCGCGCGGAAGATGCTCTTCTACTGATCGAGCATCGTTCTGATCTGGGTCATCTGGGTGGCATTGTTGGTAAGGTGCGGCGTCGGGCGACGGAACTGCGTCGTGTTGTGACGCCAATTGATCGCGTTCTGAAAGACGAAGATCTGGATCTTCCGGATTGGGCAGAGGACGAACTGCGGGATCGGGCGGAGCGCCAAGTGCATGCAGCTCTGGACGATCTTATCGCGCTTCAGGACCGTGCCCGGTCTTTGCAGGATGAACTGGGGTCCAATCAGGCGGAAGAAACCAACCGGCGGCTCTATATCGTATCGGTCGGCACAACCTTGATGCTTCCTGCTACGTTCGTAACGGGATTCTTCGGAATGAATACCGGCGGAATGTTTCTGGCTCAGGGAGCCTGGGGGACCATTGAAGCTGGTTTTGTCTGCTTCGTTTTCATGAGTGTGACGTTTCTGTTCATGAAATTCGCACGTCTTCTCTAAAAGCTTGGCAGGTTAGAAGCCGTAGAAATTTCGTTGGACAAGGTCTTGGCCTAATCGCCGGAGCGGTTAGTCTACGTTCTGTTACGAAAAGATACGGTTATTTTGACTGTGCCTGATGATGGAGAGTGGACAGTGATAGCGCTTTTTCAAAAGAGCATTGCTCTTGGTATCGTGGGTATCAGTCTGGCTGCATGTTCACCCGAAGCGTATACGCCCGAAAAAGCGATCGCAGCGGCAGCGGCAGACCCGACGGGCGTTGTTGGAAAATTCGAGATGACTGTCCAGCGCGTCGGGCGGCAGAATAATATGGTCTATCTGGATTCCGCTGATAACTATCGGGATCCGAAGACGCTTATCATCGCCATTCACGAAAGCACGGTAAACGACTTGCTACAGGGAACATCCCAGACCGCAGAGCAATATTTCATGCATCATCACGTTCAGGCTTCAGGTCTGGCCAAAAGAGTTTTAATCGCCCGGCTTAAGGTAGATGGCACGATTGGTAGTACTTACTACCAGACACAGGTGTTTATTGGTGGCGTTGAAGACATAAAGATCCTGCCTTCAGATTAAATACCGAATGCCCGGACGCTCTGAAAACAGCTCTATTCGGCGTCGTTTTGAAAGGGGAGGCAGATTAGCTCTTCCCGATGGGCTCAAGGGTTACTCACGCGCTGAGACCCGGTTTGGTGCGATGCTCGGCCCAGAAACAACATGTCTTCGTTCGCGCTGTCGACTTTTTTTGGAGCCCTTCGCTTGTTTGAAGCTTGCTGCCAACACGAATGATAATTTTCAGGCGCGCTCTAAGACGTCAGAGACGTTCCTCTTTTGCCGCATTCAGGTATTTCAGATTGATAACTATCTAATGTCACGGCGGAAACCGGACTGGGTCTCACGCAGGGTTGGCCTGCGATATGGCACGGAATTTCCAGATAGGCTGGTTTTTTCTCGCGTAGAGCAGCTCGGAGAACCTGATCTATTTGCCCCGGGGCGGTTTCAGCAGAGATAATTTTCTCTGCGGCTACGGTGATGCGGCCGACTATGTCAATCTGACTGGCTAAAGTTCGATCTGCCCCTTCGTCATCTGTGTTTGATATTCCTGAAATCAGGATGACAGGCAGGCTTTCAGCGTAGGCTTCGCGTATGACGTTCAGGGCCGAGGTTGCTCCAGCCCCGAGCGTCATGATCACTGCAGCTGCACCATTAACACGGGCATAGCCTTCTGCGGACAAGCTGCAATTCAGCTCATTGCAGCTGTAGATTTGCTTCATGCCGCCATGAGCCAGCATTTGATCCAGCAAAACGAGATTGTCGTCGCCCGTCACTGCGAAATGGTGCTTCAGCCCAATCTGGGTAAGGCGTTCAGCAAGATAGTGCCCGACGGTGAAGGTCATGGTGCACGCGCCTCGGGGGCGAGGTCAGTTATTTGCCTGTTGCGGGCAGGTTTGGTGCCGGTGGGTTTACCGTCGGCGGGGTAGCTTTACCGAGGGTTGGTACGCCATGGGGTTGCTGTGCCGCATATTTTTCGAAGGCTTCCTGCGTGCCGATATAGGCGCAGTCGCAGATGTCACGGTCTGCGTAGATATAGCGCAGGCCTTCTGGTGTGGTGCGGGTCAGGAAGACATGCTGGGGCATGAGTTGAAGTTCGGCCCGGCGGGACGGGGAATTGGCCGGATGCCTGACAAACCCTGCTGAAGCGAGTTGCTGCTCCTGCGGGCTCAGAGGTTCGGACACGCAGCCTGCAAGGCTGAACGCTGCGAGGAACAGGGCGGCTGGTACGGAGAGGGGAGAAGAGAGTTTAAGCATAGCAAAGATCCTAACTGTCTGGGCGGCATGGGGTTCCATTGCATGCGAAGTGTGGCTTGCACGAGATAGGTTGAGGAGGGCGTTTACAACGCGTCTTTAGGCAGATGGATCATCTGACCTGTTCTGGCGGACTGATAGAGCGCTTCCATCAGTTTCTGATCTCGCAGCCCCTCTTCGCCAGACGTTCGGGGAGGCTGGTTCTGGAGAATGCATTCGGCAAAATGGTCGATTTCCAGAGTAAACTGGTTCTCGGCCGGGATGTGCCATTCGCTGACTATTTTGTGGTCACCCTGCCGTCGTCCAATGCGCAGGCGATGCCCAGTATAGGCAAATGCGTTTTCCAAAGAGATCCATCCTTTTTCCAAGTGGATGCGCAGGTCTTTGCTTTCATGTGCGCCGTAGCTGGTGGCGCAGTTGGCAATTACACCGGACGGAAAGCGGAGCATGAATGAAAATGTTTCGTCCAGATTTTTGTAGCGTGGATCATCAGGAGGGCTGACCATCTGTGCGAACAGACTTTCAGGCTCCTCTCCAAGCACAGAGCGTGTCCCGTTGAGACAATAGAGACCGATATCCGGAAGGGCTCCTCCGCCAGCCAGTTCGGGTTTGAGGCGCCATTGATCTGCGTTTCCCTGCATCTGGGTATTGATGGCTTCTACAAGTTTGGGGCGTCCCAGTTCGCCGCTTTGAACCAGTTTTCTGACAAGCTGATTGAAAGGTTCATAATGGCAGCGATAGGCAACCATGAGCTTAACACCTGCAGCATGGCAGGCTTCAATCATGCGTTTGGCGTCTGCGCTTGAATTGGCCATGGGCTTCTCGCACAGGACGTGTTTGCCCGCGGCGGCAAGTGCTTCCACTTGACTGGCATGCAATGCGTTGGGGGTTACGACATACACGGCCTGAATGTCGGGCCTGTCTGCCAGTTTGTGAATTTCATCATAGGTGAAAAGTGAATCTTCCCCGATCCCGTAAGCATGTCCTGCAGATCTGGCTTTTTCCCTGCGACCGGAAATGAGCGCTACGGGTTCGGCCAGCCGACATTGGAGGAAGGCAGGAAGAATTTCCCCGAGGGTCAGCCGTCCCAGTCCCATGACTGCGAACCCGATACGCTCGGATGGTGGAAGGGCGTGTGGAGGCTGCGCTTCAGGAACGTCAGCGTCTCCGCGCCAGTTTCCAAAAGTAATCTGACCCTGTTTGACTGTTCCCGTATCCAATTCGGACGGGAGAAGATGTTTGAGGTCAGAGGACGGTGTTTGAGGCATTGTCGCAGCTTTCCCTGAGAGGTTTTCAGGAAAAGCAACGCAGGTTCAACCATGAAAGGTCTGGAAATCACCTGCCCTCACGACAATCGTGAATTTCGTGTCCTGATGTGTCAACTGGGTCGCCTGACGTGAACTCGGAAAGGAGGCTGATCATCGTTTCGAATAAACGAGATTTCGGCTTCGTGCCGTGCGGGGAGCCGTCCGATCTGTTCAATATTCTGAATGTTGGCAACGAGGGGAAGAGGCGTTTCTCCCAAGGACCACAGAAACCCTGCACCGGGTTTGATGGGCGGAAGTACTTTCCCGGTGGTTACATCAATCAGGCTGGCGGATTGAGGGGTTAGAAGAGTGGACAGGCCACGCATGACGTCTTCCGTCATGGGGAGAAAGCGTTCCCAGTTTTTTGGAATGGAGGCGTCGGTGGTGATCTCGCCCTTTCCTGGTACGGGGGCGCTTTTCAGAAATTTGTCGTGCCCTTTTAACTGAAAAAACAGCAGCCCTTTTTCAGCATCATGGGCCTCAAATACGGGCAGCGGGCGGGGCATTGAAACGCGCTTGGTAAACGTAATGTCACAAGGAAGGTTGAGGGGAAGCGCGATCAGGGCCGACATGCCGGGATAGACGCCAGGCTGGAAGGGCGTCGGAGAAAAATAATCGCTGATGGGGTCATGATCCAGAACGCGGCTGTGCCAGTCCATGAACCACAACTGGGTTTTGGGAAAAGTCTGGCTCATTTTTTCTCCATATCAGTAACTGCAAGGGCAAGGCATTTCTTCATAACGCCCGGCAATGCTGCGCGTGTTGTTGACCGAAACGCGCCAAAGGATGGGTCGATCCCTGCATTATGTCCCGCAGGGAGGGTCTTTGCGTAAACCATGAGCTTAAGTGTGAAATGGGTAAAGACATGAGTGACCTCTCCCCGTAGAGCCCACGGCCCAAGTGTTGGGGCATGGTGCATGGCATCAGCTTCAGTCCAGGGGGCCTCGCGCCACTCCGTTCCCGGAAATTCGTCCATGCCGCCGAGAAGACCTTTTTCAGGCCGGGTTCTCATCAAAACCTGCCCACTTGTATCCAGAAGGACAAAGTGCACGCCGTAACGCGTCGGACGTGCCTGTTTGGGCGCTTTGCGAGGAAGTGTGGACGCTATTCCTCTGGCATGACCAAGGCAGGATGGACGCCAGGGGCATGTCAGACAAGATGGGTCGCGGGGTGTGCAGATTGTGGCCCCAAGATCGAAAAGGGCTTGGGCAAAGTCTGATGGACGATCTTGTGCTTCTGCTGACTGGTTAAGGAGCGCTGCCTGTTTGGCCAGAAGCGGGCGCGAGGCGGGGAGAGGGTTTTCTATGGCGAAAAGGCGTGATGTCACGCGCTCGACATTCCCATCGACCGGTACGACGGGGCGGCCGAAGGCAATCGCGGCGATGGCGCGTGCGGTATAAGCGCCGATGCCTGGAAGCTTCAGGAGGTCTTCGACTGTGTCCGGGAATTGCCCGAGTTCTGCAACGCGTTTGGCGCAGGCGTGGAGATTACGAGCGCGGGCGTAGTAGCCGAGCCCGGCCCAAAGATAGAGAACGTCTTCCTGTGGGGCTGCGGCCAGATCCTGCACGGTTGGGTAATGCGTGAGAAAGCGTTCGTAATAGGCTATGACAGCCTTTACAGTCGTCTGCTGAAGCATGATTTCGCTCAGCCAGACGGCATAGGGGTTAGGCCGCT
Organism: Gluconobacter sp. OJA; assembly: GCF_039638325.1. NCBI lineage: Bacteria > Pseudomonadati > Pseudomonadota > Alphaproteobacteria > Acetobacterales > Acetobacteraceae > Gluconobacter > Gluconobacter sp. OJA. The sequence continues at coordinate 67,666 of NZ_JBDIWI010000001.1, read as the reverse complement.
GCCCCGGGAGGCTACGCCAGGGAAGGGTGCGGCGGTGAGTGTCGTACCAGCGGAGCAGGTTGGAAGCATCAGGTGTCACGGAGAGGGATATGACGAAGGATCACGGTCCGGACAAGAACCTTCGTGGTCGGGCAGCGGGAACGGACCAAAAGGCTGCATGGATTCCCAAGCGGGGAGGAGCCCGGCAGATCGGTGCTCTGGTGCCGGGAATTACCAAGTCGGCGTTCAAGAAAAAGTCTCCGCTTCTGGTTCGGCTTTCCATGGACTGGGAAGATTTTATTGGTCCACGTCTATCTCGTGTGACCGAGCCGCGCCGACTGTCGGCAGGGTCTCTGACGCTGGCGTGTTCGGGGCCGATTGCCATGGAATTGCAGCATCTCGCACCTCAGATCATTGAACGGATCAATACAGCCTGTGGTCTGCGGGGAGAGCATCTCATTCTTCGGTTGAAGATTGTTCAGGACATGACAGCATTTGAGAGGCCCAAGCCTCCAAGGCCCAAGCCCGTTCAGGTTGATGTTCCTGAGATTGAGGATGACGAGTTGCGGGATGCCCTGCAACGCCTTGGTGGCCATATCGGAGCGCGGGGTGGCCGCAGGCGTCGGTGACAGAAGTGTTTCACGTGAAACGACTTGTTTCATGCCCTGAAAGAGCCCTTTTCAGGGACCAGAGTTCTGACGATATGGAAAGTTGAAAAGCGGCTATTTCCAAGGAGACAAGCCATGAACATCACGAAAAAATCTGCTGGAGCCTTGGTGCTGGCCGCATTGATTGGTGCTGCACCGTTCTCGGCCATGGCGCAGCGTGGCGGCGGTCCGGGCGGCGGCGGCGGTGGTGGCTTCCATGGTGGAGGTGGAGGCCGCGGTGGTCCCGGAGGTGGCGGGATGGGCGGATTTCGTGGTGGTGGCGGTTACGGTGGTGGCCCGGGAGGTGGCTTTCGTGGCGGCCCTGGCATGGGTGGATTCCGGGGTGGTCCAGGCGGTGGTTACGGCTATCGTGGAGGCCCCGGTTGGGGCTTCCGTCCCGGCTATGGTGGCTGGGGCGGTGGATGGGGTGGTCCGCGCTTCGTCGGTTGGGGCACGCCCGGTTGGGGTGGATGGAATGGCTGGGGCGGGCCGGGCTGGTTCGGTTACGGCTGGGGTACGCCAGGCTGGGGCGGCGGCTGGGGCTGGGGCGGCTGGGGCGTTGGTGCTGCCCTTGGTGTCGCAGCCGGCATGGCGATTGAAGGTGCTGCCAATTCCTATCCCGGCGGATACTACCCTGGTGGATATCAGGGGGGTGTTCCTGCTGGCGGGTATGCCGTTCCGCAGGGATATTATGGAGCGCCAGCCTATTACGGTGGTGTCCCGCCTTATACCTGGGGGTATTAAGGCGGGAGTTTAAAAGCGCGGCCTTTTCGTCAGTCAGTGACGAAATCGGCGGCGCGGTATCCCTGAGCGAACAGATGCGCGCGCAGACCTGAAAAATTGATCTGCGTGCCAATCACCTTCTTCACGTTCGGTTTTGCGTGGAAGGCCAGACCCAGCCCGGCGCTGGCCAGCATTGGAATATCGTTTGCACCGTCCCCAGTTGTGAGCGCAGCACGAAGCTGAACACCCCGCTCAGTTGTCAGGGCTTCCAGATGAGTCAGCTTTGCATCTGGCCCCAGTACCGAGCCGCCTAGCTTTCCAGTCATCTTGCCATCGACGATTTCAAGAATGTTTCCGTGATTTTCGTCGAAGCCACATAGCTCTGCCACCCGTTGTGTGAACCATGTGAAGCCACCTGACACCAGAGCCGTCCGAGCATTGTGCTTGCGCATGGTCTGCACGAGCTCTTTCGCGCCGTCCGTCAGGGTTACATTCTGCCAGACATCTTCCAGAACAGATGCTGATTTTCCTGCGAGCAGAGCAACGCGTTGTTCAATGGACGTTTCGAAGTCGATCTCTCCATTCATGGAGGCTCGGGTGATGGCTGCAACCTGCTCGCCTACACCAAGAGCTGCCGCCATTTCATCCAGCGTTTCTCCCGTCACGATAGTGCTGTCCATGTCAGCGACGAGAACAGCTTTGCGACGACCGCGGGTTTTTAGCAGCAGTGTGTCGACCTGATACGGGGCCAGCGTTGCGCGGATTGTTGCTGCGCTTGCGGCGCCGGGCCCCGGTGTAGGGCATGGAATATCGACGGCTTCCCCTTCAGACAGAACGATAGGGGCTTTGCCTTTCACCAGAGAGCGGGCGACGTCGATGGCTTCTGGTTTGAGGGGGCCAGCCTTGCGGTCGGCAATGAGTGTCAGAACGGAAGGAAGGGACATAAGCTCTCGTAACGATCCAGCGCGTGTGGCAGGAACAGGGGAATGAACGCCCCAAAGATAGCAATCATTGTGGCTGGCCCGACGTGCTCCGGCAAGTCTGCTCTGGCTCTTGATCTTGCGCGGACCTTCAATGGAACAGTGATCAATGCTGATTCCATGCAGGTTTACCGCGATCTTCATATTCTCACAGCGCGCCCCGATGCCTCGGATGAGGCGGTTGTTCCGCACCGGCTGTATGGTGTTCTGGATGCAGCGACGCCGGGAAGTGTGGCCTGGTGGCGCGAGCAGGCTCTGACCGAAATGGACGCGGCCTGGAGGGCTGGGCGTCTGCCAATTCTGTGCGGTGGTACGGGCATGTATCTCCGCGCTCTTACAGATGGTCTGGTGGAAGTGCCTGACCCGGGGGATAGCGCGCGACAGGAAGCCCGAACGCTGGCGCAGGACATTGGCCCGGCAGCTCTGCATGAGAAGCTGTTGGAGGTAGACCCGGAAACTGCCTCCACGCTGCGCCCGAATGATACGCAGCGTATTTCCAGAGCATGGGAAGTCTGGCGTGGGACGGGGCATGGTCTTGTCTGGTGGCGGGCTCAACCCGGTCTGCCAGCGGCTCCCTGCCGATTTGTTTCCGTTCTTCTTGATCCACCTCGGGAGGAATTGCGGGCGTCTCTTGATGCCCGCTTTAGCCAGATGTTGGAGGCTGGGGCGCTGGATGAAGTGCGTCAACTTGTTGCACGGGGTCTGGATTCTGTATTGCCAGCCATGCGCGCGCATGGGGTTCCTGAGCTTGCTGCGGTGTTGCAGGGTGAGGTGACGATCGAGGCTGCGCGACAGGCTGCTGTTCTGGCGACAGGCCGATATACGCGCCGACAGGCGACGTGGTTTCGGCATCATGCCTTGGGATCAGATGGCAATTCGATGGTTTCGTTTCGTAGATACACCCCATTTGCGCAAGAATCGAAAACAGAACACGAAAAAATTGAGAATTTTATATCTGAGCGAGTTGACGAATCCTACAGAACTGTCCTAAATCCCGCGCCTCATACCCCTTAGGAGGATACGGTGACGGCTTCTGCTGAAAGAGACGCAACAACAGGCAACGAGGCGCTGAATGGCGCGGAGGTGCTTCTGCGCGTTCTCGATGAACAGGGCGTAGAGGTAGTCTTTGGCTATCCGGGGGGCGCTGTCCTTCCAATCTACGATGCGCTCTTCAAGCAGGACCGTATCCGCCATATTCTTGTCCGTCATGAGCAGGCTGCTGTTCATGCAGCTGAGGCTTATGCGCGTTCGACCGGCAAGGTTGGCGTTGTTCTGGTGACGTCCGGTCCGGGTGCGACCAATGCCGTGACCGGCCTTGTCGATGCGTTGATGGATTCGATCCCGCTGGTCTGCCTGACCGGTCAGGTGCCGACGAAGCTGATCGGCAATGATGCGTTCCAGGAAGCGGACACGACGGGCATTACCCGTCCGGCTACAAAGCACAACTATCTGGTGCGGACGCCGGGCGCTCTGGCCCAGACGGTGCGTGAAGCTTTCGAAGTGGCGCGTTCCGGTCGTCCGGGGCCTGTGCTGGTTGATCTGCCCAAGGACATCACGGTGGGTCAGGCTCCGCTGACGGAGCCAGCGCTGTCGCGGCTGAAGCGGTTCCGCCGTCAGGGTGGCCCGGATGCCGAAGCAATTGCCCGCACGGTCGAGGCCATGAAGACGGCCAAGCGTCCGCTGTTCTATACGGGCGGTGGTATCATCAATTCCGGTCCGGAAGCGTCTGAGCTTCTGCGTCGTCTGGCGCGCAAGACGGGTTTCCCGGTCACGTCTACGCTGATGGGGCTGGGGGCGTTTCCGTCTCCTGATCCGCAGTTCCTTGGTATGCTCGGCATGCACGGGTCTGTTGAGGCGAACATGGCCACGCATGGCTGTGATCTGCTGATCGCTCTGGGTGCGCGTTTTGATGATCGCGTGACGGGCCGTGTGGACGCGTTTTCGCCGAATTCGTTCAAAGTTCATGCGGATATTGATCCGAGCCAGATCAACAAGATCATCCGTGTGGATGTGCGTCTGGAAGGTGATGTTCGCGATACGCTTCAGGCGCTGCTGGACGCATGGGACGATACGTCGGCACCTGACCTGAGCACATGGTGGAACCAGATTGCGTCCTGGCGCAGCGTGGATGGCTTCGGCTTCACGCAGGACATGACGCCGTCTGCGGTGATCCGTCCGCAGCATGCCGTTCGTCGCCTGTACGAAATGGCGATGGAAACGGGGCGTGACACGTTTGTGTCCACCGAGGTCGGCCAGCATCAGATGTGGGCGGCGCAGCACTTCCAGTTCGCCAAGCCGAACCGCTGGCTGACGTCTGGTGGTCTGGGTACGATGGGTTATGGTTTGCCAGCCGCTGTGGGCGCGCAGGTTGCGCATCCGGATGCTCTGGTGATTGATATTGCGGGTGAAGCCTCGACCCTGATGAACATTCAGGAACTGGGGACGATCGCGCAATATCGTCTGCCGGTGAAGATCTTCATCCTGAACAACCAGTATATGGGCATGGTGCGTCAGTGGCAGGAGCTGCTGCATGGGTCACGCTACTCCCAGTCTTACAGCGAGGCGCTGCCAGACTTCGTAAAGTTGGCGGAAGCGTTCCAGGCAACCGGGATGCGTGCGACCTGCGTGGGTGAGCTGGACGATGTCATCCGCCGGATGCTGGAGCATGACGGCCCTGTCATCGCGGATATCTGCGTGGCGGAAAATGAAAACTGCTATCCGATGATTCCATCGGGTGCGGCTCACAACCAGATGCTGCTTGGCCCGGATCAGGATTCCGCAGCCGCAGGTCTGACCGAAGAAGGGATGATGCTGGTCTGATGACGGAGACAATCCAACATTCGGTCATCTCGGTTCTTATTGAAGACGAGAGTGGCGCATTGGCCCGCGTGGTGGGTCTGTTTTCAGGCCGGGGCTACAACATTGAGAGCCTGACTGTGGCGCTGGTGGATGCCGAGCGCAGTCTGTCACGCATTACGGTTCTGACGTCGGGGACGCCGCAGGTTATTGAGCAGATCAAGGCGCAGCTGAAGCGTTTGATTCCGGTTCATGCGGTTTGTGATCTGACGGAAGAAGGCCCGTATGTGGGCCGTGAGCTTGCTTTGGTAAAAGTCGTTTCCCGTGGCGAGAACCGCACGGAAGGTTTGCGGATTGCAGATTCCTTCCGAGCCCGCCCGGTTGATACGACGGCCACCAGTTTTGTGTTCGAACTGACGGGGTCTCCCTCCAAGATCGACGCTTTTATCGAGTTGATGCGCCCCCTTGGCCTGGCTGAGGTTTCGCGCACGGGGATTGCGGCCATTGGTCGTGGCCCCTCTGTCTTTCACGTTAACGAGGAACATGTCTGATGCGGGTGTATTACGATCGCGATGCCGATCTGAATCTGATCAAGAGCAAGAAAGTCGCGATCATTGGCTACGGCAGCCAGGGTCACGCTCATGCCAACAACCTGCGTGACAGCGGCCTGACCGACATCGTCATTGGTCTGCGTCCGACGTCCTCTGCCGTCAAGAAGGCAGAAGAGGCTGGCTTCAAGGTCATGTCCCCGGACGAGGCTGCTGCCTGGGCCGACGTGGTCATGGTTCTGACGCCGGATGAAGGCCAGGGCGCCCTGTACAAGGACAGCCTTGAGAAGAACCTGAAGCAGGGTGCAGCTCTTGCATTCGCACACGGTCTGTCCATCCACTTCCGCATCATTGAAGCCCGTCCGGATCTGGACGTGTTCCTGATTGCGCCGAAGGGCCCGGGCCACACGGTGCGTTCCGAATACCAGCGTGGCGGTGGCGTGCCGTCCCTCGTTGCTGTGGCTCAGAATGCTTCTGGCAAGGCTCTGGACATCGCTCTGTCCTACGCTTCCGCAAATGGCGGCGGCCGTGCAGGCATCATCGAGACGAGCTTCAAGGAAGAAGTCGAAACCGATCTGTTCGGTGAGCAGGCTGTTCTGTGTGGCGGTGTCGTTGACCTGATCCGCGCTGGCTTCGAGACGCTGGTTGAAGGTGGCTATGCCCCGGAAATGGCTTACTTCGAGTGCCTGCATGAAATGAAGCTGATCGTGGATCTGATCTACGAAGGCGGCATTTCCAACATGAACTACTCCATCTCCAACACTGCGGAGTATGGTGAGTACGTGACGGGTCCGCGCATCATTACGCCGGAAACGAAGGCTGAGATGAAGCGCGTTCTGACGGACATTCAGGATGGGACGTTCGTTCGTAACTTCATCCTTGAGAACCAGTCTGGTGGCGTTGGCTTCAAGGCTATCCGCGCTCGCAATGACGCTCATCAGATCGAGAAGACCGGTGAGAAGCTGCGTGCGATGATGCCGTGGATTGCCAAGGGCAAGCTGGTCGACAAGGCCAAGAACTGATCTTTACGGATTAGGGCCCCTTAGTCGCTATAGGCTAGGGGGTATGAAGAGCACGCATTGCGAGGCTGAGATATTTCAGCCTTGGAGTGCGTGTTTTTTTATGCGCTGTGCAGGAGCCTGCCTATCTACGCCGCAGATGACGCATAGGACGAATCGTTGGTTATGACGGAGTGTATCGGTTGCTGAGTCAGAAAGACCCTGAAGTGAAGGGTGATCCCAAAAAATTGCCGGTTTTTTGAGTTTTTAGAGGGTGTTTTACTCTGAATTCCCAAACGGTTGTTCTTATTGGGAGCGTCTAACGGCAGTGGGATGATCTGTAATGTCGGCCCGGCTTCTTCAGGGAATGTGACATATTAGCGAATCAGGCCAGAAAACCCTTGCATCCGCAGGAAGGGGGCTCTAACTACCGCGCTTCTTGGCCCAAGGGGGCGATTTCGCCCAACAGGCTGTCTACTGGTTTGGGGGTACGTGATGAACGCACTTGCTCAACTGGGGATGGTATCGGAACTCCCGAGAGATATCCAGAACAGCGCTGCTCACTCTGTTGAAGAGGAGCGCAAAGACTATTTTATTGAACGGGATGGCGAACGCTATGCCGGTAATCATTTGCTGATCGATTTCTGGGATGCCCGGAATCTAGATGATCCAGCACGGATTGATGAGACGCTGCGCGAGGGTGCTATTGCAGCCGGTGCAACGATTCTGCACAGCCATTTCCACCACTTCACGCCGAATGGTGGTGTGTCTGGTGTTCTGGTGCTGGCAGAAAGTCACATCTCGATCCACACATGGCCAGAGCGTAATTACGCTGCGGTAGATGTGTTCATGTGCGGCGCCTGTGATCCGAATCTTTCGATTCCGGTCATGCAGCGCTTGTTCCAGGCTGGCCGCATCGAAGTTGATGCCTTACGCCGTGGACGCGTGCAGGACAGGAACGCTAGCGCGGCCTGATTCTCGGATAGGGGCCAGCCGAACCGGCTGGTCTTTACTCTGCTATTAAATCCCGACAAGGAACCGATGACCATGGCTGAAACATGGATCAACGAGACCCTGTACCCGGACTGGGGACAGCGTTTTCTCGTAACGCGTGAGCTCGCGCGCGTAAAATCTGATTTCCAGGACATTGTTGTCTTTGAAAGCTCCAGCCATGGCCGTGTGCTGGTTCTGGATGGCGTCATTCAGATCACGGAACGCGATGAGTTCGTTTATCAGGAAATGCTGACGCATGTTCCGATGCTGGCGCATCCGTGTGCGAAGCGCGTTCTGATCATTGGTGCGGGTGACGGTGGCGTTCTGCGTCGCGTTCTTGAGCACAAGACCGTCGAAAAAGCCGTCATGGTGGAAATCGATGGTGCGGTAATTGAACTCTCCAAGCAGCATCTGCCGAACATTGCGGGCGATGCCTGGAATGACCCGCGCGCTGAAGTGATTGTCGGTGATGGTATCGACTATGTTGCCAAGGCTGCTGACGGTTCTTTTGACGTCATCATCGTGGACAGCACGGACCCGATCGGCGTTGGTGAAGTTCTGTTTACGGACGAATTTTACAGCAACTGCGCACGTATCCTGTCGGATGAAGGTCTGATCGTGAATCAGTGCGGTGTTCCATTCATGCAGTCTGATGAACTGTATGAGACGAGCCTGCGTCGTGCGAAATTCTTCCCGCATGTTTCAGCTTATGTTGCCGCTGTCCCGACTTATGTCGGCGGTTTCATGACGCTGGGTATGGCTTCCAAAGGCCAGGCTCCGAACACGCAGACGCTGGAGCAGATTCGCGGACGTGCAGACGCTGCCAAGATCCTTGGCACGACACGCTATTGGACGCCTGAAATTCACGTCGGCTCTTTCAATCTGCCGCCGTATATTGCCGAGCATCTTCCTAAGACGGAGAAGTAAGGCCTGATCCTTCGCTCTTTTAGGAGTGAAGGATTTTAAAGACAGCTTTCGAGGCTGCTGCTCATACGTTCTAGAAGCGTAATGAGAATGTCTCTTTCCAGTGGAGTGAAGCCTTTGAAGGCTTCCTCGCTGGCCCCTTCCATAATTGGAATAACCTGCTGGCTTTTAGTGAGGCCAACTGGCGAAAGTCGGATCTGACTGACGCGTTTGTCGTCCGGGTCGGGTTCGCGTTCGATCAGGCCGTCCCGCTCCATGCGGGCCAGCAGTGTTGCCATGCCTGGTTGCTCAATCCCTGCGAGTTCAGCAAGCACCTTTTGAGTGCGGACTTCGCCTTTTCCGAGGGCAAGGAAAACCGGAATCTGTCCTGCGCGCATTCCGGCGGGTTTCAGTTTCTGTTCCATCAAGCGCGTGAAAAGGCGCCCGGTCTTACTTGTTAATGAGCCTATGGAGAGGCAAGGGGCCTGATTCTGCATGGGGAACTGCCTTCAGGTGGATAGTGTGGATAACATACATAACATGTTATGTATTTATTTTAAGAAGACTGCTCACATCGTAAAGCGGTTTTCCTGATCTCTTTGGAAATCAGGAAAACGAGAGGAAGCACTTACGGTTTGGAGGTGGGTGGCAACGATTTGCACTGATGGTCGCGGTACAGGCTCCATTCTTCACAGGTCTGGCCGGAGGGGAGGTGGCACATACCAACCTGTCCAGCCGGTTGACTAACAATTTCCAGAGTTCCTCCCTGCTGTGTGCAGGAGACGCTGGCCGGGTTTGCCAGACCTATGAGATGCGGCTTCTGCGGTTGCTCCGCGCTGCATGCAGCCAATAGGAGAAGAGTGGCGCCACAGACGCTGTTTTTGAGCGAGAAGCGCATATCAGGGTGCCGTCCTTGTAAAGAAGCGGACGTTGTTTTCCTTGGCACCAAGGGTTTTTACAGCCTCTGCGAATTTCTGGAAGTGCGGCGTTTTGAGGTGCACATCAAAGGCGGCCTGATCGCGATAGGTTTCGACAAGCACAATGAGATTCGGATCTTCATTGGATGTCATCACGTCAAAGCTATGGCAGTCGGGCTCGTCCGCGTTGGAATGCTTGCTGTCATAAGCACACATTTTAAGGAATTTTTCCCGATTTTCTGGGGGAATGGACAATTCTGCAATGACAGTCAGTTCGCCAGCCATGAAAGTTCTCCCGTTCTGGTTACAAAGGTATGCGGCAATCGTAACGCAGAACTAACCGTAACGATTGCGAAGAGATCAGGAAACTGGCAGGATCGAGTCCGACCAATACGGGAGAGACTGGCCTTCAGGGCTGGCGCCGAAGGAGCAACCGCCCCGGAAACTCTCAGGCCAAAGGACCGAGTTGGTCGGTAAATTCTGGAGAGAGGTACGCCTGACGTACCCGCCGACGGGATAGCGATCTCAGGCAAAAGGACAGAAGGGGCGGCGTTTTCCGGAAGATTCCGGGTGCGTCTGCACCTTCACGTTCTGACCGGGCCGGACCTACCCCATGACCGACTCCCTCCAGCGTACCCCTCTTCATGCTCTCAATCTGGAACTTGGCGCCAAAATGGTGCCGTTTGCGGGTTATGAGATGCCGCTTCAGTATCCCGCAGGGCTGATGGCCGAGCATTTGCACACGCGTAGCCAGGCTGGGCTTTTTGACGTCTCCCATATGGGACAGATCCGGATTTCTGCCCGCAGTGGCGATGTGCGTGATGCCGCTCTGGCGCTCGAAAGCCTGATCCCGGCCGATTATGCGGGGCTTGCGAAGGGGCGGCAGCGCTACGGATTTCTGACCAATGATACCGCAGGCATTCTTGATGATCTGATGGTCGCCAATATGGGCGATGATCTGTTCGTTGTGGTGAATGCGTCTTGCAAGGAGCAGGATGCGGCGCTGATTGAAGCGGCTCTTTCTGACCGTTGTGTTGTGACGCGGCAGTTTGATCGCGCGCTGATGGCGTTGCAGGGGCCGCAGGCTCAGGAGGCTATCGCACCTCTTTGTCCGGCAGCGGTCGATATGCGTTTTATGGATGTGATCGAGACGGAGCTTGCTGGTGTTACGGTTACGCTGTCGCGTTCGGGTTACACGGGTGAAGACGGGTACGAGATTGGGTGTGTAGCCGCTGATGCGGAGACTGTTGCACGGGCGTTGCTGGCTCAGCCACAGGTTCTTCCCATTGGGCTTGGAGCCCGGGATTCGCTTCGTCTGGAAGCGGGGCTTTGCCTGTATGGCAATGATATCGATACGACGACCACGCCGATTGAAGCGTCTCTGGCCTGGGCTATTCAGAAAGCCCGGCGCGAAGGGGGCTCTCGTGAAGGGGGCTATCCGGGCGCTGAAATCGTTCTGCGTCAGGCTCGTGAAGGTGTCAGCCGCAAGCGTGTCGGCCTGATGGCGGAGGGGCGTGCGCCTGTTCGTGCGGGTGCGAAGCTTTTTGCGGATGCGGAAGGCCAGAAAGAGATCGGTCTGGTGACGTCAGGGGCGTTTGGCCCGACGGTTCAGGCGCCGGTGGCGATGGGATATGTCGCAACAGACTACGCGGGGAATGACACGGCGCTGTTTGCCGAACTGCGTGGGAAATTCGTTCCGGTTCATGTTCGGGCGATGCCGTTCGTGGCGCCCGGTTTCAAGCGTTAAGCCAAGGAAAAGCAGCGATGACGACTTATTATACCAAATCGCATGAATGGATCCGTCTGGACGGGGAAGAAGCAACTGTGGGCATTACGGCTCATGCTTCTGAAGAGCTGGGCGAACTGGTGTTCGTGGAAGCCAAGGACGAGGGCACGGATGTGGCGGCTGGCGATGCTGCTGCGGTTGTGGAATCCGTCAAGGCGGCGTCTGACATCTATGCTCCGGTTGCCGGTGTGCTGTCGGGCTTCAATACGAAGCTGTCCGACGAGCCGACGCTGGTTGGTAATGACCCGGAAGGTGAGGGCTGGATCTTCAAGATGAAGGTTTCCAACCCGGATGACGTGACGTCTCTTCTGACGGCAGAGCAGTACAAGAGCCTCTGACGTTCTGTGATGGGTCTGGCTTTTGCCGGGCCCATTTTTCTTTCCCTGCCCATCAAGACTTCCAGAGAACGATACCGTGACGATCCTGTGGCCTGAACAGACCGAAGACTTCAGCTCCCGCCATATTGGCCCACGCTCCTCTGAAATTGCGGAGATGTTGCAGACGATCGGGGCGTCCAGCCTTGAAGATCTGATTGACCGGACGGTTCCGAAAGCCATTCTTGATCGTGGCGATCACGGGATTGGCGCGGCGCTGACGGAGCAGCAGGCTCTGGCGCGTCTGCGGGAGATTGCGTCCCGGAACCGTGTTCTGACGTCCATGATCGGGCAGGGATATTACGACACGGTTCTTCCGCCGGTCATTCAGCGCAATATTCTGGAAAATCCGGCCTGGTACACGGCCTACACGCCGTATCAGCCGGAAATCAGCCAAGGACGCCTTGAGGCGCTGCTGAACTTCCAGACGCTTGTGGCGGACCTGACGGGGCTCGATATTGCCAATGCGTCTCTGCTGGATGAGGGCACGGCCTGTGCGGAGGCGATGGCGCTCGCCAAGCGTGTCTGCAAGTCCAAGTCCGACTGCTTCTTCGTAGATGCCGACACGCACCCGCAGACGCTGGCTGTTTTGAAGACGCGGGCCGAGCCGCTGGGCTGGGACATCGTGGTGGGTGATCCTGCGACGGATCTGGATGCGGCGTCCGTGTTTGGTGCGCTGTTGTCCTATCCGGGATCGTCCGGAGCGGTGCGTGATCCGCGTAGGGTGATTGAGGCGGTTCATGCTCAGGGCGGTATTGTTGCCGTGACCTGTGATCCGCTGGCTCTTGTGATGCTGGAAAGCCCGGGGGCTCTGGGCGCGGACATCGCCATCGGGTCCATGCAGCGTTATGGCGTGCCGATGGGCGGTGGTGGCCCGCACGCCGGGTTCATGGCGACGAAGGATGCTTACAAGCGGCACATGCCGGGGCGTCTGGTCGGTGTTTCACGTGATAGCGCCGGGCGCCCCGCTTACCGACTGGCGTTGCAGACCCGTGAGCAGCATATCCGCCGGGAGAAGGCGACGTCCAACATCTGCACGGCGCAGGTTCTGTTGGCCGTTATTGCGTCCATGTATGCTGTGTATCATGGGCCGGAAGGGCTGAAGGAGATTGCGGGTCGTACGCATCGTCTGGCGACTATTCTGGCTGCGGGTCTGAAGGCTCTTGGCGTGACGGTTGAGACGGAAACGTTCTTCGACACGCTGACAGTTCATGCTGGTTCCGATGCGCAGGGCATTCTTGCCAAGGCTCTGGATGCCGGGATCAATCTGCGTGATGCGGGCGAAGGACGGATTGGTCTGTCCTGTGATGAGACGACGACGCCTGAGACCATCCGGGCGCTGTGGCAGTGTTTTGGGGCGGATGAGGCGCGCGTTGCGGTTCTGGAGCGGGAGCTTTCTGTTGAAGACGCTCTACCGCAGGCGCTGTCCCGTCAGGCGGCTTTGCTGACGCATCCGGTGTTTCAGGTTCATCGTTCGGAGACGGATCTGCTGCGGTATATGCGGTCTCTGTCTGACAAGGATCTGGCGCTGGATCGGACGATGATTCCGCTGGGCTCCTGCACAATGAAGCTTAATGCAACCGCAGAAATGATTCCCATCACCTGGCCTGAATTCGGGCGGATTCATCCGTTTGCGCCGAAGGATCAGCAGACTGGGTATGCGGAACTGTTTGCGTATCTGGAACGGACGCTGTGCGCGATTTCTGGCTACGATGCTGTGTCGCTTCAGCCGAATTCTGGTGCGCAGGGTGAGTTTGCGGGCCTTCTGGCGATCCGTGGGTATCATCAGGCGCGTGGGGATATGGATCGGGATGTGTGCCTGATTCCGGCGTCTGCCCATGGGACAAACCCGGCGTCTGCCCACATGGTGGGAATGCGTGTTGTTGTTGTGGCCTGTGACAGCAATGGCAACGTTGATGTTGAGGATCTGAAGGCAAAGATCGCGCAGCATGACGGACGTGTGGCGGCCATCATGATTACCTATCCGTCCACGCATGGTGTGTTTGAGGAACGGATTGTCGAGATCTGTGATCTTGTTCATGCGGCTGGTGGGCAGGTTTATCTGGATGGTGCGAACCTGAATGCGCAGGTCGGTCTGGCGCGGCCGGGTCTGTACGGGGCTGATGTTTCGCATTTCAATCTGCACAAGACGTTCTGCATTCCGCATGGCGGTGGTGGACCGGGCATGGGGCCGATTGGTGTGGGCAGCCATCTGGCGCCGTATCTGCCGGGCCAGAACGGGATTGCCGTTTCTGCTGCGCCGTATGGGTCAGCGTCCATTCTGCCAATCTCTGCGGCGTACATCATGATGATGGGCGATGAGGGGCTACGCCGTGCAACGGAAGTGGCCATTCTGAATGCGAACTACATCGCGACGCGTTTGGAAGCACATTACCCGGTGCTATATCGGGGTAGCAATGGCTTTACGGCGCATGAGTGCATTGTTGATCTGCGGCCAATCAAGGATGCAGTTGGTGTGACGGTGGACGACATTGCCAAGCGTCTGATTGACCATGGGTTCCATGCCCCGACGGTCAGTTTCCCGGTGGCGGGGACATTCATGATCGAGCCGACAGAATCTGAGGGGAAGGTCGAGCTGGATCGGTTCTGCGATGCGATGATTGCCATTCGGGCAGAAATTGCAGATGTGGAAGCAGGGGCAGTTGCCGTAGAGGATAGTCCGCTACGGTTTGCGCCTCATACGACGGCTGACTTGGCCGGTGAGTGGGGTCGCCCCTATGCGCGGGAGAAGGGCTGCTTCCCGGGTGGAGTTAACACGTCCAAGTACTGGTCGCCTGTCGGACGGCTGGATAACGCGTGGGGCGACCGGAATCTGGTGTGTTCCTGCCCGGATATTTCGACTTACGCAGACGCGTAATATTAATCTGTTTTGTGAGTAGAAAAGGGCGCCCTCAAAAGGGGCGCCTTTTTTTATTGTCCATCAGGATGTGACAGTGACCCACTGTGCAGACGTCAGTTCTGCCAGACGCGCCGGGGTGAGCATGACGGAGGCATTGGTGGCACCTGCTGCAGGAATCACGATGTTAAATGCGCGAAGAGACTCATCGCAATAAACGGGAAGTGGCTCTGATAGTCCAAAGGGGCAAACGCCGCCGGGCGGGTGGCTTGTAAGTGCCAGTACCTCGTCTCCGTTAAGGAAGCGGGGACGCCCTCCCAGAGCGTCTTTTGTCAGACGATTATCCAGGCGTTTGGTTCCTGCCATAACGATCAGGATAATTTTAGCCTGTGGCCCTGACCCGACCTTCACACCGAGTGTTTTGGCAATCTGATCGGGCTCGACATTGTGTGTGGCAGCAGCCTCTTCAACGGTAGCCGTGGAACGCTCCGTCACGATGATGGAGAGATCAGGCGCGCGCTGGGCGAGATCAGTCCTAACGCTTTTAAGGCTCATGAATAGGTGCCTCCGGAAATTTCAGGAAGATGTTTCATGTGAAACATGGGGGAGATTTCAGAAAACGTATCTTGTAGAAATGGCAGCGCACAGGGGCGAGGGCCATCAGTTTACCGATGGGAACCAGATCCTGTATCTCTTGTTGTGAGGAAAACATCGTGAGTCATGCTGCCTGTGTTGTCGCCATTCTAACTGTATCGTCTGACCAGGCACGAGAACTGGAGCTGGAACTGGTACGCTGCATTGTTGCATCACGTGCGGAAGAAGGCTGCCAGCGGTACGTAATCAGCCGCGATCAGGACCATGCAGGACGCTTCACGGCCGAGGAGCGCTGGGCTTCGACTGAGGCTTTCGAGCAGCATCTGGAGACGCCACATTTTAGGTCTCTTGCCGCGTTGCTGGATCGTCTGGATGCTTCTGTGCAGTTGATGAAGGTGACGCCGCTTGATGAAATCAGTGCCGCGATCTGAAAGCTGTTTCAATTCCAGTGGGAATATGTCTCTTCTGATGTGTCGCTGTTAGGGCGGCAAACCATGCACGAAGGAGAGACACCCATGACAGCAACCGTAACATTTCAGGTCGAAGGCATGTCCTGCACAGGGTGTTCAGGCAAGCTCCAGAAAGCCCTTGAAGCTGTTCCTGGCGTTTCTGCTGCGGATGTGACCCTGGAGCCAGCACAGGCTGTCATTCAGTATGATGATGCCAAGGTTTCTACGGCGGCGTTGAAAGAGACAGTGGAAGACGTTGGCTTTGACGTCGTTGGCTGACTGAGAGATTGCCTTTGGCGGTCAGAGCCTGAGGTGCAGGCTCTGGGCTGCCATAATGAAGTGGACGCCTGTTGTATTGCCCGTTTCCAGTTCTTCATGAATGCGCAGAACGGGATCTTGCTGGCGTCTGAGTGTCGGTTTGACGTGCGTGATTACGACGGGCAGATTTTTGAGCGAAACGCCTGCGATCTGCTGAAGGTCTTCCAGTTCTGCCTCTACCCAGTGCGGCGTCAGATGCCCGTACAGGTGGCTATCGGAAATGGAGTTGTCATAAGAGCACTCTATCATGATGGCATGGAGATGTTTCTGACGCACAAGGGGCGCGATAGCCTGCCAGAGACGATGCAGGTGATCTGAGTGCTGGGGGGCGTCTGGCCCGGTATCTCCGAGATAGAGCAGGGCATCTGGGCCGCTTGTTAGCAGGAATGCTGTTGATTCCACACCGCCATGGTTCAATGGATAGGCCTGAACCTGCAAAGATGTTCCGCTAATAGGTGTTGGCTTCTCGGGTGTTAGATCGTCATAGCGGTATATGCCGAGCCAGGGTTTGACGCCTTGGTCGCCCATGTTGGGCCAAATCTGCCAGTTGAAGATATGTTCGGCGAGAATGGCGTTGACGGACGCAAGAGCCATGATCGGTTTGGGTGTGTCATCCGGGGAGATGGCGACCAGACCGGCAGTATGATCCAGGTGAGCATGGCTGATCAGATAGGCAGCAATAGTCGTGTGAAGGATTTCCCCTTCCGGAGTCATTGCTGCGGATTTGAGGGAGAGGGTTTTGAATGCACCTGCTTTTACGGCGTCTTTCAGGCCATGCAGAACTGTTCCCGCATCGCAGAGAACGCCTTTGTCAGAACCTTCAGGCCGGATTAAGTAGGCGCTTAACGTTCCGTCATCCAAGCCTCCGGCGGCTCCCAGTACGACGATATCAAAGTCTGAGGCCTGCGCTATAGAAGCACAAAGAAGCAGAGGGAGAGCTGCTAGAAGTCCCTTCAGGACGGGGGCGATGCGCATGAGCGGACGTTCTTTTCCGTGAGGAGGGCTATTTTCGATAATGCGGCAGCGACAGTCCCTTGAGAAGAGCAAGTGCGCGAAGGGCAAACCCTGCGAAAATGGCGATGGCAGCTGCCAGTGTGGTGTCACACCCTGCTTTTGTCAGGAGCACATAGCTGCACGATGAGAGGGCAACAGCAGTAACATACAGCTCTGGACGAATGATGATGGATGGGACGCCAGCCAGGACATCGCGAAAAATGCCCCCCATGCATGCACTGACAATTCCCATCAGAGCGGCTGGAACAGGTGGGATGCCATAAGCAATGGCTTTGGCTGCGCCATACACGCCATAAGCTGCAATCCCCATTCCGTCGAACCAGTCTACGGCGCGCTCGGACCAGAGGCGACCTGGCGTGAACCAGACGAGCAGGGCGCAGACCATGCAGACAGTGATGCCAGTGGAGTTGTGCATCCAAGAGACAGGGGCACCGATCAACAGATCGCGCACGGTTCCACCGCCGACACCTGTAATGGCGGCGAAGAACATGAAAGTCAGGATTGTCAGGCGTTCCCGTGCAGCGGCGAGGGCTCCTGAAACGGCAAAGACGGCCGTTCCGGCAATATCCAGAATGGGCAGGACGGAAGTTGAAAAAGCCTCGAAAGCGGGATGCATCATGACGGGTGCCGTAACAGGGAAAGCGGGTACGAAAAAGCCCGGCGCAAAGGCCGGGCTTCTCCGTTTTGCAGAAGTCTGCTCGGATTAGACCGAGTAGTACATCTCGAACTCGACCGGGTGGGGTGTGTGTTCGAACTTGTAGACTTCAGGCCACTTGATGTCGATGTAGCTCTCGATCTGATCCTTGGTGAAAACGCCGCCTTCGAGAAGGAATGCGTGATCTTCCTGGAGGGCTTCGAGGGCCTCACGGAGCGAACCGCAGACCGTCGGGATCTGAGCAAGCTCTTCCTTCGGCAGTTCGTACAGATCCTTGTCCATGGCGTCGCCAGGGTGGATCTTGTTGCGGATGCCATCAAGACCAGCCATCAGCATGGCTGCAAACGCCAGATATGGGTTCGCCATCGGGTCCGGGAAGCGGACTTCAACGCGCTTTGCCTTCGGGTTCGTGGCGTGCGGGATACGACACGAAGCTGAACGGTTGGCAGCGGAATAAGCCAGCAGCACGGGCGCTTCAAAGCCCGGGATCAGGCGCTTGTAGGAGTTGGTGGACGGGTTCGTGAACGCGTTCAGAGCCTTGGCGTGTTTGATGATGCCGCCAATGTAGAACAGTGCGTCTTCGGACAGGTCCGCATACTTGTCGCCAGCGAAGGTTGGCTTGCCGTCTTTCCAGATGGACTGGTGAACGTGCATGCCGGAACCGTTGTCGCCCGAGATCGGCTTCGGCATGAACGTGGCCGTTTTGCCGTAGGAGTGGGCGACGTTGTGCACGCAGTACTTGTAGATCTGCATGAAGTCAGCAGACTTCACGAGCGTGTCGAACTTCGTGCCAAGTTCGTGCTGGGACTGTGCAACTTCGTGATGGTGCTTCTCGATCGGAAGACCCATTTCGCCCATCGTGGAGAGCATTTCGGCGCGGAGGTCATGCTCGCTGTCCACTGGCGGGACCGGGAAGTAACCACCCTTGACGACAGGGCGATGGCCCATGTTGCCTTCCGGGTAGGCCTTCAGAGAGGCGCCTGGGCCTTCGATGCTGTCGAGCTGGTACGTGCCGAAGTTCGGACCAGTGCCGAACTGGACGTTGTCGAAGATGAAGAACTCAGCTTCCGGGCCGAAGAAAGCGGTATCGCCGAAGCCGGCTTCCTTCAGATAGGCTTCTGCAAGCTTGGCCGTGGAGCGGGGATCACGATTGTAGAAGTTGCCTGTCTTGGGATCAATAATGTCACAGAACAGGATCAACTGCGGCTTTGCGGAGAACGGGTCCATGACGGCCGTTTCTGGATCTGGCAGCAGAACCATGTCGGACTCGTTGATCGCTTTCCAGCCCTGGATGGACGAGCCATCGAACATGAAGCCTTCAACGAACGTGTCGTCTTCAATGGTGGAGACCGTCTGGGTCGTGTGGTGCCACTTGCCCTTGGGATCGGTGAAACGCAGATCGACGAACTCAGCCGCATGTTCCTGGATCATCTCGAAAACGCGGGCAACGGCCTCGGGCTTCGGTGCTGGTGGCTTGCCAGCTGCGGCGGTTGTCTTGGGGGAAGCAGCCTTGGCGGAAGCGCGGCGTGGAGCTGCAGCTTTCGGTTTGGCGGTGGAGGAAGTAGGGGCTTTTCTGGCCATCGATCTGTCGCCTTGCATCGTGTGAACGGCTTCAAAACGATTACGGGACAATTTCCCATCTGTCGAGTACGACATACACCTTCATTTCATCATCAATTGAAGAAAGAAAGTGTCTCAAAATGGCACTTGGCCTGATTGGACGCGTTTTTCTGGCCGATCAGGGATGGGGAAGCTCTGACTTGCCGGGGTGTTGTCCGATCGGGAAAATTTTATTGATCGGGAATTCCATAGTTACTGTGCGGGTACTGATTCCAAAAAGACGTTTGTTCAACTGAGATCGTGAGGTGAGGACCAAAGCGCAGGGAATGGCTTTTCAGGACGTGCGGGTCCTGCAATGGTGAAGTCTCCCTTCCGTTCCATGTCTTAAAAGCGCTGGTCCATGAAAACGCCCAATACCTATCTGTCCTCGCTGCCCACGACCGTTTTCACGATTATGTCTCAGCTTGCTGCCAGGTATGATGCAATCAATCTGGGGCAGGGCTTTCCGGACACTGAAGGCCCGGCGGATATTATCAACGTCGCGGCCGAGGCGCTGAAGGATAATAGAAACCAGTACGCGCCGCTAACGGGGTTGCCGGAGTTGCGGCAGGCTGTCGCTGAATCAAACCGGCGTTTTTATGGGCTTGAGATTGATCCGGCGACAGAAGTTGTTGTGACGTCTGGAGCAACGGAGGCTCTGGCAGCCTGCTTGATGGCTGTTGTGGAAGCTGGTGATGAAGTGGTTCTGATCGAACCTCTCTATGACACCTATCTTCCCATGCTCAAGATGATCGGCGCAGTTCCCAAGTGTGTCCGTCTTCAGCCGCCACACTGGAAGCTTCCCGAAGAAGAACTTCGTGCAGCCTTTGGCCGCAAAACAAAAGCCATGATTCTGAACTCTCCGATGAACCCTGCGGGCAAGGTCTTTTCACAGACTGAACTTGAGCTGATTGCAGGATTGGTGAAGGAACATGATGCATATGTGATCTGTGACGAAGTTTACGAACACCTGACGTTTCACGTGAAACACATTCCCCTCATGACGCTTCCTGACATGCGGGAGCGCTGCATGCGCATTGGGAGCGCAGGCAAGAGCTTCTCTCTGACGGGATGGAAAGTCGGGTATGTCACGGCTCCTTCGGCTCTGGCGTCTGTGGTTGCCAAGGCTCATCAGGTGCTGGTGTTTGCCACGGCTCCTAATCTTCAGCGCGCTGTGGCGCATGGTCTGAATAAAGACGACAGCTACTACAAAAGTTTGTCCTCTGACTTGGAATTGCGCCGAGACATTCTTGTGGAAGGATTGCATCGCCTCGGTTTTGAGACACTTCCCGCAGATGGAAGTTATTTTGTCGTGGCGGATACGTCACGTCATGCTCACGGGCGAACGGATGTGGAATTTGCCGAATGGCTGGTTGAGCATGCAGGCGTGGCAACAATTCCGGTCTCTGCCTTTTATGATCCGGAGGGCGCTGAACCGCCACGCAACATGATCCGCTTTGCATTCTGCAAGAAGCCGGAAATTCTTCACGAAGCCCTGCGTCGCCTCGAAAAAGCACTCACCTGAAGGCGGCCTCTTTCAATTCGCGTGCTATGACCCATTTCTAGTTCTTCACCATCCTCTCAGCCAGGAGATTACCCCGATGTCCATTGCCGCAGATGCGCTGGGAGCCCTTGCCACAACTGATGCCCTGTTTTTTGACCGCCCCGGTTCCCGATTGACGCGGGAGGGTGCCGAAGCACTGGTTGCACAGGGATTGGCAGGGGTAGATGATGGAGAACTGTTTCTCGAATACCGCGAAAATGAGGGGATCTCGCTGGATGACGGGACAATCCGATCAGCGAGTTTCACAACCTCTTCAGGTTTTGGTCTGCGCGCAGTCCTGGGAACGGAAACGGCTTTCGCCCATTCTGATGAAATGAGCGAAGACGCTTTGGCACGTGCGGTTAGCACAGTCGGTGCCGTGCGACAGGGACGAAGTGGCGTGATGGCGCCGGGCCCGCGATCAACCAATCAGCGTCTCTATTCTGATTCCCGACCGCTGGAGGGAACTGACTTTGCAGCGCGTGCGGCCGTTCTAGGCGAAATAGATGCCTATGCCCGTGGTGTGGATACCCGCGTCGTTCAGGTCAGTGCCAGTATGAGTTCCGAGTGGCAGGCCGTGCAGATCATGCGGCGTTCGGATGCTGGAGATCGCGTTGCGGATCTTCGTCCGCTGGTCCGTCTGAATGTATCGGTCGTGGTTGAAAAGGACGGTCGTCGCGAGAGTGGCAGTCATGGACAGGGGGGACGGTATGAACTGGACCGTCTTCTGGATGGCGCAACATGGAAAGCAGCAGTTGATGAAGCTCTGAGGCAGGCTCTGCTGAACCTCGATGCAGCGCCGGCACCTGCAGGAGAAATGGATGTGGTGCTTGGACCAGGATGGCCAGGTATTCTGCTCCATGAAGCTGTTGGCCATGGGCTGGAAGGGGACTTCAATCGGAAAGGAACATCCTCCTTCACCGGTATGGTTGGGAAGCGTGTGGCTGCTCCTGGGGTGACGGTTATTGATGATGGCACCCTGCCGGAGCGTCGAGGATCTTTGAGCATCGACGATGAAGGAACGCCAACAGGACGGACTGTTCTGATCGAAGACGGCATTCTGACGGGCTATTTGCAGGATCGCCTGAATGCCCGTCTGATGGGGGTGTCTTCCACGGGAAATGGGCGTCGGGAATCTTACGCTCATGCTCCTATGCCACGTATGACGAATACGGTGATGCTTGAAGGAACAGCAACGACCGACGAGATGATCCGCTCTACAAAGCGTGGACTGTATGCCGTCAATTTTGGCGGTGGTCAGGTTGATATTACGTCCGGGAAGTTCGTTTTCGCGGCGTCTGAAGCTTATCTGATTGAAGATGGAAAAGTGACGCGCCCGGTGAAGGGTGCAACGCTCATTGGAAACGGTGCAGATGCCATGAACCAGATTTCGATGATCGGATCAGATGTGGCGCTTGATCCAGGAATTGGAACATGCGGCAAAGCTGGTCAGGGCGTTCCTGTCGGAGTGGGGCAACCGACGCTGAAATTGTCTGGCCTGACGGTAGGTGGCACAGCCTGACGGGGTAAAACTCTCCGGCTTCCCGGCTCTTAAAGTAGCCGTAACTCATTTCCGGATATTGCAGCTGGCAGCATCGTGCCTATTTAAAAGGCATAAGATGTTTTGAGCTGTGATGTCCGGTTTTTTTGTTTTTGCCGTGGTTATTGCAGCTCAGGAGTTCACGTTGTGAAAGGAGCTCCACCATGGGGCATAATTACGCCAAGCCACTGACCAGTCAGGTCCGGATGGAGCGTGTGGTAAGCCGCTTGCCTGAAGACTGGTCTGTTCGTATTGAACGTGAGCCGGGAAAAGGGTGGCGCGCCTGGATGCAACCGCCGACGCACTCAGGCCAGTGGAGTGAGCCGCACAATGACTTGGCTGATGCGCTGGAGGAAGTGTGGCGCGCAGTCCGGTAAGTCTTAGAAAGCCGGGTGGTAAATCAGCATGGCGAATACACGGTTGACCAAGGGATAGACCAGAAACTGGATTGCCAGCAGCAGGACCATCGGCGCGAAGTCCATGCCGCCTGTGCTGGGAAGGATATTCCGAATAGGGGCCAGAATCGGTTCGACGACGCGCGCGAGGGTGTTGAAGAGCGAGTAGAAAAACCGGTTACGAATATCCAGCACGCCAAAGCCCAGCAGCATGGACAGAATACAGTAAGCCAGAAGAGCCCATACGAATGCCTGAATGATCATCAGGATAATGGCGTGCAGGGCAAGCATGCTGAAAACCTCGTCGGAAAACGCGGAAGACCGGGTAAGCGGCCAGCCAGGAACAGGTTTTGTATCTGCCTCGGCGAGACAGGACAACCTCATCCGGATTGCTTGACAGAAACCGGGCCGATGGGAACTATCAAAAGTGCCATGGGGCTGTAGCTCAGTTGGGAGAGCGCCTCGTTCGCAATGAGGAGGTCAGGGGTTCGATTCCCCTCAGCTCCACCATGGCAATTTCCAGAAATTTAGTCTGGGGCGAACATGCCCAGGTCAAGATGATGACCGTTTGAGTAGTTCAGGCCTTGGATACGGCCATATTCTACGATGCTGAGGTTGGTTCGGTTCAATGCATCCCGAAAGGTCTTTTCATCCTTTCGGTCTACCAGAGCGAGGGTGCAACGAGGATTCTGCTGGAGATAAGCTGCCGCGGCTTCTCGGCCAATCAACTGCGTGTGTTCGCCCACTAGGAAGACCAGGCTTGGCTCGGAATAGGATGTCGAGACGAGCACAGTTTGAGCGCATGGCTTCACGTCTTCAAAGAGTGCAGCCACTCGGGGAGCCAGGCGAATGGTTTGCAGATTGGGGATTACAGCCAGGAAGAGGCCGGCTTGTGCAATGACAGCGGCACCCATCGCGCAAAAAGCTGCCTGCTGCCGATGATTGCGGATTAAAAGAAGAATTGCTCCTCCCATGAGAGGGAGTGCTCCGCAGAGCGCCAGGCATTCGCGGATCGAAAGCATATGCTGCATTTTATACAGCACGACCGTGCCAGCGAAACAGAAGGCCAAGCCAACTGCGGCCCATATTACGCCGTAGAATCCGAGAGCGATTTTGCTCCATTTGGAAAGAGCTGGACGACCCCAAATCGTTAGAGCCGCGGCAGTCAGGATTGCAATGGCCGGATATGTGGGGAGCACATAATGCGGAAGCTTCGTGGCGATTAGTTCAAAGACCAGCCAGTGCGGGATAATCCAGCTCAGCAAAAACCGGACCTGAGGCAGTTTGCGATTTTTCCAGACTGAAGGAATTGCCAAAGCAGCAAAAAAAGATCCAGGCCAGAATGCCAGCGCAAAAACAATAAGATGGAACCCTGGTGGTAGGCCGTGAGCTTCCTGGCCATGTGCCACTTTCCCCAGAAAGTTACGGCCAATGGCGCGTGAAAAGAAATCCCCATGACTGACAACATCAATCGCGACACACCACGGAACAACTACGGCAAGCATGAGCAGCCAACCCCAGCGCGGACGCAGTCTGGACCACCATTCTCGATCACGTTCGACAGCCCATAAGGCCAGTGGGGTACAAAAGCCTGGAATGAGAACAACAGGGCCCTTGAGCATTAGGCCGACGCCCAACGCCAGCCAGTAACCGCACGCAACCCAAACAGATGTCGGACTGTTCTTCTGACGATCGAGAAATGCCTTCAGAAGCATTGCTTCAAAGCACAGGATATCCAGGAGTAGGACTGTATCGATTGTCGCCATATGGCTTTCGGCAACAAAGAGCGTCGAAACCATCAGGAGGCCTGCAGCCATCAGACCGGTGACGGCTCCGAAGAGTGCGCTTCCCATCCAGGCTGTCAGAGGGATGATAAGGGCGGCGGCTATGAGGCTTGGAATGCGATAGGGCCAGGTTTTGCGAAGGACGTCTGAGCCAAAGAGTTTTTCCGCAATTTTTGCAGAAGAGGCTTCAAGCCAGTAGATGCCAGCCGGCTGCAAATAGCGTGGCTTGTCCTGAAAGCGGACGTCTACGAAATTTCCGGATGTGAGCATCTGCTCTGACGCTTCCATATAACGTGGCTCGTCACGATCCAGCGGGGGCAATGTCATGCGTCCCGGCAAGGCAAGCAGAAAGGTCACTAGCCCGAGGAGGGCATAATGCCGGAATGTCAGTTTCATGCAGAGGCTCCGTTCCGGTCCATCAGAGAATGGTGGCCGGAAAGTGTCTGAAAGGCCATCCTCGTTAAAGGATGGATCAGTGTTCGGTCAGACGATCGGGCAGGTGGGTTCGGTTTTGCAGCCACATGACACCCAGAAGATCACGGATGCCGACAAGAGCCCGATTGAAATTGGTGTATTTTGATGAGCCGTGCAGACGAGCACGGTGCTGAACTTCATGGCAGATCAGCGGGGCGCCATAGTGTCCAAGGAGGGCCGGTAGAAAGCGGTGTACACCCTCAAACTGCGGAATACGCAGAAACATCTCACGAGAGAAAAGTTTGAGGGGCGCTCCGGTGTCCGGGCAACCATCATTCAGAAGGCGACGGCGCAAGCCGTTGGCCAGCTTTGTCGCAATGCGCCGGGAGAGACGGTCATTCCTTTTTCGACGGACCCCGACCACCAGCGGCGGCTTGGAATTGGCTGAACGCGCCAGTTCAAGCATCCGGATGATGGAAGAAGGATCGTCCTGACCATCGCCATCAATGGTCGCCATCCATTCGCCATGAGCGGCGGTTGCTCCCGTTCTCAGAGCAGCAGATTTGCCAAGGCGCCGTGGGTGGCTAAGAATTCTGAGATTTGGAAGATACTGACGTCGTGCTTCAAGCAGCTTCTCGACAGTGGCATCTGTACTGCCATCGTCGATGGCGAGAATTTCAGTATTTTCCGGGAAGCCATCAAGAACTCCGGCGAGTTCCTGACAGACAGGTAGAATATTGTCCGCCTCATTCAGGACTGCCATGACAATGGAAAGTGTCATAGGAGTCTGGGACGGGCGGACGGATGTCATAAACTCAGGCCGCAGAACGGCGCAGCGCTTCAGGAAGGCTCTGAATGCTCTGCTCAATCAGCTGAGCAGCAACGTCCGGGCTTTCGGAAAGACGGGAGGCTACAACATCGCGAGCTGCCGAGATGGCAATGGCTGTTGCGCGCTCTTGAACTTCACGGATTGCAGCGCGCTCTGCGGCTTCAATCCGGTCGTGCGCCATCTTCTCGTAACGGCCGGCTGCTGCTTCTGCTTCGTGACGGGCGCGTTCTGCCAGAGCAGCAGCTTCCGTCTCTGAGCGGGCAATCATGGCCTGCGTTTCTGCCAGCGTCTTCTCACGCTCGCGGGTCGCATCTTCGAGCATCTGCTCTGCCTCACGGCGGAGACGGGCTGCCTCGTCCAGATCTCGGCGAACGCCTTCTGCACGGGCATCAAGATGGCTCGTGATGACGGCCCAGAGCTTGCGACCAAAGATCACGAAGAAGAGGACAAATGCCAGGGCAGTCCAGAAACGGGGTTCTTGGAACATCGTCGTCTCCTTAGGCGCTGACGCGTTTCACGGCGCTGGCGACAGTCTGTTCATCCTGTTCCCCGATCAGACGGGAGACCAGGTTCTGAGCGGTACCAGTAGCAATCGCGGGGAGGCTGGAAAGAGCCTGCTCGCGGGACTGGGCAATCCGGGCTTCGGCGTTTGCGACTTCAGCTTCGAGACGCTTTGCGGTTTCCCGTGCATGCGTTTCAGCGCTGAGGCGAGCCTCGTTCTGGATGCGCTCTACATTGGCCCGAGCCTGTGCGGCCGCTTCATGGCGGGTGCTCAGGAGTTCGGCGCTTGCGCGGTCGGACTCGGCTTTCGCACGGCGGGCAATATCGAGGTCGTTCTGGATGCGGGTGCGTCGGTTCGACAGCACCCGCTCGATCCGCGGCAGAGCGGAACGGCTAAGGACGACATAGAAGCCGGCAAAAATGACGGCTCCCCAGGCGACCTGTCCGATCAGCAGCGGATCATGGACGTTCAGCTGCGGCATGCCCGCAGCCACAGCTCGGCCCGGCACAGCCGCCAGCGGAGCAGCGAACAGGAAAAGACGTGGCGTGCGGTGCATGTTCGACCTCAGGCGAACAGGATCAGGAAGGCGATCAGCAGCGCGAACAGAGCAACGGCTTCCGTCAGCGCGAAGCCGAGCATGCCGAGGCCGAAAACGTGCGGGCGGGAAGCCGGGTTGCGAGCGATGGAACTCACGAGCGTCGAGAAAATGTTGCCGAGGCCGATGCCGACGCCTGCGAGGGCGATTACTGCAATACCGGCGCCGATGTCACGAGCGGCTTGAACGTCCATGGTCAGGTTCCTTTAGGGTCGATACAGGGGTTGTGCAAAACCGCGCTCAGTGAGCGACGGCCTCGCGCAGATAGATGCAGGTGAGAATGGCGAAAACGTATGCCTGAAGCACACCCACCAGCAATTCCAGAGCCGTCAGCGCAATGTTGATCGCGATCGGGGCAACGGCCAGGATATGGCCGAAGAAGCCCAGACCGGCGAGCATGATTGTGAAGCCGGCAAACACCTCGAGCAGAACGTGACCGGCCACCATATTGGCGAACAGACGGATCGACAGGCTGACGGGGCGAGAAAGAAAAGAAAGGATCTCGATCGGCACGAGCAGCGGCGACAGCCACACAGGGGCGCCAGCTGGCATGAAGTGCTTGAAGAAACCCAGACCCTGAAAGCGCAGGGAAGCCAGGATCGAGATCACGAACACCGTTACGGCCAGCGCAAGTGTCACTGCGATATGGCTTGTATAGGTGAAGGAGAAGGGAAGCAGGCCGAGGTAGTTGCCGGCGAGAATAAAGAAGAACAGAGCGAACACGAACGGGAAGAAAGCAGCGCCTTCTTCACCCATCGTGCCGATGGCAAGGTCATGAATGAAGTCGTAACCAATTTCGGCTGCGGCCTGAAGACGGCCAGGAACGACGGAGGCTGGGCGCATTCCGATAAAGAGGAATGCGAGCACCAGCACAACGGCGATCAGCATGAACAGTGGAGACTGTGAGAACCGCAGAGCTTCGCCCAGAGATCCGAGAACCGGATGGAGCTCGAACTGTCCGAGCGCGTCAATCGTCGATCCGGCTGCCACGCTGGCTTCTCCCGTCATCTTTCAGCTCGGGCACCATGCCCGGCCCATTCAAAACCCGCCAGACATTCATCATGCCGGCACCAAAACCTAGCAGGGCAAAAATCAGAAGGAAAAGAACTCTGTAACCCAGCCAGCGGTCAAGAGCGTAGCCTAATGCCACACCAACCGCCAGACCGGCTACCAGCTCCGTTCCGACCCGGATCGCAACACCGAAAGATGCGATAGAACCCGCATCTCCATCGGAGGACTTCGTGGAAAACTCTTCCGCGTGGGGATCAAGCTTTTTGCTTGCGCGCTTCAGGCGCACATCAAAGCTGTCATCCTCGTCGGAAGGGGCGTGTCCCACGCTGTCTGATCCCTTACCCTGTGCGCATCCTGTCCACCGGGCACAATGACCGGATTCCTTCTCAGCGCAGGCGCTAGCTACCGACGTGTCCGCAGGCTGTCAATGTATTCCAGCAGCGCAGACGTCGGAAGACGCCATATTTTCATCAACTCACCAGTCTGAGGCGTCGACCGCGGGGTGTATCGCCCGACGAATGATCGAACGGCAACATAGGAGATGTATCTTCTGCGTTGGGTTCGATCTGTGGTGCGTCTGGCATGTGTTGCCCGAGATAAGCCTCCGAAAGTGTTCGGAAGGCGTAATCGAGCATCGACGATGCATAGGCCGCGCCCGGATCACCTTCGACCGTGCCCGCAGGCCCGAAGCGGGTATAAGCGAATCGTTCGACAAAAGCGTCCAGCGGGGCACCAAACTGAAGCCCGATGCTGACGGCCTGCCCGAGACAATCCATTAAACCCCGTGCCATTGGCGTTTCTCGGGTCGGGATGATGCTGACTTCACCCAGAGTGCCGTCTTCAAACTCGCTCGTGCGCATGAAAAGACTGTGACCGCCGACAGCAGTGCGCTGAGTGAAGCCGGTTTGACGCATTGGAAGCTGACGGCGAGCACCCCGTTCCAGTTTGACACGCAGATTCGCCAGTTCGGGTTCTGGCAACTCCGGAAGAAAATCGACGGAGCGTTCCATGGCCTTATGCATGGCGGCATGGGCTTCCGGCCTTGTCGGAGGAAGGGGAGCTTCACCAGCAAGAGCCATGGCAAGGGCGGATTCGGGCGTCAGGCCTCTGTAAGCCAGTCTGGCAAGGGTCGAGGCGCGGAGGTGTCCGTCGCTACGCAAGGGCGAAAAGACCGGCGCCAACCCGCAGGATTCAACACCTAGAAGTGCATCGACAGGCCCGGGTCCGGAAAATCCCGTTTCCACAGGGGAAAGGTGCTGGCCTTCCATGGCCGCGCAGGCCTCTGCCGCGAGAGCACGTAGCCCCGGTAGAGATGCGCAGGCGGGAATGGTCGGGAGCGAGAGATTTGTGCCTGCATGCGCG
Organism: Gluconobacter sp. OJA; assembly: GCF_039638325.1. NCBI lineage: Bacteria > Pseudomonadati > Pseudomonadota > Alphaproteobacteria > Acetobacterales > Acetobacteraceae > Gluconobacter > Gluconobacter sp. OJA. The sequence continues at coordinate 38,561 of NZ_JBDIWI010000001.1, read as the reverse complement.
ATGCTTGTGGCTAGTGCGGCAATGGCTCTGGCGGCTTCTCGTCCTGCATCACTGTCATAGTCGAGCCCCATGGATGCGAGGCAAGCATCCAGGTCCGTTAGCAGGATAATGCCTGCGGGTTCTTCTGACGGATCAGCAGGCACATCAAAGAGCGGCAGTTCGCCTGTGCGCTCCACGCGTGTTGTAGCGTGAAGTCGACGCAGGGAATCGCAGGCCAGCTTCAGGCAGGCTACGAAATGCTCTGGTGCGAAACCGTCCTCCTGAACAAAGCCAGACAGTCGCACAACAAAACCTGGAATTTCGTCAGGGTGACGTTCCCACAGGGCAATGTTGGGGGCGAGCTGACGCATCAGCAGAAGATAAGACAGGCTCCGGGCAGGAGAGGGGGCATTGGCTGGCGTTCCGGGGAGAGGCGGACACGCATCAATTGTGTCAACCCAACGCGCCGCTTCCGTCGAAAGGCGGATGGGGCCACCATTTTGCGTGATCTGGGCCAGCGCCTGCGCGGCATCATCCTCCCAGGCGGCCGGAAGGGTGACGGAGCGCGTGGCGCTGTCGTCCGGATCGGTGGTGACCCGAAGCGTTCTCATGCGAACGCCGGTCCAATGAAGACGGGCTGTCATGCTACGAATCTACGCTGCGTTCCGGTGGCCCGGAAGCGGGAAAACGTGCCTTTTGGCCGGGTTAATGGGTGGGAACATGGGGATATGGGGGATAACATTTTCCCAGGTTGATAATCTCTGTTTCCAAAGGGAGGGTTGGACTGCGGCGATGGAGTCCGCTAGTGCAGGAAAATGATTTTTTCGAAGGTGATGTCATGAGCGCAGCCACGGGAACAGCGCCTGCCGCAGCTCGCCACGATCGGCTTGAGCTTCTGGCTGGGTTTCTGGTGCTGGTCTTTCTGGTCGGGATGCTGGTTCTGGCGATGCTGGGTCATCATCGTCATGATGATGGTGGCTACCAGGTTCATGCGTCTTTCAGCCAGATTGATGGTCTGAATGTCGGATCAGATGTGCGTCTGGCTGGAATTACCGTCGGCCATGTGATGTCTGAGGTCGTGGATCCGAAGACTTTTCAGGCGCAGGTGACGTTCACACTGTCGCCGGACGTGAAGCTGCCAACGGATTCTGCCGCTATTGTCACGTCTGACAGTCTGTTGGGCGGAAAGTACATTGCGCTGTCACCGGGTGGCGCTGACGCTCTTATCAAGGCTGGCGGGGCGCTGACGGAGACGCAGGGATCTATCAGTCTTGAGCAGCTTCTGAGCAAATTCATCTTTTCGGTCACGGATACGCTTCAGAAGGCTCAAAAGCCCCAGAAGCCTGCTGGTGGCCTGTCAGACGAGCCGTGAGTTCCGAGGATTTTCCCTGGCTGGATCGTGATGGGCAGCCAGTGGCTTGCGTCGAGAAAGTGCGCGTGCTGAGAGAAAATGATGCCGAATTGCGTCAGACCCTGCAGGATGCGTTTGAGGACGGTATTCTGATGGGTGTTTCCTCAGATGCCATGCGCCAGTCCTTCATCGCCATACTTGCCGATCTCGTGGACCCGAAATCCCAAGGAAACGCCTGATCATGACCAATCGGTTCCTGTTTGCCGGTGCGGCGCTTCTGGCTCTGTCTGTAACGTCATCGGCGTTTGCTGCTGTAGGGGTTGCTCCCCCGGCGATGTACCCCGCTAATACCTGGCAGGGACGGACACAGGCTGTCATTCGTGTTCTGGATCGGCTGGATGCCCATATTGAGACGCTGACGATTCCAGTGGGTGCAAATGCCTCCTACCGAACGCTTTCGGTTGCTGTTGAGGCGTGTGTCAGTCGTCCGGAAACATTGCCGGCTGACTCTGGTGCGTTGCTGCACCTGCGTGATTCGGGAGATTCGGCTCGACCACCCTTCGACGGATGGATGTTGCAGAATGAGCCATCTCTCGGGACTTATGGTAGCTCGCTTTATGATGTGCGTGTTGTGGCGTGCACGGGAGATCGTGTTGCGCCGGACGCTGGACCGCTGCCCGTCATAAAAGCGCCTCAACTGGCCGGTACGACAGCAACGGAAGATGAAGGGGGGACCGATCAGTCCGGCTCTTCATCATCATCTGAAGGAGGAGCGGTTCCGCTGGCGCCAGACAGCCACGCACCGATTCCTCTCGCGCCACCTTCTGGTGGTGCACAGTCTCTTGTGCCTCCCGCCCCACCGGCATCAGCCGGACCGTCCTTGCTTCCTCCCGCAGCCGATCCCGGCCTGGAATAAGGAGTGGGCGGAGCGGGGGTACCCCTGAAACTGGAAAGAGAAGCCTACTCATGATCCAGATTCCTTTTCCGCCTTCAAAAGCTGCAATCCTGCTGGATTTCGACGGAACACTGGTCGATATCGCTCCTACTCCTGAAAGTGTGGTTGTCCCCCCGGGACTGGCAGACGATCTCCTCCGCCTGAAAGATATGCTCGGCGGAGCGCTGGCTATTGTGACTGGCCGACCGATCGCCCAGATCGACCATTTTTTGCCCGGCATTCCTCATGCTGTAGCGGGGGAGCATGGAGTAGCCGTGCGGAACTCACCTGAAAAAGACATCACCCATCCTGCTCTCCCCTCTGTGCCAGCTGACTGGCTGCAGAAGGCGGAAGATATTGTCTCTTTGCATCCCGGTGCGAGCGTGGAACGCAAGAAGGCTGGAATGGTCCTGCACTATCGTCAGGCGCCGGAGGCTGAAACGGCATTTCGGGCGTTGACGGAGCAATGGGCACCGGAAGCTGGGGGTTTCCGTTTGCAGGACGCTCACATGGCTATCGAGCTTCGTCCGTTGGGCGTGGACAAGGGGGGAGCCGTGCGGGAGTTGATGTCTGAAAATCCTTTTCGCGGTCGCTTGCCACTCTTTGTCGGGGATGACGTTACAGACATGGACGGAGTGAGGGCTGCGCGCCAGATGGGTGGTGCTGGCTGGCTCATTCCGGATGATTTTCCTGATGCAGTCACGTTCCGCCGGTGGCTGCACGATTTATCGGAGGGGCATGGATGGGGCGCCTGATAGTTGTTTCCAATCGTACACCAGCGCCCGGAGAACGGACGCAGCCTGCGGGTGGTCTGACTGTTGGGTTGTATGATGCTGTTCAGACACGGGACAGCCTCTGGTTCGGCTGGTCCGGGGAACAGTGCGAAGACGCACTGGACCGGCCTGTTATGGAGGACCGTGCTGGGAATGTGACGTATGCCACATTTGATATGACGCCCCGGCAATATGACAGGTTCTATCTGAACTTTTCCAATGGCGTTCTCTGGCCGTTATGCCACTACAGAACGCAGCTGATCCGTTACACGCGTGAAGATTGCGAGGCTTACTACGAAGCCAATGCCGTCTTTGCCGATCGTCTGGTTCCTCTTCTGAAAGAGGACGATACGATCTGGATTCATGATTATCATCTGTTCCCGCTGGCTGAGATGCTTCGGGACAGAGGGGTCAAGGGCCGGATTGGCTTTTTCCTGCATATTCCTTTTCCACCCTGGAGTGTGGCCCGTCTCCTGCCGCAATTGCAGCGCCTTCTGAAAGGGCTTGCAGGTTGTGACCGAATTGGCGTGCAGACACCGGAAGATGCCCAGAACCTTCGGGGATGTTTCGCGGAGTATGGCCTCAAGGCAGAAGTAGAGGCAGTTCCGATCGGGATTGACCCGATCCGTTTCAGGCAGCAGGCCATTGAAAGTGCATCCACGGAAGACGTGGAGCAGATTGTGGACAGTCTGGTTGGAAAGCGCCTGATTATTGGTGTGGATCGGCTGGATTATTCCAAAGGTCTGCCTGAGCGGATGCGGGGGTATGAAATGCTCCTGAAAAACTATCCGGAATATCGCGGCAAGGTGACGTTCTTACAGATCACGCCTGTCTCCCGGACGGGTGTGGAAAGCTATCGTCTTCTAAAGGAAGAGCTTGATGGCCTGGTGGGAACGATCAACGGGGCATATGGCACGCCGGACTGGGTGCCGATCCGTTATACGACCTGGTCAATTTCCCGGAATGTTCTGGCGGGGCTCTATCGGGTGTCCGATGTCGGCTACATCACCCCGTTGCGCGATGGCATGAATTTGGTGGCCAAAGAGTTTATCGCGGCTCAGGATTCCAAGGATCCGGGCGTGTTGGTTCTGTCGCGGTTCGCTGGTGCAGCACCTGAGATGCCAGAGGCGCTTCAGGTCAATCCGCTGGATGCTGAAGGGATGGCCGATGCACTTCATGCGGCACTCACCATGGACGTGCAGACCCGTCATGAGGCATGGTCCGCACTTTACGGCGAAGTCTCTCGCAACACAGCGGGAAGCTGGGCCAAGCAGTTTCTAGATAGCCTGGAGGCCTCTCGCACATGACACTGACCGGAACGAAGCAGCCCGATATGACCAGAATACTGGGAGGGCTGTTCGTTCTGGCCGGGGTTTTGGCGCTCGGGACGGCATGGTTTGCGGAGCACCGGCTTCTGCTGGCGCCGTGTGAACTGTGTCTGTGGGAGCGGAGGCCTTGGCGCGTTCTGATCGGGATTGGCGCTCTGACGTTGCTTTTGCCGCGACGTTACGCACGATATCCCGTCTTTGCGGGTCTGCTGTGCCTGGCGGTCAGTATCGGGTTGGCAGTTCTGCACGCTGGCGTTGAACACAAGTTCTGGCCAAGTCCCGCTCCCGAGTGCCGTGCGCCGGTTTTTCATGGCGGTAGCTTCAAGGACTGGATGGCAGCGATGCCGGCCCGGCCGAACAAGCCCTGTGATTCGCCCGATTATCTATTCGGCCTTCCGATTTCCATGACGGAAATGGGCGGTTTGTATGCTGTAGTCGTATTTGTAGTGGCCAGCCTCGGAAGCGTGCGCATGCTGCGCTCCCGAGGCTGAAACCTGTCAGAGTCTCGGGCGACCGCGACCGAAGATCAGGCTGATGATCAGCAGTACGAGGAAGATGAAGAACAGGATCTTGCCGATATAGGCGAAATCTGCCGAAATCCCACCGAACCCAAGCACGGCGGCGCACAGGGCAAGAATGAGGAAGACAACCGTCCAGCGAAGCAGATCCATTGGTAAGTCTCCTGGGTCATAATGTTCCTCCGGTTGGAGAAACGGGGTGAGCAAGCCAGAACGGCACAGAGCCTCTCCGGTTCAATTTCGTAATGGCTGTATCGCTGAACATATTGAAACGTGGCGCCCGCTTCTGCGTCGCCTGGGTCTGAGAGAGGCACCATGACCAGATTCCGCTCACTTTATCATCAGGGTTTTGCCCGGATTGCAGCCTGTACGCTTCCCGTTTCGCTGGCTGAACCGTACGCGAATGCGGAAAGGGTTCTTGAGGTCCTGAAGGAATGCGACCGCCAGCGTGTTGCTACGGTTGTTTTTCCGGAACTGGGACTGACCGGCTACACGCTTGATGATTTGCGGTTCCAGGATGTGGTGCTGGATGGTGCCCGAACTGCCCTTGAGTGGCTCGCCAGGCAGACGGCTGACCTGATGAGTGTTGCTGTTGTCGGGCTGCCGCTTTGCCGGGGGGAGCTGCTCTATAATTGTGCAGCAGTCATTCATCGTGGGCGTATTCTGGGTGTGGTTCCCAAATCCTATCTTCCACGATACCGGGAATTCTATGAGCCCAGACAGTTCACATCTGGCTTGGGAACGTCCGGACTGGTGCGGATTGGAAGCGCTGAGGTTCCGTTTGGCGCGGACCTTCTGTTTGAAGCACATGATCTGTCGGGTCTAACGCTGGGCGTCGAGATCTGTGAGGATTTGTGGGTGGCCAACCCTCCGAGCGGAATGCTGGCTCAGGCGGGGGCGAGTGTTGTTCTCAATCCTTCTGCGTCGCCAGTTACAATTGGCCGTACAGATGACCGTTCTCTGCTGTGCCAGGCGCAATCCATGCGGACTTTGACAGCGTATGCTTATGCAGCGGCTGGGGAAGGGGAATCCACCACTGATCTGGCATGGGATGGTCAGGTTTCCATTCACGAGAATGGCCGTCTTCTCGCGCAGTCAGATCGCTTTCCTCAGGGAGAGCGGCTGGTGGTGGCGGATGTTGATCTTGATCTTCTCCGGCAGGAGCGCTTGCGGACGGGTCAGTTTGGTGTCGGGCGTGACCGTTTCAGAACCATTGGCTTCGCCTTGTCTGCCCCACTGGAAGACCTTGGGTTAAAGCGCGACGTTGCAAGATTCCCTTTTGTTCCCTCTGATCCGAAGACGTTGGCTCGGGATTGCTACGAAGCTTGGACCATTCAGGTGAGCGCGCTGCGTCAGCGGTTGCAGGCGAGTGGTGCCCAGCGTGCTGTCATTGGTGTTTCCGGAGGACTTGATAGTACGCTGGCGCTGCTGGTCGCTGTCAGAGCTGCTGATGAGCTTGGCTGGCCCCGAACGCATGTCCTTGCCTACACGATGCCCGGATTTGCCACCGGGAGTGAAAGCCGTGGGTTTGCGCATGCGCTCATGTCAGCGCTGGGTGTAGAAACCAATGAGCTCGATATTCGGCCTGCGGCCGAGACGATGCTGGCGGGCATTGGTCATCCTTATGCAGAGGGCAAGCCGGTTCATGACATTACCTTCGAGAATGTGCAGGCAGGACTGAGAACGGACTTTCTCTTCCGTCTGGCCAATCATCGAAACGGCATTGTCATCGGGACGGGTGACCTTTCCGAGTTGGCGCTGGGGTGGTGCACCTATGGCGTCGGGGATCAGATGTCTCACTACAATGTGAACGCTGGAATGCCGAAGACGCTGATCCAGCATGTCATTCGCTGGTTGGTCCGGGAAGGTGGACTGGAAGGTGGTGCACCAGACGTTCTGGAGAAGATCGTCAATGCTGAAATCTCCCCTGAGCTTGTTCCGGATGTAGGGCAGGGAATTCAGAGTACGGAGCAGATGATTGGCCCGTATGCCTTGCAGGATTTCACGCTTTTCTATGTGCTCAGGTATGGATTTCGCCCGTCACGTATCGCCTTTTTGGCTGAAAAGGCATGGGGACGTGTTACAACAGGTTCGTGGCCGATGCATTTCCCTGAAGACCGGCGAAAATCCTATGATCTGGAAGAAATCTGTCACTGGTTAAGGATTTTTATCCACAGGTTTTTTGCCACCAGTCAGTTCAAGCGCTCTGCCATGCCAAATGGGCCAAAAATCGTTGCTGGCGGCTCTCTTTCTCCGCGCGGAGACTGGAGGGCACCGTCCGATGGTAACGCACGAGCATGGCTGGAAGAGCTTAAACAGAACACGGCTATGTGAACTTTCAAACTTTTGAGGGGTTGGGGGTTCCGTACCATGGCTTTCATGCCAATATGCAGGGTACCATTTTATTCAACGGAGATTTTCCGTCATGGCTTACGCTACGACCAATCCATATACGGGTGAAACGCTTAAAACCTTCCCGGAAGCAACTGACCAGGAAGTTCAGCAGGCGATCACCGACGCGTATGAGGCATTTAAGAGCTGGCGCGACGTTTCCTTTGCAGACCGCGCCAAGGTTATGGCTGCTGCAGGCGCAATCCTTCGCCGTGACATCGATAAATATGCGAAGCTTCTCACCCTTGAGATGGGCAAGCTTTATGAAGAAGCAAAGCTGGAGACCATTCTCTCCGCTGAGATCTTTGAATATTACGCCAAGAACGCAGAAGAGCTTCTGAAGCCGGAAAAGCTTCCGGTTGCTGATCCGAAAGAAGGCGAAGCCATCCTGATCCATCAGCCGCAGGGTATTGTCTTTGCGATTGAGCCTTGGAATTTCCCGTATTATCAGATCGCTCGTATCATCGCGCCGCAGCTCTCTGCCGGTAATACGGTTCTGCTGAAGCATGCATCCAATGTGCCGCAGTGTGCTGCTATCTTCGATGATCTGATGATCGAGGCTGGCCTGCCAAAGGGCGCATTCCACAACCTTTATGCTGCCCGTCATCATACGGCCGTGATCCTGAATGATCCGCGCGTCTGTGGTGTGGCGCTGACCGGCTCTGAAGGTGCGGGCGCCATTGTTGCCAGCACGGCTGGTCAGGCGCTCAAGAAGGCAACGATGGAACTCGGCGGTGCCGATGCATTCGTCGTGCTTGAAGATGCCGATGTTGAAAAGGCTGCCAAGTGGGCTGCTTTCGGGCGTCATTGGAATGCCGGCCAGGTCTGCGTGTCTTCCAAGCGCCTGATCGTTGTAGACGCGATCTACGACAAGTTCCTTGAGATCTATAAGGCTGAGGTTCTCAAGTTCAAGGCGGGTGATCCGATGGATCCGGCTACGACGCTTGCGCCGCTGTCTTCACAGAAGGCTGCTGATGATCTGAAGGCTCAGGTTGAAGAAGCCAAGAAGCATGGCGCTGTTGTTGAAGTGATCGGCGCACCGGTTCCAGAGAAGGGCGCGTTCTTCCAACCGCTTCTGATGACGAACCTGCATGGCGACAACGAAGCCCGTCACTGGGAATTCTTTGGCCCTGTCACGCAGCTTTATCGTGTGAAGGATGAGGCTGAGGCAATTCGCGTTGCCAATGACTCGCCGTTTGGTCTGGGCGGTTCCGTCTTTACCAAGGATACGGCGCGTGGCGTGAAGGTTGCCGAGAAGATCCACACGGGCATGGTCTATGTGAACCATCCGACGATGGTGAAGGCTGATCTGCCGTTCGGTGGTGTGGCTCGTTCCGGTTATGGCCGCGAACTGATTGGTCTGGGCATCAAGGAGTTTGTGAATCACAAGCTGATTGATGTCGTGGATATCGACGCACCGTTCTGATTATGAGTTGGCTGGATCTTGCGATCCGGCCTTTTCATGAAAAACCCCGGACAGGAAACTGTCCGGGGTTTTTTTCGTCTGAGAGATGTATCTCGGAGAGGTTAGACTCTCTGATGGGCCTTCTCTGCTGTCAGATTGATCCAGGGGTGTCTGTCCTGCACATATGCGACGACGCGCGCTTTATGGGCAGCACGCTCTGTCGATGCGTTGGTCATGGAACTGCTGTGTTGCCTGTAATCTGCCAGAACGGCTGGAACCTGCCGTCCTGGTAGTCCGAGTTCAGCAAAAGTGCACCAGAGATCATAGTCTTCCCAGCCCATTGCTTCACGTGAAACATAGTAGCCGCCGGCTGCTGCCCACGCCCATTTGGCGACCATGGCCATGGCATCAATGCGATTGCCTGAAACCAGTGTCAGGGGATTGGAGGGTAGATCCCCCAGTAGAACGGGTGCGCCGGGCGGTGTCGTCGGATCAGGGGTCTTCTTCGTAACGATTGGCCCGTTTTCGTCGAAGCACTGGATCAGTGGATAGGCGTAGGCGATGCCAAATGTCATGGCAGCCAGCAGGGTTTCACAGGCATCCGGACGCAGGATGTTGTCCGCGTCCAGTTGCAGGGTGTGGGGGGTTTCTGCTGCGTCCATGCCGATGTTTCGTGCGCCACCCAGCCCCGCATTGCGGATGGACCGCCTGAAGATCAGGCGGTTGAAGCGACTGGTGTGTCGTTCCATCCAGATCCTGATGAGGTCAAGAGATTCATCCGTTGACCCATCGTCCACCACGATAAGGTCCAGAATGGGAAGTGTCTGGGCTGCGACGGAGTCCAGAGCATCCAGAACGTGATTGGCGTAATTGTAGGATGTCACAATGACGGTGACCTCCGCTTCCCCCAGAATATCATGGTGGAAGAGGGTCTCACTTCCCGGAATGACCGGGAGCGCCGGGGACTTCAGGCGGCTCCGGGCGAGAAGGGTCTCTGCGGCTTGAGCTGCTTCCACATCACCATTGAGAGAAGAGAGTGCCAGTGACATGCGCCGGGCCTGAGCTTCCGGGCTGAAGGGCCAGAGAACGTCATGGTAGGCGTTGCGCGCCAGCGTGCGGCGTAGATCGGGGTTGTCGACCAGTTTCAGAAGGGCACGGGTCCAGTCTTCGGGCGTTTCAGCGAGCAGGCCGGTTTCGTGATCTCTTACAATGCGCCGGAAGGGGCCTGTTGGGGAAACGATCGAGGCATTCCCGGCCAGAGAAGCTTCAAGGAATTTGATTTCGCTTTTGGCTTCGCAGAAGACGTTTCCAACTTCCAGCGGAGCAATGGAAATATCGAATCTGGCGAACTCTTCTCCAAGTTCGGACAGCGGGACCATGTCTCGCCATTCGATCTGGTTTTCCACGGCTTTAAGTGCGGGAAACTCTTCCATCAGGAGAACGGGTCGATGATTGTCCTTCTCTCTGAATAGAACCAGCCGTGCATTGGGGTGGGTCTTCAGCACATGTGTCAAAGCGGGATAGGCAATTGCAAAGTCACGCTGGTGGGTTCGCGAGCCTGTGGCGTATCCAATGCGGATCAGGCCGTCTTCGGACGTCGCACGGCCAGGTTCTCCGCGGAGGCGATAGCCGAGACGCGATCGACGCAGTGTTTCATGATCATAGACATTCGGGAGAAGGTGAACGACGGGTCGTAGCTCATGCATCGCAAGGGCCAGCTCGCGTGTCGTGGTCGATCCCTGATCACAGCGGACAAGAGTTCGGCGCATGTCTGCAAAGCAACGCTCGATACGTTCTTCTGTCGCCCCGACAGAGCGGATGCCATCTATGAAGTCGACGCGGGCGTAATGTGGAACGAAGACAATATCATCAGCGTCAAAAATGGTTTTGACGCCTTCCTGCTGGGCGAGATCAAGGATGGTGCTGACATGCCCGCTGTATTCTACGCGCCAGAAGATCAGGACGTCGGCCCAGCGGATATCCTCGTAGCCTACTGCGGCGCACGGCTGGATGCGCGCTTCATATCCGGCATTTTGGGCAGCTTCAGCGTTCCGGGCGCATCGATAAGCCACACCCGGAGTGTTGGGTTCTCCTGCGATGAAAAGAACGCGCTGTATGCCATCGGGTGAAGACCCGTGAGTGTCGGGGCTGTCGGTGGTCTCGCTCGGGACAGAAGCGGCACTGGACGAAAGATCTTCCTTGTTCGACTGAGGCTGCAGTTCTGGAAGCGTTGGAATATAGGGAATGAACGGCTTTCGAAATGATCGTAGGACTCGGCGCCACAGAGGGGCAGGTTGCGAGAGGAAGGCTTCCAGAGACTCCAGACCAGCACGATTTTCCGTGTAGTGATGTTCAAGCTCTGCCCGCTTCTGGCTCTCTTCCATCATTTTTGTGCGGAACACGTCACGTTCCTGACGGATGGGGTCAAGAATGTGCGTTAGGGATGTGACCTTCTCGTTCCGACTGCGAAGATCTCTTGAAAGAGATCGGCTTTCAATCCGAAGAGTATGGACCGTGCGCTCGGCTTGCTCGGCGGCTTTTCTATATCGCTGAAGCTCTGTGTTAGCCCGACGCATGGTCAGGTCATGGGCAAGGAGTTGGCGAACCCTGTGACGGAAGCTGCGAGAAGTGTCTGACTGACCCCTAAGGAGTTCTATAAGGGGGTGAGTTCCTGCTGGGCAGAGCGAAATATAATCCGAAAGGCGTATTTCTTCTGAATGTGGCCGGGAGTTTTTTCCAACCAGAACCACTGGAATGCTGGAGACTGTATTCTGTTTTTCATGTGCCTGCCGACAGAGGATTAGCCCTGCGTCAGTGTTCTGGAAGACGCTAGTGAATCTTGTTTCCGGAAGATTGCCTTCAAGCTCCAGATGGGTCCTGAGCTGGGAGCCAAGCTCATCGTCAAGAGTTGCAGAAAGCAGGATCGTGGCTGCTTGCTGAGATTTATCCTGCAAGCCGTTCACCAGCCACGTAATTGTTCTGACGGCGTGGTCACCCCAATCTTCTTGCTGGCAGAAGATTGCCTCGGTTGTTGGCCTCTGGGTAAGCAAAATGGCTAAGTCAGCCAGATACTGATCCTGCAGAGCGGGGGAGAGGGAGGTTGGGAATATGTTTGTCACAGGTGCAATTTACAGATTCGTATAGGATTATGGTGTGAAGAGCATCTTAAGGCATTGTAGAGACACAATCCCTCCTTCTGTTTGTTTTTTGTGAAGTATTTTAATTTTTTATTGATTGCCTGCTGTAAAGTTTAACCTGTCATTGCAACTCTTCGTAAAATGCTCCCTTCTGTGATGGGGCATTCCTGCCCCTGCCTGTCTGTGTCTTTTTAAGCACAGTTGGGTATTGCACTGTGAGTGGACCTTTATATTGCTCCGATGTTGGGGTGGTTCTTGTGTAGGTGCGTCAGATCCTTATTGCTTTTGGTGATGAGGCTTTGATATATGCAAGACTCGTCACTCGATCATTTGGGTGGTCTGAGGGCCGCCAGTGCGAGGCAACCTTTTTTAGGAGTGCATGGTAATGGCAATCACTACCGTGGTTGGCGCCTCCGGCCAGACCCTTGCGGTCACGGTCGACGGTGCGCAGGCCCACGCTCTGGCCAGTCAATATTCGTCAGCTATCGCTGGTATCAGCGGTCTGGTGAACTACGATCTGGTGCCAGGCAGTAACAGTAGCCCAAGTAATGCAAGCGTTTCTCATGGCGCTATTACTCAAGGTGGAAGCTATAGCATCATCGGTGATGTAGCTTACATTTCGGCTGGTTCATACAATCCGGCAGGTTCGGCTAATCCTACAGATACGCTCAATGGATCTGTTTCGATTGACCTTACGGGCAATACAGCGTCGAATATCCAGTTGCTGACTGGTAGCTGGGCGGGCGTTTCGGTTCAGGCTGGAAACCAGAACGGCGTGTTTGTCGGTGGCGTTGGCAACAACACCTTCGCAGGCACAGGCAAGACTGGTAACTGGAACATCGCTACCGGTTCCGGGAACGACACAATTCATGGCACCGATGGCAACAACACCATCGATGGCGGAACAGGCAACAACCTGATCACCCTGGGTTCAGGTACGAACGTTGTTCGTTCCGAGGGCCAGGACACGATCGATGGTTCCGCTGGCACCGACACTGTTACCCTGCTGGGTGGCAGCTCGGTCGTAACTCTTGGCGCCAACGCCACGGTTTACGACACGACGTACGCAAACACCGTATCGGTTGGTAGCAACGGCTTCATCACGGGTGGTAGCTCCAGCACGTACTTCGCGACTGGAACGACTGCTACGGTCGCTGGTGGTCTGAACGATACCATTTCTGCTGCAGGTGACTTCCAGCAGATCCGTGGTACGGGCAACAGCATCAGTGTCGATGGTTCCCTGTCCTTCCTGAACGGTACGGGCAACACCACCATCACGGCTGGCAATGCTACCATGTTCGGTGCATCCGGCCTGAACGCTCAGTTCGATGGTGTGTCCGGTTACAGCCTGTTCGTAGGTAACGATGGTGACGAAGCAATTTCTGCTGCGTCTTCCCACGGTGTCCTGCAGGCTTTCGCAGGTACCGGCAACACGACCGTCATTGGCGGAACCGGTGCCGATACGCTGGTTGGTGGAACGGGCAATGCTACCCTTGAGGGTGGTTCCGGCTCTGCTAACCTGTTTGCTCTGAACAAGGGTGCTGCTGGTGGCAACTACACCATCAGTGACTTTGGCAGCGCAGCTGGTAACCTGATGGCTCTGTACCAGTACGGCCTTCAGAACAACGGTGGACTTGAGAACGTTCTGTCCAATGCAACTGTTGCCGGTGGCAACACGACCATTGCACTCTCCGACGGTTCCAAGATCACGTTCCTCGGCGTTACAGATCTGAAGGCTTCCAGCTTCAATCTGAGCTAATCTACCCTGTTTGCTGGCTTGCCAGCATTCATGAAGAAAGCTGGGTTCGAAAGAACCCAGCTTTTTTTGTTTGTGCCCACCCCTTCATAGACTTTGGCCTTTTCTCTGATGACAGTGCAGCCCGGCTCCAACGTGACCCTCCTTCCAGGTACAGCTGAAGAAGATTCGCAGACGGTTTTGCTTGAGAGTTACCGCAGCTCAGCACGTTTGAACGGAATGAGAGCCGATGGGCTACAAATTGAAAACACGCATCTGCGGGATCAGATGGCGCTTGTTCAGAGTTCTCTGTCGTGGCGGGTCACCGCTCCACTGCGGCTGGTAAGAGGCTTGTCTCTTGGGCGGCTTCCCTCGGGCCGGCCCCTTAAAGAACTTCCTGATCGCGTTACTGAGCTTTGGAGCAAAGGCGGCCTTCGGGCAGTAGGGGGGGCACTGGCGCGCCAAGCTCTTCCTCGCTCTGGCAAGAAGAGAAACTCCGTTCTTTCAAAGGCTACCCGGCAAGTTACGTCTGACGAAGTTGTGGCTGGCCACTCCGTTTACAGTGATCTGCTTGATGAGGCCGCAGCATCTCTTGCTCCGAAAATTCTGATCATCGCAGAAGTCTCTTTGCGGCAGTGCGCGAAGTATCGTGTGTGGCAAAAGCGGGATCTGCTGGAGCGTCTTGGATGGTCTGTTCAGGTTGTGGACTGGCGGGACATTGGTGTTGCCATGTCCGGGTTGCAGCTTTGTACGCGGGTGATTTTCTACAGGGTTCCTGGCTTCGAGACTGTCATGAAGCTGGTCGCCGAGGCCCACCGCCTGCGTCTTGAGCCGTGGTGGGAAGTGGATGATCTTATTTTTGATGCTGAAGAGTATCTTCAAAATGGGAACATCAGCAGTTTGCCGCAGGCAGAGCAGGATCTGCTCATGTCGGGTGTTACCTTATTCAGGCGCTGCATGCTGGCTTGTGGCCGAGGTATCGCTTCGACCCAGGCATTGGCGCAGGCCATGTTGGATGCAGGACTGCCTGACGTCTCAGTGCTGGAAAATGCGCTTGATCATGAGACGCTTGAGATCGCGGCGTCGCTTCCGACCCATGAAGGTACGGACGTGGAGCGTGTGTGGGTTTCGTATGGATCAGGAACCAATACGCATGATGAAGATTTTCGGCAGGCTCAGGCTGGGCTAATTGCTGCGATGGAAGATGAGCCGCGGTTATGTCTGCGGGTCATTGGTCAGCTTAAACTTTCGGATGACTTTCACAGGTTCGGAGACCGTGTGGAGCGCCTGACAGAACTCTCTTATCGCGACTATCTCGCGGCACTCTCCCGAACGGATATTGCGATTGCGCCTCTTGAGCCCACGCTTTTCAATGACTGCAAGAGCAATATCAAATTTCTAGAGGCGGCAGTCGTTCGGGTTGCTGCCATCTGTTCCCCTCGGAATGCTTTTCTTTCAGTTATGCGACATGGCGAAAATGGCCTGCTGGCCGTTACCGATGATGACTGGAAGCGGAGTTTTCTGACCTTGGCACGAGATATGCCATTGCGTCAGCGTTTAGCGATTCAGGCCCGTCAGGATGTGATGGAGCGATACGCGCCTGAAGCAATGGCTGTCACGAAGGGGCAGGCTGTTTTTGGTACGCCCGTGATACCAGAGCGGAAAGCTCTGCGAGTCCTGATGGCGAATGTCTATTACGCTCCCCGCTCATTCGGGGGTGCGACGATCGTCGCGGAGGAACTGGCAACCCGGCTCACGCAGCGCGGTGTTGAAGTTGGAATCATGACATCCCGTCCACGCCTGGACGAGAATTTGTCAGGAAGTATTCGCTACGTCATCAACGGCACGGACGTGTTGTCTGCGGTTATCCCGGA
Organism: Gluconobacter sp. OJA; assembly: GCF_039638325.1. Lineage (NCBI taxonomy): Bacteria > Pseudomonadati > Pseudomonadota > Alphaproteobacteria > Acetobacterales > Acetobacteraceae > Gluconobacter > Gluconobacter sp. OJA. The sequence continues at coordinate 23,136 of NZ_JBDIWI010000001.1, read as the reverse complement.
GGGAACGGACCTTATTGGTGCTCTGGACAACCCGCAGATGGCTGAGGTGTTTGCCGGTTGGCTCGATGCTTACCAGCCTGATGTGGTGCATGTGCATGCCGCTCAGGGGCTTGGTACTGCCATGCTACGGGTTTGTCAGGAACGGGGAGTTCCTTATGTTCTGACACTGCATGATGCGTGGTGGCTATGCGACAGGCAGTTTATGGTTCGGGAGGATGGGCGTTACTGCTTCCAGACCCGTATTGACCAGCAGGTTTGCCAGATGTGCCAACCTCATGCCCGACATTTGCGAGATCGTGTGACGATCATGCATCAGGCTCTGGCTGAAGCGGCTTTATTGATAAGCCCGTCTGAGGCACATCGTCAGCTTTATCTTGCCAATGGTGTTGAGCCTGAGCGGATTGTTGTGAACCGGAATGGCTTTCGGTGGCCTGAACGATCTCGTCGTCAGCGAACGCCTGGTTCTCGCATCCGTTTTGGATTCGTCGGTGGGACAGAGGCCGTAAAGGGATATCCACAACTCAAAAAATGTATGGAGTCTCTGGAGCGATCTGACTGGGAACTGGTTCTGGTCGATAACAAGATTAATCTTGGTTTCAGGTCCATTCATGCTGAAGACTGGTCAGTGAAAGGGGAGTTGAAAATTGTTCCTGCCTTCACACAGGCCGGACTCGATGATTTCTATGACCAGATTGATGTCTTGCTGTTTCCGTCCCAGTGGAAAGAGAGTTACGGCCTGACAGTTCGTGAAGCTTTGGCGCGTGACGTTTGGGTTGTTGCGACTGCTCCCGGCGGACAATCAGAGGACGTTGTGGACGGGGTGAATGGAACGCATCTCCCTCTTGATGGACGTCCTGAGACACTGGCTGCGGCCGTCGAATCCTTGCTGGGTCAGGCCGAAAAATTCGATGGATACGTCAATCCATTCAAGAGCAGTCTGGCCACGTACGAAGCGCAAACAGAAGAGCTTCTTGGCTTTCTGGAGCGCGTGGCGAAGCGTAAAGTCAATTTAGTGGCCCATTAAAAGCGCTGGTAAAGCACGTAGTCTGTCTTCACTGGCCAAGGCCTGAACCAGTCGCGCTCGGAAACCGGCCTTTTTGTGCTGAACGCGCGGCGGGTTGTTGGCCAGGTAGAGTGCGATCCAGTCGGGGTCGAAAAAGGTTTTGTCAGGAATTTCGCTTCGCCAGAGATGGACTGACGCTACTCCACTTGGGTTGTCGCGGAGAAGCTCTGTCTTGATGAATGGTGCTTGCCCTGAGTGAAGCACGGTGCGCCAGTCTGTATGCATTGGGTTCAACGAAAGAAGGCGTGCCAGCCCCCGTTTGCTGCTCCAGGAGGCTGTCATCTCCAGTTCGGCTGCCTGTATCGCCAAGCCAAGGCCTAACTCACCATGCAAGACAATTTCCGGCTTGCTCATGCTGTTGAATGGCTGCTCAAACACGCGCCTTATGGCGGGATGATCGAGGGTTTCCCGTGTCATGACGAGAAACCATGACTGGAGATGGGCTGTAATAGCCTCTGACCGCACCATGCCCCAGACAGGGGAATGATGGGCTCGCATGTTGTCCACAATGGGCTGCAAGGGCGTCATAGGCCCAAAAATGCTGTCATTCGCAAAGAGAATTTCAGTCGCTTCTGCATCGCAGTTCCTGGTGAGCAGGTCCTGCCAGGCACCAAAATCAAGACCGGAGTTTTCTCTGGGATAAAGGGTCGCTGCGATTGGTGTGGGGCCAGAAGTAAAACTGTTCTGAAGGACTGTTAATCCTTCCGTATCTTTTGGGTCCAGGCCGGAGACGGCGACATGCAGTTCAAACCCACATCTCACAATCTGATCGAGGAGATGGCGGGTGTGTGGGGCCAGTGTTGGTGCAGGCGCGTGATAGGCAAAAAGGCAGATGGAACGCGACATGAAATTCCTGACGATGGAACGCTTGGGCTGCTGAAGCGATTATATCATCGTTGCCTAATGGTATTGTAAGAAATACTTAGGAATGCTGTAAAAGATGGTGAATGTTCAGGTGTTGGAGCTGCATCCTGAGACAGGGACGCACAAGAGGAGAAAAATGCATCTATGAGTAAGGCATTTCTCGCAGCTGTTCTTCAGGACTCCATAGACTGTACAGGCGTTGCTGCACAGCGAGCAGCTAACGATCTTGTAGATGCTATTATTGATGAACTGAGACGTGAAGGAGGGTTTACTATCTCCTCCTTTGGTACGTTTACCGTGTGCGAAACAAAAGCGCGCCAAGCGATAAACCCGCGGACAGGAGAACCGGTGGAAGTTCCTCCGGGACGGACAGTCCGGTTCAAGGCAAGCCCTGGACTGAAGCAGAATTTATAAAGATTTGGCTGGGGCGGGAGGATTCGAACCTCCGCATGGCGGAATCAAAATCCGCTGCCTTACCGCTTGGCTACGCCCCAGTAGATCGCGTTTACGAACGCGATGGATCGGCTTTTAATCCGAACCAATGCGTCTCGTAAAGCCCAATATCAGAATTCAAGTTCCAGTTCGTGATCTGGCAGCCCTGTAGTGCGCATGGCTTCGTCCATTTTGCGGCGGGCTGAAGCCTTCAGGATACCGAGACGCTCGGCTTTGTTGAGCGCCTGATCCAAGGCAGCCATGGTGCTTCCAAGATCCTGGCTTTCGTCTTTTTCCCAGGCCCGGAGCGCGTGTCCCCAGACGGCGGTCAGGGCATTAATGCGCCAGAGGCCGCCGAGACCAGAACAGTCCATGCCTGCTGCATCAGCGAGCCAGCGCATGGAGTCCACAGTTGCACCGGCTAAAAGCGCTGCCAGGGCGGGATCATAGGGAACGGCGTGAAGGACAGCCCTGACGCCTGTTCGATATTCTTCGAAAATATCGAATCGGCGCATCATCAGGTCGAAAAGATATTCGCGAAGTGTCCCGCCATTTCCTTCGTCACGGAGCGCGCTTTCATCGGCCAGACGCCCCAGACGCAGCAGCAACAGTGCTTTGACTGGATAGCGGGAACGCACAGCATCAACAGGCAGGCCTGCCTCGCGCGCTGCATCAACTAGAGAAAACCGGTGCCAGCCGTCTGAACCGGCGAGGCTCAGGGCAGACTGGAGGAGAGCAATATCGAAGGCTTCCCTGTCCAGTTCCGGTGTGCTGTCTGATGCCAGCTCATCGGTATCAAATGGGTCCTGCCGCTCTTCCATGCCGGTCTCCTGTAGAAATCTTGTTTCTTAATGGTGGGAGCGTTTGCCAGTGTCAGCAAGTTCCCACCAGAGAGAAACGATCAACCGGCGAGTTCGTCGGCCCGTTTTGTGGCCGCGTCAATGGCTTTTGAAATATTTGACGGCCATGCGTCTGGTGCCATGAGAACATTCAGGGCGGCAGCAGTTGTTCCGTTTGGGCTGGTGACAGCTTTGCGCAGGTCGGCAGCATCGTCGGGCATGTCATCCAACATCCGCCCGGCGCCGTAAATTGTTCCCCGTGCCAGACGGCGTGCTGTCGTTTGGGACAGGCCGTGCGCCTCTCCAGCTTTTTCGAGCAGTTCAGCAAGAAGAAACACATAAGCAGGACCCGAGCCGGAGACGGCTGTTACTGCCAAAAGGTCTTCCTCACTATCGACGCGGACAACATCGCCAACAGCGAATAGCAGTTCGTGGCAGAGGCTTGTCTGTTCTTCTGTCGCCTGAGGAGACGCATAAAAACCGCTGATACCTGCGCCGATTGCTGAAGGGGTGTTCGGCATGGCGCGAAGAATGGGGAGAGTGGCGCCGCTTTTAGATGTCGCATCTGACAGGGCGGCACAGGTTCGGCCGGCCATGACAGAAAGCAGAGCAGCCTTCTTCATGCGAGAGCCCAAGGACTCTCCTAGGGCGCTGATCGCGTCTTCCGCTGTCGCAGGTTTTACGGCCAGAACGATAATATCCGGCGTAAAAGTCGATGGAATGTCAGACGCGGCCCGAACGACTGAAAAGGTATCGTCCGAACTGGATCTGTGTCGATCCACGACAATGATATGGGGAGGTGTGGGAGAGGCGAGCCACCCGTCGAGAAGCGCGCCTCCCAGTTTCCCACAACCAACCAGCAGAATTGAAGGTGTTGATGGCAAGGTCATGCGTCTCCGACACAATCAAGCATGGCAGCGTCCAGTGCATCCTGAGGAGATTTTCCGCCCCAGAGAGTGAACTGGAAGGCGGGGTAAAAGCGCTCACATTCTGACATTGCGATATCGATCAGGTCTTCCATGCTTTCACCTGGAGGGGTTGAGACACCACGCATCAGGAGCGTATGGCGAAAGGAGGGAACACCGGTTTCCGGATCAATAATGAAATGACCAACCCACAGCTTGTTGTTGGCGAGGGAGACCAGTTCATGCACGTCCGATCGACGTGCTGTGGGGGACCGTAGATCCAGCGTGCAGTTCAGATGCAGGGCTGAAAGCTCGTCTGACCAGGTGAAATAGAGAGAGTAGTCACACCATTGACCTGGGGCCTGAGCCGCCATTTCGGACTGGCCAAGGCGCTCGAATTCCCATTCGTAGAGGCCCATGACCTGTTCCATGAGGTCAAGCGGATGGGATTCTGTTTCTGTGGTGAGTGAGGTGCTCAGGGCAGGCATGTCGGATCTCCCAAGGCCGTGGAGGCCGGAACCGGTCATGCACCGGTACGGCGCTCCAGATGTCTGCGGCCAGGAGGGGAATGACCTCTCCTGACGTTGATCACGTTATGTGGCCTTGGTGAAGTGTGCAAGTATCACGCACAGCTTCAATCAGTTCGTACGAAGATGTGTTGCATCCGGATCGCAACGAAAGCGACCGTTTCAGCCCTGAGGGCCACCCTTTTCTTCAGTTGCGAGGTCTTCGAGTGCTGTCAGGCGCGATTCGATGGCAGCAAGGCGTGCTTCTGCCTCGTCCTGTGCCATGCGCGCGCGCGTCGCCATTTCCTGAACGGCATCGAACTCATCGCGACGAACCAGTTCCAGCGAGTTCAGGACTTCGTCAACGCGGGTGCGGATGATGGAGTGAAGTTCTTCGCGTGCGCCGGTAACAGCCGAAAAAGCATTGCCGGCAAGACCTGCGAGGTCATCAAAGAAGCGGGGTCTGTCAGACATGGGAGAAACTCCTGCAGAGAGGCGGCGTGTCGTGTGTGGCGCGTCGCTTGGATCGTTTTCGGGGGCAGACTATACAGGAAGGATGATTATCGTCACCGGCGGAGCCGGATTCATTGGATCGTGCCTTCATGCCGCCCTGCGTCAGCGCGGGCTGCGGACGGTTGTTGTGGACCGGCTTCGTGAGGGCGTAAAATGGCGCAACCTCGCGTCTCATGCGCCGGATCAGATCATCACGCCTGAGGCGCTCCCGAGTTTCCTCGAGACAGCGCCAAAGATCGAAGCGGTCTTTCATATGGGCGCGATCAGCGCAACGACTGCACGAGACGGAGACCTTGTCTGGTCGACTAATGTGGCGTTGTCGCAGTTTCTCTGGCGTTGGTGCGCCCAGAACGATGTCCGGATGATTTACGCTTCGTCTGCGGCGACATATGGCGCTGCGGACCAGCCTGAGATGTTCCGTGACGGGCTGGATGCGATTGATCATCTCAAACCGTTGAACCTTTATGGATGGTCAAAGCAGGTTTTTGATCTGTGGGTAAAGCGTGAACTGGAAGCTGGGCATCCGGCCCCACCGCAATGGGCTGGACTGAAATTTTTCAATGTTTATGGCCCGAATGAGTATCACAAAGGGTCCATGATCTCCGTCGTGAAGGTCAAGTATGATGATCTTCAGCGTGGGGCTGCGGCACGACTGTTCAAATCTGACGTTCCAGGAATGGCCGATGGCCAGCAGAAGCGTGATTTCATCTGGGTCGGGGATGTTGTGAACGTCATGCTATGGCTTTTTGACCATCCGGGTGTCAGTGGTCTTTTCAACTGCGGAACCGGTGTTGCGCGGAGCTATCTGGATCTGGCGCATGCAGTCTGTGACGCTGCGCATCGGGCGCGGGACGTGGAGTTCGTCGAGATGCCCGAGAAGCTTCGCGGGCAGTATCAGTCCTTCACCTGTGCGGACATGAGCCGTTTGCGTCAGGCAGGATATGATGCGCCGTTTACGTCTCTTGAAGACGGAATACGGCAGTATGTGCGTGATTATCTTTCCCGAGCGGAGTCAAACCTTTGAGCCAGCCCTTGATGTTCCCTGGGTTTGACCCCGTTGCGTTTCATGTCGGCCCGCTGCCGGTGCGCTGGTATGCGTTGGCGTATATGGTCTCGTTCATCATCGCGTTGCCAATTGCGAGACGATTGAACAGACTTGCACCAGAAGTAGCGACCAGTGAACAGGTCGATGATTTCCTGTTTTACGCTATTTTGGGTGTTCTGCTGGGTGGTCGTTTTGGGTACGTGTTGTTCTACCGACCTCTGGATTATCTCGCGCACCCCGTGGACATCATCAAGACATGGGACGGCGGGATGTCGTTTCATGGTGGGGCCTTGGGCGTCATTCTGGCTCTGGCGTTCTTCTCTTGGAAGAACCGTCTGAGCTTTCTGGCTTTTGCGGACCGGATCGTGCCGGTGGTTCCGATTGGGCTGGCGCTAGGTCGTTGCGCCAACTTTGTGAACGGGGAACTGTGGGGCCGTCCAGCATCGCCTGATCTGCCGTGGGCCATGGTATTCCCCACAGGTGGGCCCGTGGCACGGCACCCTTCCGAGCTTTATGAGGCGTTGACGGAAGGCGTTCTCCTGTTGTGCGTCATGCTGTTTGCGGCAACCCGTCCAAGATTGCGGGCACATTTCGGATTTCTGTCAGGGTTGTTCCTCTTTGGATATGCCTGCGCGCGGAGCTTCTGTGAGTTTTTTCGGGAGCCGGATGCGAATATCGGCTTTCTGGCCGGCGGGGTCACGATGGGGCAGATCCTGTGTATTCCGATGGCGCTCGCCGGGCTGGGCCTGATGACGTATGCCCTTCGTCGTCCGGCGCAGGAGAGCGCACATGTCTGAGGCTATTCTCAGAAGTGATGGTCTTGGCGTGCCACATGGCTTTTTTACGCGCCTCGGCGGTGTGTCCCCGAAACCTTATGACAGCCTGAACTGCTCTCTGTCGTCTCCTGATGATCTGGCGAACGTGAGCGAAAACCGTGCGCGTGTTGCGCTGCAGATCGGGGTTGAGCCAGAAAAGCTTCTGGGTCTGAAGCAGACGCATAGTGACATTACGGTTCCAGTGACCAGGGAGACGGTTCTCTGGGCTATGGGGCATGGGCAGGATGGCGATGCGCTGGTGACGGATCGCCCTGACGTCGGTGTTGGGGTGATTACGGCAGACTGCGGGCCTGTTCTTCTGGCTTCCGAGGATGGACGGATTGTGGGAGCCGCGCATGCTGGATGGCGTGGAGCGGTAGGCGGCGTTCTCGAGTCTGTTGTGACGCAAATGAAAGCTCTGGGTGCCACGAATATCCGGGGAGTAGTCGGACCTTGCATTGGGCCTGAGAGTTATGAAGTTGGCCCGGATATGCGGGATGCCGTTCTGGTTAAGGACGGGAACGCAGGTCTGTTTTTCCGTGTGGCAGAGCGGGCAGGGCATTTCATGTTCGATTTGCCAAAATACTGCTCGGCTCGGCTGAAAGCTGCTGGTGTTCAGCAGGTTGAAGTTCTGGGTGTGGATACATTGACGGACCAGAGGTTCTTCAGCCACCGCCGACGGACACTCGCAGGCGGTGGCCATATTGGTCATCAGATTTCTGCAATCCGGCCTCGCGTTTCATCATAGTATTGCAGAGTGCCGCAGCGCTTGTGCGGATCGCTGGGACTGTTATCGTTCCGGCATGAAAATGCTTCGTCCTGCTCAGATTCTCTGTTCCATGCTGGTGGCCGCCTGTGCCGGGGGTGTAGCCTACGCCGAACCTTCTCATCTTCTGGTTCGTAACGCCCTGATCTTTTCAATGGCCGATGGGCAGAAAGCGCCTTTTAAAGGGTATTTTTCTGTTCGTTCAGATGGCGTGATCGATCATATTGGCCCCGGTGCTCCACCCAAGGATATTCAAGCGGATCAGGACATGGATCTGCACGGGCATTGGGTCATGCCGGGATTCATTTCCGCTCATAGCCACCTCTGGCAGGCTGCGTATCGTGGCCTCGCGGCGGATCAAACGTTGATGGGATGGATTACGGCTTTATATTCCGGGAAAGCGAGTGTGGCGCGACCTGAGGATATTTATTGGTTCACTCTCGATGGTGCGCTGGATCATCTCGCTCATGGCGTCACGGCTACCTATAATTTTAATTATGGCGGGGCGAGCCCTAAGATGGTCGCGCAAACGGATCGGTTGCAGTTTCAGGCTGAAACAGTCTCCGGCATTCGATTTGTACATGGTCTTGAGCCATTGCCCGGTAAAGCCGATGTGTCACTGGCAAAGGCTCGTCAGCATGTCGGGGATTTTCTGGCGTGGTCTGCCGGGCAGCATGTGGGATCCACGTTCCTGTCCGTGATGATCAATGGTGGGACGGGATTTCACGACACCGGAGACGTTGCGAAGATCGAAGGGGCGTTGATGCGGGAGTATCATCTGTCCAACCAGAGTCATTATCTGGAGCCACCTGAGAACGTTTCAGCTCAGCAGGCCCGGTTCCACTGGTTTGAGGATGAAGGCATTCTCGGGCCGCATCTGATTTTCGGTCATTTCATTCATACGACGCCTGAGATTATTGCCCGATCCGTAAAGGCTGGGGCGTCTATGGTCTGGAATCCGCTGTCCAATGGTCGTCTGGCATCGGGAACGGCCGATATTCCGGCTTACCTGAAAGCGGGTCTGCGGGTTGGGATGGGAGAGGATGGGGAAGCCAGTGCGGATCTGGCAGATCCTTTCGAGAACATGCGGACCGGGCTTTATGCCATCCGGGACAAGTACCAAAGTGCTGCAATCATGAGCCCGTATGATGTGGTGCGCCTGCACACGCGGGGGAGTGCGGATGTTCTGGAAGTCGGGGATCGGCTTGGAAGCCTGGAAGCTGGGAAATTTGCGGATTTTCTTGTGATTGATCCGACCAATCTTGGGTATGTGTTTGACCCGTATGCCACGCTGGTTTTTGCGGCGGCTCAGGAAAATCTGGAGCAGGTGTATGTGGGCGGCGTGCTGATGGTGGAGCATGGCAAGCCGCTGAAGCAGGATTTTGCGCATGTTCGGCAGGAAGCTGATCGGCGGGTTGCGGCCTCTGTTCAGCATTAAAAAAGCCGGGGTATGATCCCCGGCTTTTTTTGTGCGTGTGTCAGACGCTGTGGGTTTTGGCTTCACGATCCCAGAAGCGGAGCTTCCGGCAGGTTGCGATGAAGGGTTTAAAATCGCCATCGTTTTTGATGGCGATTACACCATCGTCCATCTCGTCGGGCGTGATGCCGCCTTTTGCTAGAAGGGGGGCAGCGTCCGGGCCGTAGGCGATGAACTTGGCGTGGGCGAAGGCATCTGCCACGAAGTCACGGGCTGTTGCTTCCCTGCTCAGAAGCTTTGTCCCTTCCGCAGAAGTGAGCAGCACGACGGCGTCGTAAAGCACGGATGGGGCGCCGACGATTTTCTGGCCTGCCGGGATGGTTTTGCCATCGGTTAGCGTTACGCCGCCCACAACGGGGGCGACCAGTTCAATCAATGTCCCTTCCGCCTTTGCGGCTTTCTGGAGAGCGTCCAGCAGGGCTGCATCCGTACCCTCTGTAATCACGACACCCAGTTTGCGGCCTGCGAAAGAGTCAGGGCCGTTCTTGAGGATGCTGAGCGCTGTTGAGGCGGCCAGATCCGTGATGGGTGTACGGGCGGCTGGAGCTGGGGCGGGGAGCTCTTTCAGGCCCAGACCTTCGGCCACGCCCTTGGCCAGCGTTTCATCCACATTCAGAAGATGGGCGATAACGCGGGAACGAATGTTTGGAGTTTCAACCTTGCTGAGCTCGAAGACAAACGCGTTCTTGATGTGCGTTTGTTCGGGCTTTGTCTGGCTGATGTAGAACTGGCGTGCCTGGCTGTAGTGATCGGCGAAGAGTTCACCGCGCTCGCGGGTCGTGCGACCGTTGTCATCGGGGAAGTGCCTGTAGCCGGTCTTGGGGTTTTCACGCGGACCTGCACCCCAGGAGTTGGGTTCGTAGTTTACACGACCCTTCGGGTTGTGCATGGCGGCGTGGCCGTCCTGCTGGAAGTTGTGGAACGGGCATTTGGGCGCGTTAATGGGGATATGCGTGAAGTTCGGGCCACCGAGACGCTTTGTCTGTGTGTCCAGATACGAGAAGTTCCGGCCTTGCAGGAGCGGATCGTTGGTGAAGCCGATACCGGGGACGACGTTCTGGGTGCAGAAGGCGACCTGTTCGGTTTCGGCGAAGAAGTTGTCCACCATACGGTCCAGCACGAGGCGACCGATCCGTCGAACGGGGATGAGTTCTTCCGGGATGAGTTTGGTCGCATCCAGAATATCGAAGTCGAATTTGTCGGCGAAGGCGTCGTCAAAGAGCTGTACGCCCAGTTCCCATTCCGGGTAGTCGCCGGACTCGATGGCTTGCCAGAGGTCGCGGCGGTGGAAGTCAGGGTCGGCGCCGTTGATCTTGACGGCCTCGTTCCAGACAACTGACTGAAGGCCTTGCTTCGGCTTCCAGTGGAACTTTACGTAGGTGGATTTTCCTTCGGCGTTTATGAGCCGGAAGGTATGGACGCCGAAGCCTTCCATGAAGCGGAAAGAGCGGGGGATGGCCCGGTCTGACATGATCCAGAGGAGCATGTGAACGGTTTCGGGCGAGAGGGATGCGAAGTCCCAGAAGTTGTCATGGGCGGACTGCGCCTGCGGGAAGCCGCGATCGGGCTCTTCCTTTACAGCGTGTACCATGTCCGGGAACTTGATGGCGTCCTGGATGAAAAACACGGGCATGTTGTTGCCCACGAGATCCCAGTTGCCTTCCTCGGTGTAGAGCTTCACGGCGAAACCGCGGACGTCGCGGGCGAGATCGAATGAGCCCTTGCCACCTGCGACGGTTGAGAAGCGGACGAATGCCGGGACGCGGGTGCCGGTTTTTCCGAGGACGCTTGCAGTTGTGTAGTCGGAGAGGGAGTCTGTGAGTTCAAAGAAGCCATGAGCGCCGTAGCCGCGGGCATGAACAACGCGTTCTGGAATGCGTTCGTGATCGAAGTGGAAGATCTTCTCCCGGAAATGGAAGTCTTCCAGAAGTGTTCCGCCGCGCGGGCCAGCTTTCAGGGAATTCTGGTCATCCGCGACGGGAACACCCTGCTGGGTGGTCAAGGTTGGGATGTCGCCGCCTGCGGTCTGGTGGGTTGCACCCTGGGGGCCGCGCTCGAAGGTCTGGTCACCGATGGTCACGGTGGTGCGTTTATCTGCCGTGTCGCTCATGGTTCGGTCCGATCTGCTGTCGTCGCGAATGTCCGGATTGAAGAATGCCGGACACGTCGTTTCGAATTCGGTAAGTCGATTTCCGGTTTGGGAAATCCTTCACTTTAGAAGTCTGAGTCCCCGGTAAATGTTCCGGAAAATAATTTGATGAAATGTTCTGAACTGAATGAAAGAGTGGGTCGTTACGGATCCTTACTTGCATCTCTCATGCAGTTTAGGAGGCTTGAATGCCTGTTGATCCTCGCAATCGTTATCCTCAGCCTCCTTTTGAGGGGCAAAGCCAGCCTTTTCCGGGGCTGTCATCAAAAATGACGCCGCAGCCTGATTACGGGGAAAAGACCTATCAGGGCTCTGGAAAACTCAAGGGGCAGGTGGCTCTGATTACAGGTGGCGATTCCGGAATTGGGCGCGCTGTAGCACTGGCTTTTGCTCGGGAGGGGGCGGAGGTTGCGATTTCCTATCTCGAAACCGAAAGTCAGGATGCAAAGGATATTTCAGGACAGATCGAAGCAGAGGGGCGTCGCTGCCTTCTGCTGCCGGGGGATATTCGTGAGGCGACGCATTGCAAGTTGCTGGTTGGGCGCATTCTGGAAGAATTCGGTCGTCTCGATATTCTTGTGAATAATGCTGCGTTTCAGAACTGGGCGGAGCATCTGGAGGATATCAGTGACGACGATTGGAAGCGCCATTTTGATACCAACACGCATGCGCTGTTTTATCTGACGAAGGCTGCTCTGCCTCATCTGAAGCCGGGGGCGTCCATCATCAATACGTCTTCAGTCAATCTGAAGACGCCGCCTCAGATCCTTGTGCCGTATTCCATGACGAAGGCGGCCATTGCGAACTTTACGGTGAGTATGGCGCAGCAGCTTGCGTCACGAGGTATTCGGGTGAACGGGGTTATGCCGGGCCCGATCTGGACGCCGTTCATTGCGACGGGAATGCCGGAAGAAGCGCAGAAGAGCATTGGGTCTGATGTCCCACTGGGTCGCCCAGGTCAGCCAGCGGAACTGGCTGGGGCTTATGTGTATTTTGCGGACCCGCTGAACAGTTACACGACGGGCGCTCTGTTACCTGTGAATGGTGGGATGCCGATGCTCTGATCGGGCCGGATATTCTGGATCTCAGTGGAACGCCTGCTCCTGATCGAGCGGGCGTTTTTCTGTTTTGGGGCCGAAGAGAAGGGTGATGCTAGCCCCTATGAGGAGGACGCAGGTTGTGAGGCCGAAGACGCCGGGGAAACCGGCTTTCGGGTAGATCCAGCCAATCAGGACGGGCGATGAGATTGCGCCCAGACGAGCGATTGCGGAGGCCAGTCCCATGCCTCTTCCGCGCAGGGATGTCGGGAAGAGTTCGGGGGTGTAGGCATAGATGCCGCCGTAGGTTCCATTCATGAACATGGACAGCATAATTCCGAAAAGCAGGACCTGTGTGGGTGTCTGGCTTGCGGCCATGCCGATGGCACTGATCCCGCCGCCGATCATGAAGGTGGCGACGGTGGCGCGTCGGCCCAGACGTTCCGTGCAGAAGGCTGAGGCCAGGTATCCGGGGAGCTGTGCGGCGTAGATCGAGATGGCGTAGGCGAAGCTGCGGGTCACAGTCATGCCGCGCTCGATCATGAGGGTCGGGATCCATGTGAAGAACGCGTAGAAGCAGAAAGTGATGCTCAGCCACATGGCCCAGCTCATGAAAGTGGAACGTCTGAGGCTGGGGGCGAAAAGATCGCTGAGGGGGCGGTTTGTTTGTCCGGCTGTATCGGGGGTTGTCGAAAGACCGGCGGCCAGTCCGGCGCTTTGTTCGATGGCTCCGACAATTCGACAAGCTTCGTGCGTTCGCCCCTGCTGATCGAGCCATCTTGGGGACTCGGGAAGGGTACGCCGCCACCAGAGGAGCATCAGGACGGGTAGGGCTGTGGCAACCAAGGCCCATCGCCAGCCATCCGGTGATGAGGGGACAATCATGAATCCGAGAATGGCTGCGGCGACATAACCGAAAGAATAGAAGCCCGTGAGGCTGGCCGTGAAGGCGCCGCGATAACGGGATGAGACGAACTCGCTCAGATAGGGGGCGATGATCGTGGCTTCTGCGCCGGCGCCCAGTCCAGCGAGAAGACGGGCGCTGAAGAAGCCGCCGAATGTGTGGGAGACTGCTGAGAGAAGAGAGCCGATGGCGTAGAGCGCGAGGGCGCTCATCATGACGGAACGGCGGCCAGACCTGTCGGCCCACCAACCCGCCAGCAGGGAGCCGAGACCGTATCCCAGATAAGTGGCGCTTCCCAAAATACCGAGAGACGGGCCGGACAGGTGCCATTGCGTTTTCAGAACCGGGAGGGTGAAGGCAACGATGGCGGAGTCTAGGCCGTCGAACATGTATCCACAGCGCCAAGGATCAGGAGCCGACGGTGGAAGGGGGTGAAGGGTAGGTGTTCGAGGCGCTGGGCGATGCTCATGGATTCTCTGTGACGCAGGCGACTATGGGGGCTGTGACAGACTATCTGGCGGTTTGGGCGTGGGTCCAGCCATGGTTGGGGTAGGGCATCAGGAAGGTAGAATCTGGGAAAAAGGTTGTGTGTGGCGCAGTTTTCCGCTATTTCGCCGCTCGCACAGGCACCCCTGGAGGTCTGTGTGATGACAAAATTCAATACGCAGGAGCGTAACAGTGGCTAATTTGACGACACTTGCTGTCTCGACGCGCGCGAAGGCTGGTAAGGGGGCAGCGCGCGCAACGAGACGTGCCGGGCTGGTTCCGGCAGTAATCTATGGTGGCAAGCAGGAGCCTTCCATCATTGCTCTTGATCCGCGCGTGATCATGAAGGAACTGCACCGTGGTGGCTGGTCCTCCCGCGTGTACAACCTGGCAGCAGAAGGCGCAGAGCCGGTTGCAGCCCTGATCCGTGACGTGCAGCTGCACCCGGTGACGGATGCTCCGATTCACATCGACTTCCAGCGCGTTGCAGCGGGCACGAAGGTGCACGTTCAGGTTTCCATCATCTTCGTTGGCGAAGAGAAGGCTCCTGGCATCAAGCGCGGTGGGGTTCTGAACGTTGTCCGTCATTCCGTGGACGTTGCTGCTGATGCAGCCAGCATTCCGGAAAGCTTCACTGTTGATCTGAGTGTCCTCGACATTCATGACAGCGTTCGCTGGTCCGACCTGAAGGGTACGGAAGGCGTGAAGCTGACGGGTCATCAGGCTTCTGATCTCGTGATCGCTTCTATCGCTCCGCCGACCATCGATGCGGAAATGGAAGCTGAAGCTGCTGCCAAGGCTGCTGCCGCTGCTGCAGCTGCTACTGCAAAGCCAGGCGCAAAGAAGAAGTAAGTCATGAGGCTCTGGATCGGTCTCGGCAATCCCGAGCCGGGGATGAGCCGTCATCGACATAACATCGGCTTCATGGCGGTTGATGAAATCGCTAGGCGTCACGGGTTTTCCCCGTGGCGCAAGCGCTTTCGGGGGGAGACTTCCGAAGGCGTTCTTGGGGGGCAGAAAATTCTGCTCCTCAAGCCGATGACCTACATGAACCTGTCGGGTGACAGCGTTCAGCAGGCCGCGCAGTTCTTCAAGATCGCGCAGGCCGACATTACCGTTTTTCATGATGAACTCGACCTTGCTTTCGGCAAGCTGCGTATCAAACGCGGCGGTGGTGCGGCAGGACATAATGGCCTGCGCTCAATGGATCGCTGTCTTTCCGGGCCGGATTACTGGCGTGTGCGGATGGGCATTGGCCATCCGGGGCACAAGGACCGGGTGCACGGGCATGTTCTGGGGAATTTCGCCAAGGCGGAAGAGCCGGAGCTTGAGCGGTGGCTTGAGGCGGTTGCGGATGCTGCGCCTATTCTGGCCAAGGGCGAGAATGAAGCGTTCATGACGAAAGTGGCGCTGCTTACGGCCTGAGTGCCGCGAGACTTCAGGTCTCTTATGGTCAGCTTTTTTCACTGTTATAACGTGCGGGTATCGTTGCCGGAGAGAGATCTAGGGCGGGAATCGTACTCTGCTGCCTGTTTTGCAGGGTGCAGGTGTTGTCCGTGGGCGTGGATTCTGCGAACACAGGGCAACTGAATTCTGAGACTGGGCTGACCGATGTGGCGGCCTGAAAGATGGAGAGCACAATGGGTTTCAATTGCGGCATCGTTGGTCTGCCCAATGTTGGCAAGTCCACGTTGTTCAATGCTCTGACGGAAACAGCCGCAGCGCAGGCAGCGAACTACCCATTCTGCACCATTGAACCGAATACGGGCCGTGTTGCCGTGCCGGACCCTCGGCTGGATATTCTGGTGAAGATTGGTAAGTCCCAGAAAGAGATTCCGACCAGCCTTGAGTTTGTTGATATTGCGGGTCTGGTCCGTGGCGCGTCCAAGGGTGAAGGGCTGGGAAACCAGTTTCTGGCAAATATCCGCGAGACGGATGCGATCATTCATGTTCTGCGCTGCTTTGAAGACGATGACATCACCCACGTTGAAGGTGGGGTCGATCCGGTTCGGGATGCGGACATCATTGAGACCGAGCTGATGCTTTCTGATCTGGAAAGTCTTGAGAAGCGCCAGATCAATCTTCAGAAGCGTGCGCGTGGAAATGATCGCGAAGCACAGGCGCAGCTTGAGCTTATGGAGCCGCTGATTGTGGCTCTGCGTGATGGCAAGCCTGCCCGCACCGCCGTGCCGAAAGGTCAGGAAGGTGAGGCTGCGCGTCTTCAGCTTCTGACGACGAAGCCGGTTCTGTATGTCTGTAACGTCGAGGAAGCTGCTGCGGCGACCGGCAATGCTCACTCTGAGGCAGTTCGGAAGCGGGCTGAGGAAGAGGGCGCTGGCGTTGTGATCGTGTCTGCTGCGATTGAGGCTGAGGTTAGCCAGTTGCCGCAGGAAGATCGCACGGAGTTCCTTGAGGGGCTTGGTCTGAGCGACAGTGGTCTGGATCGTGTGATTGCAGCGGGCTATCGCCTGCTGGGTCTGCGGACATACTTCACGGTTGGCCCGAAGGAAGCTCGTGCCTGGACTATTACGGCAGGTGTGAAGGCGCCTCAGGCTGCTGCTGTCATTCACAATGATTTCGAGCGTGGCTTCATTGCCTGCGAAACAGTTGCTTTTGACGACTATGTGGCCTGCAATGGTGAAGCAGGCGCTAAGGAGGCTGGGAAGTTGCGGATCGAAGGCAAGGAATATGTTGTGCAGGACGGAGATATTCTCCTGTTCCGATTCAATGTCTGATGCTGCGGCTATTCTGAAAGGGCTGACGGATAAGGCCCGTCAGGCTGCTCGTGGATTGGCGCGAGCAGACGAGGCGACGCGTAATCTGGCACTGAATGCTGCTGCTCAGGCACTTCGTGCCAACAGCGTAGCAATCGTTGCGGCAAACGAGCAGGATCTGGCCGGGCTTTCTGATGATCGGACGGCTGCATTCCGGGACCGCCTAACTTTAACGCCTGGGCGCGTTGAGGCCATGGCAAAGGGTCTGGAAGACGTCGCAAAGCTCCCTGATCCGCTTGGACGCATTCTCGCAGAATGGGAGCGCCCTAACGGGTTGCTGTTCCGTCGTGTTGCTGTGCCGCTCGGTGTCATCGGCATGATTTACGAAAGCCGGCCGAATGTTGGGGCTGATGCTGCGGCTCTTTGCATCAAGTCTGGCAATGCTGTCATTTTACGTGGTGGAGGCGAAAGCCTGAATTCGGCGCGCGCAATTCATGCGGCGATGGTTGAAGGGCTGACGGCTGCGGGTCTTGATCCGGCTTGTGTACAGATTTTGCCGTCTGCCGATCGTACTCTTGTGGGTGCGCTCCTTCAGGCTGCTGAGGGCGTGGACCTCATTATTCCACGTGGTGGAAAAACTTTGGTGGAACGCGTTCAGCGTGAGGCGCGGGTGCCTGTTCTGGCCCATGCCGATGGACTGAATCACACCTATGTTCATGCCAGTGCTGATCCTGAAATGGCGCGTCGGGTTCTACTGGATGCCAAGATGCGCCGTACGGGAATCTGTGGGGCCACAGAAACGCTTCTGATTGATCGGGCGATTGCTCCGTCGCTCCTGCCGCACATTGTGGATGATCTGGCTGCCAAGGGCTGCACATTCCGGGCGGATGAAACTGCCAGATCTATAGTTTCAACCTTGCCTCCTGCCAGTGCCGCCGATTTCGATACGGAGTGGCTGGATTCGATTCTCTCCATCGCTGTTGTTGATGGCGTTGAAGAGGCTCTCGACCATATCGCGCGCCATGGCAGTGCTCATACGGAAGCGATTATCGCTGAAGATCCTGAGATTGCTGCGGCGTTCATGAATGGGACCGATAGTGCAGTTGTGCTGTGGAATGCATCGACTCAGTTCTGTGATGGGGGTGAATTTGGCTTTGGGGCTGAAATCGGCATTGCCACGGGACGGATGCATGCGCGAGGCCCGGTGGGGCTCGAACAGTTGACGTGTTATCGCTACGAAGTGCTTGGCAACGGACAGGTGCGGGGCTGAATACGATCCCGACGTTTGGCGATGGCCGACGTATGCGGATTGGGCTGCTGGGTGGCTCTTTCAATCCGGCGCATTATGGTCATCTGAAGGTGGCTCAGCAGGCGTTGCGCTCTCTGCGATTGGATCAGGTGTGGCTGATGGTCTCACCTGGGAATCCTCTCAAGCCTCGAAAGGGCATGGGATCGTTCAGGGCGCGCCTTGCGTCAGCCCGGAAGATCGCTGATGGCCGTCGAATCTGTGCTACGGATATCGAAGCAAGGCTGAAACAGCGTTTTACAGTGAAGACTGTGGCATTGCTTCAGAAGCGCTTTCCTCATGTTCAGTTTGTCTGGTTGATGGGAGCAGATGGGCTGGCGCAATTTTCTCGCTGGAAAAACTGGAGGATGCTGGCCCGTATGGTGCCTATAGCGATTCTGCCTCGGCCAGGGAGTGTAACGCCTGCTTTGCACGGCGCTGCGGCGTCTGCTTTACGGCGAAATCGACGGCCTTCGAGGGAGGCTGCTATACTGGCGCAAAGAAAAGGATGCGCATGGACGTTCCTTTCTGCGCCGCAGAACGATATATCGGCTACAGCGTTGCGAGAGTCCGGGCAAATCTGTCTGGAACCGGATCAGGAGTAAAAGCCATCACCAAGACGACCTCAACCGACCCGAAGGCCAAGACCACGCGTCGGAAAACCAGCACCCCTGATGCGGCACTGGCCGAGGCTGCCAAGGTGCCTGGAACGCCTCGCAAGAAGGCTGCTGCTGCTGGCCCCAAGAAGACTGCCGTCAAGCGCGAGCCTGTGCAGCCTGATGTTCTGACAAAAATGCTGTCCATCATCACGGCCAGCCTTGAGGAAGACAAGGCAGAGGACATCGTGGTTCTGGATCTGGTTGGCCGCGCCAACTTTGCAGACCGTATGGTTGTGGCAACGGGTCTGGCAGATCGTCAGATTGCAGCCATGGCCCACCATATTGAGAAAAAGCTGGGGGAAGATGGCTTCAACCGGGTTCTGGTTGAAGGCGCGAATGGCAGTGACTGGGTCCTTCTGGATGCAGGGGATGTTGTTGTTCATCTCTTCAAGCCAGAGAGCCGTGAGCTCTATGCCCTTGAGAAAATGTGGGGCTCTGATCTGGATTCTAGCGAATCCGAAGTGACTGTCGGTAAGGACGAAGAGCAGGGCTGAATGAAGCTCGTTGCTATTGGGCGATTGAAGTCCGGGCCTGAACGGGAACTGTTTGACCGTTACGCTGCCCGGATTCGTCCTGTGCTGACGGTGACAGAGATTGCGCCGTCCAAAGGCTCCGTTATGGAGCAGAAGCGCAAGGATGCTGTGGGGCTTTTGGGAGCCTGTCCTGAGAATGCTTTTGTCATTGCCCTTGATGAGGGGGGAAAGACGTTTAGCAGCCTGCAGTTTGCAGCCACGTTTGCTCGGTGGCAGGAAACTGGCCGTCCGTTACATTTTTTGATTGGGGGAGCAGAAGGGCTGGATGGATCAGTGATCCAGAGAGCTGATGCCGTTATTGCTCTAGGGGCTATGACTTGGCCGCATATGCTTGTGCGTGTGATGATTGCCGAGCAGGTCTTTCGGGCTCAGGCTATCAATTCGAACCATCCTTATCATAAAGACAGTCGGCCGGATTAAGCCGTCTCTGAACGATTGGACATAAAAAAAGCGGGGCTTTAAGCCCCGCTTTTTGCATCTGAAGTCTTCTTATCGGATGGACCGGTTCGGAGCGTCAGATGTGAATGCATCGTCTGGGGCTTCTGCAACTTCCGTGTTGCTCATCGGATGACTCAGAGCATTCGATCCTCTGAAGATCGCACGATGACGGAAGGTGGTTGCATGGCTTTCGCGAGCGACCAGGACCTGCGGAGCTTGGCGACCATCGTCTGCGCGGCCATAGATGAAGCCGTATGTCGGGTAGATGCTACCAAGGCGGCCGCTACGGTCGTTAAGGGCAACGCGAACGGCGCTCCAGTCATTGTTGGGTGATACGTCAACGACGCGCACGTTGTGCGCAATGCCATTGGATGCCCAGTGAGACTGGTCAATATAGATCGTACGGTTGTTCTCGACAGCCCGTACCACAGCGACGTGACCCAGAGGCATACGACGGATGCCACGGAAATTTAGAACCGATCCCGCTTCCGGAGCGTTACCACGGGCGTATCGGCCTGCAGCGTTGTACCACCAATCCCGTGCATTGCCGTGCAACACGACGGCAGATGCTTCCTTTGCATAGGCTACGCACTGAATGACGTGCGCAGTTGAAAAGGTGTGATGATGGTACGCATGAGATGCGCGATGGGAGCGGAAGACACCATGACCACCGTGTGAACTACGGAGGTGTTTGGCCTGTGCATGACTCGCAAAGAACATGACAGCGGAGAGCGCCAGGGCAGAGAAAAATGTTTTCCGGCAACTTTTATGCGTCACGATCTTTTTGATCCTGAATAGGCTTGTGTCGTTCGGGTTACAGGGAGCTAACAATCTTCATGCAACCCTGACAAGGGCAGAATGCATCACTGAGGGTTAAATTTTCATTTCTAATGAAAATCTTTCTCGTGTCGCATTCTGCCTTAATTGTGCCGTATTTGGTTGGGTGGCTTATTTCGTGGTTGTCAGCATGATTTCCACGAGGATGCGTGGGTCAGCCATGACAGCCTGAACGCAGGCGCGTGCAGGAGCTAGTCCTTCCGGGAGCCATGCGGACCAGTGCGTGTTGAGAGCATTGCGGTCTGCGATGTCTTTAAGCCAGATCTGTGCCTGAAGAATGCGGGTATTGTCTGTGCCGTGTTCTTCAAGAATGGCGTCGAGTTGAGCCAGGACGTCTTTGGTCTGGCCATCGATATCTTGTGACAGGTCTGAGGCAACAACGCCTTGGGTGAAAACAAAGCCATGATATTCCACAGCCTTGGAAAGAATGGCGTTGGGTTCTGTGCGAATGATGCGGCTCATGGGGGGTATCCTGATCCCGAGATTGGAAAGCCCCAGAGTGAGGCGGCTTTAAGAAGCGGTCAATCACCTCTTGGCTCCCTTGTCGTAGGGGGTGGGACGCGGTATCGCCGGGAGGTATCGCTAAACTGGCCGTGCGGGAGAAAAAACCGTGGTCCCTTTGAATGTCAAAAGAGTGCCTGTGACGCCGATCCGGCAGAATTGCACGATCCTCTGGGACGAACGGAACCATGCCGTGGTGGTCGATCCAGGGGGGGATGTGGATGAACTACTCTCCCAGCTCCGTGGACTGACGGTTGAGGCTATTCTTCTTACGCATGGACATCTTGATCATGCTGGTGGCGCTGATGAACTGCGGGAACGCCTAAATAAGATTCAATCAGATCCTGTGCCTGTTCTCGGGCCAGATCGGCGTGATGCGTTCCTGCTGAGTAGTATTGAGAAACAGGCTGCGCATTTTGGTATGACAGGGATGGTGAGTGTTGTTCCGGACCGCTTTCTGGAAAGTGGTGAGACACTCCAGCTTCTGGGCCATGATATCGAGGTGCGTCATATTCCCGGACATACGCCAGGGCATATCGTGTTTGTGGATCATGGCAGTCGTCGTGCCATTGTTGGCGATACATTGTTCCGCAGGACGGTAGGCCGAACCGATTTTGCTTATGGGGATGCTCCTGCGCTGATTGCAGGTATTCGCCAACATCTCATGAGTTTGCCGGATGAGACTGTGGTGCTGTGTGGTCATGGAATGCCCACGACCATTGGGGAAGAACGCCGGTCCAATCCATTTCTTGTTTCTGAACGATAAATTTCAAAGAGGGTTTCCCATGCGTGTGATGGCTTGTTCCATATTAGGTGCGATAGGTGTTCTCGCGAGCGGTATGACGGCTTCCGCCTATGCTGCAGAAGAACCTATTCGTCAGGCACAGCCTGTTCTTCCGACAGCACCTTTGACAATCACGACGCAAGACGGAGTTAAGCACTCGTTTACGGTGGAGTTGGCCAAAACCTACAGGGAGCAGGAAGTCGGCGAAATGTTCCGCAAGGAGCTGCCCAAAAACAAGGGAATGCTTTTCCTTTGGCCGCAACCGCAGGTTTCCGACATGTGGATGAGGAACACACTGGTATCCCTCGATATCGTTTTCATTGATTCCACCAATCATGTTCATGCCATTGCGGAGAAGGCGGTGCCGCTGAGTGAGGCAATCCTGAGCAGTGACGGGGTTGTGGCCAACACGCTTGAGCTTGCTGGAGGGGTTACGGAAGAGTTGGGTATCCGCGTGGGGGATACTGTAAGTAGCCCGGCACTGAAGCACTGATACGTGAAGGTTTTAGTTACCGGGGCAGCGGGATTTATCGGTTTTCACGTCTCGCATGCCTTGCTGGCGCGAGGCATGGAGGTAGTCGGCGTTGATACGCTGAATGATTATTATGACCCGCTCTTGAAAACGGCGCGCCTGAACAGACTGACGTGTCAAAAAGGGTTTGTGTTCGAGCAGAAGGACGTGTCTGACCGCGAGGCTATGCGATCAGTCATTGATGGTCATTCTGATATTGAAGTCATCATTCATCTGGCAGCTCAGGCGGGAGTTCGATACTCACTCATAGACCCGTATTCCTATGTACAAGCGAATGTCATGGGGCAGGTTGTTTTGCTGGAGGCATCCAGAAGCCTGAAAAGGTTGAAGCATTTTGTCTATGCGTCTTCGTCCTCAGTCTATGGTCGCAACCAGTCGTTGCCTTTCAAAGAGAGTGATCGCGTGGATGAGCCGGGTTCACTTTATGCGGTTACAAAGCGCGCAGGTGAGCTCACGGCCTCCGCATATGCTTATCTTCACGGTATTCCACAGACAGGCTTGCGGTTCTTTACCGTCTATGGGCCGTGGGGTCGGCCAGACATGGCTTATTACGGTTTCGCGAAAGCTATCTGCGAGGGGCGTCCGGTCACCCTTTATGAGGGAAAAGGACTGTCTCGGGATTTCACCTATATAGCTGACATCACATCGGGTGTTCTTTCGATCATGGACGTTCCTCCTCAAGTGGGTGAGGCGCGCATCTTGAATCTGGGTGGAGATCGCCCGGAAAAAGTGACGACACTGATTGCTCTGCTGGAAAAACATCTCGGGCGATCTGCATGCATAGAACATCAAGCTCGTCCCGTGGCGGATATGGAGAGAACCTGGGCGAGCCTGGAGGATGTGAAAGCATTATGTGGCTGGACTCCGAGCGTCTCGCTTGAGGATGGGGTTATGAAATTTGCCCAGTGGTTCAAGGATTTTCATAAAAAGTCAGTTTTTTGATTTTTATATGATTTTTTGATTGACGGTGTGTGTAGGTGGCCGTATAAGCCCGTTCACCGACGCGGCGGGGCCTTCTTCGAGGGTCTGGCCGGGGCGGTTGAGATGATGAT